>CAVBYX010000001.1:0-51692 GCA_963599905.1 Acutalibacteraceae bacterium
GGTTTGACAACTCCTGTCTTAATATGCTTTGCTGTGTTGCAAGTTCATTTCGTACGGCACCGACAATCTCATCTGTCGTAAGACTTTCGCCTTGATTATTATTTTTTTTCGAAATAATAATCAAAACAGCCGCAGAAACAATCAGCGACAATACAGACGCCGCAATTATTATAACTTCCTGCATTTTTACCTCCCGATTTACTTTTTTAACTGACATTTACCTCAACAAAATCTTTGTTCTGTATTGCCGAAAATGTCATTGAAATTAATACAAAATATTTGTCGGCAGAGCATTTTTATGCTCCGCCTTTTTTGTAATATATCCGTATTTATCATATCATTTCGGCATTGGTATGTCAATTGTCAAACACGGTTTCAACCACCTTTGAACAGTTTTCGGGAGAATAAAGGAAACGGCTTATATGGTCTGCTTCGGTGTAATATTCGGGCTTTTGAGGATTGTATTTATAGTCAAAGGTGTCAATTATTATCAGCTTGATTTTCATTTTTTCCGGAATAATGCTCTTTATGTAAACGCTCGCCTGCTGACCTGCACAAACACCTTCTTTGCTCTCCGCAAGACCCGCAAGGTTGGGAGACAGCTCAACGAACGCCCCATAATTTTCAACGCTTCTTACAATTCCCGAAACGGTTTCTCCTGCCGAAAATTTGCCTGCATTCTCTTCCCACGTTCCCAAAAGCTCCTTGTGGCTCAGACTTATTCTGCCGTTTTCAATCGACTTTATAACAGCTCTTACGTCCATTCCGACCTTGAATCGTTCACGCGGATGTTCAATCCGCGACACCGAAATCGCATCAATCGGCATAAGCGCAACAATCCCGCAGCCGATGTCCGCAAACGCACCAAAGTTTTCAAGGTGAGTTATTCTTGCGTTCACAACATCTCCGCAAGAAAGGTTGTGAACATAATTATCAAGGCATTTTTTCTGAGCCTTTTCACGTGACAGAACCGCATATTTAACGCCGTCGGAGTCGGTTCTGAAACCGGTTATCACAAAGCTTACCGCTCGGTTTACGCGTGAAATAACCGCAATATCCCTCACAATTCCCTCTCTTATTCCGATTGCCCCTTCTTCGCGCGGAATTATTCCCTTCATTGAGCCCAGGTCAACTATAAGGTTGTGACGGGAGTCGCATATTATCGCTTTGGCTTCAAGGATTTTTTGCTCATTCACAGCTTCCGACAAAAGCTGTGGCGACCGCAATATATTGATGTTTTCTTGCGTTGAAACAAGCTTTCCTTCGGGCAGATATTCTGACATTTTATAACCTCCGTTGTATCGGTAATAATGTTTACAAGTAAGCATATGATATTTTGCTTAAAGTTATGACACAGGCAAATATCTTTGCCAAAACCTCTGAATTTGCAATTTTTCATAATTTGTGTTATTATAATATTGTGTGTTTTAAATCCAATCCCGAAAGGAAACAGAATATGAACACTAAAAGGTATCTGAAACCGCTGTGTGCTTTTATGACTGCCGCAACTTGTGTTTGTTCGGCTATTTCGTTCTCAGGGTGTGAAAGTAACCTGACACAGTCTGCAACCTCTGACGAAATTCAGTCTTCTTCAGCAGGCTCGTTAAGTACAGGCGACGAAGCCACTGCCGCAGATGCGCTTGAGAAGCTCGGAATTAAATCGGACTCGTTGGAGATTTTTCCCAACATTTTCTATGACACGTCCGACCGAATAGGATTCCAGCTGGATATGCCGAAAGACGGTGATACCATAGCGGTTATTCATACGACACAGGGTGATATAACGTTAAGATTCTTTCCCGAACAGGCTCCGAAAACAGTTACAAACTTTATTAATCTTGCTAAAGAAGGCAAGTATAACAACACCACCTTTCACAGAGTTATAAACGATTTTATCGTTCAGGGAGGACACATCGGAAACGATGAGAACAATCCCAACGGAACAAGTTCGTACGGCTCGCAGTTTGAGGATGAATTTTGTGATAAGCTTTTAAACATCAGAGGCGCAGTGTCTATGGCAAACACCTCACGCGATTCCAACGGAAGCCAGTTCTTTATTAATCAGACAAGCAAAGACGCATTTAACGCCGACGGCGGTTGGACAAAATATGAAGACTGGTGGAATAACGTTAAGACTCAGCTTGTGAATTACAAGGATTCGAGTTTGCTTTCCGCATTTATTCAGGAAAACGGCGACAAGTGCTATGATACCGACATTATCGGTGATGAAATAAAAAAAATCTACGAACTTTACGGCGGCAATCCTAATCTCGACGGCGCATACAATGCCGTTGACAGAGGAAACACCGTGTTTGCTCAGGTTATCGCAGGTATGGACACAGTAGACAAAATCGCAAAAACCAAGGTTGACGAAAATTATAAGCCTGCGGAAAATATTGTAATCGAAAATATTGAAATTAAGGAATATTCTTCTGCCGACACAACAACCGCAACCGGTCAGCAAAACACAACTCAGCCAGCAGCATAATCAAATGCAAACACTTTCAAACAGGAGTATCTTATGAGCGATTATCCGATTGTTGCGATAATGTATGATTTTGACAGAACACTGTGCACCAAGGATATGCAGGATTACAGCTTTATTCCAAGCCTCGGAATGACTGAAGAAGAGTTTTGGCGATATTCAAACCGACTCGGCAATCAACAGCATATGGACTCTATTCTTGCATATATGTTTGCGATGGTTAAAATTTCACGTGACAAAAACATTCCGCTCCGACGAAAAACCCTTGTTGATATGGGCAAAAACGTTGAGCTTTTCAGCGGCGTTTACGAATGGTTTGACAGAATAACGCAATTCGGCAAAAAACACAACATATTGGTTGAGCACTATGTGATTTCATCGGGAATGAAAGAAATTATCGAGGGCACAAGTATAAGCAAGTTTTTCAAAAGTATTTTTGCCTGCGAATTTCTTTATGACGAAAACGGTAACGGAATTTGGCCTAAAACCGACGTAAACTACACCAACAAAACTCAGTTTGTTTACAGAATAAACAAGGGTGTGCTTGACGTTGCAAACGACATTGACCTTAACCGCTCAATGCCCGACGATAACAAGCGTGTGCCGTTTTGCAATATGATATACATAGGCGACGGTCTTTCCGATGTTCCGTGTATGAAGATGATGAAAGCATACGGCGGATATTCTATTGCCGTTTATCAACAAAAGGACAGCAAGGTTGAAGAATTGCTGAAAAAAGGCAGGGTAAACTTTATCTATCCTGCGGATTACAGAGAAAATTCAGGGCTTGACATAACGGTAAAAAACATTATCAAAAAAATGTCAATAAGTGAAATTCTGTATAAAGAAAACATAAAACAGCTTAGAGAAATTTAAATATTCCGAATATAAAACCGGCAGACTCAGATTTTGGGTCTGCCGGTTTTATAAGTTCTTTATTTTTGATGCAAATTGTTGCTTTGCACAGATTCCAAATCGGATATTCTGTGGTCGGCAGTCTTAATTTTGTTGTCAATCACCGCTTCGTGCCGTTCGATTCGATACACACGTTCAATCAGATTATTGTGCTTATCAACCTTTTTTTCAAGCTGTTCAATGCGATAATCAGAAAGTCTTGCGGTTGTTATCACACCTGCAAGCGTACCTATAAGAGTACCCGCAAAAGAAAACAAAGCAATAATAATTTGTTCGCTCACAATTTCACCTCCGCAACAGTGCAAAAGGAAAGAGAAATTGCATAAAAATATGCAACTTCTCCTTAAATCGTTGTAATGCTCTGTTCCGCATAATTCGACGTATTGCGATATTTTTCGCCGCCTTGGGTGACGAAGAAAATCCGCACGACAGTTACCCTACAACAAAGGTTTAAGATATTGTCCCGTAAACGACTGCGGATTATCCGCAACCTGCTCGGGAGTGCCTTGGGCAATCAGCGTGCCGCCCATATCTCCGCCCTCGGGACCCAGGTCGATTATTTGGTCGGCAGTCTTAATCAAATCAAGGTTATGTTCGATAACAACAACCGTATTGCCGCCGTCAACCAGCATTTGAAGAACCTCTACAAGTCTGTGAACATCTGCGATATGAAGTCCCGTTGTAGGCTCGTCAAGTATATATATTGTCTTTCCCGTGCTCCGTTTTGAAAGCTCGGTGGCAAGTTTTACACGCTGAGCTTCGCCGCCCGAAAGTGTTGTTGCGGACTGTCCGAGCTTTATATATCCAAGTCCGACATCACAAAGTGTTTGCAATTTTCGTGAAATTTTGGGCTGATTTGCAAAAAAGTCCGCAGCCTCTTCAACCGACATTTCAAGCACGTCGTTTATTGATTTTCCCTTATATTTCACTTCAAGCGTTTCACGGTTATATCGTTTGCCCTTGCACACCTCACATGGAACGTACACGTCTGACAAAAAGTGCATTTCAATTTTTATGATACCGTCACCCTGACACGCCTCACAGCGGCCGCCCTTAACATTAAAGCTGAAACGGCTTTGCGAAAATCCTCGCATCTTTGCGTCTTGAGTAGAGGCAAACAGTGCCCTTATATCGGTAAACACGCCTGTATATGTTGCGGGGTTGGAACGCGGAGTTCTTCCGATAGGACTTTGGTCAATCTGAATTACCTTGTCAAGATTTTCAATGCCCTTTATCATTTTGTGTTTTCCCGAAACCGTCTTTGCGCCGTTGAGTTCACGTGCAAGACTTTTGTAAAGAATTTCGTTGATAAGAGAGCTTTTGCCCGAACCCGAAACACCTGTTACGCAAACAAACTCTCCGAGCGGTATCTTGACATTTATATTTTTGAGATTATTTTCAGCCGCTCCGATAATTTCAAGAAATTTACCGTTGCCCTTTCTCCTGTTTTCGGGAACGGAAACACATCGCTTTCCGCTCAGATATTGACCCGTAACAGAATCTTTGCAGGCTTTTATCTTGTTTACATCTCCCGTGCAAACAATCTGTCCGCCGTGTATTCCCGCTCCGGGACCCACGTCAACAATATAGTCTGCGGCATACATTGTGTCTTCGTCGTGTTCAACTACAATAACTGTATTTCCAAGGTCACGCAAACGCTTCAGTGTGCTCAACAGCTTTTCGTTGTCACGCTGATGAAGCCCGATACTCGGTTCGTCAAGAATGTAAAGCACGCCCATAAGCGAGCTTCCTATCTGAGTTGCAAGTCTTATGCGCTGACTTTCTCCGCCGCTCAGTGTTCCCGAACTGCGTGACAAAGTCAAATATCCAAGTCCGACGCTCTTCAAAAAATTCAGACGTTCTTTGATTTCTTTGATTATCTCCGCCGCAATAATCGACTCTTTTTCGGTCAATTTAAGGTTTTCTACAAATTCAAGCGAATCAACAACAGACTTTTTGCAAAATTCCGAAATATTAATTCCGCCGACCGTAACCGCAAGGCTTTCGGCAGAAAGTCTGTCGCCGTTACAGGCGTCGCAGGGGATTTCGGTCATATAACTGCGAATTTCATCCTTAACCCAGTTGCTTCCCGTTTCATTGTAACGGCGCTGAAGATTGTTAATAATACCCTCAAACGGTTTTTCATAGCTTCCGCTGCCGTATACCGACTTTCGCTGTATTTTTAACGGTTCATCGCCTGTTCCGTATAAAATCGCATGAATAACCTCTTCAGGAATATTTTTCAGCGGTTCCGAAAGTGAAAAATTATATTTCTTGGCAATCGCCTCAAAATACATTGCCGCAATGGAGCTGCCCTCCATTGCCCAGCCGCTACCCTTTATGCCGCCGTCTTTAATGCTTTTATTCTTGTCGGGAATTATTTTATTCTCGTCAATTTTAAGAAAAACTCCCAATCCCGTACACTTTTGGCAAGCGCCAAAAGGATTGTTAAACGAAAACATTCTCGGAGTCAGCTCGTCGATACTTACGCCGTGTTCGGGACAAGCGTATTTTTGAGAAAAAGTTACGTCTTCACCGCCTGAAACATTCACTACCACAAGACCGTTTGCAAGTTTTGAGGCAGTCTCTATGCTGTCGGAAAGACGTGAAGTAATCTCGGGCTTGATGACAAGTCGGTCAACGATTACATCAATATTGTGCTTTTTATTTTTCTCCAACGGAATTTTCTCCGACAAATCATATATTACTCCGTCGGCACGAACACGAACAAATCCCGACTTGCGTGCGCTGTCAAGCACTTTGGCGTGTTCTCCCTTTCTTCCTCTCACCACCGGAGCAAGCACCTGAATTTTTGTTCCCTGCTCATAGGTCATAATTTTGTCAACAATTTGGTCAACGGTCTGCTGTTTAATTTCGCGTCCGCAAATCGGACAATGCGGCACGCCGATTCTTGCGTAAAGCAAGCGCAGATAATCGTAAATCTCAGTAACCGTGCCCACAGTTGAACGGGGGTTCTTGGAAGTGGTTTTTTGGTCAATTGATATTGCGGGCGAAAGTCCCTCAATGCTCTCTACATTTGGCTTGTCCATTTGACCGAGAAACATTCTTGCATAAGACGAAAGGCTTTCAACGTATCTGCGCTGTCCCTCGGCATATATCGTATCAAAGGCAAGAGAGCTTTTTCCCGAACCCGAAAGTCCCGTAATGACAACCAGTTTGTTACGGGGAATTTCTACATTAACATTTTTTAAATTATGTTCCTTTGCTCCCCTGACAATAATTTTATCAAGTTCCATTTAATCTCACCTCTTGAAAATCTCAGAGATAAAAAATGCTTCCCTTGACGGGAAGACATAATAAAAATATGCCGCAAGGGGACGACATCTGCCGCCCCCAAGCGGAATTACTGATTATTCTTCTGAAGAATCGTCTTCCGAAACTTCGCTGTTGTTTGCAATTTCATCAGGCTCAGCCGATTCAATCGGCTCAACATAAGTTCCGTTCATAACCGATTCAAAGTCATCGCTGCCCATCTTTTCGTGCTTGATAAGATAAGCCGCAATTTCGTGAAGCTTGTCGATGTTTTCGCTGAGAATCTTAACGGCTTTCTCGTAACAATCATTTACTATCTTGAGAACAAGCTCGTCAATCTTTGCTGCGGTAGCCTCGGAATAATCCTGTGTGCGTCCCATGTCACGACCGAGGAACACACTGTTGTTGTCCGAACCGTAGTTTACACATCCGAGTTCCTTTGTCATACCGTACTTGGTAACCATTGAGCGTGCTGTCTTGGTTGCCTTTTCAATATCGTTTGAAGCACCCGTTGAAATATCGTCAAGAATAAGTGCCTCCGCAACACGTCCGCCGAGTGCAACAACAATATCTTCAAGCATTTCGTTTCGGGAATTATAGGATTTATCCTCTGTCGGAAGAGGCATTGTATATCCGCCTGCCATTCCTCGCGGAATAATTGAAATTTCATGAACAGGGTCCTGAGTTTCGAGCTTATCAAACAGAATTGCATGACCCGCTTCGTGATAAGCAGTCAGCTTCTTCTCCTTATCGCTCATAATCTTTGTCTTTTTCTCTGCACCGACAACCACCTTGATAGTAGCTTCCTCGATTTCCTTCATTGTGATTGCCTTTTTGTTTGCACGGGCTGCAAGCAAAGCGGCTTCGTTGAGCAGGTTTTCAAGGTCTGCGCCCGTAAATCCTGCGGTTGTCTTTGCAATGGTCTTTAACTTAACATCGGGTGCAAGCGGCTTTTTGCGTGCGTGAACTTTGAGTATTGCCTCACGTCCGTTGACGTCGGGATAGCTTACAACTACCTGACGGTCAAATCTTCCCGGACGAAGAAGTGCGGGGTCAAGAACGTCCGGTCTGTTGGTTGCGGCAATAAGAATTACGCCCTCGTTTACTCCGAAACCGTCCATTTCAACAAGCAACTGGTTAAGAGTTTGCTCACGTTCGTCATTGCCTCCGCCGAGACCTGCGCCTCTCTGGCGACCGACTGCGTCGATTTCGTCGATAAATATAATGCACGGCGAGTTTTTCTTTGCTTGGTCAAACAAATCACGTACACGCGAAGCACCGACTCCGACAAACATTTCCACAAAGTCCGAACCCGATATCGAGAAGAACGGCACGCCCGCTTCACCCGCAACAGCTCTTGCAAGCAATGTTTTACCTGTTCCCGGAGGGCCCACAAGAAGAACGCCCTTAGGAATTCTTGCGCCGAGCTTGTTGAATTTTTCGGGGTTCTTAAGAAATTCGACAACCTCTTTTAATTCTTCTTTTTCTTCGTCTGCGCCTGCAACGTCATCAAATGTTGTTTTGCGCTTTTCATCGTTTGTATTTTTAATCTTGGCTTTACCGAAGTTCATCTCTTTGCCGCCGAGACCCGCACCGCCCATACGCTTCATTATGAATACCCATGCGGCGATAAATATGACAACAAGGAATAGTGTGGGAATCAAGTCCAAAAGAAGCGAATTGTCGCTTGCACGAACATAATTATAAGTTATTTCATCGGCAGAAGCCTGATACGGCTTGATGTCATCAATAAATCTTTCAATATCGGCAAGCTGACCTTTAACTACTGTCTGATTAGACTTTTTGCTGTTAAGAGCAGCGGTTGAACCCGAACCTGCATTTTCGGAGTCTGTCGGATTTGTTACCGACTCCGAGCTGTTTGAGGTATTGCTTCCGATTGATAATTTTGAGTTATCATAAGCCTTTTCGCCCTCTTTAAGGGTAATTTCAATGGCACCGGTACCGTAATTGATGGTATAACTGTCAACTTTTTCGTCAACAAAGTACTGAACAAGCTCCGAGGTTTTCGGCGACTCACCCTGTCTTGAGCTGAGAATCATTGCGGCAGCAAGAATAATCAAAATCGGGATACCTAAATAAAGAAGCAGATTGCGTACCTTTTTCTTGTTATCCAATGCGTTTCACTCCTCTTTATATTGTTTGTATGTAATCAACGATTATGAAAAATTTAAGAATAAACCGAAGGTTTAAGAACGCCTATATAAGGAAGATTTCTGTATTTTTCGTCATAATCCAGACCATATCCGACAATAAATTCATCGGGAATCGTTGTTCCTATATATTCCGGAACAAGTGAATTTGCTCTGTGCTGAGGTTTGTCAAAAAGTGTGCAAATTCTAACAGACTTTGCCTTTTTGGATTTAAGGTAATTTGCGATAAATTCAAGCGTATTGCCCGTATCTATAATATCCTCAACAATCAAAATATCTTTGCCCTCAATCGACAAGGACATATCCTTTGATATTGTAACCTCGCCCGAGCTTTTTGTTGAACTTCCGTAGCTTGAGGCAACCATAAAATCAATTGAAAAGTCAAGATTGATTTTTCGTACAAGGTCAGTCATAAAAACAAAACAACCTTTTAAAAGTCCGACAACTACAAATTCCTTGCCATTATAGTCCTTTTCTATCTGTTTTGCAAGTCTGTTCACAATATTTTCAATATCTTTTTCGGAATAAAGTACATATTCCACATCTTTGTGCATCATTTTCCCATCCCCGATTCATCTGTTTTTATTGATAAACAGTTTTTTTTATTTAAGAGTTCGCCGTCAGCGGAAAACCCGATTTTTTCACACCATAAGACTTTTGAGTCAAGTGCAAGCAAAAGGAGGTTATCCCTTGTTTCCGACGGGATTTTCATTTCGTTCATAAGCTTTCGCAAAGACTTTGTCACATTGCGTTTTTGCGGTTTGAACGTATCGCCGTTCCTGCGGGTTCTGAACATCGGAAGCGGTTGATTTATATCCGAATCAGAATATTCGGCAGAATAATGCTTGCCAAAATACTCAAACTCAACCGTATTTTTTAACGGAATCTCGATTTTATATGAATTAACGGATAACAAATCTGTGTTTACTATCCTGAAAATATTCTGTTTTGAAACTGCGGTATACTCCTTGGAAAGTTCAACCGCACCGCCGTTTTTCAGTATTCCCGTCATAAGCTCAATGTGCCTGTATTCGGGTTGAAATTCGGCATACTCATTGCATAAAATCAATAAAGCGGCTTTAATCACTGCCGTATCGTAATTCAAAAGCTTTTTACAGTCAAAGCCCACGCCGTTTTTGCAATCGCTCAATGCTGACTTTGCCTGCTTTTTGATATAGTCGCGAGCTTCTCTGGCGGCTTGAGAAAAGCGCATTGCGCTGACCTCAAAACTCGGATTTATTTGTTTCAGCGGAACAACAACCGAGTGCCGTATTTTATTGCGTGTGTAATCATCTGACAGATTGGTACTGTCCGTAACAAACTCCAGACCGCATTCTTTGCAGTACGCCTCAACCTGCGAGCGTGTTGCTTCCGTCAGCGGCCTTACGATATTTCCCCTTACGGGGGAAATTCCGCCCGCACCGTTGATTCCCGAACCTCGGGCAATATTATATATCAGCGTTTCGGCATTGTCTGACATTGTGTGCGCCGTGGCAATCTTGGCATTGAGTTTTGCCGAAAGCTCATCAAAAAAGCGATAGCGAACATTTCTCCCGCATAACTCTTGGCTGATTTTTTCCTGCTTTGCCAAAGCCCCGACATCAACTTTTTTTATAAATAATTCAACATTATATTTCTCACAAAGAATTTTGCAAAAATTTTCATCACGTTCCGCTTCTGCTCCTCTGAGCAAATGATTAACGTGAGCGGCATAAATCGTAAGATTGTATAATTCTTTAATATCATTAAGATTGTCAAGCAGAGAAACGGAATCCGCTCCGCCCGAAAGCGCAACAATCACCCTGTCTCCGCTTTTAAACATATTATATTTTTTTACGGCGTCGGCAATCAGACTATTCATTTCTGTCCTCCGTGCCCGAGAACCTCATAAATTCGCCCTGCCAATGCAGCTTAACGGTACTTGTTTCGCCGTGACGGTTTTTTGCGACAATACATTCGCCCGAATTCATATCGGCATTCGGTGCAGCCGCCTGTTCGGCTGTCTTGTCGCTGTAATATCCCTCGCGGTACAAAAACAATACAATATCCGCATCCTGCTCGATTGAACCCGAATCACGCAAATCCGAAAGCTGGGGTCTGTGGTCGGTACGCTGTTCCGAAGCACGTGACAACTGTGAAAGCGTAATAACCGGCACGTTCATTTCCTTTGCCAAAATCTTCAGGTTTCGGGTAATTTCCGAAATTTCCTGAACACGGTTATCAATTCTTCTTCCGCTTGCCATAAGCTGAAGATAGTCGATAATAACAAGGTCAAGATTGTGAAGCCTGCGCAAACGGGACTTCATTTCCGTAATTGTAATTCCGGGAGTATCGTCAAGATAAAGCTCGGTTTGCTTTAATATATCGCTTGCGGGAATGAGCCTTTCCCATTCCTCATCGCTGAGCTTGCCTGTCCTGAGCTTTGTGCCGCTTACAAGTGCCTCGGTTGAAAGCAACCGGCTTACAAGCTGTTCCTTTGACATTTCAAGAGAGAAAAACGCAACCGTTTTTCTGCTTTTGCAAGCGGCATGGCGTGCAATATTGAGCGCAAAACTTGTCTTGCCCATACCCGGTCGTGCCGCAAGCAAAATAAGGTCGCTTCGGTTAAGTCCGGTAATCATTCGGTCAAGGTCGCCGATGCCGGTGGGAATGGGCTTGAGACTGTCGTCTGTATCTTTGTTCAAGGCGTCAAGACGGTTAAACGTTTGAAAAATAACCGAATCAATATGCTCAAGTCCCGACCTTTGGTTGCCGTTTCTTATGTCAAAAATCTTTTGTTCGGCAGAATCAATCAAAACGGAAGAGTCTTCTTCTCCGCCTGTCGCGTCGTCAATAATTTCTCTTGCGGCAACAATCAGTCTGCGAACATTATATTTTTCGGCAATCAGCTTTGCATACGACGGTGCATTTGAAATTGACGGACAATTATTCACCAAATCCATAAGATAGGTTTTGCCTGTCGCATCGTCAAAAGCCTTGTTTTGCTTTAATTTTTCAAGCAGGGTTACAAAGTCAACCGCCATTCCGAAGTTTATCATTTCCTGCATCTGAGAAAAAATCAGCTTATGCAAAGAAACATAAAAATAATCAGGCGACTTTATATAGTCAACCACCTTGTCAAAAACATTGCTGTCAAGAATGATTGCGCCGAGCACTGCCTGTTCGGCTTCGGGACTGTACGGCATATTTGCAATGTCATAAGCACCCGTAAATTCTGAATCTGCCATTTTATACTCCAAACATATTGTTTTTCGGATAAGATTGTTGTTCTTACGGCACAAAATTTAAATCCGAGCAACGCTCTGATTTAAAAATACTATAAGATTATTTCTGTTCCGCCACCTGAACGTCTATTTTTGCCGAAATTCCCGTAAACAACTTAATTTCGGCAGAATACGTGCCGAATTCCTTTATGTCACGCTCAAGCACAACTTTGCGTTTGTCAACGGAAATATTATACTGCTTTTTGATTTCCTCGGCAATCTGCTTTGCGGTAATGCTTCCAAACAATCTTCCGCCCTGACCTGCCTTTGCGGTCATTATAAACTTTTTGCCCTCAAGAGTTTTCTTTTGGCTTTCAGCCTGAGCCTTTGCGGTGGCAAGCTTAAAGTTCTTTGAATTTTCTGCGTTTTTATATTCGTTCATAGCCTGGGCATTAGCCTCTTTGGCAAGCTTTTTCGGCAACAAATAGTTACGTGCGTAACCGTCGGATGCCTCAACAAGCTCTCCCTTTTTTCCGAGGGCTTTTATGTCTTGCAATAAAATAACCTTCATAATCTTACAATCCTTTCTTAGGAATTATCGGCGTCATCAAGCACAGAATCAATTGCCGACACAAGCAGGCGATAAATCTTATCTTCGGTGTCCTTCTCAAGTTGAGTCGCCGCCATTGTCTGGTGACCGCCGCCGCCGAGTTTTTCCATTATTATCTGAACATTCACACGTCCGTAGCTTCGGGCGGAAATGTTTATCTTGTCATTATCGTTAAATATAACAAACGATGCGCTTATTCCTTTGAGCGTAAGCATCTCATCCGCTGCTTGCGCAGCCGCAAGTCTTACGTCTGCCGAGGAATGTTTTGAAAACGAAATCGCACATCCCCTGTAAACCTGAGAACTGCAAACAATATCAACTTTTTCCCGATATGTTTCGATACTTCCCGAGAACATCTCTTTTACCGTAAGGGTGTTTGCACCCTTTTTGCGAAGATAAGCGGCAGCTTCAAAGGTTCTTACGCCTGTTTTAAGCACAAAATTCTTGGTATCAAGCATTATGCCCGACAAAAGGGCGTCAGCCTGAACATATCCCATCGAAGAGTCATCAAGACAGCTTATTATTTCGCTGCACATTTCCGACGCAGACGACGCCGAAGGCTCGTGGCAAAACACAAGTGCGTTGTTAATGTAATCAACAGCCTTGCGGTGGTGGTCGATTACTATTACTCTCCTGCACTTTTCATAAAGCTGAGGACTCTCAAGAGAATGTTCGATGTGAGTATCAACAATAATAAGCAGGGTTCTCGGAGTTACTTCTCTTTCCGCTTCCTCCGGAGTAATAAAAATATCCTCCTCAAGTCTTTCCGAAGCATAATCAACCAACTGCTTTGCCATTGAGGTTTCACGGTTAATCACAACCTTGCTGTAACGCTTAAAAGACTTTTTCATTATGCATTGAAGTCCTATTGCCGCACCCACACAGTCAAGGTCGGAAAACCTGTGTCCCATAATAAGGACTTTATCGGCATCACAAACGACACGACTCAGAGCATTGGCAATTACCCTCATTCGCACCTTGCTCACCTTTTCGGTTGCAGCCGCTTTTCCCCCGAAAAATTCATAGCTGTTATTGCTGAGTATAGCCACCTGGTCGCCACCCCTGCCGAGTGCCATTTCAAGTGCTTTTCTGGCGTTTACTTCGCTGTCCTTAATCAGCTTTTCTCCTCTGCTCAGACCGACGGAAACAGTGGCGGTAAGGTGGTTTGCGTTAATTGAGCGAATTGTTTTGAGAATCGGAAACTTTGCGGCAGTCATTTTATCAATGTCCGAATCTTTAAAAATTATCATATAGCGGTTGGTTCCGACTTTCTTATAAAGAGCGTTGTACTCTGCCGCCCATTTTTGAAGCGACGTCTCAACCGAAGCGACTATCTCGGAATATGCCTCGTCGGAATCGTTAAAGAAATCCTCCGCATTGTCAAAAGAAATCAGGGAGACGCAAGGCATTGTTGAGTGATATTCGCGAACTATGTTTTTGTAATATGTATTTTCAAAGAAATGGCATACAATTCCTTCGCCTGCCGAAACAAAGTAGGCGGTAAACTCTTTGCCGTCGCACGCAATGTCAATACCCTCTCCGTCACACACCTTTTCAATATCAAGCCCCGACAAATATGAGCTTATGCTCTCGCCCTCAGGGCTTTTGCCGCCGCACATAACCTTGCGAAAACGTGCGTTGCACCAAAGTATGCCGCCGTCTTTGCCCGAAACCGCAACAGGATATTTGTACTTTTCGATGTGGTCGGGATTCAAACCGTTTATTTTTTCCGCAGTGCTTCTTACAACACTTTTTATGTAATTCCGGAATCGAAGCGACAATACGATTACAATCGTAAAAGCAACGACAGTTATGCCAAGCTCGACATAACACAATATTTTATTGTAGCCGTAAGTTGCCATTGTCATCAGCAACATTGCTATGGCAAAAATCATAAACCATGGCGTCAGCGTCCAATGCTTTCGTTTCATAATCTACTCCTGTTTCGAGTTAAGAATTTAATATAAGTCATAAGCCGACCGATTAAATCGGAGCAACGCTCTGCTTTGCTTGCAGGGAACATAGCTTGCGGCAGATTGCAAAGGTACACAAAGAAAGCCGGCTCCTCAGGATTATACTTCCTGTAAAATCGGTAAAATCATCGGTGCTCTGCGTGTTCGCTGAGCAATCAGCTTTGCAATTTCTTCCTTGATGCGATTTTTGATTATTCCCCACTCGTGGACATTGTTGTTTGCACAGTCCTCTAAAATCGAAAGGGCAAGCTGTTTTACCTCGTCAAGAAGCCCCTCGCTTTCGCGAACATAAACAAATCCTCTTGACACAATATCCGGGCCGCTGATTACGTGACCGTCGTAAACGTCAAGCGAAGCAACTATTATTATAAGACCGTCCTGTCCGAGGTGCTTTCTGTCGCGCAGAACAATACTGCCGACGTCACCCACACCCAGACCGTCAACAAATACTTTTCCCGACGGAACCGGAGCAAGCTCTTTCATATAAGCTTCGTTCAGCTCGACAGTGCTGCCGACATCGCCGATATAAATATTCTTTTTCTTCATTCCGAGAAATTCCGCAAGCTCGGCGTGCTTTCTGAGGTGTTTCTGTTCGCCGTGCACAGGAATAAAATACTTTGGCTTTACAAGCCTGTGAATGATTTTTAGTTCCTCCTGACAAGCGTGTCCCGAAACATGAACCTCATACATTGATTCGTAAATAACCTTGCAGCCTCTTTTAAGCAATTCGTCAACGACGTTGCCGACCGTTTTTTCGTTACCCGGAATCGGATTAGCCGAAATTATGATAAAATCACCCTCTCCGACTACAACCTTGCGATGATCGGAGTACGCCATTCTCGACAGGGCGCTCATGGGTTCTCCCTGGCTTCCCGTTGTTACAAGAACAATCTCTTCGGGAAGATATTTGTCAAGCATATCAATATCTATTAATATGTTTTCGGGAACGTGAAGATATCCGAGCTTTTTGGCAACGTCCATATAGTTGACCATACTTCTGCCCGAAAAAGCGACTTTTCTGCCGTACTTTTCGGCACAGTCGATAATCTGCTGAACTCTGTTTACATTTGAAGCGAATGTCGCAATAATGATTCTGTATTTCTCGGCTCTTTTGAACAGATTATCAAAGCTTCCCGAAACAAGTCTTTCGGTCGGGGTATAGCCCGGGCGTTCCGCATTGGTGCTTTCGGCAAGCAAAGCAAGGACGCCCTCGTCGCCGACCTGTGCAAAGCTTGACAAATCAATCATATCTCCTGTAATCGGCGTACAGTCGATTTTAAAATCGCCCGTGTGAACTATTGTTCCCGCCGGGGTTTTGATTGCAAACGCAACCGCATCGGGAATCGAATGATTAACATGTATAAATTTAACGCTCATACAGCCGAGCCTTATTACGTCGCCCGCATTAACAACATTAATCTTTGCGGAGCTGATAAGGCTGTGCTCCCGAAGCTTGTTTTCAACAAGTCCCAACGTAAGCGGAGTACCGAAAATAGGGATATTTACTTTTGAGAGCAAAAACGGAAGCCCTCCTATATGGTCTTCGTGACCGTGAGTAAGAACCAAACCCTTTATTCTGTCGGCATTTTGTTCGATATAAGTAAAATCCGGAATTACAAGGTCAACGCCAAGCATATCTCCGTCGGGAAACGCCATTCCGCAGTCAACGATTATGATGTCGTTTTGACATTCAATCAATGTAATATTTTTTCCGATTTCATTAAGTCCGCCGAGAAATGATATTTTAACCGACGGCTTTTTGTCAGACCCCGACGACTTTTTTGCGGAACCTGACTTTTTATAGTAGGGTTTTTTGCCCTTTTGTGCGCTTTGACTTCTCTGGAAGCTCTCGAAATTTGCAAATTCCTTTGACCCGTTAAATCTTCTTCCCTGATTTGAAGTCTTTGACAATTGATTTTGTGTGTTTTTTTTGTTCTTTGAGTACCAATTCTGTTTTGATTTGTTACTTGTTTTTTTGGTTTGTGTACTCACAAATTTACCTCCGTATTTATTTAAAATTTAAAATATATATGTCAGAAGAATCAAAGTGTATTCTGTATATCTGTATAAAAATAAAACAAATACAAAATATTTAAACCGAAGCGACGCTTTGCGTTATAATTTGCCGTTGTCAAAAGACAAGAATATTTATCGACCCTATTCACGTTCGCGGCAAATTTTCTTCTGACTTAATCCGTAAATCCTACGGAATTTATTCCCATTTTAGGTTAAATATATACTACTTCATAATGTATTTATTTATTTTACCTCAGATACAGTCATTGTGTCAAGACGTTAAAAGAATTATAGTTGTTTTATTTTACATCAAAAATCATGACAAAACAAAAGGCCGCAAATAAGCGTTAACTCCTCGAAAGTTCTCCGCCTGCATTAAACCGACAAGCTTTGGAATTTTTTCACTGAGCACAATGTATACCGAATTTATAGGTTTTTGGTAAAATCACTTGACTTTTGCAATATTACGCCGTAAAATAACAGTTAGTCGAGTCTAACCTGTGTGCACTGTAATCTATTGTACATTAACTCACCCGAATTGGCAATATTAATAAATAATGGTTGCAATTATCAATTCAGAGTATTATAATAGGTAATAAATGCGACACGGCAAAATACATTGTTGCACAATCATTGCATAAGGAGAATTTGCTTGAAACACGTAGATGTTTTTACGGACGGCGCTTGCAGCGGTAATCCCGGTCCGGGCGGATGGGGAGCAATTTTGAGGTACAACGGTCACGAAAAGGAACTTTCGGGCGGTGAGGCGAATACCACCAATAACCGAATGGAGCTTTCTGCGGTGATAAACGCCCTCGGTGCACTGAAGCAACCGTGCGAAGTAACGCTGTACAGCGATTCTCAGTATGTTTGCAACGCATTAAAGCTCGGCTGGGCAAAAAAGTGGAAGGCAAACGGTTGGATGCGTAACAAAAAAGATCCTGCCCTCAATCCCGAACTTTGGGAAAGTCTTTTGAAGCTTTGCGAAGTACACAAGGTTGAGGTTGTGTGGGTAAAGGGGCACGCAGGTCATCCCGAAAACGAGAGATGTGACCAACTTGCCGTTACAGCCGCACAAAAATATTATTAATGATTTTCGAAGGTGATATATATGAGAGAGATTTATGCCGATAACTCGGCTACAACAAAAATCGCACCCGAAGTGCTCGATAAAATGATGCCGTACCTTACAACTTACTACGGCAACCCGTCAAGCCTTTACAAAATAGGCGGAAAAGCCAAGGAAGCAGTTGAAAAAGCAAGAGAAAATATTGCCAAAAACCTCGGTGTCGCTCACGCAAGCGAGATTTACTTCACTTCGGGCGGAAGCGAATCGGACAACTGGGCTCTTAAGGGTGTTTGCCATGCGCTTAAAGCAAAGGGCAAAAAACATATTATTACTTCAAAGTTTGAGCATCACGCAATTCTTCACACCTGCAAGGCACTTGAAAAAGAGGGCTTTGAAGTAACATATCTTGATGTTTACGAAAACGGCATCGTTCATCCCGAAGACGTTGAAAACGCAATAAGAGAGGATACGGCAATTGTTTCGATTATGTATGCAAACAACGAAATCGGCACAATTCAGCCAATTAAAGAAATCGGCGAAATCTGCAAAAAGCACAAGGTGTTTTTTCACACAGACGCCGTACAAGCTGCCGGTTATGTAAAAATTAATGTCGTTGAGCAAAATATTGACCTGCTCTCAATGACAGCTCACAAAATACACGGACCAAAGGGCTGCGGACTGCTTTATATCAGACGCGGCATCAGAATAGATAACCTTATTGAGGGCGGTGCACAGGAAAGAAACAAGCGTGCCGGCACAGAAAACGTTCCGGGAATCGTAGGTCTTGACGCAGCTTTTCAAACAGCTGTCGATACTATGGACGAAAGATGCGCAAAGCTCACAAAAATGCGTGACAGACTCATTGACGGACTGCTTAAAATCGAGCGTTCAAGAATTAACGGCGACAGGGTTCACCGTCTGCCGGGCAATGTTAATATGTGCTTTGAGGGAATTGAGGGTGAAAGCCTGCTTCTTAAACTTGACCTCAACGGAATTTCCGCTTCTTCGGGTTCCGCCTGCACTTCAGGCAGTCTTGACCCGAGTCACGTTTTGCTTGCTATCGGTCTTCCTCACGAAATCGCACACGGAAGTATGCGACTTTCGTTCTCCGATGAAAACACAGAAGAGGATATTGACTATATCTTAAAGATAGTACCTGAAATCGTTAATTATCTGAGAGCTATGTCTCCGCTTTGGGAAGATATTAAAAAGCGTGAGGCAGCCGAAAAACTCGGAAAGAATCAGGAATTATAAATGTAATAAACAGGAGGTAAATATATATGGCTTATTCGGAAAAGGTTATGGATCACTTTGCAAATCCGCGTAATGTCGGCGAAATCGAAAATGCAGACGGCATTGGCGAAGTCGGCAACTCAAAGTGCGGAGATATTATGAAAATGTACATCAAGGTTGATAATGACATTATCACTGATGTAAAATTTAAAACATTCGGTTGCGGCGCAGCTATTGCCACAAGCAGTATGGCGACCGAGCTTATCAAAGGCAAGCCGATTGAAGAAGCTTTAAAGCTCACAAACAAGGCAGTTATGGAAGCTTTGGACGGACTGCCGCCGGTAAAGGTTCACTGCTCTGTTTTGGCTGAGCAGGCTATCAAAGCTGCCGTTTCCGACTATTACAAGAAAAAGGGCATTGATCCCGAACCGATTGTCGGCACAGTACCCGAGTGCACATCATGCTCTTGCGGCTGATAACAAAATAAAATACAATCCTCAAGCAACAGAGGCCGGGCAAAACAGCCTGACCTCTGATTTTTTGTATTTAAAATTTTTATATAATGACTTGCACCCTTACAAAATAAGTTTAACCGAAAATTTAATTACAGGCTTCCGCCTGACACATAGCACCGTAAGTAATTTATTTCTTTTCGGTCAGGAGTTTATTTAACTCATCCATAAAGGTATTAATATCCTTAAACTGGCGATAAACCGAAGCAAAACGCACATACGACACCTCGTCAGCCGCCTTTAACTGCTCCATGGCAAGCTCGCCAATCTGCATTGTAGTTACCTCACGGTCAAGACTGCTCTGGATTTTTGCTTCAATTTCGTCAACCATAGATTCAATCTGCTGAATTGAAACAGGGCGCTTTTCACAGGCACGCAAAATTCCTGCCGTAAGCTTATTGCGGTCAAAAACTTCACGCGATTTGTCACGCTTAACAACGATTATCGGAACGGTCTCTATTACCTCGTGGGTAGTAAAACGCTTGCCGCACTTAAGGCACTCACGACGTCTGCGGATTCTTTCACCGTCATCGGCGGAACGTGAGTCGATTACTTTGCTTTCTTCATAACCGCAATACGGACATTTCATCTGCTTTCACCCCTGTATTATTCTCTTAAATAATTATAACATATTCCCGATAAAATTCAAGAAAACAATAATTACAATTATATTACAGGAAACGGCACAGCATACAAAAGACTAATTTAATCTGTATGACAGAGATTTGTTAATATTTCCGAGAAGTTTTCCCACTCCGAAAATCAGAAGCATCTCGGGGATGCACTTTACAGCCTGGCTTATAAATCTTGCAGACAGAAAAACGGTATAAGGTGTTCCCTTGCTTGACCCGTAGAACATAAACAGCCAAAGAGCCGCAAGGAATGTCTCAACCGCAAACGTATTGACAAGCCAAGCAATTACGACACGCGGGATTGTAACCTTGTTTTTATAAAAAGCAAAGCCGTAAATCAAGCCGGTAATCAAACCGCTTACGGTGAATCCCGGAAAATATGCGCCGGTCGGAGTTATTAAAAATGAGATTATATCTCCCAATGCACCCACAAGTGCGGCGGAAAACGGCCCAAACATTGCTCCGGTTGCCGCTATCGGCAAAAATGCTGCCGAAATTTTTACATTGTTACCAAAGAACGGAAGTGTTGCGTTTGCAAACATTCCCAATACCACCCTTAACGCAAGCAGCATTGCAACACAAACAAGCGCATAAACGTTTTTTAATTCTTTGCAAGAATTACAGATTTTTTTTAACTGTGACATTTTGACCTCCAAACACTGTTTTTGATTAAATATCATTAATCAAAAGGTTGAAAATACTCGGTGTTCCTTTAGGAGGTAAAGTTGGATTGTCAACAAAAAAGCGGACAGAAAACTGCCCGCTTCAAAAACGTCCCAAAGTAACAGCGGGATGCGAAATCCGTACCGCAGAAGCAACGCCTCTTTCGTTTTTGCGGCAACTCCCCGTCCGCAAAACACTTTACGCACAAATTTCTACTCTGTGATGTTGTCTTTCGACAGATTTACTTAAAATCGGAAAAACGCTCTGATTTGCTTGCAAGTAACAGAGATTTGACCGATTGCAAGTCGTGCAAAAAAGCATCAGCTCTCAAAAGTTTCGGTCAAAAATAATCTTTCACCGATATTCCGAATGAAACCCGCCGCCTTAAAAGCGAGTAACATTTTGCATTTTAATTATATCACTAAAGGAGTCTCTGTCAAGCCCTTTTGTGACTGCCGAACGAACCGTTCATTTTTTTTATTACATTGGAAAGCGGCTTGTAAATTAGAATTGTAACGATTGAAACAACAAGCCCCTTTGCAAGCGTAAACGGCAAATTAAAAATCACAAGCGATTTTAAAAGGGTGTCCGAACTCGGAAGAATTGTTTTATACATTGCAACAATCGAACCCATATCGCCGCCGAACCACATATTCGCATACGCAGGATACACAATGACAAAGTTTATGATTACGCTTGCAACAGCCATTGCAACCGCGCCGATTATGCAGGCAACAACCGCTCCCTTTTTATTTTTATGGTATTTATAGATTAAGCCTGCCGTAACCGCAAAAACAGCTCCGAGCAAAAAGTTAGAAAGCTCTCCCACTCCCCCCGAGGTTCCGAAAGGAAGATGGATAATGTTTTTTAACAGGCAAATCACAACACCCCACAAAGGACCGAGCACAAACGTGCCTATAAGCTCGGGCAAGTCCGAAAAGTCCAGTTTTAAAAACGACGGAACAAGCGGAATTGAAAACTCGATATACTGCAACACTACTGCAATGGCAGTAAGCATGGCAGTAACCGTAAGCTTGGTTGTGAGGATGTTGTTGTTTGTTGACGTACGATTATTCATTGCGACCACTCCTTATAACGACAACCGTAACAGGTTGTTTGAGCGCAGCCGAAGTCAAAAATCGTTGAAAATTCGGATTGTTCTTATATAAATCCTCAGTCCGATTAATGTTTTATAATTTTCCGCTTTCGGCAGCTCACAGTATGATAAAATTTTAGAGTATCGTCGGGAAAAAGAAAACCCGTTACAAGACGTAACGGGAGCGTTATGCACGTACAGTGCTCATCTTCTTTCATCCGGACTATAACCGTCGGTGCCTGAATTTCACAGGCTCGGCAAGCAACGCTTGTTCGTGGACTTTGACCACCGGTGGAGAATTTCACTCCGCCCCGAAGACATTCAATTAATATTATAATATCATTGCAATCATAATTTGTCAATGGCAATATATTTTCAAACGAGTGTAATTTATTGTTCTCGGCGTTTCAGACTTCTTAGATAATTTTTTGCGCTATCGTCAATTCGCCTGCTTTCAACGCATTTTTGAACGGTTCGGTTAAAGGTTATATCGTCAAGCGAATTGTTTTTTAAGTACGCCAAGGTTTTTTCTCTGCATTTTGCAACAGCCGTTGCAAGCAACCACGCTTGCGCAACGCTCACATAATAGGCTTTGTTGTTGATTCGGTCACAGCGTTTAAGCACACGATCTATGTAATCGTCGTCAAGACAGTAGTTTAACATTATAACAACGGCAACACGAATTGCCCATTCGTTTTCGCTGTCAAGATATTTTTGAATATAATCAAAAAACTCAGCCTTGTACCTTTTTACCTCTTTGACGGAGCAACAAAATCCGTCACACACCGCCCAACTGTCAACACTCGGAACAAAGCTGTCAAAAAGACTTGCAAAGTCATTAAAATCTTTGGTTTTAATCAGCCCGATTACATATGCCTTAAGCATACGGATTTCGTAATACTCATCGGTTGCCGACTCTAAAAAGCCGCGGGGATTTTCCTTTGCAATTTCTTTGGAAATTTCACGCAAACGGGGAACCCTTATTCCTATGAAAACACTTTTGTCGTTGTTAGGCACAAGCGAAGAATGAAAGTCACGGTATTTTAAATCTGCCTCGCTCTTTAGAAGCTCAACTAAGTTTGCAAAATCATCTTTCGTCCAGTTCTCAAGCCTTAGTTCCATATTTTGACTTCCTTTTTGCATCATATTCGGCACACGGAGTATTAAGGTCAAGATAGGCAATATCATGATGAGGCACACGGTCTTTTTCGGGGGGAAGCTGCATATAATCGCCGAAAACCATCCTCAAATATTCATCATAGCCCGACATACACGGCATCCTGATGCCCTCGAAAGTAACATATGAAACAGAATCGTAGATGTGCTTGGGATACTCTTTCTTCATCCAGTACGGCCCCGAACAAAGCTCGGTAACGCACTTGTTCTCGTCGATTTTGTATTTTGTCATATGCTTTTCGGCAGTGCGCCAAATCTTATTGCGAATCTTTTTGCCTCTGAAAACCGAAAGCAAGAGCTTGCTTCCGAAGCTCATTATCCCCCCATGGTTTTCAGGCACAATCTGAGCCAAAAAAAGCGAATAAAGCATTGTCCAAACAAACTGCATTTTGCGTGCAAAGCGGCTGTCGGGACAAACATCAAGGGGAAATACATCAAGCACAAGCCCGTGCGGAATATCCGCATCGGTCTGATTGGTTTTTACCATAGTGTAATTTGTATCGGTTATCGTTACGAATATGTTGCCGGTGAACATTTCGTCATCCGTCTTCAGCAACCTGAAACGTCCGTCCGCTTGTTGTTTTTTCCAAAGCACAACAAGTTTTTCATAGTCGGGTCGCGGCATAAGCACGTCAACATCATCGTCCCACGGGACAAATCCGCCGTTTCGCAACGCACCGATCAGTCCGCCGCCTATCAGGTAAAACGTCAGGTTGTTTTTCTGACAAAAATCTCTGAAATATACAAGCATATCAAGCTGTTTTACCTGAAGTTCACGCAGAACTTCAGGGGTTAAAGTAACTTTATCGGACATATTATTCACCAAATTTGTCAGTAACAATCGTGTTTTTGGCAACCTTTCTTTTAACCTTTTCTATATGTTCTTTGGCTTTGCTGTTTTTGATTTTGTGCTGCCAAAACGGAATCTGAATCAGCCCGACCAATGTTCCGATTCCGTACGATATATGCAAAAGCGGAAAAATAAGCGGCAAAAGGAAAAACTGCGGGTGAATGTTTTTCAATGTAAGGCACGCAACGGTATTAACGACATCAAACATTCCGTACAATATTATAAATATATATAAAAACAGCGGATAACCCCAAAATGAGAGTATTGAACAGGCGATAATCATTAACAAAAATATAAACGGAACAAAATGAAAATACGAGATACATCCGGGACACTCCGACACGGTAAGCCCTATCCAACGTCCGTTTGAATACTTTTGTCTTATCATAGTTCTGAGATTATTCCTTGAGTGCTGATATGAAATAATATCGGGACAGCAGGCAAGCTTATAACCTGCCTGACGTATTCTGTAATGAAACTCGTTATCCTCCGTTCTTCCCAGATTTTCATTAAAACCGCCCACCTTTTGAATAACCTCACGGCGGT
This sequence comes from Acutalibacteraceae bacterium, assembly GCA_963599905.1. GTDB lineage: Bacteria > Bacillota > Clostridia > Oscillospirales > Acutalibacteraceae > Ruminococcoides. Next base: position 24,424 of record CAVBYX010000001.1, read on the forward strand.
AAGCCGCATGAAAAAGACTGTCAAGATATTCTTTTTCCGCCGCCGGTCTTCGATAGCTTGCAATTGAGCTTCCGAACAAAGAATCCTCAGCCGCAAGCAGAGTAAGCTTCCAGGGAGAAACGTGTGAGCTGATGTTGGGACGTCCGCCGCCGACAACATATTCCCCCTGCTTCATATTATATACATTTCTTGACACAAAGTTTCTCGGTATTCTTGCGTGAGCGTCAACACGGATAATTATATCTCCCCGAGCAGTCATAAGTGCCGCATTCCAAGAAAATGCTTGGTTTTTCTTGGCACACTGAACAATTTTAACGTCCCAAAAGTTATATCCGCCGTTTTTAAACCGCTCCATCATTTCATAGGTTCCGTCTGTTGACATACTGTCAACAAACACAACTTCAATATTTTCATGCGGATAATCCTGAAGCGAAATATCCTTAAACAAACCTTTTAATGCGTTCGCTTCGTTATACGCTATCATACATAACGATACTGTCATATCAATCCCCTGTTTCTGTCGTATATAACAAGCCACCGTGTTGAATTTACCGCCGATACAACACAGTACGGCAAAACATATATTGCGGGAACAACAAAAAAGCAAAGCAAAATCCATCCCAAAAAGCTGATTGTCAGCTTGATTGCCGAACCCAGATGTCTCAGTGAAAACGAAATTAATCCAAACACATAAGCCGACACGGGCTTGCTGCTGTCAAGAGCGTAGTACGAAAGAGGGTAATATATCACAATAAAAAAGAACAGCACCTTGACCGCAACGGTAACAACCATTGACAGCACAAGAATCAAAGACGTTGAATTAAAATTCAATCCGCCGGTTAAATCGGCGTCTAATGCAACGGAAGCATAAAGATATGCGTTGAAAAGAATCTCTGTTATTATGTTGTATATCACAAACAAAGCAAGGTTTAAAAGCAATGTCTTAAAATATCTGTTTATTTCTTTAAAGAAATAAAACATATCGGCAACTTCTGTTTTTTCATAAAGTACAACGTTTGCCGCCATCCTTATTACGCCGTTAATCATCGGTGATATAAAAATAAAAATCATCTCAACCGCCGAGGCTATGATCACATAAAGCATTTTATTGTTATCCGCAATTTCATAGGTGTTCAGGTCAACAAGATTGAATACAAAAGCAAACATACTTACAATATTCATAAACAAGATAATCGCAATACAAACAACCGAACCTGCGACAATAAACGGAAGCCAGTTGCCGCTCAGATACTTTCTTGCCTGATTTTTTATAATTCTTTCGGTTTTCATTCAGTCATCCCTTTTTGGTGTAATCTAAGTGCGAAACTTCGGTTACAGTTTTAAATCGGCGCAAACACCGCACAAATTAATATTACAATGTATAAAGTCTGTACATTGCCTCAAGACAAATTTGAGCGTGTTTAAAGAAGTTATCATAATCCACGCTTTCGTCTGCGTTGTGCATACGTATATCGTCATCCTTAAAATTCGGCCCGAAAGCAACGCCTCTGCCTCCGAGTTTTCTGGCATATGTTCCGCCGCCTGTGGAATAGATATCAACCTCTTCACCCGTTACGCTTTTATAGGCTTCGGAAAGCACCCTAATCAGCTCGGAATCTTTTTCGGCATACAACGGTTCTTCGCGGTTTAACACTTCCGACTTCAAATTGCTGTTTTCGGCAACTTTTTCAAACTGCTTTATCACCGTATCGCTTTTCACTGTAACGGGATAGCGTATATCAAACCGAGCGTACGCTTGGTCTTCTTCGATATGAACGCAACCGAGATTTACGGTCAGAGAACCGGAAACAGAATCGCTCATCTTAAGACCGAGCGAACGGCCGTTTGTCTCTTTATTTATTGCATAATCTATAAAAGAGCATACAGAACCGATTTCGGGAACATCATATGCATTTGCAATAAGGTCAATAAGCTCCAACGCCGCATTCTGACCTTTTTCGGGTTCGCAGGCGTGAGCCGCTTTGCCCCTGCTGATTATCATAAGACCGTCAATTGTATAATTAAACTCAAAATTGCCCTTGCTTGCGTCCGCAAGTCTCATAAGAAGCTGCTCGTCATAACTTGACGAATCAAGCATCACGTAAGCCATATCGGGTACCGCATTTATCGCATTGCCCGAATGAAACTGAGAAAGTGTTTTTGCGTCGTTGCGTTCGGTGCTGACCTGTATATGAAGGATTCCCTTTTCGGCACAGCAAATTCCGTACTCGCTGTCGGGCGTAAAAGCCATATCGGGGAGCGGCATTCTTTCAAAATAGCCGTCCATATCGTCCATCCCCGTTTCCTCTGAGGTGCCGTAAATTGCACGCAGTGTATTTTTGCCCGCAACTCCTACTTCTTTTAAAGCACGCAGACAATAGAGATTAACCAACGCCGCTCCCTTGTCGTCTGCAACACCTCTGCCGTAAATTCTTCCGTCTTTTTGGGTAAGAGCATACGGACTCACGCTCCAATTGCTGCCGGCGGGAACTATATCAAGATGTGAGAGAACGCCGCACAGCTTTCCCGAACCGCCAAGCTCAACGTGAGCGCTTTTATCGGTGACACGCTCCGAAATCAAGCCGAAATCGCTTGCACGCTTGATAATAAACCTGAGTGCTCTGTCGCACTCGTCATTTCTTTTACCGTCAACGGACTGTATTCCTATAAGTGTATTTAAATCCGCAAGCAATTCGTCTTTATACTTTAATATTTTATCGCCGAATAACATAAACATCAACTCCGTTTACTGATTTTTCGTTTTTTATAAATGTGAACAAACACCGTTACGCCAACATATATTGCAAAAGCACAGCCTGAAGCTATACTTATTGATAATCCCGTACCGAATCCGGGCGTTTCATAATAAAATTCAATACTGCACTCCGTATTTGCGGGAACCTTTACAGCCATAAAACCGAAATCGACCTTTTCAATGTCAACGGGACTTCCGTTTACGTATGCGGTAAAACCCGTGCTGTACGGAACGCTGAAAAACAGCAGATTGTCATCGCCCTTGTTATTAAATTCAGCCTTAAATCCGTCGTCTGTATACTCAAACGAACTGCAACTTGAAGCGGCAAGCTTTTGGCACTGCTCTTTGTATTGCAATTTGCCATACCTGTAACTGTCAACAATACTTTCAAAACTTTCGGGATCGTCACCGTAAAGCAACTCATATTTTTCGTCCGTATAACCCGTAATGTCGGAATACTTTGACATCACCTCACGGCTGAGAATGAGAGAATAAAGAGTGGCTTCGGTTTTGTTGCCGTCTTTAACTCTTTCAAATTCTTCTTCGGTAATAAAGCTGTCAAATGTAAAACCCATCGGTATATAACATTCGTTTTGATATATATCGAAATTATTGCAGGTTTTAATATATTTCCAATAGGGCATCTTTGTGTTGCCCTTATCATCAAGGAACGAATAGTCGCTGTCGTCGCTGTCATTGTCCCTGTTATAATCAAAGTAATATTTGCAACTGAACAATCCCCTGAGCCCATACACGGAAAAATTAGGTCTTGAAGCCACGTCACGGGTTATTCCCATTGCATTGTAAAACTGCATAATCGAAGGCGACACCGAGCTTTGGAAACAATTTATACTCTGAATTTTCCAATACATCGGGGTATTGTCAACGCACTTATAAAAATCGCTTCGTACGCTTTCCAAATCGTCGATTTTTATATCGTCACGGGCATTGATGATGTCGTCCTTGATTTTTTGCGTTGATGAGCTTGAGATAACTCCGGTTCCGATAATAAAATACGAACTCAACAAAGCCGCAATCAAAACTCCCGATATTGAGGCTATTGAGAACCTTAAAGAATTATGCCTGAATTTTTTAAAAATGAGTATAAACGCAAGAATACTCATCAGCGCCATCAAAGCATATATCCAAAACCGCTCAAACGTTGCCTGAACTCCTATTGAATAATTTTTTTCTCCGTTTTCATTCTCGGTAATATTCGGCATAAATCCGATCAACAGGGTCGCTCCCACCGTAAGCGAAACCGACCATACCGTCGCGCGCCGCCATTCTTTTTCGGAACAGTCCTCAAGAGCACGCAGAGTTGCGAGTATAAACATTAATACAAGCATATAAAACCAGCGTGTGTAATAAATAGAACTGTTCAATAACTGAAACAGGCTGTTTAAAATCGGAACAAACGCAAACAACATTAAAAGCGTAATGATTTTTTTGAGCCAATCACGTTTGGCAGACTGCAAAAAAGCTATGACTCCCGTCATACCGAAAAGCGGAAGCCACCCCGCAACAGAAGCCCACTTGCAATTTGACTCGGGCGTAAAAACAGGCATAGCGGGCAAATCCGCAGGGAACAAAAATCCGAGAATCACAAGCCAATATCGCTGAGCTCTGTTATTGACAAGAGCCTCCCAGCCGCTTGGCAGAGTATCCAATCTGGGATTACCCATAATTCCCAAAACCGACGGTAAAAGAATGAATGCCGAAGCCGCAAAACCTATAACGGTTTCAAGCGCAAGAAGCAAAAACTCCGTAAATTTGAATTTGTAAGCTTTGGTAAGCGTGAGCATAAGAAAATAAATTACAACAAAAACTACCTGACCGGCAAAAAAGTAATAATTTACCACGCACGCCGCACAAACCGCAACCGCAAAAACTCCTCTTCTTTTGTCATATAAAAACGCATCCAATGCAGCCAAAAGAAGCGGAAAAACAATCATCGGCTCGTGAAAATGGAAAAAGAATACATTATAAATCGAAAAGCCCGAAAACGCATACAAAAGTCCGCCCAAAACCGCATACATCCTGTTGTTTACATAACGTTGCAAATACAAGTGAGCCGAAACGGCGGCACATGCGAATTTTAAAATCAAAACAGGGCCGATAAGATAAGGGACAAATTCGTTCGGAAACGGTATTGTCATCCAAAAAAACGGACTGCCCATAAGATAAAAGCTGTAACTTGACAAAAGGTCGGAACCGAGGTCTGTTGTGTGGCTCCAGCCGAGCTGACCGCTCTTTACAGCGTCGTGAACCATCTGATAAAACGGAATTTCCTGAACATTAAAATCGCCGTAGTAATAGAAAACGCCGCCGTTTAAAACAATAAACGGAACAAACAAAGCAGCAGCAGCAACAAGAGCTGTAAAAAAAGTAAGCAACAGATAATGTCTGTTTTTGGGTTGAAAACGTCCGAGCCTTGCTGTCATTTTGATTCTCCTGACCGGTAATAAATATAAAACGTCATACGATAGCATACACAAATTTTGTCTTTGACTTTTTAGTATAAAATAGTATAATATCAATATATTATATCATATTCAAAGCTAATTTGCACTAATTTTTGTAAAAAAGCGGAGGGATTTTTTATGTCATACCATTTTTATGCAATGATGTCAAGAATGAAATACATAAACCGCTGGGGATTGATGAATAATACCAAAAATGAGAACATCAGTGAACACAGTCAACAGGTGGCAATAATCGCACATTGTCTTGTGCTTATACACAACAAACGCTTCGGCGGTCACCTTGACCCCGAAAGAGCCGCCGTGCTGGCGATTTTTCACGACTCAACCGAAATAATCACAGGAGATATGCCCACACCGATTAAATACTTTAATCCCCAAATAAACGAAGCTTATAAAAAAATAGAAAACGTTGCGGCGGACAAACTTATCTCAATGCTACCCGAGGATTTCAAAGAAGATTTTGAGGAAATTATAAAAGAAAACGGCAAGCGTGATAAGGAGCTTAAAAAATACGTTAAGGCGGCAGACAAATTTTCTGCGCTTATAAAGTGCATTGAAGAGCTCCGAATGGGAAATGATGAATTTATAAAGGCAAAGGATACAATTGAAACCGCCTTAAAAAATATGAACCTGCCCGAAACAGAGATTTTTGAAAAAGAATTTTTACCTTCGTTCAGTCTTGCGCTTGATGAACAGGAATAATGTCGGTAATTATACAAAAGCACAACAAAATGTGGTTTTTCAGCGAAAACCGAGGTTTATTATTCTTATATAGAATTATCCGACAAATAATTATGATATAATAAGTTGATAAGTTTTTTCCGACTAATTGATTTTTACATATCAACCTAAACGGAGGTGCAGTATGTCCAACCAAACCAAAGGAAATTTAGTTGACATAAGCTCAAACAGTCAAATTGTGAGTTTATATAAAAAAAGGGGCAGAATAAAAAGAATCGTGTGCATTGTCCTTTCTGTTATATTTCTTTTGACGGGAAGCGGATTTGTTTATTACTATTCCCTCTTAAATTCAATGAACTACGTTGACATATCCGACGACAATAATAATGACGGCAAAGTTGACTCCACTTCACCGACCTCCTCCAATGTTTTCGGCAACGGAACCTCAAGCAGCGATTTGCTTCAGAACTCAAAGGTTCTTAACGTTATGCTCTTCGGTGAAGATAACAGCGAAGGCGCTGAGTACGGACGCACCGACACAATGATTATGCTTTCTATTGATAACATACACAAAAAGATCAAACTGACTTCGTTCCAGCGTGATACTTACGTGTATATTCCGGGCAACGGTTATAATAAAATCAATGCGTCTTACTCCCTGGGCGGCGCAAAGCTTTCTATTCAGACCATTGAAGCAAACTTCGGAATCAAGATTGACAGATATGCCGTTGTTGATTTTGACAGCTTTATAAAAATCATTGATACTCTTAACGGCATTGATATGGAAGTTACTCAGGACGAAATTGACTACATTAACTATCAGATGTATAAAAACGACCAATCAGACACCGCAACAACAATTACCGATTCACCCGGCACAGTACACCTGAACGGTCAGGAAGCTCTTTGGTACGCACGTGACAGAGGTTTGACAAAGGGCGAGGATGACAACGAAATCGGAATCGACGGTGACGACTGGGACAGAACATCCCGTCAAAGAAAAATGCTTGAAACCTTGTTTGACAGTATGAAGAGCGCAGATTTGGGCCAAATCGTTTCAATTGTAGGCTCAATCGGGCCTTTGATTACAACAAATCTTAAAAAGGACGAAATTACGGCGCTTGTTTCAAACGCATTGACATACTTAAAGTATGATGTTGAACAGTATTATGTTCCCGAAGAAGGACTTTGGTACTATGACGATAACACCTCGGCAGGTTCCGTTATCAGAATTGCCGATTTGGAAAAACAACGACTTGCTTTTGCTAACTTTGTTTATGAGGTTGGAAGCAGCGACTCTCAAACAACAACTTCGGGTAGTTATTAATCAAGACTTTACAAACGGGCTGATGAAATTTCATCAGCCCGTTTAATTTTGCATAAAAAAGGCGTACTTTCTCGGCTTTGAAGAAAATCGGCAAATACCGCAAAAGCGCAAGGTTGCACGAAGCTCCGACTTTTTGTCGGGAGTACTCCGACCAAGAGTCGGAGAATTTTACGGCTGAGTTAACGGAGAATAATTTACAAAGCCAAAACGTCATAAAAAAATCAGGCTTTAAGGCTTTGTGCAATAAAACGCAAACACATTAAATTCAACAAAAAAGGTCGGCAAACCTGCCGACCTTCAGTTTGTTTAATTCATTAATCAAATCAGTTGTTGACGATTGTTCCGAGCTTGTTGCGGGGAATTGAAAAAGCAACGTTATTTGCGTGGTCTCCCACTCTCTCTAAGATAGTAAGCATATCAAGGAAGATAGTGCCCTTTTCAGCGTCACAGACACCCTCATTCATTCTGCTTATATGATTAAACTTGTAAATTTTAACATAACTGTCAAGAGAACTTTCGGTTTCTATAACCGATTTTGCAAGATTAAAATCTACGCTTTGAGCGTTAAACAAAGTAAAACCGTCATCAAGCAACTTAGTAACCAATTCATCAAGGTGGTGAAGCTCAGTGTTTGCATCGTCGGTAAACTTGATTTTTTCGTCAATCATCTCACGTGCGCGTTCGGTTATGTTCTCTGCGTGGTCACCTATGCGCTCAATATCCTGAATTGCGGAATACATAACTCCCATTGTTTTTCGGTCGCTGTCAACAATATCAAGTCCGTTAATTTTAACTATATAACGGGTGATTTCGTGGGTTAAGTAATCAATAACCTTTTCGTTCTTTTCTACTTTTTCAATGTAATGCGAGTCTTGCTCAAAAAAGGCTTTCATTGCGTAATGATAATTCTTGTTGGCAAGCTCTCCAAGACGCTTACACTCGTTTTCAACCGAACGAACAGCCATCGGCGGAGTGGTAAGAATACGGTTGTCAAGGTAAACCGTCTCCATCTTTTCTCTGTCGTCACTGATGTCGGGCAAAAGCATTTTTGTAATTTTTATAATAGGATTTGAGAACGGCAAAAGAATAATCGTGATTGCAATATTAAACAAAATATGCACAGCGGATATTTGAGCAGCCACACCTACCGTTTTAACCGGGAACAGCATTTCGATTAACTGAGTATACGGTAAAAATGCGGTAATAATCGTCATTATCGTCGCACCGAAACAGCTGATCAAAAGGTTTGACAACGCAATCTGCTTTGCGGTTCTGTTTGCGCCCATTGAGGACAAGATTGCCGCCGAACAGGCACCGACGTTAAATCCGTATACAATATAAACAGCCTGATCTATGTTTGTTATTACCCCGGCAGTACCCAAAGCCATCAAAATTCCGACAGAAGCGGATGAGCTCTGAATGATACCTGTAAATATAATGCCGACAATCAAACCGAGCAACGGGAAGCTGAGCTTATCGGCAATGCTTAAGAATGCCTCGCTCTCACCCATCCATTTGAGATTATCGCTCATCAGCGAAAGTCCCAGGAACAACATACCGAAGCCGGCTGCTATCTGTCCGTAATAGCGGCAGTTGTTCTTTTTGCTGAATGTTATTACAAGTGCGCCCGCAAAAATAAATATCGGAACAAAGGCCTTGATGTCGATTGCAAGCAAAAGCGAAGTTACCGTTGTACCGATTTTGGCACCGAACAGTATTCCGATTGCCTGTCCGAGCCCCATCAGTCCGGCGTTTGCAAAGCCGACAACCATTGCGTCCGTTGCGGATGAGCTTTGAATTACACCCGTAACAAGCAAACCGACAAGCATAGCAACAAATTTGTTACTTGTTATCTTCTCCAGAAGATTTCTCAGCTTACTTCCTGCGGCAAGCTCAAGCCCCTCACCCATATTTTTCATACCGATAAGGAATAGTCCCAATCCGCCAAACGCCATAATCAGTTTAAGCACAATCTCATATGTATCCATAATTGCATATCTTCCTTACTGCATAATACTATGCCAAAATGTAATTATATTCGGATTTTTAATTCGGTGTGAAACCGAGCCTGAGAATAAAATCGGGATAACGTTTCGATATTATCCGTTTATTCAATTACTGATCGCACACTTTAATTATTATATCATATGTGGGAATATATTTCTACAAAATTTTGAAAATAAAAATTTTTTTTGGTATTTGACAAAAAAGATCGGAGCTGAATGAACTCCGACCTTTTTAAGTACAATATTTTCCAAGCATTAAATCAAAGAAGTTTTTGCTTGCAAGATTCATGAGAATGCGAAAATTGATTATTTATCAAGTTTTACATAAAATATTTTTAAAAACATTTCAAAGAACTCATCTTCATCAATATGATATTCCGCATATTTTTCACCCATTGTTACTTCACCGGGCACATTCTGCAAATTTAATGCGCCGAAATTGTTTTGCAAGGCTTCACTCGCAAGATACACTGCCTTGTTTGCACCTAAATTTGTCATCATATACGGCAAAGCGGCATTATATAAATCAAGCAAAGTTGTTATATCGGCTTTGCTTGAGGCAACAAGCTGATTGAAAAACTCGTTAAGATATTGCTTTTGTCTTTTCATACGACTGTTGTTTGACAAAAGCTTGGTTGTGTCACGATAACGCACATATGATTCTGCGTCTTTTCCCCACAGCGTAACATCCTCGCCCTCGGTAAAGTTTCTGAAGGTTTCAATAGGTGTAAGCTCTACGCCGCCGACCGCATCGTTTATATATGATATGCCGTCCAAATCAAGTGCGACATAAGAATTAATCGGAACGTTATAAAACAATTTTCTTACTGCTGCCACTTCGTTTTCACAGCTTTTTTCCTTGCCGTCACCATATGAGTACGCAAGGCAGATTTGTTCTTTTTTTGTACCTACATACTCACCCGAAGTCGAGTAAACTTCAACATCCGCAATGGTTTCACGGGATATACTTATAAGGTTTGACTTTGATGTGTCGGTGTCATAAACCAAAAGCATCAACGCGTCCGCATCACCGTTTTGACCGTAGCTGTCGTCCTCGGTTTCAAAATCGCGTTTATCCACTCCCATAAACAGAATGCTTGCCAAATTCTCGTTATACATATATCTGTTGCCTTTATAGGTAATATACTCACCGTTATCATGGTTTTCGATATTATCAGGCATCTTAAGCGAAACTTCATCTATTTTTGTTGTCATTTCGTCTTTGCCGCTGTTAAGCAACACCGCCACCGTTCCGATAGCGGCAAGTACAAGCGCAATAAGCACACTTAAAACGATGATAACTATCCTTTGCCAACGTTTTAAACGTCTGTGTTTGCTTTTATGAGAAGATTTCTTTTTTCTTTTTCCGTGCAACCTCGGAACCAAAAAAACAGATTTATCATTTGATTCGTTGTTTTTACCGGCTTCGTTATGTTCTTCGTCGGCACTGTTCTGAATTTCGTCACTGAAAACATATCTTTTGTCAGTATGTTTGCTCATCTTTAATTAACACCCCCTGTACCAAAAATCTGCCGTCATTGTTGCCGTTTAGACACGTGCTGAGAGTAAGCAGCTTGCTGTCAAGATTAAGTTCAACGTCACTGTTAACGTTATGAACGCTCGAATGAGGATTCATAACGTCGTTTATATACTCTTCAAACACATTATCGTCGGCAAAATTAAACGAATTCATTATATGCCTTGAATCGTAGTTGTAGGCAGAAACAATTTCATATGTCAACTTTCTGTTTTTCTGATAAACGTAGATATATCTGTTCTCGTTAAAGAAATCCTCGTCCTCAAATTTATGCAAATCCGCAAACATACTTCCGTCAAGCATATTGTGACCGTAAAGCACAGTATCTCTGTCGGAAAAATTACGTAAATTCGAAAGCTCAGAATAAATCGAGCCCGCAAAAAGGTAATTTTTGTTTACATCATGGTCAATGTAAAACAAGTCGTTTGTCTTGCTCTGCAAAACAGGATAATCAACATTTGTATTCGGAATTGTTATCCAAGCATAAATTTCATCGTTTATATCCGCAAGAGAATCAAAATCAATCGGGTTTTCAGCCAAATCGGCGTCGCCTGTTGTTTTATCATAAGTATCCGACGTTTGAGACTGTGCGTTTGTTGCTTCAACCGAAGATTTGATGTTGTTATAATCATTTTGTGCCTTCCAATTATTAACAAAAATAAAAAGCACGCAACCGAGGCCTATCAAAACAATCACCAAAAACACAACCAGTAAAACATAAAGGAACTTCTTTTTTTGTTTATTACCGTTATTTCCCATATAATACACCACAAAAATTAACATAACAAATCACACAATTTACAATATAGGTAATTGTGCAATCGAATGTTTACAAAAAGTACAGTTTACTGTTTCTTTTGAATTATATAACAATATATCTCTTATGTCAACGATATAACCGCCGTATTAACATAACAACATATATGCCAAACAAAAATAAAAAGCCCTTGCATTTCTACAAGGGCGAAATAATTGACAATTATTTGCTTAATTTTATTTGCTTAATTTGCGACTTACAATCACCGCACCGATTGAAGCAAGTGCAATTGCCCAAACGGCAATCGGAAGAACAGGTGTTGTACCTGTCTGCGGAGAAGTCTTGCTTGTGTTTGTAACAACTGAAGTGCTGCTGCCCGATGAGCTGCCGGAAGCTGCCGCAGCTGTTGTGGCAGAAGGTGAAGTTGCGTCTGAAGAACCGCTCTTTGTAAAGTTAGGTACAGCTGTGATGTCACCAAAAGCTTCAATTACAGCGTCTGCGGAATAAAACGAACCTGAATTAAAGAAAAATTCACCTGTAATAGTCCACTCGGTAAAAGTATAGCCGTCATTGGCTACAGGGCTGATTGCAATAAGAGTACCGCCGTTCGGACCTTTGCCTACTTCAGAAACTGCCTCATACTTAGCCGAACCGCCCTCAGACGGAGTTACAACAACGTTTACTGCCTTACCGCCTGTCGGACTTTCAGCCGCAAAAGCCGAAGTACATGAGATTGCCATAAGTACAACCGCAAACAAAATTGCCATTATTTTAGAAGTCTTGTTTTTCATAATTTTTCCTCCCATAACATAATCCAAATTTAATTTACGCTTTCAGTCTACCACAACCGTTTAAAAAAGTAAAGCACTTTTTGTGCTTTTTTAAATTTTAACATACTTTAACGCAGTTATGTGTTTGACTAAAGGGCTTGAATAACCGTTTAATTAAGCGACCTTATCGTAAAATACGCTTAAAAATTGTTCAAAAAATTCCTGTTCTCTGATTCGATACTCCGCATATTCGTCGCCCATGCTCATATCTCCGGGAACATTAAGAATCTCCGTATCCATTCCGTTACCCATAACTACGCATTTTGACAAATATGAAATTGCAGAAACACCCAAATTCGTACAGGAGTACGGAGAGGTTGCATTAAACAATTTAACAGGAGTGGTTATGTCCTGCTTTGTTTTGGCGACAAATTTTTTCATAAACGCTTCAACATAAGCCTGTTGTCTTGAGTTTCTTTCAAGGTTTGCCTCAACATTTTCACTGTCACGTGTTCTTATAAAGTTTTCCGCTTCCACTCCCTCAAGGTGATATGTTACACCCTCATGAAAAGTACCTATGGTGCTCGGCGATACAACATCAACGCCGCCGACGCTGTCGTTAACCTCCGAAATACCGTCTAAATCAAGTGAGAAATACAAATTAACGGGAATGTTATAAAACAAGTTTTTTACTGCGGTTACAACGTTTGAACAGCTTGTGGCTTTACCGTCGCCGTATGCATACGCAAGACACAACTGTGATTCTTCCATTCCGACATATGCCCCGTTAACGTCATAAACCGGGATGTCCGTCATAGTATCACGCGGAATATTAATCATATATACCTTATTGCTGAGGGTATCAATTGCCATTAAAACGTCAACGTCGGCTTGACCGCCTGTTTGATTTTCGTTGATTTCGTCCAAGCTTCTCTTATCAACACCCATAAACATCATATTGATAACATCTTCTTTATATTTGTACAGTCCGCCGTTATAGCTTATGTACTGACCGTCATTTTGAGAAATAGCTCCCAAACCGTCCGGAGCATTAATCGAATAATCATTATTTTTAAGCTCTTGTTCACCCTTATACATCAAAAAGGCAAGTGTTCCCGTAAAAGCGACTACCAAACCGATCAATGTACACAATGCGGTGATTAAAACCTTCTTCCAAGTCTTCATCTTCTTTTTGTGATGGTGATGATGGCTGCTGTGACCGTGGTGGTGATGGTGGTGGTGACTTCCCGAAGAAGAATGAGACCTGTGCTTTTTTGGAATTTTAAAAACATAATCGTCACATTCATCGGAAACCTGACGTTCGTCTCTTTGAACAGGCTCTCTGAGGGAATACTCCTTTGACATATAGATTTCCTCATCCGGTCTGTTTTCGGATGACTCTTGCGAATTTGCGTCGGTGTTTTCCTGTATATTTTCCGTATTTTTTTCGGTATCGACACCGTCTTTAATTTCATCGGCTCCCGTTTGCCCGTTTACCGATTTTTCCTCATCATTGTGTTTGTTCATCGTTTATAAGCACCCCCTGAACAAGATAACGTCCCGAAGCATAATTAGGACATGTACTCAAAATAACAATTTTATCGTTAATCGTAACACTTGTACCCTCTCTGACATTTGCGTTTACGGAATGAGGAGAAAGCATAGAATCTATAAACTTCTGATAAACCTCATCATCTGTAAAATCAAACGAATTCATAATATGCCTGTCATCATAAAGCAACGCCGCAGCAACCTCGTATGTCAACTTATGACCCGGAGTATATATGTAGAAATACTTATTCTCATCAAAAAATGTTTCGTCCTCAAAATTATGCAAACCGTTAAACATACTGCCGTTTGCCATATTGTGACCGTACAAAACCGTAACTCTGTCGGTAAAATCCTTGGAATTGCAGGACTGACTGTAAATTGCTCCCGGAAAACTGTAGTTTTTGTCTATATCGTGACTCAAATAATAATTATCGTCCGATTCACTTTGCAGCACGGGATAATTAACGTCTGTATTCGGAACAACTATCCAAGCGTACACTTCGTCGTTTTCCTCCATTAGCGATTCAAAGTCAATAGGATTCTCAATCTTTTCCCCCGACGCACCGGTTGCTTCTATATCATTATAAACATCGGCTGCGTATGAACTCGCAATATTGTTGTAAGCCGTAGTGGTATTATTGGTAACAATTGTCTTGTACACAAGATATGCACAAGTTACCGCTATTGCCAAACCAAAAACCACAATCGCGGAAATAATCAACGTGTTCTTGGTTTTTCTGTCTATTCTCATAATACATCACCTTAACAACTATATATACAATAGCAATTTTAACATTATTGTGGAATAATGTCAATTATCTCATACAAAAAATAAAGGCTACCTTTATTGGCAACCTTTATATAAGAAGAACAAAAATTTACAATATGATATGATATTTACAACAGATATTATGTCTTATTGCAAAATCAGTTTTCTTTAGCTTTTCTCTTTGCCAATACAGCGGCAGCAGAAGCGCAACCGATTGCGGAAACTGCAATTACAGCAAACGGAAGTGAATCGGAACCTGTCTTTGGAGAAATTGAACCCGAATCCTTAGTTGTTGAAGTTCCGCATACTACTCGTGGCTGAGTTGCAACAGGGCTTGCAACGGTAGCCGCAAAAGCCGGAACGGCTGAAAATGCAACCAATAAAACTGCAATGGCAGAAACCAATAACTTTTTCATAATAAATTACCTCCTAAATAATTTTAAATAAATTATTGCTATTATAATAACACACAAATTTTAATAAGTAAATAGCATTTTCAAATTTTTTTGTAAAAAAATCAAACGCACGGCAAATAAAAGTTGTTAAAATAATAAAATAACCGCAATAAGGTCACAATCCTATTGCATATGCCGAATATTAAATGTATAATATCTTTGACTGTTATTTTAACATAAAAGTCACAAAAAATCAATACTTGAAGGGAATTTAACTAATATGGATATATCTCTGATTCAGGAAAAAATATTAAAGCTGAAAAAAGAAAAAGACGTTTGTGTACTTGCTCACAGCTATCAGGCACACGAAATCCTTGAAATAGCGGATTTTACGGGAGACAGCTACAAGCTGAGCGTTGACGCAAGCAAGGTCAAAAATAAAAACATACTTATGTGCGGCGTCCGTTTTATGGCTGAAACCTGCAAAATTCTTTCACCCGATAAAACCGTTTACCTTGCTCAGCCGCTTGCTGGTTGCTCAATGGCTGACCAAATGGACAGGCAGCTTATTTCTCAGGTTAAAAAAATGTATCCCGATTACACGGTGGTTGCCTACATCAACACGACAGCCGAGCTGAAAACCATTTGCGACGTCTGTGTCACAAGCTCTTCCGCCGTAAAAATCGTAAACAATATTGATAACAAAAATATTCTTTTTATACCCGACTGCAACCTCGGAGACTATGTTGCAAAGCAATGTCCCGACAAAAACATCAAGCTTTTGAGCGGCGGATGTCCGATTCACGCCTGCGTAAACACGGATGACGTAAAAAAAGCAAGAGAGCTTTATCCCGACGCCGAGCTTCTTGTTCACCCCGAATGTATCCCGTCCGTTGTCGAAGCGGCGGATTATGTCGGTTCAACGTCGGGCATAATGAACTACGCAAAGCAATCCGACAAAAAGGAGTTTATAATCGGAACCGAAATCAGCATTGCCGAACATCTGCAATACGAATGTCCCGACAAAAAATTCCGCTTCCTTACGCTGAAACTGATTTGTCCGAATATGAAATCCACCACGCTTGTTGACGTTTACAATTGTCTTAACGGCAACGGCGGAGAAGAAATCAATCTCGATGACAAAACAATCACCGACGCTAAAAAATGTATTGACGAAATGATTAGACTGGGTTGATAATAATGCCAAAAAAAGCACTTATTGCCATGAGCGGCGGAGTTGACAGCTCTGTTGCGGCATATCTTACACAGAAAAACGGATTTGAGGCAACCGGAATAACGCTTAAGCTGTTTGACAACGAAGACATCGGAGAAAAGCGCGAAAAAACCTGTTGTTCGCTTGATGATATAGACGACGCCCGCAACGTTTGCTATAAAATCGGTATTCCCTACTACGTTTATAATTTTAAGGACAGCTTTAAAGACACCGTAATCAAAAGATTTATAAACGCTTACGAAAACGGAGCCACTCCGAATCCCTGTATTGACTGCAATCGCTTCATAAAATTTGAAAAATTGCTGCGAAGAGCAGAGGAACTTGACTTTGATTATGTAGTTACCGGTCATTACTCAACAATCGAATATGACGAAGGCTCAAAAAGATACCTGCTGAAAAAATCCATCGACAACACCAAAGACCAAAGCTATGTATTGTATTCCTTAACTCAAAAGCAGCTTGCAAAAACGATGTTTCCCCTCGGCTCAATGACAAAGGAAAATGTGCGAAAGCTTGCCGATGAACTCGGGCTTATTAATGCACACAAGCACGACAGCCAGGATATATGCTTTGTACCCGACGGCAACTACGCCGGGTTTATTGAGCAATACACGGGCAAAGTTTATCCTGACGGAGATTTTGTCGATGAAAACGGCAAGGTTCTCGGAAAGCATAAGGGAATCATCAGATACACAATAGGTCAGCGCAAGGGTCTCGGCTTGGCTCTTCCCCGCCCTATGTATGTAAAAGAAAAAAATCTTGACGAAAACAAGGTTATCCTCTGCACTGACGACCGACTGTTTTCAAGGGAATTATATGCAACCGACATTAATCTTATTTCGGTTGACAAAATCACGTCGCCCCTACATATAAAAGCCCGTGTTCGCTATAATCAGCCCGAGCAAAACGCTACCGTTGAACAAATTGACGACAACACACTTCACATTGTTTTTGACAAACCGCAAAGAGCAATATCAAAAGGACAGGCTGTTGTTTTGTATGACGGCGATTATGTTGTCGGCGGCGGAACAATAATATAATATTAAAATTTTATACAAATTGTAAAAGAGCCGTACCGAGTCAATCGGTACGGCTCTTAATGTTTGTCAAAAATATGCCGAAAGCGTGCCCAACCGTTTGAACAAGTCCGTAAAAAACGGACAATAGAAGTTGGCGGACACGCTTTTTGTTATTTTATATTGATATTAAGAAATTCAAACAACAAACAAAATAATATTTGCGGCATCAAAATATCACAAGGTTACTTCCAAGTTGCAACCGTATACGCACTTTCGGAACCACCCGAAATATAATACTTTGCACTGCCTGTCACCGAAACATCAACCGTTTGGCACTGACCGCCGTTATTGAAAATAATATGGTCTGCCGTGCTCGGTATTTCGATTGTGTAAATTTCTTGACCGTAATCATTGGTTGCCGAATATGTCATTGCATTGCCCGGCCAAGCTACCATACTTTTATCCGATGTACTCCAATAATAGCAATTTACCGTGCTCCAATTCACATTGTTTGTAAAGGTTATTGTGTACTTATCGGCAGATACAGGGTCAGTCGTATCAACGGGAGAAGTTGTGGGATTTGTGCCCTCGGAATAATCGCTCCAGCCGCCGTTCGTGTAAATTTTGTTTCCGCCCTGCAAAGCAATATCATCTGTCTGATTAACGCCGTCCGTAAAAATTACGTTTGTTGCGTCGTTCGGAATCTCAAGCTTATAAACATTGCCGCTCACGTTTGTCATTGACTCACCCGGCCAAGTTGTCATCTTTGTATCGGAATCACTCCAGTAATACGCTTTTACGGACGACCAATTGTCGTTGTTTTCATAATATACGGTAATTTTATCCGACTGTGTTGTAGGCTGGGTTGCTTCTGTCGGATCGGGAACCGTCGGAGCAACGGTAGTAGTCTCTCCGCCGTAGTACGGTTCGCCCGTTTTGCCTGTGCCGCCTACATTTGCGATATATTTCTGAATGTATGTTGCGCTCTTGATATTTACACCTTCGCCGCCGACATTGGCAAGAGCCGTCTGTAAATCGCTGAATGATATTGACGAATCCAAGTACATCTGTATTGCGGTTGAATCGGAAATATCAACTTTACCGTCAAGGTTAACGTCACCGTAGTAATATTTTGACGGTGCGGTTGTCGGCTCCGTTGTCGGTTCTGCGGTTGTGGGCTGAACCGAAGTTGTCGGTTGAGTATCGGGCTGCGAACCGCCGTTGTAAAGATAAACAACATTCACAACGCCCGCACTGCAGTTGCCTGTTGCGTTTGCAGGCGTAATTACATCTGTTCTGCCCGAAACTGCGGATGTTGTGTAACTTTCTGAGGTTGTTACCTTTGATTTGCTTTCAACAACGTCACTTGCAATCTTCTTGCCCGTCGTAATGTCTATATGGCTTGTAACAATTTTAGTGTTAAACGAAGCGGTTTTATTTTGAATCCAACTTTCTCCCGATACAAGGTATCCCGATTCTCCCTGTCCCGGTTCCTGACCGGAGCCTGAAGCCGGGTGAAGCATTACATAAGCGCAGGAGGCGGGCACGTCGCAAACATACCAGTTGTTGCCCTCGCTTGTCATAATTGTGGCAGTATCCCATGTGCCGCAAGGCTGTTTTCCGTCATCGGTATACGCATAGCACCTGATTGAACTCCAATTGTTTGAATTGTAGTAGTGAACCTTTGTGCTTGCGGAATCAAGAGCTTTATAAGTGAACGTAATTGTTGTGTCGCTGCCCGAAAAAGTTCCCTTCGTCATTTCGGGATATTTGTCGGTATCAAGCTGATAGCCCTGAATTGCGGGAGCCGAAACATCATACGACTCGCCTGCTTTAAGGCGCTGTGACTCCACATCTTTGACGCTCTTGCCGTTGCTGTCAACATAGTTCACCTTAAGGTATCCCGATAAAATTCCGTCTGACTTATATTTATAGGTTACGGTATAGTCGTTGCCGCCCACTACCTTGCCCGAGGTTGCGCCCTCTGTGGCAATAAGCTCGTGGTCAAACAAAATTGTGCTGTCGGGAAGAGAACGATATGTTGAACCGTCTCTGTATTTTGACGTTGAAGTCTTGAGCACATTGCCGCTGTCGTCAACGTGTTTAACTGTCAACGTGCCGAAATTATCCGTCTTTACATCAAGTCTTGAGAAAGTAGAGCTTTGAACCAGCACAGCCGCACTCTTTGCGGGAACAGTATAAGAGTTGCCGGATACCGTTCCGAGACTCTTAAGACCCGCAGAATTTTGGTTTGCAACAACTGTCCAGCCGCTGCCGTTTAATGTAATTGAATATGCCTGTGAACCGCTGTTTACAAGAACGCAAACATCGCCCCACTCGTCGGATTTGTTGTTGGAATATGTATAAGCCACAACATAACCGTAATTAGACTGGAATGACGGAGTATTGAATGTACCGCTGTGCATCGGAGTGTAATTTTCTCTTATTGCAAGCAGTCCCTTGTAATATGCAACAACATCAGAGTAATTCTTTACTCTCGTCCAATCAATCGCATTGATTGCGTCACTTGATTTATAGCTGTTGTAATCCCCCTGCTTTGTGCGGCAGAATTCCGAACCTGCGGTCATAAACGGTACGCCCTGTGAAGTCATCAGCAACGTCATAACTTCTTTCATCTGTCCCTTAAACGACTCGCTTGTTGAAGAATAGTCGGAAGAATAATTACTCTTCAAAATCTTATCCCACAAAATCAGGTTATCGTGAGCGTCCGCATAAGCAATCGTCTGAGACGGAGCTTTTGCTCCGAAGCCCTTGCCCTGAACGCCCTGAACAACATTATATGTTTTATCGGTGTTGCCCTGGACAAATCCTGTGGTTGCATCGTCTGTGCCGCCCTTGATTGCGTCACGGTATGAATCGCAGAACATACCGACTCTTGAATCAAGCGAAGAAGCTCTTGACTGTGAGCAACCGTCGGAGATAGCGGTTGTACCGCCCGTCCAAGGTTCGCCGTACATCAAAATCTTCTTGCCCGAGCCGTCGGAATAAAGTCCGTCGAGCGCAGAACGGATATCGTTCATTGTGGTTATGTCGTGAATTCCCATAAGGTCAAAACGGAAACCGTCAATGTGATATTCATCCGCCCAGTATTTTATTGAATCTATCATATACTTTCTGTACATAAGCTTATCGGACGCTGTTTCATTACCGCAGCCCGAACCGTTTGAGTACGTTGAAGAAGAAGTCATTCTGTAATAATAGCCCGGAACGGTCTTTGAGAAGCAGGAACCTTCGGTAGCATAGGTATGGTTGTAAACAACGTCCATTACAACCGAAATCCCTCTGTCGTGCAAAGCCTGAATCATTTGCTTAAATTCGGTGATTCTTGTGTTTCCGTCATACGGATTTGAAGAATAAGAACCCTCGGGCGCATTGTAGTTTTGTGGGTCGTAACCCCAGTTACGGTTTGATGACGAACCGCCGGCGGCTTCGTCAACCGACTGAAAGTCATAGACAGGCATAAGCTGAACGCAATTGATGCCCTGCTCGACAAGATAATCTATTCCTGTTGAAACGGCGCTTTCGCTTGTATCGGAGTTAAGCTTTGTGCCGCCCTCCGCAAATGCAAGGTACTTGCCCTGATTTTCTTCGCTTACACCCGAAGTGCTCGATGCCGAAAAGTCACGAACGTGCACTTCCCAAACAACAGCCTCGGCTGCGTTGTCAAACAAAACGTGGCTGTCGCTGCTCCAGCCGTCAGGGTCGGTTGAATCAAGGTCAACTACCATCGAACGGTTTCCGTTTACGCCGACAGCCTTTGAATAAACGTCCTGCGTTTCGTTGGTTTTGCCGTTCACCGTAACCAAGTATGTGTAATAAATGTTTTTATAATCACCTGTAAGTGTGGTTGACCAAACGCCCGTGGTGCTGTTTTTGGTCAAGGCGTACTCGCCGATTACTCCCGCACCCGATTCATTGTCCGAACCTGTTTTGTAAAGCTTAACCTTGACGGAGCTTGCATCGGGCGACCATGTTTTCCACGTTGTGGAAGCGGCGCTGTACGTGCTTCCGAGATTTGATTCGTTATAAGCCTTGCTTGCATAGCTTTCAAGGTAACTTGAGTTGTAGTAAGAACCCGAAACAGAGTCCTCATCGGTGCTTGCCGCACTTGCGGCAAACGAAGCCGAACCCATCAACATCACAGCGGAAAGCAATAACGAAATCGACTTTTTGAATTTCATAATATTCACTCCCTGTTTTAATAAATTGCCGTGCCAAGTTGCTTTGATTAACAATCAATCGAAGCCGTTCCGACAAAAACCAAGCTTCGCAAATTGTTTTCTCCGCTTTAACATAGCATATAAAATATATCCAAATATATTTTAACAAACTGAGAATTTTATATATTTCTTATTAAGAAATATATAAAACGTCTGCAAGCCAAACTTTGCAGACGTTTTTTGTACAAATTGTATACATAATTTTCCGAAGACATACCGATTGTTTCAATCAGCTTCCTGCGCTCTCGTAAGCTCCTATTCCCTTATTCCAAATTACAATTCCGATAATCATCAGAACAACCGAAACCGCAACCGTAAGTCCTATATTATAAAGCGGATTGTCTCCTGTCAGAATATACTTTGCGGGATAGTAGGAAGTAAAAGCGAACGGAATAACATAGGTGATAATCCATTTTACCGCATTATTGTAAATAGTTGCGGGATACTTGGCAAAATCATTCACCATATAAAACATATAGATTATATTTCCGCTTCGCTTTGTCCAAAAGGCAACCGCCGACGTTGCGATTTTTATTCCCGTGTAAATCAAGGTTGCAAAGGGAATAACGACAATTCCGAGTATTATCTTCATCGCCGACCACTCAATCGAAAGACTCGGCAGGGCAACACAAACAAGCGCAATTCCCATAATCAGCTCACCCAAAGCGTCAATTTGGACTTTTTCAACCATAACGTGAAACAGCGTGTTAATCGGACGCGTCAGATATTTGTCAAAATCGCCCTTGCGCACGATAAAGTGACCGATAGACCAAAGATTGTCAAACAAAAGGTGGTCAATACCTTTCGGAATCAGCGAAAAACCGTAAATAAAGATTATTTCATTTACAGTCCAACCCATAAGGTCGGGTATTTGGCTGAAAATAATCCATAAAAACAGCAGGTTTGAACATTGCACCATAAGAAAGCCGATAATTCCGACAACAAAATCGCCCTTGTATTCCATCATTCGTTTCAGTTCCTGGGCAATAAAAATTCGGTGAATTTTTAACATTCTTCTAATCTGTCTCATTCTCAGCCCCCCTGTACCGAAAGATGTTTAACGCATATGTGCCAAAAAAGCTTTGACATTCCCCAAAATGCCGCAACCCAAAATATTTGCAGGCAAATATAATACAAAAGCGTTGCTCCGCTGTACATCCCCATATATATCATTACGGGAGTATAGTTGAGCGAAGAAAACGGCAAAAACAAAAACACCTGCTCAAGCGGCTCGGGCAAAAACGCAAGCGGTATTATTGTTCCCGACAAAAAACCGACAATGCAATTTTTCATCAGATTGACTCCCCAAAGATATTTTATTATAAAAGCAATAAAGCCAAAACAAATATTAAAGAAAAAGTTTATAAGATAAGCAAAAACACAGCTGAGTATGTAAATCAGAAAGCTTACAAAATTAAATTGTACGGAGCCTGTAAACAATACTCTGACAATTTCAACACCGACAACAAGCGGAATAATGAGAACGCAGATTGTCATCAGCTTATTGCCGATTTCCTGAAACAAAAATGTGCCGTTAAAGCTTACGGGCTTGACCAATCTCATCGCTATCGATCCGTCGCGTATTTCTTCGCCAATCAGATAAGCGGAGTCGCTTGAAACCATTGTGCTTGTCAAATACATAAGAAAGATGTAAACAACCATCTGCGGCATTGTAAATCCGTTCATTGAGCTTTCGCCGCTTGAAGCGTACACCGCTTTCCATATAAAGTATGAAACAAAGCACGCAAACACGTTGCCTAGCATATAGAATATCCAGTTTATGCGATATGTGGCTGTTTCCTGTATTCCGGCATTAATAAAGGGCGTATAGATTTTAAGCTTCCTCTTCATCCCGCACCCCCTGCTTATAGAGTCTGCGAATGATTTCTTCGATGTCGGCGTCCTTAACGCTTATATCATTCACATTTATCTTTCCCAGCGTATAAGAAAGCATATCGGACACAGGCACAACCGAGCTGTTAAAACGCACCTTTACGGACTTTCCGTCGGTCTCTGTCGTTACAACGTCACCGCCGATTCCGAAATGTTCCGCATAAGCAAGCACCTGCTCTGCATTTACCGTATCGGTATCAAAATTAAGCTCACGAATCTGACCGTATTTGCTTTTAAGCTCTGAAACAGTGCCGTCAAACACGTTTTGCCCCTTGTCAATCATTACAATTCTTTTTGAAAGCGTTTCAATGTCGGCAAGGTCGTGGGTTGTAAGAATAACCGTGGTTTTTTCCGTCTTGTTTATGTAGTCGATTGCATTTCTTATATTGTCCTTTACAACAACGTCAAGTCCGATTGTGGGTTCGTCAAGGAACAAAACCTTTGGGCTGTGCAAAAGAGAAGCCGCAATGTCCGCTCTCATTCTCTGACCCAGCGACAGGGTACGAACGGGACTTGTAATAAAGCTTTCAAGGTCAAGAACTTCGTTCAAAAAAGCCATTCGCTTGTGATAGCGCTCCTCGGGAACTTCATAAATCTCTTTTAACACGCCGTAAGTCTCTCTGAGCGGCAAATCCCACCAAAGCTGAGTCCTTTGACCGAAGACCACTCCGATTTCCTTAACGTAGCTTTTGCGGTCAACGGTCGGATTTTTGCCGTTGATTGTGCACTTGCCCGATGTTGGCGTAAGAATACCCGTAAGCATTTTTATAACAGTGCTTTTTCCTGCGCCGTTGGGGCCGATAAAGCCGAGAATTTCACCCTCGGGAACTTCAAAACCGATGTCGTCAACCGCTACGATTTTTTCGCTCTTGGGATGAAAAAGCGACTTAAAGCTTCCGAGCAACCCCGGTTCCTTAACAGTCTTTTTAAATTCCTTTCTGAGATTTTCAACATAAATCATAATCTTGTCTCCCGTTTAACAATCCCTATTTTTTAACAGACACGAAATCAAAAAAAGGTTATGCATTTTTGTTATGCTTTTCAACGTAAAAGCAGGATGCGTAAACTCTAAAATATACAGTATAAGATTTAGAATTTAGCACAATATTATCCGCAAGTAATAATATATTAAAAATTTATCATATACATTAACTAAAGTCAACAAATACAGCAAATTAAATGATTAAATGTGTTTTTGGATTTATTGATTTTTTGACAATATAAATAAATTTAACAATTTTTACCCCTCAGAGTAATGTCCTGTTACAAAACGATAAAATGAATGTCAATATAATGCACAAAAATATTGACTACACAACAAGTGTCTGATATGATTTTTGTGTGATTTTATCACTTTATGTGAGGTATAATGGTAGAATACAGAATTAATATCGCAATATGCGGCACTCGTAAGGAATACGGAATCGACTTGGTAATTGACGATAATGCGGTTGACTCAATTACCGGAATAACCGACGATTATTCCAAAATAAAGGAGCTTGCGAAGCTTTGCAATGAGCTTAAAGTTGAGCCGTGCCACTTTGTATATGTAATAGAGGACTATTTAACGGATTTTGAGTTTTTTTGAAATCTGTCACAAAGTCCTAAAATAGGACTTTAACAACAGAATATTTTGTGCTATAATAATATTGGTGATGATTATGATTTGTAATTTATGTCCAAGAAAGTGCAATGCCCAAAGAACCGAGCACGCAGGAAACGGTTTTTGCCAAATGGGAACTCTTCCCGTAGTGGCAAGAGTTGCACCGCATTTCGGTGAAGAACCGTGCATAAGCGGTAAAAACGGAAGCGGTGCGGTGTTTTTTTCGGGCTGCACAATGAGATGCGTCTATTGTCAAAATTATGAGATTTCAGCCGAGCACAAAGGTATCACAATAACCCCAAAGCGTCTTGCCGAATGTTATAAAATGCTTGAAAAAAGCGGTGTTCACAACATCAATCTTATTACGGCAGATCACTTTGTTCCCGCTGTTGTCGAAAGCTTAAAAATTTACAAGCCGAACATTCCGATTGTGTACAATTGCAGCGGCTACACTTCGCCAAAAACCCTGAGTATGCTCGACGGTTTGGTTGACATTTATCTTCCGGACTTCAAATACAGCTATAACGAACTTGCCGTTAAGCTTTCGTCCGCACCGAATTATGTCGAAATCGCAACGGCTGCAATAAAAGAAATGCTTTTTCAGGTTGGCAAACCTCAGTTTGACAAGGACAATATGCTTACAAAAGGCGTTATTGTCAGAAATCTCATTCTGCCCTCTCACACCAAAAACAGTATCGGTGTTATAGATATTTTAAAAAAGCACTTTAGCAAGGATATTCTGGTAAGTCTTATGTGTCAGTACGTACCTGCGGGAAAAGCGGAGGATTACCCGAGGCTAAACCGCAAGTTGACCGAACGTGAGTATGACAAGGTTAAACGAGAGTTGTTCTTAAGCGGTATGGACGGATTCACTCAGGATTTGTCGGCGGCAGATACAAAATATATTCCGAGTTGGGATTTATAATGCAATGCGCCACCTTAAAATCTGTCGCAAGATTTGCTCTTTGAAAAAAATCCGAGTGTTACAGTACACAGATGAGTGCGTAAAGCCGCCTCTGTAAGCAACCCGAATATTTCATTAAAATTAATAAATAAACCAAAACAACGCAGCATTGATTTTGTGCTGCGTTGTTTTTAGTTTATTGTCATACAAAACAAATAAGTTGCAGAAAAACATTTTCTGCCTCTGCTGTGGGTTCAGAACAAAAAAGAAGCCCCGCAAAAGCGGAGCTTCATAAATTCAAGGTTTGGAATTTTGATTATTGTACAGTTTGACCAACAAGACCTGTGTTCTGATAGCCGCCTGCAATATATTTCTGGATTAATGTAACGTCAAGAATAGAAACTCTGCCGTCGCCGTTTACGTCAGCGAGAACTGTCTGAGCGTCATCAAGAGTAATAATTCCGAGACCTGCTTTCTGAACCAGTGTAGCATCATCAACAGTAATTACACCGTCACCGTCAACATCACCATAGCTGCTTGCCTTTGGAGTTACATCAACGATGTCGATTGTGAACTTAGCGCCTTCTTTTGTTGTGGCGTTAAAGTTTGTAAGGTCAAGTGTAAGTGTTACATTTGCAAGCTCATAAGGTACTTCAAATGTAATGTTGTCTGATGAATTGTAAACTGCGTCTGTTACTTCGCCCGAAGCTGTGAATACGCCGCCCCAGTTGTCGTTCCAAGTGCCGTTTGCGGCAAATTTAACCTGGTACGCATCAAACTCTTCAATATTTTCGTATGTGATTTGGTAAACGTTTTCTGCAACTTCTTCCAACTTGTTTGCATCGTCGGCGGGATCCCATGCTACGCCGTTAAGCCATGTTCCGTCGCCGTTACCTACCGCACGAATTGCATCAACTTCAAATGTCTTGTCTTCTACGCCGTCACCTGTTACAGTGATTTCGCCTGACTCAGGATCGTATGTTACTGTTACGTCGCAAGCTGATTTTACAATCTTTGCTACGTTAAAGCTTCCCGGATAGCCGTGCCAGATTGGCTCTTCTACGCCGTCCTGATGCTCTACAACCTGTACCTGAATTTCGCCGATTGCGTCTACATCCTCAAATACCTTCGAGTATGTGCCGTCGTCATTCTTTGTCATCTGGTTGTCTGCATTGTTTGCATCCCAGTTTGTACCGCAGAGGTTTTCTGTACCTGCAACAATGTATGTGCTTGCTGCTACAGGCTCTGTTGCATCAACGATATCAATTGTAAACTTAGCGCCTTCCTTTGTTGTGGCGTTAAAGTTTGTAAGGTCAAGTGTAAGTGTTACATTTGCAAGCT
>CAVBYX010000002.1:0-26050 GCA_963599905.1 Acutalibacteraceae bacterium
TGAATTTAAGGGCAAACTCGAAGGTCTCAAGATGTGCTTTATCGGTGACGGCAACAATATGATGAACTCACTTATCGTGGGCGCACTCAGCACAGGTATGAGCTTTTCTGCCGCTTGTCCAAAGGATTATATGCCTCCTAAGCACATAATTGAATTCGGTAAAAACTACGGTGATAAGTTTGAAATTGTTGAAAGCCCGCTTGAGGCTGCAAAGAACGCCGACGTGGTTTATACTGACGTTTGGGCTTCTATGGGTCAGGAAGAAGAAAAGAAAATCCGTGAGGCTGCATTTAAGGGCTATCAGATAAACCAAGAGCTTATGGACGTTACAAACAAAGAATGTATGGTTCTTCACTGTCTTCCGGCTCACCGCGGAGAAGAAATAACAGCTGACGTTTTTGAAGCTCACGCAAATGAAATTTTTGAAGAAGCAGAAAACCGTCTTCACGCACAAAAGGCTGTTTTGGTTGAATGTATGACCGACTACGACAGCAAAAGCAAGATTTAATTCTTTAAAGTTTTGACACAGATTTCAGGGCGGAAAACCCGCCCTGAATTATTTTAAAAAAATTTGCGAAAACTGTTGACAAATGCATAATACGGTGGTATAATCATTTATGTTGTTGAGAGACAGCAACATAAAACAACAGTTGGTGTTGATGACGCTGAGGGTCCACCTGTTCCCATACCGAACACAGAAGTTAAGCTCAGTGGTGCCGATGATACTTGGCTGGCGACGGCCCGGGAAAATAGGGAGATGCCAACACATAAAAGTGTCCACCCAGTAGGGTGGGCGTTTTTTTATGTCCGAAACCGCTCTGAAAATATCTATTCCCGACTTTTGTATAATCAACCGTGACACAAAAACAATTCGGGATTGTTTTTTGAACAAATGGAATTCGGATAAAAACGGGGTGAACAACAATGCAAAATATATTTGACATAAAAACCAACGTTTGGAACGTACTCAAAACCTGCGGAAAACCTGTTGTGTTATACGGAATGGGCGACGGTGCCGACAAGGTACTCAATGCCTTTGAACGTTGCGGAATCGAAGCAAGCGCGGTAATTGCAAGCGATAAATTTGTTCGAGGTCAAAGTTTTCACGGATTTACGGTAAAAAAGCTGTCTGACGTTGAGCGTGAGTTTGACGACTTTGTAGTCACATTATGTTTTGCAAGCCAACTGCCTGACGTTATGAACAACATAAAGTCTGTGGCAAAAGCTCATCCCCTGTTTGTTCCGAGTGTGCCTGTTTTCGGAGATGTTATTTTTGATGACGATTTTGTCAGCGATAATGCCGAAAACATTGCAAAAGCATATAAACTTATGGCTGACGGGCAATCCAAAAAGGTTTTTGAGAATGTACTTCAATTTTACTATACGGGCAAAATTGAATTGCTGGACGAAATTACAACCGAAAAAGACGAAGCATTCAAAAACATTCTCTCACTGAATGACAATGAAGTGTATGTTGATTTGGGAGCGTACAACGGTGACACTGTTGACGAGTTTTTAAAATATTCGGGTGGAAGTTATCGTAAAATAATTGCACTTGAGCCGAACGCAAAGAATTACGAAAGGCTAAAGGCACATTGCCTGGATATGCCGAAAATTGAATTGTGGCAGCTTGGCTCTTACAGCAAAAATACCGTGTTGACATTTAACAACAAAACCGGCCGTAACAGTGCGATTGCTCAATCGGGTGTGGCAACAAGAGTTGCAACGGTTGACACAATCCTGTGCGGTTCGGCGGCAACCTATGTAAAGGCTGACGTCGAAGGTGCGGATTATGAAACCCTGCTCGGTATGACAAACACTATGAAAAACTTTAAGCCTAAACTTAATTTCTCGGCATACCACAGGTTTGAAGATATTTTCAGGCTTTCTCTGCTTATAAATCAAATAAATCCCGAATACAAAATTTTTCTGAGACATCACCCGTATATTCCCGCATGGGATACAAACCTCTATTGTATCTAAGTATCTAAAATCAAAAACTGCCGAATAAAATCATCTTTTATACAACAATTTACAATTTCAAAAGCAAAACCAAAGGCACAGCATTCCGATAATCGAACCGCTGTGCCTTTTTGAATACATTTTTAATTACATACTTTCTTTCAGAATTCCGATTATATCTTCTTTTGTCAGAACCTTGTAGCCGCCGTCCATAATAAATGCACCGTCTGCAATGCCGTCAATCATATCCTCGGTAACACCTAAGTCGGATATATTCATAACAAGGCCGAGCTCTTTCATCCATTGTTCCATAGCCGAAAGACCGTCTGCCGCAATTTGTTCCTCGGTTTTTCCGCCCGTTTCAACATTCCACACATTCTTTGCAAAACGTGCGAATTTTGAAAGTCCGTATGGGCATATATGACGGTAATAAGCCATTGAAACGGCAGCCAAAGTCATTCCGTGTGTGGCGTTTGTGTAAGCTCCCACCGACTGTCCTATCATATGAACCATCCAATCGGTTGTCTTGCCCTTGGCAATCAGTGTGTTCAACGCCCATGTTGCTGTCCACATAATATTGCTGCGTGCTTCGTAATCCTCAGGATTTTTAACGGCAATGCGGCTTGAGTTTACCAAAGACTTCATAAGTCCCTCGGCTATATAATCCGAGGTGTTGTCATCCTCGCCCGAAAAATACTGTTCGCAAATGTGATTAAAAATATCGTAAATTCCCGCTGTCATCTGATACTTTGGCAAAGTATAGGTAAATACAGGATTGAGGATAGAGAACTTCGGAAATACATTTTCGCCGAAAACATGACCGATTTTAAGCTTTTGCTTTGGATTTGTAATAACCGAACCGCCGTTCATCTCCGAGCCTGTTCCAACCATAGTCAAAACACATCCAACCGGGATGATTTTATTGTCAACGTCTTCCATACGCATAAAGTACTTTTCCCATGCGTCGTCTTCACAGTATGCCGATACTGAAACTGCTTTTGAATAATCACAGACCGAACCGCCGCCGACAGCAAGAATTAAATCAACGTTATTTTCTTTGGCAATTTTGCAACCCTCACAGAGTTTATCCACAGTCGGGTTTGGCATAACTCCGCCGTCTTCAAAAATATTTTTTCCGTTTGCCTTTAAGATTTCAACAACCTTGCCATAAATGCCGTTTTTCTTTATTGAACCGCCGCCGTAACAAAGCATTACGTTTTTACCGTAATTTTTGAGTTCGTCAGAAAGAAAATCGAGCGCATTTTCTCCAAAATGCAGTTTTGTGGGATTGCAATAAGTAAAATCGCCTAACATAAAATTCGACCTCCGCATAAATTTAATTAAATCCGAACAACTCTCCGCCCTGCTTATAAAACAAAACTTGCGACCGATTGCAAACAGTGCAGACAGGTGCGATTTTTAAAGATTTTACTTTCTGAATTTATGATAACACTTAAACCTAACTTTATGTCAATAGCTTTTAAAATTTTTTTAAATAATTTTGTCTTTGCGATTTTCACAGTAATAAGATATAACGAACGACGGCAAGGAATATTTTCCTGCCGCCGCATAACTGTTTTGAATTTTCTTATGAGTGCCAATCTTCAAGGATTTTATCAACCTCATAATCACCTGAGGCTTTTTTGTCAATATCCGCAAGATATTTATCGTAATCAAAATCGTCAATATCTGCGGCAGGGATTCTCTCCTTTAGAACGGTATCGCCGCTTTCGGTATCAGGCACACTTTTTCGTGTACGGGCTTTTTCCTGCCCTCTGCGTTTTGATCTCTGCATTCTTTCCCTTTCGCTTGCATCACGGCGGTTGGCTTCAAGCAGAAGCTCCTCTGCCTCTTTCTTTTCTTTCTGTTCACGCCTGCGTCTTTCATCGCCAAACGCAAGGTCACCGAGGAAAAGTCCGAATATTCCCGCAACAAGATACACCACAAGCAAAATAACATTGGTAAGCGTAAATCCGCCGCAATAGATTATCATTGTAAACAAAAACGCAATCGGAGAAATCAGGGCAAACAAAAAATCCAAGCCGTGTTTTGAGCAATAAAATGCCGAACAGCCGACAGTTGTAACCAAAAATATAAAGTAAAGGGCAATTGCAAAAAAGTTTTCAAGCGTTTTGTTTGCAAAGAACAACGGCACTATCAAAAATATCGCAAAAATAATGAGTGCATAGGGTAAATAACGTTTTACTAAGTCTTTCATTTTGACCTCCGAATAAAGAATATACTATAATTGGGTAATTTGTGCGAATAAATCTGTAATCAATTAAGCAAAAATATGGATTATATATGTTCATTATACCGTATTTTTTCAAAAAATCAAGGCAATGTAAACTATTTGCAAAAACCCTAAAATCAGTTGACAATAACTTTAAAATGGAATAAAATAATTATAAGCGGCTTTGTTTTAAGAGCCAAATCAAATATCACAAAGAGGTGAAAATTTAATGGACGCAGATGGTAATAAAGGCGTTGTTCCGGGGCGAAGTACCAGGCTAATGTACGCAATGCGTTCATTAGGTTTTTAGTTTATAAAACATCACCGAACAATTTTATCGCGCATTTTGCTGTATGATTTTCCGTACAAGATAATTGTGCGGTGTTGTTTTAGCGCTTTGCCGTGGATTTACGTCTTTACTCCATAAATTTAAAAGGAGGAAAGACCAATGGATCAGGTTAGTGTAAATGTAACACTTACGGAAACTATCAGGGTTTTGCTTGAGGAAAAAAAGTTCAACACCCTGCGGGATATTCTTGTAACCATGAAACCGTATGATATTGCTGCGATTTTCGAGGATTTACAGGACGAAAAGACACCGATTTTGTTTCGTATTTTACCCAAAGAGCTTGCGGCAGAATCTTTTGTTGAAATGGATGACGAAACTCAACAGTTTCTTATTCACGGCTTCAGCGACAGTGAGCTTAAAGAAGTTGTTGACGAGTTGTTTGTGGATGATGCGGTTGACCTTATCGAAGAAATGCCGGCAAATGTCGTGAAACGTATTCTCAGACAAGCCGACAAGGATATGAGAAAGCAAATAAACGAGCTCTTAAAATATCCCGAAGACAGTGCGGGTTCAATTATGACAACGGAGTTTATTATACTCCGTCCCGATATGACTGCCGAAATGGCAATAAAGCGAATCAGAAGAACCGGCGTTGACAAAGAAACAATTTATACCTGCTACGTCAGCGATGCAGACAACAAGTTAATCGGAATAACAACCGTTAAAGACTTGCTGCTCGCCGATGACAATGCCCTCGTAAAGGATTTGATGGAAGAAAACGTTATTTCCGTTCATACTCTTGACGACCAAGAGCGTGTTGCCAAAATTTTTCAAAATTACAATTTTTTGGCTCTTCCGGTTGTTGACAAGGAATCCCGACTTGTCGGAATCGTAACAATCGACGACGCTATCGACGTATTGCAGGAAGAAACAACCGAGGATATCGAAAAAATGGCAGCCGTTTTGCCGAGCGACAAACCATATATGAAGACCAGCGTATTCGGTATATACAAAAAACGTGCGCCTTGGCTTTTGGTACTTATGCTTTCGGCAACGTTTACAAGTGCAATTATTTCATCGTTTGAAAACGTTCTCGCAAGCGTTATCGTGCTTTCATCATTTATCCCTATGATTACCGGTTCGGGCGGTAATGCGGGCTCTCAGGCATCTGTATCGGTCATCCGTGCGCTTTCGCTCGGAGAGGTTGAATTTAAAGACTTATTTCTCATTCTGTGGAAAGAATTCAGAGTTGCGTTTCTTTGCGGCGTTACGCTTGCCGCAGCAAACTTTATTAAGCTGATGCTGTTTGACCTCAACGGCACACCAAACGCATTTTGGATCGCCTTGGTTATATCGCTGACCCTTGTGGGTACAATTATTATGGCAAAGCTTGTGGGCGCAAGCCTTCCGCTTATCGCCGGAAAAATCGGATTTGACCCTGCCGTTATGGCTAATCCGCTCATTTCCACAGTTTGCGACTCGCTGTCTCTGTTGATTTACTTTGCGGTTGCAACAACAATTTTGCATCTCTGAATTTATTCTTCCATACCTTTATAAAATTAAATCATATTCATTGTATAACAAAACGGAGAGCAAAAGCCTCCGTTTTGTCTTTTTGTCTTTATTCATATTCTGCCAAAACATCGGCAATTTTTGTTTTATAATCTCTGACAACACTTTCGGGCGAAATTATCCTCACCTTGTTTCCAAACCCAAACACCCACGCATAAAATCGGGGGCTGAGCATAACCTTTACCGAAACGCAAAATGTCGAATCACTTTCGCGTGTTATAAATATGTCAGAACCGAATCTGTCGGTTATTACTCCGATAAGGCTGTTGTCAACCGAAAGTGTAACGTCCGCCTCTTCGCCGCCAAACATTGAAAAAACGCTCTTTGAATATCCGGCAATATCAAATTTTTCAAAGTTCTCACCGCCGACTCTGGCGTTGTCGAGAACTGTAATCGACTCCATTTTATCAACTCGGTAGTGTTTGAGAATTTGGGCATCCTCGTCATATGCAATCATATAATAATTTTCATCATCCCAACAAAGTGCCCAAGGCGATACAATATAGGGGTTGCCGTCACGGCGGACAACGTTTGCCGTTTTCTGCTCCGAGCCAAAGTTTATTACGGTCTTAAAATACAGAAAGGAAATCTGTCTGTTTGCGGATATTGCATTGTGAATTTTATCCACGTTGTAATAAATTTTTTCGTTCACTGTTTTTACTCGGTTCGCAACATATACCTGCCGCTGAAGCTGCTTGCCGTCGTTTTCGCTCACAAGCCCCTCAAGCTTTTTGATAAGTGACAGGCTCTTTTTATGCGTAATAAACTTTGAGCTTTGTATTGCGTCTACCAAAAGCTTTAGCTCGGGAATTTCAAACTCTCTGCTGCCCACATAATATCGTACGGTTTTGGTTCGTGTGCGGCAAACGTCAAGCCCGTAATTCTCAAGAATTTTCAAATCGTCATACAGGCTTTTTCGCTCAGACTTAATCCCGTAAGATTCAAGCTCCGCAATAATTTCGTTTAATGTCAGCCCGTGGTTTTCATCGGTTTTTTCAAGCATTATTTTTCTTAAATACAAAAGCTTCTGTTTTTGCATTGAGCTTCGTGCCATTGACGTTCACTCCTAACCCGTAATCGTTTGTGCAAGGGCAACCAAAAGCGGCATTGATATGACGGACACAATCGTGGTTGAAGCAACAATGCTTACCGACAACTCAACGTCACGGTCGAATTTTGCCGAAAACATAGTTGTTGTGGCAGCGGTCGGAGCCGCACTTGCAATTATAAAAGCAACAATTATTGTACTGTCAACTCCGAATAAAACCATTACAAACAGGGCAAGGGCGGGAATTAAAAACAAACGCACCGCCATTGCTATGTATCCGCCGACATCCGTAAATGCCTGCTTGAAATTCGCTTTTGACAGGTAGTAACCGATAATAAGCATCGGAATCGGAGTATTAAGCCCCGCAAGATAGTCAATCGGCAGACTGATAATATCAGGCAAATCTATTCTGAACACAAACAACAAGACAGCAATAACAACGCCTGAAATTCCGGGATTAAAAACAAGTTTTTTTAATGAAAGTTGTTTTTTGTCACCGCTCATAGCCACAAGACCGTACGTCCAAATAAAAACATTAAACACGGCAACAAATATCGAACCGTAAAACCAACCGTCATCACCGAGAATAACCTTTTGTAACGGCAAAGACATAAAACCGCAGTTTGAAAATATTACAGAAAACTCAAGAACCTTTTGTCTGCCGATATTTTTATCGTGAAATACAAGCTTTGCAACAGCAATTGAGCCTGAAATTATCAATGCGGCACAAACAACCGCAACGACTATTTTGCCGATAAGTTCAAAGGAAAATTCGCGTTGAAATGCCGAAACCATTACACACGGTGTAACAACATAAAGCACAATGTCAGTCATCTTTTTTGACGCAATGTCATTGATGACTCCTTTTTTTCCGCACAAAAATCCCACGCCTATCAGGATGAACAAAACCAAAACCTGTTGTGAAATTAACATAAAATTTTCTGCCACAATAATATCCCCTTTTTCTTTTGCCTGTCTTTTAAAGAACTTATAACACAGTGCGAAGTCCCACCTCTTCGGCGGTGGGTTCCGTCCGATTTAAATTGTACTGACTTATTTTATCACAATAAACAGAATTTTTCAATTTATATTGTGCAATCACATAAACAGGCAATTTGTCAACGGTATTTTTTACAAAATATTTGCTTTTTTATTGTTAAAACTAACCAACAGATTTTTGGAACTGCTTTAAATATGTAATAAACGCTGAAAATAATTTGTGTTTATTGACAAATATTTTCCATAAATGTATAATTTAAATATAGGTCATAATCATATTTTGAGAGAATTTTAATTTTTTGAAAGAAGGATTTGTTATGGCAACAAAGAAAACTACCACTAAAGCCGAAACAGCAGAAGTAAAAGCAACGTCCGACACTGCTGCTGAAAAGAAAACCGCTGCAAAAAAAGCAGCTCCAGCTAAATCGGTAGAAAAAAAAGCTCCGGCAAAAAAACCTATCAAAAAGTTCCCGTCAAAGCCTGTTGTTGCAAAACCCGAAACAAAGACTGAAGCAAAGGTTGAAGCAAAGGCTGATACGAAGGTTAATTTCTTTGTGGAATACGGCGGAGTTCAGGTTTCGGTTGACGAAGTAGTAAAGAACGTTAAGGCTACCTACGGCAAAGAAGCTAAGGAAATCAGCGTTTACCTTAAGCCGGAAGAAAGTAAAGCTTACTTTGTGGCAGACGGCGTTGCAGAAGAAATGGACGTTTATTTCTGCTGAGTTCTGTTTTCCTGAAACAATCAAGTAAAATATTAAGGCTGACCGAAATTCGGTCAGCCTTTTGATTTAATTGCTGTATTTGAATAAAGAATCAATATCAAAACAATTCCGATTCGGGTGACTCTCCCTCAGAAATTGTCTCCGTTTTTTTTTCGTCTTCCTCAGCAATCTGCTCAGGATTTGTCTCATTGTTATCGGCATTTTCTTTGGCCTGATTTTCATCCGCACTGTCAAACGGCGATGATTCATACTCGCCTTCGTTTGAACATGCTACGGTAATATCAACCACATCATCGGCGTTATAATTATTGCTTTCGTTTGCCTCTTCCTTTTCAATGCTGTGATAGATATAGTCATTCTGACTGTCAACGATTTTTCTGTAACAATCTCGAGCTTTCGCAATTTTCTCCTTAGACTTTTCAATAACATCAAAAAGTTGCTTTTCGTTATCTGCCTTGGTCTCAATGCCTTTTTTCTGAGTTTCATAATAATGCTTGCCCAGGGCAATATACGCTCTGTTCATAAGTTCGCTTTCTGTTTTCATAACAAGGCGAAGTCGGTTGAGTTTTGCTTTGGTTCTGTTCTTTTCCACAAACGACTGTGCAACATCGGATATTGTATCGACTGCTGAATTTACCGAGTCAAAAAATGTATTGAAAATTTCCATATTTATTTCTCCTTGTCGAATTTTTACCGCTTTAAGTCGGAGTAGCGCTCTGCTTGCACGAAACAAAGTTTGCAACAGATTACAGGGGTACAAAGATACAACGGCTCATCGGGGTTCAGCGTAAGATTGCAACCCTCACCGAAAAGCCGAAAAAGCTCACCGCTTAACATTTATAGAAGTTGCCCCCCGGTTAAACGGTTTATGTACTATATTATTATGACAGATATTTTTAATAAAATCAACATTTTTTTAAAAATTACTTGTGAAAACTGATTAAAATTGATATAATTATTTAAAAGAGGTGTTATTATGCCTGTCAACAAAGTTATTAAAGCCGTTGTTTGCCCGATGTGCGGAGAACTTGGCAAAGCAGAAATTTATACAAGCGTTAATTCTACAATCAATCCCAAAATTCGCAGTAAAGTTCTTAACGAAAAATTATTTTCTTGGACATGCCCGTCATGCGGTTATAACGCAAGACTGACATATCCGATTTTATATAACGATATGAAAAATCGCTTTATGGTTTATTTTATTCCAAAAATCGACCGTTTTCAGCTTTGTGATAATGAACTCGAAGAAAAATACAGCAATGTGCGCAACCTTAGCAAGCGCATTGTTCCCGACTTTAACTCATTTAAGGAAAAAATATTTATTTTTGAATCAGGATTGGACGATATGGCTGTTGAACTCACAAAAGTTGCAATCGGTCAAACGGTTTCAAAAAAACTGAATAACGTTGACGTAACCGACGGATATCTGTCCATGTACGACAGAGAGAGCAACACAATGGGCTTTACATATTTCACAGGAGAAGAACACACACCTTATGTTCAAACCGCCAGGCTTGAAATATACGGAAAGTCCAAGGATATAATAGATAAATTTGCAACCAAAGACAAAAAACTTAAAGGTTTTCTCAAAATCGATCGCGAATGGGCTGAAAATATTTTATATCGTTACAAGCGTGCCAAGCATATTGAAAAACTTAACAAATTAAACAAATGACAAAACGGTCGGAAACATCCGACCGTTTATTTCATTGATATTATATCGACTTTTTCGCTTTTGAAACGTTTTTGTTAACAAAACCTATATTCTTCTGTTCAAGACGAACATATGCCACGGCAGCCAACATTATCGGAATAAAACAGAACCAAATACTGTTTACTCCCAGAACAAAGCTTGAAACACAACTCAGTGCAACTCCCACATGAAACGAAGCAAGCGTTGACCAGAAAAACTTGGCTTTGTCGCGTTGTTTTTCGTCCCTGTCAATAAGATAGCTTGCAAGCGAAGTTGTTGCTTGTCTCAGATTGTTTGTTGAAAATATTGTCGAGCTTATATATCCGTTTGCCTCTCTGAAAGCATTCCATTGAATCGGAGTTACAAACAAAATCGGCAAAACAGCTATATAATCATTTGCCACACTCGGAAACAAGCCGATAATTACAACTGTGCAAGAGGTAAAAACAAGACTGATAATTCTCAAATCGACCTTAAAAAACTTATCTGCAATTACACAAAAAATGTTTCCTGCCATATACGTTGCCAAAGACAACGTTAAAAACACAATTCCGGACAACTCTCCGCTGAAAATCTTGGTTACCAAATGAATAAGATTTGCGGTCTGTGCATTTCCGAAAATATCACTGTGGTTTATAATTGCGTAGCCGCCCAAAAAGCCGCCAATCATACTCACGGCATAGTGCAGCAGCATTTGTCTCTTGCTTTCTATACCCATAAGATTTCATACTTCTTTCCTAATCCTTTTTATACCCGACAAAAGCCTTTATTTGTCGTTATCCCCTTTGGTCAAGCGGAGTGTACGTTTTATTCGTTGAAATACTCATATATGCAGGACGGATAATCTTTCCGACGTTTACCAGCTCCTCAAGTCTGTGAGCACTCCAGCCTGCAATACGGGCAGTTGCAAAAAGAGGAGTATACAGCTCACAGGGAATGTTGAGCATACTGTACAGCAAACCGCTGTAAAAATCCACATTTGAAGCAACACCCTTATAAATTCTTCTCTTTCTTCCGATTACCTTTGGAGCAAGGTTTTCAACTTTTTCATAAAGTGCAAACTCCTTGTCATATCCCTCTGCGTCCGCAAGCTTCTTTACGGCACCTTTCAAAATTCTCTGGCGCGGGTCAGATATTGTATAAACGGCGTGTCCCATACCGTATATTAAACCTTTGCGGTCAAAAGCCTGCTTATCAAGCAATTTTTCAAGATAATTGTCAATTGCTTCATCATCGTTCCAGTCGGAAATATAATTTTTTAAGTCCTCAAACATTTCATAAACCTTTACGTTTGCACCGCCGTGCTTAGGGCCCTTAAGCGAAGCCAGAGCTGCGGCAATCGCCGAATAAGTATCGGTTCCCGAAGAAGTAACAACGTGTGTAGTAAATGTTGAATTGTTACCGCCGCCGTGCTCCATGTGAAGAATGAGTGCCATATCAAGCACCTTTGCTTCAAGCGAAGTGTACTTGCGGTCGGGTCTGAGCAACGAAAGAATTACTTCAGCCGTTGACATGGTTGGCTCTGCACGGTGAATATAAAGACTCTTGTCACGCAAATAATGATTATATGCGTGATAACCGTAAACCGACAAAAGCGGGAATACGGAAATAAGCTGTATGGACTGCCTGAGAACGTTCTGTATTGACGTGTCGTTAGGATTTTTGTCATAACAAAACAGTGTGAGTACACTGCGTGCGATTGAATTCATCATATCTTCGCTCGGTGCTTTCAGAATTACGTCACGCACAAAATTCTGAGGAAGCGTTCTGTACTGAACAAGAATATTTTTAAACTCTTCAAGTTGTTTTTTGTCAGGCATCTCGCCAAACAAGAGAAGATATACAACCTCTTCAAAACCAAAACGGTCATCTTCAAGTATACCGTCGACAATATCCTTTATATTGTAACCTCGATAACGAAGTTCGCCGTCACAGGGAACAAGCTTGCCGTCAACCATTTTATTCTGGGTAATTGTGGAAATGTCGGTAAGTCCTGTCAAAACGCCTTTACCGTCAAGGTCACGAAGTCCTCTTTTTACGTTATATTTAGTATACAAGTCAACGTCAATTTTTGAGTTTGCCGTCATCTTATCGGCAAGCGCTACAATCTCAGGCGTTACGTCGGAATAATCACGGTTATTTTGCGTCATAAACCTCACTCTCCCTTTGCTTTTGTAATAATATTCACTGCTGTTTTAATTCTATTATTTAATTATATCACAAATCAACATAAAATGGAATATACAAACTTGCAGAACTGTCAAACGATTTTATTGAAACTTTATGTACTTTTTTGCATAATTGATTAGTTGCAATTCATTTTAAACCAAAAACAGCATAAATTACATTATTCGTGTTAAATAAATGCAACCACTTTCAATTTCACTTTCATTTTTTGTATATTACAATATATAAATAAAACTAAAAGCAACCGCCTCATAGAAAAAGATTACTTTATAATTGTATCGCCAAGTCGGACATTACCCCACTTTGCGTGATTCCAAAGCAATACATCATCGTCTTTCTTTACGACGTCAAGCGAAAAAGCAGAGTCAACCCTGTCAAGCAATCTACGATTGCCGAACGAGTCCGATGAAAATGCGACCATATCCACCCTGTATACTCCGGGAGCAAGGTTTTCGGTTGGCAATTCAGCCGTAATTTCAAGCTCGCTTTCGGCATTGCAAACAAATGATTTGTCTGAAAACGAAGCGCCGGCAACCGTACCGTCACGATAATATATAATAAAACGCAACATGGCGTTTTCGGTTTTTTTTCGGACAAACATACGAATTGAGAATCTGAAAGTTTTACCGTGCTCAACTCTGTTTTCGGTACGGTTAAGCACTTGAATACTCAAAAAATCCACATTGCGTTTTTTTTGCGCAAGAGCTTTAGGTCGCTCAATATCCGTTAAATCGCAAAAAACAGAAAATTCTTCACTTCCGCCAAGATAAGTTTCGATTGCCTTATCAACTTCACCGTCAAACACGATTTTTCCCTTATCAAGCACTATGCACCTTTCACACAACGCACGAATTGTGTTCATATTATGGCTCACATATAAAACCGTTCTTCCGTCACGATTTGCGGCTTCTCTCATCTTATCAAGACATTTTTTCTGAAATGCTACATCTCCGACGGCGAGCACCTCGTCCATTATCATAATTTCCGCGTCCAGGTGAACCGCAACACTAAAGGCAAGTTTAACATACATTCCGCTTGAATAGCGCTTCACAGGCGTATCGATAAATTCTCCGATTTCGGAAAACTCGATAATTTTATCCATTTTTGCGGAAATCTCAGACCTTGTCATTCCAAGAATTGCGCCGTTCATATACACGTTTTCTCTGCCGGTCATCTCACGGTTAAATCCCGTGCCCACTTCAAGCATTGAAGCGATTCTGCCGTAGATGTCAATCTCTCCTTCGGTAGGTGCCGTTACCCTTGAAAGCAGCTTTAAGAGCGTGCTCTTACCTGCACCGTTTCTCCCGATGATACCGACAGCCTCGCCTTTGTAAATTGTAAGGTCGATTCCGTTCAGAGCCATAAAAGTCTGACCGTACAAGCGATTGCTGCCGTCGATTTTTGTATTCGGGTCTTCTTTGTGCCTGATTCTCGCCCACCAGCTTTGCAAATCTGCCTGAAGGGTTCCGCCGCCTATCTGACCGAGTCTGTACATTTTTTTCACGTTCGATACTTTTACGGCTGTTTCGTTGTTTTTGTTATTCATACCGCACCTCAAACCGTATCCATAAATGTTTTTTCAACTCTGTTAAAAACCAATATTCCTATCAACAGCACAACCGTTGTGAAAGCCAACGAAACCGCAAGCAGTGGCAAAGATATTGTTCCTTTACCCAAAACGGCAAAGCGAAACAGTTCAACGGGCGCAGTTACGGGGTTAATATAAAGAATTGTTTTGATTACTCCGTTGCCAAGCTGAGAAATTGGGTAAACTATCGGTGTTGCATACATCCAAAGAGTAACTCCAAAACCGACAAGTATTGACAAATCGCGATACTTTGTGGTAAGACTTGAAATTATTATTCCCAATCCAAGCCCCATTGCTCCCAAAACCAGTAAAACAAACGGTATTAAAAGCCACGCAGTCCAATTCGGACTGACTTTGCCCTGAAACAGATAATACACTAACACAAGCACAACCATAAGCATTTGCACCAAAAAGTTAATCGCAGAAGAAAGCACGTTTGAAATCGGCACCGTCAGTCTTGGAAAATACACCTTTCCGAAAAGCCCGGAATTTGAGGTAAAGGTTGTTGCATTGTTCGTAAGGCTTGCCGAAAAGAATGCCCAAATTGCATTGCTTGAAAGATAAAACAAAAACTGCGGCACGCCGTCGGTACTCATTCCGGCTACCTTTCCGAAAAGAAAAGTGAAAACAATGCTTGTCAAAAACGGATTTATAAAAATCCACGCAGGCCCGAGGATTGTCTGTTTATAGGTGAGCTGAAAACGCCTTTTGGTAAACAAAAAAATCAAATCTCTGTAAAGCCAAATTTCTTTTATATTAAGGTCAAATCTTTTTCGCTTAGATGAAATATGAGTGTGATATTTTTCACATCTGTTTTTTTCAGCCATATAAACACCCCCATTTTTAAGCAATATATTATTAATTATATCACTTATTACATATCAGCGCAAACCGTTGTCGTGATTTTGTCGGAGAGCAGGTGTTGAGTTGCTTATTTAATGAAGCAAACGCTGCCGTCACCTCTGTAACCGGTGAATTTTATTTCTAATCCGTAAACAGGCT
The DNA here is from genome assembly GCA_963599905.1 of Acutalibacteraceae bacterium. Taxonomy (GTDB): domain Bacteria; phylum Bacillota; class Clostridia; order Oscillospirales; family Acutalibacteraceae; genus Ruminococcoides. The sequence goes on from CAVBYX010000002.1 coordinate 15,296, forward strand.
TCAATGTGCATAATCCAATGTCTTGAAAAAGGCATCCGAATCAATCCCCTGATATTTTTTCCGCACCAATAATCGATCAGCCAGCTTGCTCTTTCATCGGTACTTACAACCTGTAATGCCCGCAGTCTATCCTTAGCGTTCTCATCAAACTTCTTTTTTAAATCTTGATACGACATCTTACCAAGCAACTCTTCCGTGCTCGATTTTACATCAAGAGCATACTGATATAATTCATTTAAGTCTAATTGCTTTGAAAATTCTGTAATCTGAAGTCCAACAAGCTCGTTTCCGGTTGTTACAATAGGCGAATTAGTCCGTTTTATATAATTATTTTTAAAAAACACTTGTTCATCACACGCTATCAATGTATGAGCAACAATATCCTCAATACGAAAAATATGCCATATCGAATACGCTATGGTTTTACTGTGATATCCGTTTACATTCAAAAAAGGACTTTCACTGAATTCATCTCTGTTTAATTTGTTTTTCATATCCTGCAACTCCAAAAAGAGAGAATTACGCAAGGAAAACAAAGTATCAATACCTTCCGAAAATGTTATTTCTTTTTTCAACTGTTCCTGCATGGTCTTATTTAATCCCGACCACTCTTTATTCATAATTTTTCACTTCCATCCTCTAAGCACCCGGGCTTTTACATTTTACGATAAGTGTAATAATATCTTTGTAAGTTTCTTCCGAACATCGGCTAAACTTACAAAAAAGGCTGTTTTGCATTGCAAAACAGCCTTTAATAATTTAAAAGATGAAATTATTCGTTAATAGCGATAACTGCACCTGAACCTACTGTTCTACCGCCTTCACGGATAGCGAAACGAAGACCAACTTCGATAGCGATAGGAGTGATAAGTTCAACGTCCATTTCAACGTTATCACCAGGCATGCACATCTCTACGCCTTCCGGAAGTGAGATTGTACCTGTAACGTCAGTTGTTCTGAAATAGAACTGTGGACGATAGTTGTTGAAGAATGGAGTATGACGACCACCTTCGTCCTTAGTCAATACGTAAACCTGACCACGGAACTTTGTGTGTGGGTGAATTGTACCCGGCTTAGCAAGTACCTGACCTCTCTGGATTTCATTTCTCTGAACACCACGGAGAAGAACACCAACGTTGTCGCCTGCCTCAGCATAGTCAAGAGTCTTTCTGAACATTTCAAGACCTGTAACAACAACTTTTCTCTTTTCTTCTGTAAGACCAACGATTTCAACTTCTTCTGAAGTCTTAACCTGACCTCTTTCAACTCTACCGGTAGCAACTGTACCACGACCTGTGATTGTGAATACGTCCTCAACAGGCATAAGGAAAGGAAGGTCTGCCTTACGGTCGGGAGTAGGAATATACTCGTCAACAGCATCCATAAGCTCGTGAATGCACTTGTACTCAGGAGCGTTAGGATCCTTTGAATCGCTTGTAAGAGCAACATAAGCTGAACCCTTGATGATTGGTGTGTCATCGCCGGGGAACTCATACTCGTTAAGGAGGTCACGGATCTCCATTTCAACGAGCTCGAGAAGTTCGGGATCGTCAACCTGGTCTGTCTTGTTCATAAATACTACGATGTAAGGTACACCCACCTGACGAGAAAGAAGGATGTGCTCTCTTGTCTGTGGCATAGGACCGTCAGCAGCAGAAACAACGAGGATAGCACCGTCCATCTGAGCAGCACCTGTAATCATGTTCTTTACATAGTCAGCGTGTCCCGGGCAGTCAACGTGAGCATAGTGACGCTTATCTGTTTCATATTCAACGTGAGCTGTGTTAATTGTGATACCACGCTCTCTCTCTTCAGGAGCCTTATCGATGTTTGCGTAATCAACGAAATCAGCATCGCCTTCGAGGTTAAGAACCTTTGTGATAGCTGCGGTAAGTGTTGTTTTACCATGGTCAACGTGGCCGATTGTACCAATGTTGATATGGGGCTTATTTCTTTCAAATTTTTCTCTTGCCATTGGAAATTTCCTCCTTAATTTTGTAAATAATATTTACAAATAGATTTAATCATATTGTAACAATTTTTTTCTGAAAAATCAATACTTTTTCAAAAATAATGTCCTAAAGACAAATTAGTCCTTCTTTGCTCTGTCGCTCATAATCTTCTCGGCAATGTTCTTTGGAACTTCCGCATATGTGTCGGGTTCCATAACATACTGACCGCGACCCTGAGTTTTTGAACGCATATCGGTAGCATAACCGAACATCTCGGAAAGCGGAACGTGAGCGATTACTCTCTGAACACCGTTGTCTGCTTCCATGCTCTGAATCATACCGCGGCGTGAGTTAAGGTCGCCGATAACGTCACCGAGATACTCCTCGGGAGTGATTACGGAAACCTTCATAATAGGCTCAAGAAGTACAGGATCTGCCTTCTTCATAGCGCTCTTGAATGCCATTGAACCGGCAATCTTAAATGCCATTTCAGAAGAGTCAACCTCATGATAAGAACCATCATAAAGCTCAACTTTTACGTCAACTACGTTGTAACCTGCAACAACACCGGAAAGCATTGCGCCCTGGATACCTTGGTCAACAGCCGGAATATATTCCTTAGGAATAGCACCGCCGACAATGTTGTTGACAAATTCGTAGCCCTTGTCCGGGTTCGGGAACACATTAATCTTAACATGACCGTACTGACCCTTACCGCCTGACTGACGTGCATATTTTTCATCAACGGAAGCTTCCTTGCGGATTGTTTCCTTGTATGCAACCTGCGGAGCACCGATGTTTGCTTCTACCTTAAATTCGCGGAGAAGACGGTCAACGATGATTTCAAGGTGAAGCTCACCCATACCTGCGATGATTGTCTGACCTGTTTCTTCATCGGTATAAGCTCTGAAAGTCGGGTCTTCCTCTGCAAGCTTTGCAAGAGCAATACCCATCTTTTCCTGACCTGCTTTTGTCTTAGGCTCGATAGCAACACGGATAACAGGCTCCGGGAATTCCATAGATTCGAGGATTACAGGAGCTTTTTCATCACAAAGTGTATCGCCTGTTGTTGTGTTTTTAAGACCAACGGCTGCTGCGATATCACCTGCGTATACGCAGTCAATATCTTTTCTGTCGTTAGCGTGCATCTGCAAAATTCTTCCCATACGCTCGTTATCGTCTTTTACAGAGTTATAAACGGTTGTACCGGTTTTGATGGTACCCGAATATACACGGAAGAAGCAGAGTTTTCCGACAAACGGGTCGGTTGCAATCTTGAATGCAAGAGCAGCAAAAGGCTCTGAATCCGAAGATTTTCTTTCAACCTCTTCGCCTGTATCAGGATCTGTACCCTTGATGGCAGGAACGTCTGTCGGAGCGGGCATATAATCGATAATTGCGTCAAGAAGCATCTGAACGCCCTTGTTACGGTAAGAAGAACCGCAGGTTACAGGAACCATTGTATTATCGATTGTTGCCTTTCTGATTACTTTTTTGATTTCATCAACAGTAATCTCTTCGCCGCCAAAGTACTTTTCCATAAGCTCTTCGTCAAGTTCTGCAACCGACTCGATGAGCTTTTCACGGTACTCTTCGGCTAAGTCTTTCATATTCTCGGGAATATCTTCCTCGCTGAAATCCGTGCCGTCTTCATTATGATAGATTTCGGCTTTCATTGTAACGAGGTCGATAATACCTGTAAAATCACTTTCAGCACCGATTGGGAGCTGAATCGGAACAGCGTTACATTTAAGTCTGTCCTTCATCATCTGAACAACATGGTAAAAGTTTGCACCCATGATGTCCATTTTATTAACGTAAACCATTCTCGGAACGCCGTAGTTATCAGCCTGACGCCATACGGTTTCCGACTGAGGCTCAACGCCGCCTTTTGCGCACAATACTGTAACAGAACCGTCAAGCACACGAAGCGAACGCTCAACCTCTACTGTAAAGTCAACGTGTCCGGGTGTGTCGATAATGTTGATTCTGTGTGGCTTATACTGCTGCTTGCTGCCTCTCCAAAAAGCCGTTGTGGCTGCGGAAGTGATTGTGATACCACGCTCTTTTTCCTGAGCCATCCAGTCCATTGTAGAAGCACCGTCATGTGTTTCGCCGATTTTATGGTTTACGCCGGTATAATACAGGATACGCTCAGTTGTTGTGGTTTTACCGGCATCAATATGAGCCATAATGCCGATATTTCTTGTTTGTTCAAGTGAAACCTGTCTTGGCATAAAATCCTCCTAATAAAATTGCACGGGTAAAATTACCATCTGTAATGAGCAAAAGCCTTGTTGGCTTCAGCCATCTTATGAGTATCCTCACGCTTCTTGAATGCGCCGCCTGTGCTGTTTGTGGCGTCAAGAATTTCGCCTGCAAGTCTTTCTTTCATTGTCTTTTCGTTGCGGGCTCTTGAGTAAGTTGAAATCCAACGCAGACCGAGTGTCTGACGTCTTTCTGGACGAACCTCCATAGGAACCTGATAGGTAGCACCGCCGACACGGCGAGCTTTTACCTCTAAAACAGGCATTACATTTTCCATAGCCTGTTCAAAAACCTCAAGCGGGTTATTACCTGTCTTTTCAGCAATAATGTCAAATGCACCGTAAACGATCTTCTGGGCTACACCCTTTTTGCCGTCGTACATAATGTTGTTGATAAGACGGGTTACAAGTTTTGAATTATAAAGCGGATCCGGTAATACGTCACGCTTCGCAATAGAACCTCTTCTTGGCACTTTGCTTCCCTCCTTCACAATAATTGAGATATCATAGGTACTCGAAAGCGACAAACTCCCGTATGCCAACAAGAATTCTACAATATATAGATAATTCCTGCCGCATAGCAGAACTTAATAATTTAAGTCAAGAGAGTTTTGTCAATTCCTAATTATTTACCTTTCTTCGGACGCTTAGCACCGTACTTTGAACGGCTCTGCATACGTCCTGTAACTCCCTGAGCGTCAAGTGTACCACGAACAATGTGATAACGAACACCAGGTAAGTCTTTTACACGGCCACCGCGGATAAGAACAACGCTGTGCTCCTGAAGGTTGTGACCTACGCCGGGAATATAGGAACTGACTTCAATACCGTTAGAAAGTCTTACTCTGGCAATCTTTCTGAGCGCTGAGTTAGGCTTTTTAGGTGTAGCGGTCTTTACAGCAGTACAAACACCTCTTTTTTGTGGGGAGCTCTGGTCAATAGCAACTCTTTTCTTTGAGTTCCATCCTTTCAAAAGTGCAGGTGCCTTTGCTTTCTTTTCAGAAACCTCTCTGCCCTTGCGTACCAACTGGTTAAATGTAGGCATAATCTTCCTCCTTTCAGAATTTTTGGAATAACAAAACTGCTTTGTTTTCAAAGCAACGTGGCACCACTCCTCATTCCCCCTCAAAAGAGGCGCAATTACAGAATGTCCCACGTTTACAGATTATACCCCATTCCCCTCCGATTTGTCAAGTATTTTTATCAACAGCGCAGTATTTCTTTATTGTTAAGCAAAACTCTTCCTCAACGCAGTTACCGACACTTCGGAAAAATACTTTTTTATCAACAGCGCAGTATTTCTTTATTGTTAATCAAAACTCCTCCTCAACGCAGTTACCGACACTTTGGAAAAATACTTTTTTGTCTGTAACCAAAATACAAAAATTTCCGAAACTCGACAAGCAGTAAGCTTTTCGAGCTGCTCCGAATTGTTTGTATTCTGTTTTTTGTCATAAAATTATCAACATATTGCACCAAGTGTTCATTGATTTTAATACCTATAAATGGTAAAATAAATCAAAGTTAGCATTATTCTTTATCAGAATTAAAAACATTTTTTTAAATATTATAATAGATTGGTATGTAGAATTTATCGGAACAACTGACTGATTATAAAGTTCCGATTCGGCTTTCGGAGGAAATATCTTGAAACTTGGTCTTGACATTGGTTCAACAACAATAAAATGCGTTGTACTCGACAACGACAACAAACTGATTTACAGCACATATGAACGTCATTACTCACAAATTACCGACAAAACCGCAGAAATTCTTGACACCGTTCGTTCAAAAATCGACGGCGTAGAAGATGCGTATATTGCAATGTCGGGTTCTGCGGGTATGGGTGTTGCTCAAGCATGCGGTATTGACTTTATTCAAGAGGTTTACGCAACGCGAATTGCCGCAAATACTTTTCTTCCGGGCACGGACGTAGTAATTGAGCTTGGCGGCGAGGACGCCAAAATTCTGTTTCTTACAAACGGACTTGAGGTTCGTATGAACGGAACCTGCGCCGGCGGTACGGGTGCATTTATCGACCAGATGGCAACCCTGCTCAACGTTCCGCTTGAGGAGCTCGACGACCTTGCAAAGAAGCACGAAAGAACATATACTATCGCCTCACGTTGCGGCGTGTTTGCAAAAACGGATATTCAGCCGCTCCTGAACCAAGGCGCAAGAAAGGCAGACATTGCGGAAAGCATTTTCAACGCAGTTGTAAGCCAAACCGTTGCGGGTCTTGCGCAGGGCAGAGAAATTGAGGGACAGATTGTATATCTCGGCGGGCCTCTCACATTTATGAGCGAACTCAGAAAATGTTTTGATGCTACACTTAACACCAAAGGCATTTGCCCTGAAAATTCTCTGTACTACGTTTCCGGCGGTGCCGCTCTTTGTGCCGAAAAGAAAATAGATTTCGACAAAGTTATTGAACAGGTAAAGCATTACAGAGGTTCGGGAAACTTTGCTTTTAATCCGCCTCTTTTTGAAAATGAAGAAGAATATAAAAAGTTTACGCAGCGCCACGCAAAAGCCGATGTAAAGCAAAAAGAGCTTAAAGGCTACAAGGGTAAGGCATACATCGGAATGGACGCCGGCTCCACCACCGTTAAGGGCGTTGTTCTTAACGAGGACGGCGAACTGCTGTATTCAAAATATATACAGTCAAAGGGCAATCCGGTAGAAATTATCAAGGAATTCCTTGAGGAAGTATATTCCGTTAATCCCGATATTAGGGTTGCTTCTTCAGCCGTTACGGGTTACGGTGAAGATATTATAAAGAATGCATTTGACGTTGATTACGGCGTTGTTGAAACCATAGCTCACTTTACTGCGGCAAAATATTTTATGCCTGACGTTGAATTTATCATTGACATCGGCGGACAGGACATCAAATGCTTCAAAATTCACAACGGCGCTATTGACAATATCTTTTTGAATGAGGCATGCTCTTCGGGTTGCGGAAGCTTTTTGCAGACTTTTGCAAACGCTCTCGGTTATGAAATTGCCGATTTCTCAAAACTCGGACTGTTTGCAAGACGTCCCGTTGACCTCGGTTCACGTTGCACCGTGTTTATGAACTCAAGCGTAAAGCAGGCTCAAAAAGACGGTGCGACAATTGAAGATATATCGGCAGGTCTTTCTCTCAGCGTTGTTAAAAATGCGCTGTACAAGGTTATCCGTGCTTCAAGTCCCGACGAACTTGGAAAAAGGATTGTTGTTCAGGGCGGAACATTCCTCAACGACGCCGTGCTTCGTGCATTTGAGCAGGAAATGGGCGTTGAAGTGGTAAGACCGAATATTGCCGGTCTTATGGGAGCATACGGTGCTGCCCTTTACGCAAAGAAAAAGTCAAAGGGAAGGGCTGACAGTACACTTGCAAATTCCGAAGTTCTTAAAAATTTTGTTCACGAAATAAAAACCACAAACTGCGGTCTTTGCAATAACAATTGCAGACTTACCGTAAATTCGTTTGGCGGCGGCAGAAAATTCATTGCCGGAAACAGATGCGAGCGACCAATCACAAAACGTGTTCCGTCAAATGATATGAATATGTACAGCTACAAGCTTAAATTGCTTGATTCCTACAAGCCTGTTGAGGGCGTAAGAGGAAAACTCGGTATTCCGATGGGACTTAATATGTACGAATTGTATCCGTTTTGGTACAGATTCTTTACCGAACTGAAGTTTGAAGTTTTTAAATCGCCCCATTCAAGCCGAAAGCTGTATCAGAGAGGTCAGCAGACCATTCCGAGCGACACGGTTTGCTTCCCCGCAAAGTTAATGCACGGTCACGTACAAACGCTTATTGATCGGGGAGCCGAAACAATATTCTATCCCTGCCTTACCTATAACTTTGACGAACATCTGGGTGACAATCACTACAACTGCCCTGTTGTAGCCTATTACCCGGAAGTTATTAAAAATAATATGAAAGACATCAATAAGGTGCACTTTATAAAGGATTACTTTGGCATTCACCGCCCGAAGGACTTCCCTAACAAGGCTTATGAAAAACTGTCTTTCCACTTCCCTGACCTTACACTTAACGAAGTAAGGATAGCCGCAAAAAAAGCGTATGAAGAACAGGAAGATTACAGAAAAAAAGTGATTGCCAAGGGTAATGAGATAATTGAAAAGGCTGAAAAAGAGGGCAAACTTATTTTTGTTCTTGCAGGCAGACCCTATCATATTGACCCCGAGATAAATCACGGCATTGACAAGCTGATAGCGGGCTTTAACGTTGCAATCATAAGCGAAGATGTGGTTTCGCCGAGAGTTGAAAAGTTTAACACACACGTTCTCAACCAATGGACATATCACTCACGTCTTTATGCCGCAGCAAAATATGTTTCAACCCGAAAGGATATGGAGCTTGTACAGCTTGTATCATTCGGATGCGGTGTTGATGCAATAACAACAGATGAAGTAAGAGAAATTCTTGAGCGCAACAATAAAATTTACACACAAATAAAAATCGACGAAATCACAAATTTGGGTGCTGTAAAAATTCGTATAAGAAGCTTGCTTGCCGCAATTGACAACGACTGATTTTAAATTGAGAGGATTGTAATATGGCTGAACTTAAATATGACAAAAAAACAGGCCGTCTGTTATTTACAAAGCAGATGAAAAAGGAATACACGATTCTAATGCCTAATATGTCACCCATTCATTTCAGAATTTTACAAAATGTGTTCAGACATTACGGCTACACATCCGAACTTCTTGAAACTACGGGGCCCGAAATTGCACAAACCGGACTTAAATATGTTCACAATGATACCTGTTATCCTGCTTTGCTTGTAATCGGTCAGTTTATTCACGCTTTGCAAAGCGGAAAGTATGACGTTCACAAAACTGCGCTTATGATAACACAGACCGGCGGCGGTTGCCGTGCGTCAAACTACATATTCTTGCTGAGAAAAGCTCTTAAAAAAGCAGGTCTTGAATTTGTTCCTGTTATCTCGCTTTCATTCGGAATGGAGAAAAACAGCGGATTTTCCCTCACCTTGCCTCTTATCAGACGTTTTATGGGCGGTCTTGTTTACGGCGACCAGCTTATGCTGTTGTCTAATCAAACAAAGCCTTATGAAGTCAACAAGGGCGAAAGTATGCAGCTTGTTGCCAACTGGAGCGAGAAAATTTCGCAAATGCTGATTGAGGGCAGAGGCTATACCCTTGAAGAAGTTGACGAAAATCTTGACAAGATTACAAAATCTTTTTCAAAAATTCCTCTAAATAAGGTTCCGAAAGTCAAGGTAGGCATTGTAGGCGAGATATATGTAAAATACTCAAAGATGGCTAACAACGGACTCGAGGACTTTCTTGCTTCGCAGGACTGCGAGGTTTATGTTCCCGGACTTATGGGATTTGCCTCGTTTAAGGTTGACAACCGAATTGAGGACTACAAGTTATTTGGCGGCAGCAAGATAAAATACAAATTCTGTAAAATGCTTTTGAACTATCTTACCAAGCTTGAGGGCTTGATGGTTGATGCCGCCGAAAAATACGGCTTTGTTCCTCCGCACAGATATGCCCACACAAAGGAGCTTGTTAAGGGCGTAATCGGATATGGAAGCAAGATGGGCGAAGGTTGGCTGCTCACGGCAGAAATGCTTGAGCTTGCCGAAACCGGATATGAAAACATTGTATGTACACAGCCTTTCGGCTGTTTGCCGAACCATATCAACGGCAAGGGCGCAATCCGCAAAATTCGTGAAATCAAGCCCAATGCAAACATTGTTACAATCGACTATGACCCGGGTGCGCCAAAGGTAAACCAGGAAAACAGAATAAAGCTTATGCTTGCTGTCGGCAAGGAAAATCTAAGAAAACAAATTGCCGAAAACCAAAGCAAGAACAACACACAAAACAAATAAAATACCTCATATGCAACAACGGGACGAAAAATTCGCCCCGTTTTTTCTTTGCCTTAACAGACTTATAAAAACGCAAAATAACATTAGTTTTGAAATGTTTCAGGGGAGATTGTAACCCCCTCTGAAATTCTGATACGTTCTTGCCATAAAGGCATCAAACATCCGCACTCAGGTTATTTTATCTGTCAAGTGTAATCTGCAATTTATCCATAGATTTGCCGAAAGAGCCCGCATAGCCGTCCTGACCGTTTGATTTTTCGTCATCGTACTGCCAGCTGTAATAGTCTGCCCCCACTCGGCTCGTTCTGTATTTTGCCTTATAGATATTATTGTTATTCAGCATATCGCTCGGTGTTTCGTAATAGATTCGCACCGCATCAATCTCCTGACCGTTGCCGGCATACTTATTTGTATCAGTTGTCGAGAAGCCCGTAACCTTCGGCAGCCAACTGCCTCCCTTTACGTGCGCCTGATACCAAACACTGCCTTTGCTAACCTTTACGGCAAGCGCCACAATTTTATCACCCGACACGCCTGCGTAATCTTCTAAATCTTTCACGGTCGGCTGCCAACCGTACTTTAAGGTTTTCACACAATAGGTCACTTCAGGCTTTTCGTCCCGATTATCCGAATCACCTATGCTTCCGCTGTCGC
>CAVBYX010000003.1:0-45125 GCA_963599905.1 Acutalibacteraceae bacterium
CAGTAGCTCCTACAACAGAAGCTCCAACAACAGAAGCTCCTACAACAGAAGCTCCTACAACAGCTCCGAGCCAGCTCCTTAACATTACTGCAAAATCAAACATTGCCGCTGATGCTAATTATACAGTAAACTTTGCTGATAACAGTATCAAGACTCTTACAGTAACTTACTATTTCCGGGATGTAAAGGAACTTCTCAGCACACAGTGGAATCTTTCTTATGACCCTGAGTATCTTGAGCTCAAGACAGAAGATGGATTTATGCCGTTTGCGGGTGACGATGCTCTCTATAACGTAACTGATGGTAACATAAAGGGTAGCGTATCTAACCTTTCACTTTATGACTTCTCAACTAAGAAGCCGTATGTTCAGCTCACATTTGAGGCTAAGCAGCCCGGCGATACAACTGTTCTTTTGGTTGCCGAAGATCTTATGATGTCAGAATTGGATCCTCAGACAGGTCGTTCTGATGAATCAAAAGAAGAAATTGTAATTAATAACGGACAGATCGTTGGCGAGTTAGGCACATTTGAAGCTGAAATTGTTGGCGGTACACCTGTAGCTCCAACAACGGAACCTGTAACAACAGAGCCTGTAACAACAGAGCCTGTAACGACAGAACCTGTAACAACAGAGCCTGTAACAACAGAACCTGTAACAACAGAACCTGTAACGACAGAGCCTGTAACGACAGAGCCTGTAACAACAGAACCCGGTACAACAGTTGCTCCTACAACCACTCCGGACGCAACTTCGGCATCAGGCGTTACAGCACCTACATCTAATGCAAACGGTCAGTCAACAAGCGATCAATCAACACCAAAATCAACTTCATCAACTACATCAACAAGTGCAGTTCAGACAGGTAATGCTTCTATGGCACTCATAATCCTCTCAATTCTGATTTCTGCAACTGCTGCTGTATACTTTGCTCGCAAGAAGATTAAATAATCCTTATGATTGACTAAAAACATACATGTTTTCACCCTCCGATTTTCGGAGGGTGTTTTTTTGCACAAAAAACTTTTAAATATTCTTGCACGGATAATCAACATCAGTCCTGAAATATTGACGCTCTTTGATTTTTTCTAAATGTCATGTTTCTATTTTTTACGCAAAATAAAATAACAATTGCACGGATTTAAATTATTTAAATTTACTGTTTTTTCGTTGAAATATTTTAACATTTGTTATATAATAGTTGTAATAAATGTAAAGGAATGTAATTATGAAAAGCATATCATCAAAAATCATTTCAATTTTTCTTATTGCTATGGCTCTCATATCTGTTTCATCAACTGTGTTTGCTGCCGAAGATGAGGAACTTACAATTAATGACAATGCAAAAGTTAAGGTTGGCGACAGAATAAAGTATACCTTGTGTTTAGCTGACACCACAGACACAATAATCGGTTTTGAACTCAGATTGTTTTATGATCACAACTACCTTGAACTTGATAAGAATTCGCTCAATTTTGAAAAATTTAATGGTGTAATTTACAACACCGAGTTAGAGGACAAGATTCCAATTAACTGGACTAATATCAGTTCTCCCGCGGATTTTTCCAAAAAAGCAACATTCTTAACAGTAGAGTTCAGAGTATTGAAGGCGGGTGAAACGGATATTTCACAGTTTGTTTCCGAAATGTACGGCGATGATATGACATACTTAAAATCATATACATGGACATATAATATCACTGTAAACGATGAAACCATTGTGTCAAATCAAGTTCCGAAGATCAGTGAAGACGAAGAGACGCTTCAAAAGAAACAGGGCGGTATTATAAACTATCTTGACGGAAAAGGTGAGAAAAATTCGCCCGATAAGGATAATCACAGCGCTGTAATCGGTTACACAGTAGTGGCTACCGAATATGTTGATGTTACAAAAAATGTATCAAATTCTAATCAAAACGGAGAATCTTCCTTGTTTTCTCCGCTAATAATCGGCGCAGGGGTTCTTGCGATAATTTTAGCAGTGGTATGTGTGTTGATTTTACAAATGCGTAATGCACCGACGGATTCGACTGTAAACAGTACGGATAAATATTTTGAAATTGATGAAACAAATGACAACAACAAATAATTTAACAAAAACTTTTATATATATTCAGTTAACTTTTGTATATTCTTTTTTAAAATAGTTGTTGATTTTTTGAAGATTATGATATATAATTAATTTAACCTATTAAATTTAAATGGGAAAAGTATGGAGGAAATTAATATGAAAAAGAAACTTTTAAGCCTTATTTTGGCAGGTTCGGTTGCAGTTTCTATGACTGCTGTTGCTGCGGTAAGCGCATCTGCTACTCTCATGCCGGACGGCACTTATGAGCCCGGAAAGGATCCTGAAACCGGATTGGATATTGCCACAAAGAGAGTTTATTTTACAATGCCTGACAGCTGGAAAAATTCTTTCACAGATACAGCCGGTTGTTATTGGTGGGCAGGTACAGACCCTTGCGGTGCTGTTGACGGTAGCGGCGGAAGTCTTGCTTGGCCGGGTTACAAGGCTAAATATGATGCAAGTCTTGAAGAGCAGGGTGTAAAAACACTTTATTATCTTGACATTCCTACTGATGTTCCGACAGTAGTTTGGAATAACTACGTTGACGGTGGTATGGATGAGTCCGCTCCGCAGTATGCAGCAGCTACACAGTGTGTGAATTCTGCTTGTGAATACATGTCAGATGGTGATGTTGAGCTTTATGATAGCCAGGTTGGCTTCTGGGATGAGATGGAAGACAGCTACAACGGCGATAAGGCTGCTCTCGGTGATTTTGCAGATAACTTCTTTGAGAGCGATTACGGTATTGCTTTCACAATGGATAATATGATTTGGGTTCCTGACCTTACTAAAACAGATGAAGCAATCAGCGGTAAGGTTACTTACTACGGTGACTGGTATTTCTACTATGGTGACGGTACATACGGTTCTTACCCAACTAAGGAAGAAGCTCAGGAAAAGGGTACATTCGGTGACCTTTCAGTTGCTGTTGATCCTACATCGCCTGCAACTCCTGACGAACCGACAACTGTTCCTACAACAACAGATCCTTCGGCTTCTGAGATTTCAACTACTCCGACATCATCAAACAATGATGCAACATCAGCTGTCGGCGCATCGGCAACTGCTGATTCCGCAAAGTCTACTACATCAGATAACAGTAGTGTACAGACAGGTACAGCTTCACTTGCAGTAATTCTTCTTGTTGTACTTTCAGGTGCCGGCAGTGTAGTTTACTTCACACGCAGAAGAAACAGCAAATAATTAATAAATCATCATAATAAATGATTTAAACGCTCCCTTTTTGGGAGCGTTTTGTTTATGGTTTAACGCTTCTTTGTCAATTGTATTAGAAGTAACCCGAAATCAAACCTCAATGTAAACAGTTGGTAATGCTATAAATTGATATCAACGGCAGATTTTCAACTGTTGTGACAAATTTAACCGATAAATATAAAACGGCTCAATGTCAATAGTTGGTTAACCCGAAAAAAGGAAATAATCAAATATAAACACAAGCGACAGTATAATTCTGTCGCTTGTGTTATTATAGGTTGGTCTATTTTTGAGTTATTTGTATTTCTGCCACGGTGCAGATGTTCTCCGTCTCTTAGGCGGAGAATTTATGTCTGTTGAATTACTACTACATTTTAGATTTGAGCATACATAGCGATTGCTAAGAATTTACACGTTTTTTTCTTCCGTTTTTGCGGTTAAATCCTTAACCCACAAGTATTTTTTATAATGCTTATATACAGCCGGGAGCTTTATAACTTCATCAATGTTAATAATCAAATAAACAGCAAGGACGGGAAGATTTAATACAAAGGCAACAAAAAATCCAATCGGAACCGTTATGCACCACATTGTTATTGAATCGCAGATAAAGCCGAATTTTGAATCCCCTCCGGCACAAAATATTCCGCCGATTGTTGTTGCGTTTATAAATTTTCCTACCATATAAACAGAACACATAATTATCATCCATTGAAGATAATGAGATGCGTTGTCGCTTAAATTTGCAAATTTAAGAATTACGGGGCTTAGCATAAGCATAATAATGCTGGAAATTATACCGAAAACAATCGCCAAATGACAAAGCTTTCGTCCGTAAACTTTTGCTGTGTCCAAATTTCCCGCACCAAGCTCGTTGCCGACAATGATTCCGCCTCCGCTTCCGAGTCCGACGCAAAGGCAGACAACAAGATTTTTTAATATATTGGCAAGGGAATTTGCCGCAACAGCATCTGTTCCCAAATGCCCCATAATAACGGAATACATCGTAAAACCGACGCCCCAGGCAATCTGATTGCCGAGAATGGGTAACGTATATTTCCAAAAATTGTTTTTTAATGATTTGTCTGTATGTATGATGTAACGTAATTTTAAATGTATGCTGCCCTTTTTCAGAATTTCTGCCACACACCACGCCGCTTCAATCAGCTTTGCGATTACGGTTGCAAGAGCCGCACCGGCAATTTCCAATTTTGGAAATCCGAACAGTCCAAAGATGAAAACAGCATTGAGAAGAATATTCAGTACAACACTGACAGAACTGATAACACTTGCCGTTATGGCTTTAGAAGAATTTTTAAGTATACAAATAATAATTTGTGATATACCTGTCAAAAAATACGATAAGGATACGGTTCGCAAATATTCTGCGCCGCCGCTTATCAAGACTTCTTCGTTGGTAAAGATACGCATCAGAATGTCGGGTATTGCCAAGCTGACCGCAAAAAACAAAAATGAAATGATTGCCGTTACTTTCATTGTATAACCAAAGATTTTTTCTACGGAAGCAAAGTCTTTTTTACCCCAATATTGCGATGCGAACATTGAGAGACCGATAGTCATGGCTGCAAGAAATAAATTTTCCACGAATGTAATTTGACCTGCAAGCGACACGGCAGACAAAGCATCTTGAGAGAACATTCCAAGCATTAAAGCGTCCGAAGCACTGACAAGAGCAAGCATAAATTGCTGAAATGTAATCGGCAGTATGAGAGTAATAAGTTTTTTTGAAAAATTAGATTTGTTTTGTTTCACAGTACTCACCTCATATTGACGTAATCAGTTTGATACGCTATAATTATATTGTGCATATGAGTGTATTTCAATCAATATTCTGCAAACTTCAATAACAATCCTGCAAAAAGGAGGGCTGTTTGTGCCATCGATGAAATTAAAAGATGACCAATCGGAAATTATTCATTATAATTTTTACGATTGTCCGATTTGTATACTGAATCCCTCGCTTTCTTCTTGTACCGGATTTGAGGCTCCGCCTCATTGGCATAACGATATTGAATTAATAGCAGTTTTGCGGGGTGAAATGAGCTATAATATTAACGGTGAAATAATCTCACTAAAGGAAAACGAGGGTGTGTTTGTCAACTCAGGGCAGCTTCACTACGGTTTTTCCAAAACAAAAACAGAATGTGACTTCATTTGCATTCTGTTACATCCTTTGATGTTTTGTATGACGCAGACTCTTGAACAAGATTATGTACTTCCCCTAATAAAAAATCAGAATTTACCGTATATAAAGTTGTCTGACGAAATGCCATGGGCAAGAGAACTGCTGAGTTGTATTTTGAGTATATATAATGCAAAAGATAACGCGGTTGCTCCGTTAATCGTTTCGTCTCTGCTTTTAAAAATATGGTCGCTTATTATCGAAAATTCCGAAACGCCGATTTCCGCAAAAAATCAAAATGAAGATTTTGTTATTCTTAAAAATATGATAGGATATATTCAAAAATATTACAGTGAGAGAATAACGCTTGAAGATATTGCGTCGGCAGGTGCAGTCGGTCAAAGCAAGTGTTGCAAATTGTTTGGCAAATACATCGGTGTTACTCCCAATGCATATTTAAATCAATACAGGCTGCATCAAAGCACTTGGTATTTGAAAAGTACGGATATGACAATAACTGAAATTGCTCAAATCGTAGGGTTTCTTGGCAGCAGTTATTATGCCGAGGTTTTCCGAAAATGGTGCAATAAAACTCCCTCCGAATACAGAAAAGCAAACAGTTCTTAACCGAATGTGGGCTTTAATGGGTTATGTTAAGAAAATCGGCTGTTGCAATTTTTGCAACAGCCGATTTTGTGTTTATTCAAATTTGATTTTACTTATGAAACGTCGTATATTTTTGTATTTCTGTTACATCGTCGATTGTAACATTTCCGTCTTGATTAAAGTCGCACCAAGAAATTTGTTCCTCGGTCAGAGATATTGTTTTTATGATATATTTTTGAATAATCGAAGCGTCTTCAACATCTATTTTTCCGTCAGCATTTACGTCGCCGATACCAAGACCTTTCGGATGAGTTTCCGTCGGTTCGGTAACCGGTGAAACGGTTGAGGGCTGTGTAGCTGTTGTCGGTTGAACGGTGGTTTGCGGTTCGGTCGGTTCGGTTGTCGGTTGAACGGTGGTTTCAGGTTCTGTAAAATCAGAAATAAAATCGCAATAGTCGAGTGCGACCCATCCGTTTTTACCGTTGTATGTTGTGTATCCCCATGTGTAGCCACCGTTTTTCAGGATTTTTGTCACATTGAGTTCTACGCCGTCGGGAATTGATGTTATATAGCTAAAGCTTGTCCCTGCGCCGTTGCGCATATTAAGATAATCGTCAACGTTTACTCTGTAAATGCCTGTTTTTTCACCAGTGGGTTCGGGTGTTGGATCATCAATATCAGTTATATATATGTAACCTTGAAAGTTCCACCAACTGTTTCCGCCGGCATTCGGGTCACTTATGTCAGCTGTGGACAGGTAGAAATTGTAACCGCTCCACGCTGAATTTGAGAATGTAACGGTTCCGTTTTCAATTTTTTCAACAACGGCAACGTGTCCGCCTCCGTTATAAGACCAACAGGCAATAGCACCTAACTTTGGTGTTTGACCGTAGTCGTAATAACCATTGCTTTTATTGTATCCGTACCATTGTTCTGCGTTGTACCAACACAGATTAGGCTCGTAACCGAGAATCTCGTAGGCTCTTCCGAAGGCGTATGCCGTACAATTCGGCATACCGTATCCGTATTTATAATAAACGTTTAAACTGCTGTAATAATATTTGTTGCTGTAATCAGGTGCGCTGAGTCGCGGTGTGTATGAGGAAGCGGCATTTGCAAAAATCGACATTGAGAATACGCAAGTGAATAGGATTGCAACCGTAAGAATTACGGTGGGAATCTTTTTAAATTTTAAAAATTTCAAATAATCACCCTTTTAAAATAGTGTGTGTTTCTAACACAATTTACTTTCTATTTTAACATATTTCTGCATATAAATCAAAGTGTATTGCGCTGATTATACTTATTGTGTAATATCTATTTTACTGCAAATGTAACAAATCATTTTAAATTGTTTCAAATCATCGGTAATTTTACGTGAGTTGATTGCAAATCCGCTATGTCTTCTAAAACAATTTGTATTGGCGATTTATCTGTGATAAAATTAACATCAGACAGAATCTATTAGTTAAGGGTGATATTATGTTTAGTTGGAATTCAGAACAATATTTAAAATTTAAAAATCAAAGAACACGTCCGTCAATCGACCTTGCCGCCGCAATCAAAATTGAAAATCCCGGGAGCATAATTGATATTGGTTGCGGCCCCGGAAACAGCACGGAGGTATTGAAAAAAAGATTTCCGAATGCCGATACAGTCGGTATTGACAGCTCACAGGATATGATTGACAGGGCAAAGTCACAACACAGCGGAATGAATTTTGTTTGCTGTGATGTTAATGAAGTTTTCGATAAAGGAGACAAGTATGACGTCGTTTTCTCAAATGCGTGCATACAATGGATTCCCGACCATAAAACATTGCTTAAAAATCTGATGTCTTTGCTTAAAAATAACGGTGTGCTTGCCGTCCAGGTTCCGTATAACCTTAATCAGCCTATTCATCGCATAATTTCTACGGTCTCTTCAAGTGACAAGTGGAACAATTGTTTTGACAACCCGAGAAAGCAGCTCTTGCTCGATGAAAGCGAGTACTACGATTTGTTAGCCGATATTTCGTCTGATTTTGAGATGTGGCTCACAACATATTATCATAGAATGAAATCTCACAATGATATTATTGAATGGTATCGCGGAACAGGATTGAGACCGTATCTTGAACAGCTGCACGGTGATAAGAAGGTTGAATTTGAATCAGAGGTTGCGGAACAAGTTCGTTCGGCGTATCCTCAACAGAAAAACGGAGATATAATTTTTAGATTTCCCCGTCTGTTTTTTACCGCAACAAAGTGATTACAAAATTATCCGAGTATTTCCTCAAATTAATCCTTACACAGAAGTTTTGTTTAGCTCATTTGCTTTTTGAAAGCAAAGTAGGGATTGCTCTGCTTTGGATTTTTATCCCGACATTTCTTCACGTATAACAGCCAAAATTTTCTTTTCCCGTCTGCTTATTTGAACCTGAGTCATATTAAGAATCTTAGCGGTCTGAGATTGGGTTTGGTGCCTGAAATACCGAAGCGTAATGATTTTTCTGTCGTTTTCTTCGAGTGAATCGACCGCTTGTCTTAGGCTGAGTTTTTCGGAAATTTCATATTGTATGTCGTCAATCGGTACGTCAATTTGAGGATTTCCCTCTTCGTCGTATTCCGCAGTCAGCGAAACGGGCGAGCGGATGCTGTTAATGGCGTCGATTATTTTTTCCCGAGAGACCTCCAGCCTTTCTGCAAGCTGAGAAACCGTAAGTTCTTTTCCGCTTTGCACTTTGCTTTCGTTGTTAAGACGGCAAATTTTTTGTGCAAGTTCTTTGAGCGAACGACTTACTTTTACAGCTCCGCCGTCACGGAAAAGTCTTTTGATTTCGCCCATTATAACAGGAAAAGCGTATGTGGCAAACCGAAAATTAAGGTTTTCGTTGAAATTATTGATAGCCTTGCTCAGCCCGAGACAGCCTGCGGCATACAGTTCTTCATATTCTATTCCTTTGCCTGCAAAGCGTTTACAGCAAGAGTGAACAAGACCGAGATGGCTTTCCGCTATTTTGTTTTTATCAGCTTTCATTGTTTCCGATTATTTTTTCAAGCACTACGGTAGTGCCTTTTTCGGGTTCCGATTTTACCCTTACTTTGTCACAAAAACTTTGCATAACCGCAAAACCGAGACCCGCCCGTTCTTCTTCGGGTGCGGTGGTAAACAGAGGCTCCATTGCTTTTTTGACGTCTGCAATTCCGCAACCTTTGTCACGTATTCTTATTACAACGCAGTTTCCGTTTTTTATTTTGCCTTTTATGTAAATAATGCCGTCCTGCCGTCTGTAACCGTGAACAATACAGTTTGTGACGGCTTCCGAGACAGCGGTTTTAAGGTCGCTCAGCTCGTTTATAGTGGGGTCAAGGCTCATCAAAAAGCCTGACACAACACAGCGTGCAAAGGCTTCGTTACAGCTTTTGGACGGAAAACTAAGACTCATTTCGTTGTTTACTGTCATCTTAATACCCCCAATCCCTCAAGACCCGAAAGCGCAAATATTCTGTAATTAGCATCGGATACATTTGTAACTTTGAGATTTCCGCCAAGCAGTTTCATTTGACGATACCGTCCCATCACAAGCCCCACGCCCGAGGAATCCATAAAAGATACACCCGAAAAATCCAGACAAAGCTGTTTCGGCTTTAATGACTGAGCAGCTCCGTCAATTCTTGTACGGATTTTTGCGGCTGAATCGTGGTCAATTTCGCCGTCTATGTAGGCGGTAAGAACATTATTTTTGAATTCGGTTTTCAGCATTTTAACATCCCTTTGCAAAAAAATAACTCCATAACTATCATATATAGTATGGAGTAAAAAATTTGTTTTATTCTGTTGTTTTTAAAAATTTTATTGATTTGAATTACAGCACTCTGATATATATGGGCGAATCTCTCCTGCCAAGTAAAGTGAACCGCATACCAACACTGCGCTGCCGTCTTTTTTTGCTTCTCTTAATGCTTTGTCAAAGGCGTCCTGCGGTCTGTTAAAACATTTGACAGCATTGCATTTGCCCTCAAATTTTTCTGCAAGCTTGTCGGAGGATAGCGCCCTCGGATTATCTACCGAAACGGTATACACCTTGTCAAAAATACCGCTCAGCAGTTCAATCGAAGAGTCAATATCCTTATCAGCCAGCATACCCATAATGCAGGTGATTTTTTTGTCTGACAGAAATCTTTCGATTGCATTCTTTAAAGCTTCAATTCCGTTTGGATTGTGAGCACCGTCAAGAATAACCACGGGCTTGTCGCAAAGCTTTTCAAGACGTGCCGGGTTTTTTGCCTCTTTAAATCCGTCTCTGATATTTTCGTCGGATATTTTCAGCAGACCTTTGTTGCGCAAAATATCAATTGCGGCAATCGCCGTTTTGGCATTCTCAATTTGGTGGTCTCCGGCAAGATGCAATTCAATATCTATACCGTTCCAAACAAATTTGCTTCCGTCAAGATTTTTTTCGGTAATTTCTATACTGACGTTTTCGCTTTTGTATAGCGGAACATCAAGAGAGTTTACTGTTTTGACGATAACCTCCATAGCTCTTTTATCCTGCTTTGATGTTACCGCTATGGAATTTCCTTTTATAATGCCGCATTTTTGTGCGGCAATTTTTTCTATTGTATCACCGAGAATTTTAGTATGGTCAAGCCCGATTGTTGTGATTACAGAGCATAGGGGAGGTTTGATTACATTGGTGCAGTCAAGCAAACCGCCCATTCCGGTTTCAAGCACAACGACATCGCACTTTTCGTTTGAGTGAATATAGAACTCAAGCGCATTGACATATTCAAATTCTGTTATAACAACGCCCTCTTTGCTTAGCTGTTCAATAAGCGGAAACGTTTTTTCAACCGCTTCTGCAAGAACGGTTTTGCTTATCATTTGATTGTTTATCTGAATACGTTCGCGAAAATCTGTTATATACGGAGATATAAAAAGTCCCGTCTTGTATCCCGCCGCTGTCAGAACGTATGAGATAATCTCACAGGTCGAGCCTTTTCCGTTTGTTCCGGCAACGTGAATATATTTAAGCGTGTCCTGAGGGTTGCCCATTCTTTCAAGCAAAACTCTCATTCTTTTAAGCCCCGGACGGGAACCGAATGTTAAAAGCGAATGAATTTTTGATATTGCATCTTCGTATGTCATCACAAAAGCTCCCTGTAAATTTCGTTTTTCTTAAATCCTGTCACAGATGCCGCCTGTTTTGCCGCCTCGGTGGATTTTTGACCGTCTGCAATAAGTTTTTTTGCAATTTGAACAGCTTCTTCAAGAGTTTGATTTTCAGCTGTCTCATTGGTTTTTGCGCCCTCAAGCACAAGAACAATTTCGCCCTTTATGCTTCCGTCAGCATAATTTTCCGCCGCAAATTTTGTAGTGGTGCGTATAGCTTCCTCGTGAATTTTGGTAAGCTCTCTTATAATCGACAATTTTCTGTCTCCGAATGTCGAGTAAAGGTCACGTAGGGTTGACGGCAGTTTGTGCGGAGCTTCGTAAAAAATCATTGTTCTGTGTTCATTTTTCAGACCTTGCAGATGCTCATTGCGGCTCTTTTTATTTACGCTCAAAAACCCTTCAAATGTGAATCGCCCCGTTTCAAGTCCTGATATTGCAAGTGCGGAAATTGCCGCACTCGGTCCCGGAATAACAACAGTCCTGATTCCGCATTCTTCGCAAAGCTTTATAAGATCTTCTCCGGGGTCGGATATGCATGGCATACCCGCATCGGTTACAATGGCACAGTTTTCGCCCTGTTCAATCCTTTGACATATGATTTCTCCACGCTCACGTTTGTTATGCTCAAAATAGCTTACCATAGGCTTTTTTATGCCAAAACGGTTCAACAGTTTAAGAGTTACTCTTGTGTCCTCGGCGGCGATAAAGTCAACGCTTTCAAGCGTTTTAACCGCACGTGGCGAAAGGTCTGAAAGATTTCCTATCGGTGTTCCTGTAACATATAAAATTCCGCTCATTTTATGTCCTTTCGCTTTTGTAATTGCCATAAATATTTATCATTTCTTCTGAAAATCCGCCGTTTTCATTTTCAATAAACAGGGTGGGCATAACGTCCAAAAATCCTCTGTTTCCGCCTTTTCTTCCTTCAAGCAAAAACAGCTTTGGCGGTTTTGAAATTCTTTGCTGGACAAGCCTGAGCCGTTTCGGCTCTATGTCAAATTTCCGCATACTTTCGGTTACGTCGGCAAGTCTTTCCGGTCGCTGACAAATGCAAAATTTACCGCCGAACTGCAAAAGTTTTGAGGCGGCAAAACAGATGTCGTCAAGGGTACATTCGGTTTCGTGCCTGGCAATTTGCATTGTACTTTTCGGATTGGTAATTCCGCTGCCTCCAAGCTTATACGGCGGGTTGCAGGCAACAAGATCGTAATATCCGAATTTAAGCATACCTTTTATTTCTTTTAGATCTGTATTGACAATTGTTATTTTATCGTCAAGACGGTTATGCTCAATGCTTTTTTGCGCAAGCGTACAGGCATTTTTTTGAATCTCAACTGCCGCAATCTCAAGATTTTTTCTTCCTTTGCACCATAAAATAGGAATAGTTCCGCAGCCCGTGCCGAGTTCAACGCATTTTTTATTCTCTTTCGGCTTTGAAAAATCGGCAAGCAAAATGGTGTCGGTTGAAAAGTGATAGCTTTGAGACACAAATATTTCAAATCCGCCGCCGAGTGGTTCAAGGTGAATGTTATTCATATGTAGTCCTTTGATTATTAATTTATTAAAACAAAGTGCGAATTTTCCGCACCTTTGCAATCTGTATCAAACACTGATTTAAATTATACTACTTTACTGCGTTTGCGACAAGAGGAGAATCCCGAAAAGGCAAAAGAAAACGGCAAGGAATTTTCCTTGCCGTCAAATCTTTAAGTTATCAGCCCTCCTGAGGAGCACCTACCGGACAGACCTCAGCACAAGTGCCGCAGTCTGCACAAACGTCAGCATCAATAACATACTTGCCGTCGCCTTCAGAAATTGCAGAGCACGGACAAGCATCAGCACAAGCGCCGCACTGGATGCATTCATCACTAATTACATATGCCATTGGGAGAACACCTCCTTATTTGATTTCACCTATATTGTAACACATATTTTAAAAAAAGCAATGGTTTTACAGATATTCATAATTATTTACCAAAAAGTACACATATGTATTGTAAATGAAGTTTATTCCAATCCGTTGAGTTGTTCCATTTCTTTTTTATCAATTTTGATGTAGCCGTCTTTTACAAGCTTGCATTCTTTCACTTTGAATGTTTTTGGCGCAACATCAGCAGGGGTGTTGTCAAGCTTTACTTTAAGCGTTCTTGCAATCAGATTATTTTCAACAACGAGTCCTCTGCCCTCGGGAGTGTTGACGATTGCGCCAACCTTTGGCGTGCGTTTCAAAAGGTCGGTGTATGCTTCCTGCTCATATTTCAGACAGCACATAAGCCTTCCGCAGGTTCCCGAGATTTTAACAGGGGAGAGGGAAAGTCCCTGTTCTTTTGCCATTTTTATTGAAACAGGCTGAAATTCACCCATAAATCCGCAGCAGCAGAACGGTCTGCCGCACACTCCGAGTCCGCCGAGCATCTTTGCCTCGTCGCGAACACCAATCTGTCTGAGCTCTATCCTTGTTCTGAATACGGAAGCCAAATCTTTTACAAGCGCACGGAAGTCAACTCTCCCGTCAGCAGTAAAGTAAAAAATAATCTTGCTGTTGTCAAATGTGTACTCAACATTTACAAGCTTCATTTTCAGGTTATGATTGGCAATCTTTTTTTCACAGATTCCGTATGCCTGTTTTTCTTTCAGTTTATTTTCGGCAAGGTGGTCAAGGTCTTTTTCGGTGGCAACCCTGATTAACGGTTTAAGAGGGTGTGCAAGCTCTTTCTCCTCAACCGTTTTGTTGGCAATTGCAACTTCGCCGCATTCAAGGCCTCTTGCCGTTTCAACCACAACCATATCTCCGGTATTAAGTTTATTGTCAAGCGGGTCAAAGTAGTACACTTTGCCGACTTCTTTAAATCTGACTCCGATTACCTCTGCCATGAAATCCTCCTGTATTCTCCGCACAACCACGTTGTGAGAAGATTTATATTAACGTATTGTTTGAGCTTAATCTTAGAAGTTTCCGTAAGCTCAAGCATATCTATAATTTGCTTTTGAATAAAACGTGAAGCAAGCTTTTTGGCAAGCTCACTGTCAAACTCGGATTTTGCACCCGAAAGGATTGCAAGTCCGTCACGCAAAGTTAATGCTACCGCGGACAAAACATTGTCTGCGTTGTCTTTGTCACACAAAACATTCAACGCTTTGAGCAAATCATATTCCTTTGATGATATGATTCCGTTTATTATTGCCTTTGCACCCGTGATTGCACTGTCACTCAATGCTTGTGAACCCCCGATTCTGACAATTGTGCACCGAGAGCGTATTGTTATCAATAACTTTTGCGCATTTTTGCAAAGCAAAAAGAAGTGCACATTTTTGGGCGGTTCTTCAAGAGTTTTAAGAAATGCGTTTTGCACGTCAACTTTCAAAGCGTTATCGGCATTTTCAAAAATATATACTTTTGCGTTTGCTTCATTGGGAATTATATATGCGTCTCTGATTATATCAAGCATTTGTTTCATCGAAAATGTGTGAGAAACATTTTCGGTTTTCGGCACGGCTATGTCCGGATGAGCCAAATCATTAGCCTTTATGCATTGATTGCATTTTTCGCACGGTTTGTGTTCTGCCGTGCAGACAAGGTACTCAGCAAGAAATTTTGCACACTCGAGAGAACGTTTTTCATCCTTACATTCGATTATAACGGCATGGGGAAGCCTACCGCCTGTTTCAAGCGAGCTGAGAACTTCAATTGTATTTTTATCAAAATCAAAATTATTGAAATTCAAGTCCAAGCCTCCGTTGTTTAAATCCGAGTATGTTTCGATTTAAATTCCAAATGAAAATAAGACAATCACCGCCGCCTCGGAGACGGTTAACGTCTCTGATTTAATTATATCATAAAATTAAATTCTTTTCTATATTTATTTTAAGGTAACGATATTGGTAACAATATCGCCCTTTTCGGTAATGTCAATATATCCGTAGCTTGCACGGTATCCGCTGCAGGCACCGGGATTCATAATATAGAGTCCGTCGTCATATTCATTCATTGCATTGTGAGTATGACCGAACAACAGTATATCGGCTTTTTCTTCTCTTGCCGCACACACAAGATTATATGTGGTGAACTTTGCTTTGTACAGGTGTCCGTGCGTTACAAAAATTGTCTTTCCGCATACACGCAAAGTTTCTTTTGACAGCAAAGTGCTGCCAAAATCGCAGTTTCCGCGCACTCCGACAATCATTTTATCTTTTATTGTGTTTTTTAGATACTGAACCTGTTCGTCTCCGTCGCCGCAATGAATTATTACTTCGGCATTCGGTTGAGCTTTTACGGCACTGAGCAGATTGCGCAAGTCACCGTGGGTGTCTGAAACAACTAAAATTCGCATAAAAAATCTCCGTTCTAAAAATATTAACACGGCATAGTATATTGTGAGGTGTTTTTATGTCTGACAATAAAAATATAAATATAAATAAAATCATTAACGAGCTTTCTAAAAAACTCGGCGTTTCATCCGATAAAATCCAAAGTGCTGCCAAGAGCGGAAATGTGAACGAAATTCTCAAAAATTTCGACAGCGATAACGCCGGAAAAATGGAGGATATTTTAAAAGATCCTCAAAAAACAAAAGAAATTTTAAATTCTCCGCAGGCTCAAAAACTGCTTAAAATGCTGGGAGAAAATCCAAACAAGGGTTAATGATTATATAATCCGTCGCATGCTCTGCTTCCCTGTTCCTTGTAAGCAAAGCAGAGCGTTGCAACGATTTAGATACGATAAAAAGAAAGGCTGAAGCGCATAATGTCAGAAATTGAAGACAAAATCAACCAAATACTCAGCAATCCCGAAGCGTTAAAACAAGTTCAAAGCCTCGGGAAACAGCTTGGTCTTTCGGGGATTGAACCGCCTCCGCCGCCAAAGCCGAGCTCGGTGCCGTCAGGAATTTCAAACAGCAATGCGATAAGCGACGATATGCTCTCAACAATAACACGCATTGCGCCGATAATGCAGCAAATGAAAAACGAGGACAACACAACAAGGCTTTTATATGCCCTGAAACCTTTCTTGAGCGGCGATAAGCAGAAAAAACTTGAAAATGCCGAAAAAATGATAAAATTTATCAGAATAATTCCGTATTTGAAAGATAACGGATTGTTCTTTTAAGGAGGAAAGAGCTATGTCGAGTTTTGAAGAAGAGGCCTTTGCAAGGGCGCAGCAAATGCACCGCCGAAACCAGTCGGGCGGCACAAGGCAAAATGTTCCGCAAAAGTACCATAACCCCGAACCAAAGCCTGAACCAAAGCGGGAACCGACAAGCAAGCAGGAACCCGAGCCAACCGCTGTTCAATCGCAAAATTCCCAAAGAACAGAATCGCTTGACGGTATTTTTCAGGATAAAGAACACAGCCTGCTTTTGATTTTGCTTGTTTTGCTTATGGACGAAAAGACCGACCCGACATTGCTTTTGTCACTTATGTATCTTTTGTTGTGATTATCTTATTTGTCCGTTGCCTCTGATTATATATTTATTGCTTGTAAGCTCGTTGAGTCCCATAGGACCTCTTGCGTGAAGCTTTTGTGTTGAAATTCCGATTTCCGCTCCGAGTCCGAACTCTCCGCCGTCTGTAAAGCGTGTTGAAGAATTTACATAAACTGCCGCAGAATCAACAGACACCGTGAATTTGTTCGCACTTGCATAATCGCTTGTAACTATACATTCGCTGTGTCCTGTGCTGTACTTTGCAATGTGGTCAAGTGCCTCATCAAGACTGTCAACCACTTTAACGGCAAGTATATAGTCAAGAAATTCAATCGCATAATCGTTATCCGTTGCAGGAACAACGCTGTCGCCGAGAATGGCTTTTGTTCTGTCGCATCCGCGGATTTCAACGTTTTTCTTGTCAAGCTCTGCTTTGATTTTCGGCAGGGCTTTTTCTGCAATGTCTTTGTGTACAAGCACAGTTTCAATTGCATTGCATACCGACGGACGGGATGTCTTGGCGTTGTATATAATGTTTGCCGCCATATCAATGTCGGCGCTTTTGTCAACATAAACATGGCAGTTGCCTACGCCTGTTTCGATTACCGGAACTTTTGCGTTTTCGACAACGCTTTTAATCAGTCCTGCGCCGCCTCTCGGAATGAGTACGTCGAGGTAATCCGAAAGCTGCATCAGTTCGGTTGCGCTTTGGCGCGAGGTGTCTGTTACAAGAGAAATGCAGTCACGGGGCAAGCCTGCTTTTTCAATGGCGTCACACATAATTTTTGCAATAGCTGTGTTTGAGTTAATAGCCTCTTTTCCGCCTCTGAGAATTACCGCACTGCCTGCTTTAAGGCATAATGCGGCTGCGTCTGACGTAACGTTCGGACGAGCTTCAAAAATGATTCCGATAACGCCCATCGGAACGGTGATTTTTTCAATCTGAAGTCCGTTTTTAAGGGTTCTGCCGTCAAGCACTCTGCCGACGGGGTCTGCAAATGACGCTACCTGCTCCACACCGTCAGCCATACCGTTGATTCTGTCCTTGTCAAGACTTAATCGGTCAAGCAAAGACTCTGTCAATCCTGCTTTTTTACCGTTTTCAATGTCAATTTTGTTTGCTTCGATAATAGTTTCGGCATTAGCCCTCAATGCCTCCGCAACAGCGTTTAACGCTTCGTTTTTTTTAGAGCCTGCCGTCATAAGAAAGCGAGCGGCTTTTTTTGCGTTTGCTCCCATAATTTCAAGTTGAGTCATATTTTAAATCCTCCGTGTTTTATTTTTTGGCAGTAAACAATGTGCCTGTATTGTTTCCGTCAAAAATCTGATAAATATTGTCCGGTATTGAGCCGTTAATTACATATACATCCGTTCCGCGCTTTGTGGCGTAATCGGCTGCCTGAAGCTTTGTTATCATTCCGCCGGTACCGCGGTTTGAACCTGAACCTGCCGCCATATCCAAAATATCTTTGCTTATGTTTTCAACAACATCTATTTTTTTTGCATTTGAATTTGTGCGTGGGTTAGAATCGTATAATCCGTCAATATCGGTAAGAATAATGAGTCGATCTGCGTGTATAAGACCGGCAACAATAGCGGAAAGCATATCGTTGTCGCCGATTTTATTACCGTCAAGCTCATCAATGGCAACAGTATCGTTTTCATTGATGATAGGTATGATGTTCATATTCAAAAGCTCGTTTATGGTATTTATTACGTTTTGACGTTTTTGCTCCGTTTCAACCGCATACCTTGTTAAAAGTATCTGAGCTACCGAATGATTGTATTCTCCGAAAAGCTTGTCATACATAAACATAAGTTCGCATTGTCCGATTGCGGCAAGAGCCTGTTTCTTTTTGTTTTCGGTGGGGCGCTTTTCAAGTCCGGCTTTGCCCATACCGACTCCGATTGCACCGGATGACACAAGTATAATTTCTTCACCGCTGTTTTGTAAATCAGAAAGTACCTTGCAAAGTTTTTCTATTCGTCTGTAATTTATTTTTCCGTTGTCATAAGTAAGCGTTGATGTGCCTACTTTGATAACGATACATTCTTTTTTCATAATTGTTTCCATCCTTCTGAACAATTGGTTGTATTTAAATCGGAGCAACGTCTGCTTTGCACAAGAAACGTTAATCTGTCGGAGTTTACAAATTTTACAGAATTTTTGATATGGTACCGACCGTTTTCGGAACGGATGGCACTTACATGTTAATTATATCACACATTAACCGATTTTTACAATATTTTTGTACAAAAAACGGAGCGGATCTCTCCGCTCCAAATTATTGTTCTCCGAATTACTCGGAATATTTTCTTACTCTTAAAGGTATGTTAATAGTATCGGCGATTTTTTGACATTTTGCAACTTCTTCATCGCCTATCACATCAACAACAGACAAAGCTACGTTCGGAGTATACGCTCTGCATTTTTTTGCAAAATCAAGCATTGCGTCATATGATTCGATACCGAATTTCGGACGTACCGTTTTTAGGTATGCCTCTTTGTTTGAACAGTTAAGACTTATTGATACTGCGTCAATATTATCGCAAAGCTCTTTGGAAATATCTCTGCCGTTTACAAGACTGCCGAGACCGTTGGTGTTTACCCTTGTTTTAATTCCAATGCTTCGCAGATACCGAGCTGATTTTATCAGAACGTCAAAAGAGTTTGTCGGTTCGCCGTATCCGCAGAATACAGCCTCTTTGAAGTTTGAAAAATCAAAGCCGTCAATGGCTTTTTTTACTTCGTCAAAACCCGGATTGTGATTCAACCAAAGATTTGAAGCTTCTCCGATGGCGTTTGTTTTGCTGCGAATACAAAAAGTACAGGCGCACGGACATTTGTTGGTAATATTTAAGTAAACATTGTTTTTATATGTATATATAATTTCTTCATAATCCGACATATTATCACCTCAAAGTTTCGGGAAGAATTTTCTGTTTGAATTTAATTGCGTCAAGACCGAGTCCGAGTGCAACGTAAAGAATTGCGCCCACCGATGGCTGAAGCCACCAAAGTGAAAGCTCGCCTATTGCCGCAGCCCAACCGTACATAAGCCCGTTTGCGATGAAGTAACCGCCTACTGTAACCATTGTTGTCGGAATTATCATTATCAGGTTTGGAATATTGATTATTTTATTGTTTTTACCGTTCTTTTTAAGAATAATTCCGCAAACTATAAACGGAAGCGCATTAAATGCCTTTATAATTGCTGTCGGAATTGCCCAGTGAGCATATCCTGAAAGCAGGTCTGCAAGTGCGCCGCCGATTGAAGCCGCAATTATTCCGAACGGAGCCGGAAGAATGCTTGCTCCGAGATATATCATTGAGTCGCCTGCATGAGAATATCCCAGCGGTGTGGGAATTTTAATAAATGCCGTTGTTACGGTAACAAGAGCCGCAAACATAGCTGTGACGGCAATCAATTTTACGTTTGCATTTGATTTTTGTTTGACTTTTGAACTTTGCATACTGTATTATCTCCTTTTGTCTGAGAGTTCACAAATGAACTTTTCAAAATTAACACCGTAATTAGGGTCGTACGGTTCTTTTATTGTGTCTGCAATTGCCTTTTCAAGAAATTCCGCTGCTTTTTTTGCAGCTTCGTTAAGCGGAATACCGTTTACAACAGCCGCACAAATTATTGAAGCAAAAATATCGCCCGTGCCCGAAAAGCTGTCACCGTATATTTTTGATTTTACAAAGTCAGTCTGATTTTTTGAAAAGATTCCGTTATAAATGCAGTCTCCGTTTTTTATTCCGGTAACAATAAATTTCTGACTGCTGTGCGTAAGTGATTTATGCGCCAAATCCGATATTATATCAAGATAGTTTTTATCACTCCGTTTTTTTATTACGCTGTTGTATTCAACGCCTGAAATTATGCACAACTCGGTAAGATTCGGTGTAACTATATCTGCGTTTTTAACAAGTCCGCACATTTTGTTACACGTGGCTTTATTGTATGCTTTATAAATCTTTCCGTTGTCACCCATAACAGGGTCAACAAGCACGATGTTATACGAATTTCTGAATATTTTGATAAATTCTGCGATTATTTCAATCTGATTTCCGTTTGTAACATAGCCCGAATAAATTCCGTCAAAGCTCTCACCGTTTTTTTGCCACATATCTATATATGTGTGCAGACTGTCCGTAAGGTCAACGCAACTGTGATTTTTAAAACCCGACTGGTTTGTCAAAACAGCGGTCGGCATAGGGCACGGCTGAACGCCCATAGCGGAAAGAATTGAAATTGACGCAATAAGCGAACAATTGCCAAAACCCGATAAATCGTTGATTACAGCAACTTTTTTAATCATAAAATTAACTCCGAAGCATAAAAGTGTTAACTTAAAAATTCGGTAAATGCCGTTAATTTTTAAGTACAGTTGCATTTTAGCACAATACTGTGCATTAAAAAATAGACAGTTTTTATAAAATTTACAGGTACAGTTAGACTGTCGTATACGACAAAAAGGCAGAATTACCGTTAGGAAACTCTGCCTTTTCTGCTTTTATTAACTTTTGTGATTGAATTTTTGTGATAAAGGTTTTAATTATGAGTATGAGGCTTCTGTTTTTATTCCGTCTGTTGCCTTTCCGTCAGATACATATGCTTTGCCGGATACGCCTGTTGCGACAACCCATTCAAATTCGGGAGAGGTACTGCCGGCGGCTTTAACCTTATACGTAACGGTAAGAAATTTGCCGCCGCTTGTATAGTCGTAGCCTTTGAACGGGTATGAACCGTTAAATTTGATTTCACCGTCCAGCTTATAGTTAATAATACTTCCGGAAGCGGCTGAGCCCTCAAGAACCGCATCGGTCGCTTCAAGGTAGTTTGAGTCATACAGAATGTTGGCTTGATAGTTTTCGAGTTTCTCCGGTCGGTAAGGTCGTATACGCATGTTATGCTGTCTCCGACCGAAAAGCTTTTTCCGTCAATCGACAGAGATGACGAGCCGTCTGATTTTTTTTCGTTGTTATTTCCTTTGCTTGAATTATCGGAGCTGTCGGAATCGTTATTTTTTGTATCGGAGTTTGATGATGACTTATCGGAATTTGATTTATCGTTTTGATTTTGTTCGTCGGCTTCGGAGTTTTCGGAACGCTCCGCTTTTGCACTGCCTGAGCTTTTTCCGAGGTCAATTACCTTGTTGCCGTTTGGTGTTGTACCGTTTTCAACCTTGACTTCATTGCCGTTTACATCGGTTCCGTTTTGCACATAGATATTTCCGTCCGCATCGGTTCCGTTTTCAACAACAACTGTTGTACCGTTGTTATCAATAATACTGTAGGTTCCGTTAATCACTTTTGAAACCACGCTTGTACCGATAACTTCTGCCTCATCGGCGGTAGAATCATTATTTCCGCATCCCGACATAAGGCTTGCAGAAGCAGTTGTAACTATTACAAGCGAGGCAAGAACGGCAATAAGTACACTTTTAGACTTTTTGTTTTTATTATTCATTTTGCCACTTCCTTATATTTTTATATATGTATACTGATTTGCTACTGATTATTATAACAACTTTTTTTGCAAAAATAAAGTTAATTACAATAAAATCATAAATTTTTCATATATTTATCAAACAAGTGAACAAAATGTGTTTGACTTTTATATATGTGAATGATAAAATAAAATTATAGACATTGTTAATAAGTTTGTGTTTATTTTATATTATTTTCTGATATTTATTTTATGGAGGCGATAATTATGAAAAAAGTAATTTCATCCGTGCTTGCCGTAATGCTTGTAATTTGTTCGGTTTCCGTTTTTTCTGTCGGAGTGTCCGCAAAAGCCGTGGCGGAAATATCTTTCAAAATCGAAAATGCACTTTATGTCCATGCGGTTGCGGGTTCAAACGATACTGATGCGTGGCAGGCTTGGCAGAGCCGACATGATGAGGATTTTAACGAAGTTGATTCCGATGTAAAGTATTTCTTCCTGCCTTCTTCGGCAAGTGACTCTCAGGTTGAAATATTAAATGCATATTCGCAAAGCGTTTCCGTAAACGGACGGAGTATTGCTTCGGGAGAATCACGAACCGTAGCGTATGACTTGAATACAGAGTACAGTGTATCCGCAAGCGGCAAAACTTATAAGCTCAGGTTTATGAAATCCTCGGCTGAAGCCGCAATTTATATCAATAACAGTGATGTTGACGGCAAAGGCACAGACCTTATGAGCTACCTGAATCAGGACAAGAGTCTGTCGGCTTCCGCAACAGGAGCTGTTGTTGATAAGGACGGCACCATTGACAATACAAAAATTAAAAAGATTAAGGGCAGAGGCAATACCACATGGGATAAGCCGAAAAAAGCTTATAATATTACATATGATTCAAAGGTTTCAATAGCGGGAATGGACAAAGGCAAAAAGTATTCTATTCTTGCAAACTATCAGGATGATTCTTTGTCAAGAAACAGATTTTTGTATGATCTTTCCGATGCGGTCGGAATGCCATATGCTTCGGATTCAAGATACGTTGACTTTTACGTTAACGGTTTTTACATGGGTTCTTATCAGATGACTCAAAAAGTTGATGTCGGTTCTTCAAGCCTTGTTGACGATATTGACACAGACTCATACCTAAATGAAGACGGAACAGTAAGAGAAGATTTTCCGTTTTTGTGCGAGGTTGATGCAGGTGCCAGCGACAATGACGACTACTGTGTGTCGGCGGTCGGCAACAAAATCACAATTAAATCACCTGAGCTGAGCCAAGGCGACCCCGGATATGAAGAGGTTAAGGCATATGTAAAATCAAAGTTTACCGATTTTTACAATGCAACCAGAAAGGCTTCGACCGATTTGTCAAAATATGCCGATGTGGACTCACTGACAAAACTTTATCTTATTAATGAGCTGGGCAAAAACTGGGATTCGGGCGTTTCAAGCTTGTATTTTACCTATAAGCAGGATGAAAACGGTGATTATAAATTCTACGGTTCACCCGTATGGGATTATGATAATTCGCTCGGCAATGCAAACGGAGTACAGTATGAGCTCAGTTATATCGGGGTAAAGGATTATACGGAGTACTCAGGCTGGTGGTGCAAATTTAAGGGGAAAGATAAAAACAGCAAATCGAGTTCAAATGTTATGAATAACATTTCAAGAAACAAGTATGTTACAGCTGCCGCTCCAAAGATTTGGTTTGAGGACTTTATGCCTGCTATCAATCACTTTTCGGGCAAGAAGTATAATCCTGAAGTCGAAAAAGAATTATATACCTCGTCAGAGTACTACAATCTTTTGAAGAACAGTGCCGAAATGAATTATCAAAGCGGTTGGCTCATCAAAACAAGCGATTGGATTTGTGACCATTCAAGCATGAATAAAGCAAGTTTTGATTTTGAATCAAAAACGTACACGGTTGACAGCAATACAACAAAATATGCGAATGATTTTGACGGTATGTATGCGTATTGTTCGGATTGGCTTACAAGCAGAGCCGCTTGGTTGTCGGCTCAAATGGCGTCAAGTTACACCACCGTTTATGAAAAGGGAGATGTAAACCTTGACGGTGTTGTAGACGTTACCGATACAACATTGGTTCAAAAGTATCTTAACTCGACTGCAAAACTCACTTCGCTGCAGGTTGAGATTGCTGATACAAACGGTGACGGAACCGTTTCGGTTGCCGATGCGACAACCATCCAAAAAATAATTGCGGGTATGCGTTAAAACAATATTTTTACATTAAAAGGGTTGCTAATGCAGCCCTTTTGTTTTATAATATGATAAAGAAAAATGAACAATAACGGTGTTTTATCAATTTCCAATATGAAAGGAATGTATATATTATGATGAGAAAAACAAAAATAGTTTGTACTCTCGGTCCTGCATGTAATACAAAGGAAACTTTGCTCAAAATGATTAATGCGGGAATGAACGTTGCGAGAATCAATATGTCTCACGGCGTTTACGATGAACTTGAAGTTTTGTTCGCTACTTTAAAAGAAGCAATTGAAGAAAGCGGAAAAAATATTGAAATCCTTCTTGATACCAAGGGGCCAGAAGTGCGCGTTACCACCTTTAAGGATGGGGCTGTGACACTTAAAGAAGGCAATGAGTTTTCACTGTTCAAGGGATGTGAAGAAGGCAACGAAAACGGCGTAAGCATTTCATTCCCAAAACTTATTGATTTGTTCTATGCCGACGGAAGAATTGCAATCGGCAGAGAAATTTTGCTTGATGACGGTTTGCTTTCGCTTGTTGTAAAAGATGTTCAGCCTGACAGAATCGTATGTACGGTAAACAAAGGCGGTGTTCTCAAAAATCGCAAGAGCCTTAATATTCCCGGATATACCATAAATATGCCGTATGTAAGCGCTCAAGACAGACGAGATATAGAGTTTGGACTTTCGCACGGAGCAAATGTTGTTGCGGCTTCGTTCGTTCGCAATCACGAAGATGTTCGTACTTTACGTGATTATATTGACAGTATAGGATTTGAATACGTTGAAATCATTGCAAAAATTGAGAATCAGAGCGGCGTTGACGATATGGACGCAATCATTGATTATGCAGACGGTATAATGGTTGCAAGAGGCGATATGGGTGTTGAAATACCGTTTATCAAGCTACCGGAGATTCAGAAAACCCTTATCAGAAAATGTGTTGCAAAAGGCAAGTATGTTATTACCGCAACCCAGATGCTTGAAAGTATGACAACGTCTCCGAGACCGACCCGTGCGGAAATCAGCGACGTTGCCAATGCGGTTTATGACGGAACAAGCGCAGTTATGTTGTCAGGCGAATCGGCAGCGGGCAAATATCCTGTTGAAAGTGTAACGGCACTTGCGGATATATGCAGAGAAGCCGAAAACAACGGCGAGTTTACAGCTTTACATTGCTATATAGAGTCACATTATCAGAAAGACAGCAATTTGATACGCAGCAGTATTTGCAAGGCGGCAAAGGATATTTCGGTTGCAGTCGGCGCAAAGGCAATTATTGTTGAAAGCGCAACAGGCAGAGTTGCAAGAGCTATGGTTCATTACAGACCTGATGTGCCTGTAATTGCGGTTGTTACTTCACAGCTTGTTTGCAGAAAGCTTTGTCTTAACTGGGGTGTTACCGCAGTTATCGGTGAGGAAAAGCGTACATCCGACGCTATCACACGTCAGGCAATGGAAAAAGCCCTTTCGACGGGATTGGTAAAGAAAGGCGATACAGTTGTTGTACTTTCGTCAAACAGAACCATTCCGACCTCGAGTACTGACTCGCTTAACATAAGAATTTTGTAATTATGAGTAATATAGTTTTAATCGGAATGCCCGGATCGGGAAAAAGCACGCTTGGCGTTTTGCTTGCAAAGGCACTTGGATATTCGTTCATTGATACCGACTTGATTATCAGTCAAAAGGCAAACAAGACACTTCAGCAAATTTTGGACAGTGACGGACTTGACAGTTTTCTTGAGCTTGAAGAAAGGGTCGGTTATGAACTCAAGTGCGACAAAACAGTTATAGCAACCGGCGGTTCGATGGTTCTGAGCGGCAAAGCAATGCAAAATCTAAGCTCAGACGCTACGGTGGTATATATAAATGTTCCGTTTGATGAAATCAAACGTAGGGTAACAAATATAAAAACCCGTGGAATAGCTTTTCGTGAAAATGAAACACTTGAAATTATTTATGGAAATCGAGAACCTCTCTACAAAAAATATGCTGACATTACGGTCAATGTTTCCGAAGAAGGTCAAAGCGTAGGGGAGACGGTGTCCGAGCTCGCACGCAGACTTAAGCAAAAATAAAATGATCGACAGGAACAAGCGGCAGGTAATTAAACTGTCGCTTGTTTAATTGTACCGTCTAAGTGCGTATGTTTTCGTTTCTCAGGCGGTGAGTTTAAAAAAACATTCAAAGAAAGGGCGGCGTAAATGAAATTTCCGCTATTTGTTACACTAAGGAATTACAAATTTAAATACTTACCGAAGGATATAATCTCGGGCATTATTGTGGCTGCAATGACCATTCCGATTTCTATGGGGTACGCTCAGGTTTGCGGAATGCCCGCAGTTTACGGTTTGTACGGCTCGGTATTTCCGATTTTTATATTTGCAATGTTTTCAACATCGCCGCAGTTTATATTCGGAGTTGATGCGGCTCCGTGTGCGGTAGTAGGAGCTTTTTTAAGCACGCACGGAATAGCCGCCGCATCACAACAGGCTATGGAAGTTGTGCCTCTTATAACATTGTTAGCGGGATTGTGGCTTTTGCTCTTTTCAATTCTGAAAGCGGGTAAGCTTGTTAATTTTATCTCAACGCCTGTTATGGGAGGTTTTATCAGCGGTATTGCGGTGACGATTATTCTTATGCAGGTTCCTAAATTGCTCGGTTCTTCTTCGGGAAACGGTGAACTTTTTGAGCTGGTATACTGCATATACAAGGCTGCAACCGATAATCCGAGTTGGATTTCATTTGTTGTGGGAATATTATCCGTTGCTCTTATTTTGATTTCAAAAAAATTCATTCCAAAGTTTCCGATGATTGTTGCAGTTATGATTGTTTCCGCAATTTCAACTGCGGTGTTTCATATTGACCGATACGGCATAAAACTGCTTGATTCCGTTGATTCTGGATTACCGACTTTTTCGGTTCCTCATATTGCGCTTGCAAACATAGGAGATATTTTGGGTACAAGTCTTACGGTTGCATTGATTGTGCTTGCTCAGACCTTATTGGCGGAAAATAACTTTGCATTTAAGAACGGGTATAAAATCGACGATAATAGGGAAGTGTTTACATTTTCGCTTGCACTTCTTACGTCTGCTTTTACCGGCGGAGTGCCTGTTAACGGAAGCGTATCCAGAACCGGCGCCGTTGAGCAGTACGGAGGAAAAACTCAGGTGGTATCGCTTGTTTCCGGTGCTTCAATCATTTTGCTTTTGTTATTCGGAACCGATTTAATTGCATATCTTCCCGTTCCTGTATTAACGGGAATAGTTATGTCCGCGCTTATAGGTATCATTCAATTTGACGTTGCCAAACGTTTAATCAAGTCATCGCATATTGATGCGGCAATATTTTTTGCGGCCTTTTTCGGTGTGCTTTTGCTCGGAACGATTTACGGTGTTTTAATAGGTATGATACTTTCGTTTGTTGTTGTAATAATCAGGGTTGTAAATCCGTCGCGCACTTTTCTCGGAATAATACCCGACAAAGACGGATTTTTTGATTTGAACCGTAATAAGGATGCCCAACCGATAGAAAATACGGTAATTTACAGATTTAACGGAAATTTGTTTTTTGCAAACATAAGCGTTTTTCAGTCTGATATTGAACAGTCTGTAAACGAACATACAAAAGCGGTTATAATTGATGCGGGAGGAATAACTCACATTGATATAACAGCTGCCGACCGTCTTGTGATAATCTCAAACAATCTGAAGTTAAAAGGTATTGATTTTTATATAACCGAGCATATCGGTCAGGTGAACGACCTGCTCAGAAAATACGGAGCCGGCAGTTTGATTTATGAGGGGCACATTCGACGTACAATAACAGTGGCACTCAAAAACTCGGGAATATTGCCGCCGTATAAGCTTGAAAAAGTTGGCGAAAATAAGCGGAAGGTTCGCTCGGAAGCACCGGTTAAGGATGACTCACTGCACGAATACGAGTGGGCATATGGTGATGATGCCGAGAAAATGATGAACAAAGCAGTTGATAATGTAATCAGCGGCTTTGAAAATGACGGACATATTGACTTTTCGACCGAAACCATCAGTGAAAACGCAAACATTTACTTCAACGAGAATACAATCATCGAGGATGAAATACTTGCTCATATTGAGCATCATCCCGACAAACTGTTAAAATATACTGAGGAGAATGAGGAGGAAATAATCAGGCTAATCGAAAAGCGACGTCTTAAAATCAAACAGCATATTCTAAATAACTATCCTAAATCTACAATTGAGGTTCTTGCAAAACACAGGGGAGACATTGCCGAGCATCTTAAGGAAAAAGACCCTGAGTTATATAAACGAATAACAGAAGTTCGTTCTAAAATTGAAAGAGAACAAAATGAAAAGCAGAGTAAATAATGTTAAAATCGGAGCAATGTTTTATTTTGTTTGCAATAAGCAGAGTTGTAAAATTTTGCAGGAGTACAAAACAGCCGCCTAAGAGACGGGGCATCTGTACTGCGTTATATGCTTAATTTATACAAATACTTGATTTTTAGTTATTACTGTAATATAATATACGATGAAAAGTTATGAATATAAATCGGAGGTAAAATTAATGTCAAAAAAAGCAATCAGTCTTGTTTTGGCTATTATGCTTACTGTTTCAATGTTTACTGTGACTGCTCTCAATGTTGATGCCGAGGTTAACGAGAATCTTTCTGACGATAATTATATGTCTTATCTCTCCGAACCCACAACATTAGCCCAGACCGTAGATACTGCGCAATCTTCCGAATCTACAGCTCCGTCACAAACATCAGGCGGACTTCAATACCCTAATCTTACGGTAAATGCTATTTCAAATTACTTTCCAAAGTCTGCTGCCGAATATAATGCCACAACCAAAGAAGTAACAGTAACCTATTGGCTTAAGTTAACTAAGGATATATTAAATACACAGTGGTATATCACATATGATTCCGATATTCTTTCCGTATCCGAAAAGAAAAATACTCCCGCATCTATTTGCCCGAGCATTGGTGCAAACGGTGCGTTGGATTTGAGTGAAAAGGACAGAATCGAATATAATGCAACAAGTCTCAGACTTTTTGATTTCACATCGCAAAGAGTTCCGTTCGTGAAAATAGTTTTTGATGTGAAAGATTTGGATGAACAGAGTTCGGTAACGACTACTGTTGATCTTACGGTTGACGTTCTCAAGGCTTCAAAGACAGATTCAGACACATTGCTCTCAATTGACGATGAAGAGGTATCTCTTGTTAGTAATTGTGAAATAGTTCATTCTCAACAAGCATCGTTGATAAAGGTTGATGATAAAACAACGTTGACAAATTCAAACTTTGTTACCCCTACCACGGTTGAGAGTACGGAGAAAAAGTCCGCAACTCCCGATGAGGCAACTTCACAGCCAAGTACGGCTACTCAACCTGCGTCGATTGAACCTACCGAAAGTACAGCCGGAAATATTGTTGCCGATGCAACATCTGCTTCTGTAACACAACCCGAGAGTACCACATCCCAAAACCCTGTTCAGCGTTCTCTTGCAACCGCACAGACGGATGCGGTTGTAAATACGGGCGATACATTTCTGGCAGCCGTTTTTCTGTTGGTGCTTATTGTTGCAACGACGGTTTTGTTTATAATGAGAAAAAGAGAAATGTTTTAAAAATTAAAATAACACTAATAAAACGACCGAACGTTAATTAAACGTTCGGTCGTCAGTCTGTTGCAAAAGTCCGGTGAGAGCAGGCTTTTGTTGCTTGTGGCGGTATAAAAAGATGATTAAAATATCGGAAAAGAGAGTAAATAACCGATCGTTTCTCCATTGAACAAGTCCGAAAAAAAACGGACAATAAAAAACCTCTAGACGTAGAATATACGTCAGTAGGGGATTATTGTGCCAAGATGTTGTCTATACATAAGTTTTTATGAAATGTAGACTCTGTTTGTTCTTACCCCAACTATTGACATTCAACCCAAAAAAAACAGCTTCACCAAATCGGTGAAGCTGTTTTACAATTTCATAAGAATCAGTTAGCTCTGGTAACCTTACCTGAACGCAAACAACGGGTGCAAGC
Source organism: Acutalibacteraceae bacterium (assembly GCA_963599905.1). Lineage (GTDB taxonomy): Bacteria > Bacillota > Clostridia > Oscillospirales > Acutalibacteraceae > Ruminococcoides. The sequence continues at coordinate 30,363 of CAVBYX010000003.1, forward strand.
ATATACACGCTTCGGTGAACCGTCAACAATAGCCTTTACGCGCTGAACGTTGGGCTTCCATGTTCTGTTGGAACGTCTGTGAGAGTGAGATACCTTGATGCCGAACTTTACATCCTTACCGCAGAATTCACATTTTGCCATGCGTCTGCACCTCCTTAAACAATTCAAAATCTATATCTAACTTTGTTATAATAACAGAAACTGAGAAAAAATGCAAGTGTTTTTTTAAAATTTCTTAACTTGTTTTTTTGTGCGTTTTATTATATAATTAATAATGATTACATTGTAGCGATAAAATACTGTTTTATCGCATTATATAATATGCGTACAGGCGTTTTTCGGCAAGTTCCGTTTTCATTCACGCAAAATATTTCTAACGCAGTTATATTTTATACCGATTATTACTTTAATTCAAGTCCTTTTTACCCGGACTGTTTTTATTTGTTTTGGAGGTTAATATGCTTTTTCAGCTTTTAAGCGGTAAATTCACCTTTCAGTCAATAGTGGCCGGAATTTTTGCTGTTCTCGTGATTATATTTTTAATTTTGCCGTTCCACGAATGGGCTCATGCGTTTACAGCCTCACTTTTGGGTGACAAGGCTGTCAAACAGCGCGGAAGACTTTCGTTTAATCCGCTTAATCATATCGACCCGGTCGGAGCGTTGTTTATGCTGCTTGTAGGTTTTGGCTGGGCTAAACCGGTACCGATTGACCCACGTAACTTTAAAAATCCAAAGGTCGGTATGGCTGTAACTGCAATTATGGGGCCTGTTGCAAACATAGTTGCGGCAACTGTAGGCTATATGATTTATAATTGTATTTATTATTTCACTCCGACTTTCTTTAACAGCGGTTTTGGTATGTTTGTATACTATTTTCTCAGTTTTTATATTTCTTCAAATATCACACTTGCGGTTTTCAACTTGATTCCCATACCGCCGCTTGACGGATCAAAGGTGTTATTTATGTTTTTGCCCAACGCTGCCGTGAATTTCTTTTACAAATATCAGACAATTTTCTTTGTGGCACTCTTTGCTCTTTTGTATCTCGGAGCACTCAACGGAATTATCAATTGGGCTACAAGCGGAATTTCCTACGGCATTAATTGGCTTACCTCGTTGCCGTTCAGAATCTTTGTTCACTGATTTTCGGGAGGGCGGCAATGGAAACACAACTTCAATACAAGCTGCCCGTGTTTGAAGGACCGCTTGACCTGCTTTTGACGCTGATTTCTAAAAATAAAATAGATATTTATGATATTAGGATTTCCGATTTGCTTGACCAATATATGGAGCAAATCAATCGTATGCAGGAAGACCAAATGGACATTGCTTCCGAATTTTTGACAATGGCATCACGCCTTGTCTACATAAAATCCGTAATGTTGCTTCCGAAATACGAGGAGGAAGCCGAAGAACTTAAAAAAGAATTGTCCGGTCAGCTGCTTGAGTATGCGGTTTGCAGAGAAATTGCCGCAAAACTCGGAACAATTTATGATTTTGACACCTATTACAGAGACGCTTCGCCTGTTGAGTATGACCTTACATATAAAAGAAGTCATCCGCCGACTGATATAGCTGCGGCATATGTCAGTGCCGTGGGGCGCGGTAAGCGAAAGCTTCCGTTGTCCGAACAGGCTTTTTCCGGCATTGTTTCGCATAAGATAGTATCCGTCAACAGCAAAATCATACATTTGATGCGCAGACTCAGACACGGAAACAGGCTTGAATACCATGAGATTTTTGAAGCGTGTGAGGGCAAGAGCGAGCTTGTGGCAACGTTTCTTGCAACCTTGGAACTTGTAAAGGGAAAACGTGTGCGTATTGACGGTTCGGGAGAAAACGCAATTGTATATATGATTGAGAAAGACGAGGTGCGGTGATGTCTGTTGAAAATATTTCTGCCGCAATTGAAGCTGTTTTGTTTTCAAACGGTGCGCCGGTTGAAACTTCAAGACTTGCAAAGGCACTTGAAATTACGGAAAAAAAAGCAGACGAGTGTATTTCTAAACTTATAAAGGATTATTCATCCGAAAAACGGGGAATAACCATAATAAAGCTTGATAATTCATATCAAATGGTTTCGTGCAAGGAGTATGCTCCTCAGATTCGCACGGTTATGGATTTGAGAAGAAACACTCCGCTTTCTCAGGCGGCACTTGAGGTGCTCGCCGTAGTTGCCTATAACCAGCCTGTGACAAAGGCTTTTGTTGAACAGGTAAGGGGTGTTGATTGCAGCGGAGTAATAGGAAGCCTTACCGCAAAGGGATTGGTTGAAGAAAAGGGCAGACTCGAATTGCCCGGAAGACCGCTTTTGTACGGTACAACCGAGAATTTTCTCAGATGTTTCAATATATCGAGCATTGACGAGCTTCCGCCGCTTCCCGAAAACGACGAAGAAAACAAAGAAGACAATACGGAAGATAACGAGCATAATGATGAAGATTCGGACTTGGACGAAAAGTCCGATAGTTCGGATAACGGTGAAGAAGAATAGATTTGTTTTATTGTCTTTAAATCAGGCTGACTGTTACGGAGGGAAATTGCCTTGCTTTGGTTATATATATTGCTTGGAATATTGTTGGCAATTTTTCTTTTGCTGTTAGTTCCCGTCGGGGTAACAATAAAATACGAAAATGATTTTTTGTGCAGATTGAAGGTTGGCTTTGTTCCGATAACAATTTATCCGCCAAAACCCAAAAAAAAGAAAAATAAAAACGCTAAAAAGAAAAAGACGAAACAGGATTCAAAGCAGGAACATAAAGAAGAACCAAAAGAAAAAAAAACAAACCTTTTGCAAGAAAAAGGTTTGTCATGGTTTATTAATTTGATAAAAAAAGTTGCGGAGCTTGCCAAGGACGCATTAAAAGACTTTTTTAAGCACATAATAATAAACAAATTTATGTTGAGTATTACAATTTCGGGAAACGACGCCGCCGATACGGCAATTAAATACGGCAAGCTTTGTGCATCCGTTTATCCTGCGGCGGGTATAATAACAGGGACGGCAAAATGCAAGAAATGCGGCATTGACATTGCACCTGATTTTGATAAAAAATCAAAGGCGAGTGTTTATTTTGACCTAAAGGCAAGAACAATTGTTTTGCGGATTGTGGGGCTTATAATTAAATACGGTTTTAAGGGCATTAAGTTAATGCTTGAAATAAAAGACGAAAGGTAAAAATCAAGTAATTACAGAATAATTGTATTAAAACAAAATACAGCAATTATTCTTTTTAAGCAATAAGGAGGAAATAAAAATGGAACATCCGATTGGAAGCCTTATGGATACAACAATGGATAAAATCAAGGATATGATTGATGTAAACACGATTGTCGGAGAACCGATAACAGCACCGGACGGAACACTTGTTATTCCCGTTTCAAAGGTGAGTTACGGGTTTGCTGCAGGAGGTTCAGACCTGCCGACAAAAAAAGAGAACAAAGATTGTTTCGGCGGCGGCAGCGGCGCAGGCGTGACAATTCAGCCTGTTGCTTTTCTCACGGTTTATCAGGGCGACGTTCATTTGATTCCTGTTGATAACAGCGAGTACGGAGCCGATAAGCTTTTGGGAATCATACCTGATGTGGTTGATACCGTAAAGGGGATTTTTAAGAAGGACAAAAAGGATGTCAAGAATTCGGAAGATGATTTTTCCGAAATCACAGTTGATGATATAGACGTGTAACGTCATAACCAAACAACCCTTTGCATAAAATATGCAGGGGGTGTCCTTATGAAAAAAGCTGTTTCGTTTATTCTTGCGTTAGTTATTGCGGTTATCAGTTTTCCGTATGCGTTGGCGGAAGAAAGCGAAGATTCGGATAATTTGGGCGTTTCTGCTGAGTCTTATGTCTTATATTGCGCTGACAACGGTCAGATTATCGCATCCGAAAACGAAAACAAGAGAATGAAACCGGCAAGCACAACCAAAATTATGACTTCTTTGCTTGTGCTTGAAGAGGCAGCTTCGTCAGACAGTGTAATTACGTTTACGGAAGATATGTCTGCCGAGGGAAGTTCAATGTATCTTGAAATCGGCGAAAAGGTGCATCTGAGTGATTTGGCGGTCGGAATGATGATGTCATCGGGCAACGATGCCGCAAATGCTGCGGCTTTGTCAATATCAGACAGCTTTGAAGATTTTTCAGAACGAATGAATGAGCGTGCAGAGCAAATCGGTATGAAGAATACCCATTTTGAAACTCCGAGCGGTTTAGATGACGATAATCACTATTCAACGGCTTTTGATATGGCTTTGCTGATGTCTTATGCGCTTGAAAATGAAGATTTTGCCAATCTTACGGCAAAAAACAGTGCAAAAGTGGATTTTGTCGAGCCTAACAAACATATTACATATTCGAATCATAATCGGCTTTTGTCGCTTTATGAATATTGTACGGGCGGAAAAACCGGATATACTCAGGCGGCGGGAAGATGTCTTGTTACATCGGCAAAAAAAGACGGTCTGACGCTTGTTTGCGTTACAATGAACGACCGTAATGATTGGAAAGACCATGCCGCTTTATATAATTACGGTTATGAGAAATATTGCCGAACGGATTGCAATGACAGTGATTTTATAGCCGATATTCCGTGCGTCGGAGGGCAAGAAGACAGCGTTTCCGTTATTGCGGAAAGTGACACTTCGATTGTCTTGCCTGTCGAGAGCAAATCCAAGCTTGAGCGAAAGGTGTACATTGACAGCTTTTTTTATGCACCTGTAAAAAAAGGGCAGAATGTCGGAAGAATTGATTATTTTGTCGGTACAAAAGTTGTTTCAAGCGTGAACATTATCGCTGTCGATACAGTCGAAGCAAAAAAGAATATCAACATATTTAATGCGGTGCGGAAATCCCTTGCTTTTTAGGTATCTGCTTTTTGCGCCGTTGCAGTCTGTCGCAAGGTTTGCTCCCTGCCGGCAGAACAGAGCGTTGCTGCGTTTTAAATAAGATAAAGGAACTGTTTTAAATGGCTAAAAAAGAACCGATAAGACTTCAAAAATTTATATCACAGTGCGGAATTGCTTCCCGCCGCAAGGCTGAGGAAATGATTCTCAACGGAAGCGTTAAGGTAAACGGAAAAACCGCTGTTCTCGGCGACAAGGTTACGGCAGAGGATAAGGTGTTTTTAAAGGGCAAAAGAATTGTTATGCCCAAAACAAAATTCCGTTATATTATGCTTAACAAACCGAGAGGATTTATAACCACAATGAATGACGATCGCGGCAGAAAGTGCGTTGCACAGCTTGTCAGCAATGTGGGTGAGAGGGTTTATCCGATTGGCAGGCTTGATAAAGACTCCGAGGGAATGTTGGTATTTACAAATGACGGTGAGTTTGCAAACAAGGTTATGCACCCGAGAAACGGAGTTTATAAGATTTACCGTGTAACCGTACGCCCGACAATCGACGAGGAACAGCTGATAAAGCTTGAAACAGGCGTTGAAATCGACGGAAAAAAGACTGCGCCTGCGATTGTTCATGTCATTCACAAGGAACAGGGCAGAGTTGTGCTTGAGATGATTCTGCACGAGGGCAAAAACCGTGAAATTCGCAAAATGTGCGAAGCCGTCGGACTCGAGGTTGCAAGACTTAAAAGAACCCAAATCGGCGGAGTGAAAATGGGAATGTTAAAGCAGGGCGACTGGCGTGACCTCACCGAAAATGAGGTGAAAAAACTTTTGTCAAATCCGATTGTAAACGGAAGAACAATATAATTTATAGATAAAATTCGATTTTTGTTAATAATCACATTAGTGTAAATTTAACATAATTTACAAACTTAAATTTGATAAATATATATTTTGTAAAAAAATAGATAATATATCGGCTTTTTTCTTGTACTTTTCAGAGAAATGCGGTATAATGTTATATGTATAAATAATACTATGCAAATTATGATTTTGTATTTTGCATTTCATTTTTGAGTATTATGTCCTTTTTCGTATGTTAATTTACCTCACTGAGGACGGACGTAATAATAACGGCATTGGAGGAATTTAGATGAGTATTGAAAAAATCAATCAGGCAAAATCCGAAATTGCGGCAACAGCCGCATATAAGACGATTACCGATTTTTTTGATGACGGAAGTTTTTGCGAGATTGACGCCTTTGCAAAGTCGGGCGACGGATTTGCCGAAGCTGTTGCGGGTTTCGGAACCGTTGACGGACTGCCTGTTTATGCTTTTGCGCAAAACAGCGACATTTGCGGCGGTGCCATGAGCAAGGCTCAGGCTGCAAAACTTAAAAAGGTTTATAATCTTGCACTTAAAACAGGTGCTCCCGTTGTCGGTTTTTATGACAGCGTAGGCGGAAGACTTAAGCAGGGAACAGAGCTTCTTGCAGGTTGCGGAGATGTTCTTAACAGTGCCGCTGTTCTTTCGGGTGTGGTTCCTCAGGTTTCTGTTGTACTCGGCACTTGCCTCGGTACAAGCGCACTTAACGCAGTAAGTGCCGATTTTGTGATTATGAGTGAAAAGGCTCAGCTTTCTCTTGCCGTTACGGGCGAAAATGCTGACGCAAAATATAATGCTGAACACGGCAATGTTTCTGTTGTTGCAAAAGATACCGCAGACGCAATTGCAAAGGCAAAAGAGCTTGTTCAGTACCTGCCGTCAAACAATCTTAACAGTGCTCCTCAGACCTTTGAAGAAGAGCCTTCGGGCGACTGCGGTTGCATTGTCAGCAAGGTAGCGGACGGCGGAGCCAAGTTTAAGCTTTACGATGATTTCGGAGATAACTCAAAGGCTCGTCTTATTCATATCGGCGGACAGGTTGTCGGAGTTATCAACACAAAGGGTAACAGCCTTGATTGCAAGTCTGCTTCAAAGGCTGCAAAGTTTGTTCGTTTTTGCGACGCTTTCTCAATCCCTGTAATTACATTCGTTAATTGTCCCGGCTTTGAATCGCTCGGTTCTGCCGCAAAGCTTACATCCGCATATGCCGAGGCAACAACCGTTAAAATTTCTGTTGTTACCGGAAAAGCAATCGGTTCTGCTTATATTGCTCTTGCGGGTACAGGCGCAAACGCCGATGTGGTTTATGCTCTTCCAGATGCGGTAATCTCACCCGTAAACGTTGAGGCTGCAGCATTTATTATGGAACCCGAGTCAATGAAAGTTCCTGTTGCAAAGCAAAAAGAGGTTGCAGATAAGTTTGCTTCTGAAAATCTTTCGGCATTCAACGCAGCTCAAAACGGTTATGTTGACGGAATTACCGATGAATCGGAATTAAGACAAACACTTATTTCCGCACTTGACATGCTTTCAGGCAAGCGCATTTCCACCCTTGCAAAGAAACATTCCACTATCTGATCTAAATTACGAAAATAATACTTGTTATAATAAAGGGGAAATTATCATGAAGAATTTAAGAATTACCGTAAACGGTACAGCATATGACGTACAGGTTGAAGAAATCGGTGCATCGTCAGCTCCCGCTCAGGTTGCTCCCGTTGCTCCTTCCACTGCACCCGCAGCTCCTGCGGCAAAGCCGGCTGCTCCAAGCGGTGCCGCAGGCTCAGTCGTAATTAAGGCTCCTATGCCGGGTACTGTTGTAAACATTGTTGTTACACCGGGTCAGACCGTTAAAGCCGGCGACGACCTTGTGTTTATTGAAGCTATGAAGATGGAAACCCCTGTTAAGGCTACAAAGGACGGTACTGTTGCAACTGTTGATGTTGCAAAGGGAGAGTCGGTTGACTCGGGTAAGGTTCTTGTAACTCTCAACTAATTTACTGAAATTGCAAAGGGGATACTAAAATGGCAAAGAAAATCAGAATCACCGAAACCGCCTTGCGTGACGCACACCAATCGCTTATTGCCACAAGAATGACAACCGAGGATATGCTTCCTGTTCTTGACAAGCTTGACAAGGTAGGATATTATTCATTGGAATGTTGGGGCGGCGCAACTTATGATGCATGTCTGCGTTTTTTGAATGAAGACCCGTGGCAGAGACTCCGCACTATCAGAGAACATTGCCCGAACACAAAGCTTCAAATGCTTTTCAGAGGGCAGAATATGCTCGGATATCGTCACTATGCCGATGATTGCGTAGAGTATTTGGTTCAGCGTTCAATCGCAAACGGTATTGATATTATCAGAATTTTTGATGCGTTAAACGATATCAAAAATCTTAATACAGCTATTAAAGCTGCAAAAAAAGAGGGCGGACACGCTCAGGTAGCAATCAGTTACACAACCGGTCCCGTATTTACAGATGAGTACTATGTTGATTATGCAAAGAGAATTGCCGATGCTGGCGCAGATTCCATCTGCATAAAGGATATGGCTGCATTGCTTACTCCTACAAGAACCTACAATCTTGTAAAAGCTATCAAAAAAGCACTTCCCGAGATGCCTGTTCAGTTGCACACTCACTATACTTCCGGTCTTGCTTCGATGTGCTTGTTAAAGGGTGTTGAAGCAGGTGCAGACGGTATTGATACTGCAATCAGCCCGTTGGCTCTCGGTACTTCACACGCTCCTACAGAGTCTATGATTGCCGCTTTGCAGGATACACCGTATGACACAGGTCTTGACATTAAAGATTTAACCGATATTCGCGCTTACTTTATGACATTGCGTGAAAAGTACATCAAGTCAGGTCTTCTTGACCCAAAGATGCTTGCAACCGATGCCAAGGCTTTAATTTATCAGGTTCCCGGCGGTATGCTCTCAAATCTTCTCTCACAGCTTAAACAGGCAGGCAAGGAAGATCAGCTTGATATGGTTCTTGAAGAGGTTCCGCGTGTTCGTAAGGATGCGGGTTATCCTCCGCTTGTTACACCGACCTCTCAGATTGTCGGCACTCAGGCTGTATTTAACGTTATTACAGGTGAGCGTTACAAGATGTGCACCAACGAATTTAAGGGTCTTGTTGCCGGTGAATACGGTACAACTCCAATGCCAATCGACCCTAAATTCCAGAAGCAGATAATCGGTGACAAAAAAGTTGTTAAATGTCGTCCTGCCGATTTGCTTGAGCCGGAGCTTGACAAGCTCAGAGGTGAAATTTCCGAGTGGATTGAACAGCCGGAAGATGTTCTTTCTTATGCTCAGTTCCCGAAGGTTGCGATTGATTTCTTTAAAAAGAGAAGAAATGCGGAAGTTGGAATCAACGGCGATAAGCTTGACAGCGAAAATATGATTCACCCCGTTTAATGATTTATAACAGATAAAAATAAGGTCACAGCTCTTGATTGTGCTGTGACCTTTTAATTTATAGCAATATTTGTTTAATCAAGCAAGTTTATCGGGTCAAATTAATATTGATTAAATCTTGATAAAAATGCCTGTGTTCTCGGATTTTGCGGATTTTCAATAACCTGCTGAGGCGTACCCTCCTCGGCGATTAAGCCGTCAGCCATAAAGATTATTTTGTCCGCAACATCATGTGCAAATTCAATTTCGTGTGTAACGACAATCATTGTGCTGTCCGAACTTTTCAAACCCTTAATTACGTTAAGAACCTCTCCGGTAAGCTCCGGGTCTAGGGCTGAGGTGGGTTCGTCAAAGCACAGTACGTCCGGATTCAGCGCAAGCGCGCGTGCGATAGCCACACGCTGTTGCTGTCCGCCGCTAAGATTGCACGGATATGACGTAGCCTTTTCGGAAAGTCCTACCTTGCCGAGCAGAGACTCTGCAGTTTCTCTTATAAGCTGTTGCGCTTCTTTATATGATTTTGTGCCTTTGTACGAGCCGTAATTTTTGATTTGCTCTTTTGCCAAAAGCGACGGCGCAAGGGTGATGTTATCAATTACCTTGTATTGAGGAAACAAGTTAAACGATTGAAACACAAGTCCGAAATGTAACCTGTTTTGTCTGATTGCTACGTCACTTTTTTTGGAAGCGTCATTGCTGTCAAACAGAACTTTGTCGTCAACCGTGATTTTGCCATTTTGAGGTGTTTCAAGAAAGTTAAGACAACGCAGAAGAGTGGTTTTTCCCGAACCGGAAGAACCGATTATTGCAAGAACCTCGCCTTTTTCAAGTGAAAAGCTTATATCTTTGAGAACCTCGGTTTTTCCGAAAGATTTTTGAATATTTTCTACATTCAACATCGGCATATTCTTTCCTCCTTATCCCTTGTAGTAGTTAAGCTTTTTCTCGACAAACGAGAAAAGAAGCGTAAGCACACCGCAGAACAACAAGAAGAACAGAGCCGAATAGAACAGTGGCCAAATAAGTCCCTGCATTGAAAAATCTTTGGCATTCATAAGTATTTCGGGAATTGCAATAACACTTGCAAGCGAAGTATCTTTTACAAGAGTGATGATTTCGTTTCCGATCGGAGCAGTAATGCGTTTTATTACCTGAAGCAAAACAACCTTGAAGAAAATTTGAGATTTCTTCATTCCGAGCACCTGACCCGCCTCATACTGTCCTTTTGGTACGGATTCGATTCCTCCGCGGAATATTTCTGAAAAATATGCCGCATAATTTATTATAAATGCTATAAGCGCCGCATTCATTCTCGGAAAATTAAAGCTTCCGTTTGACATAAGCGGCGGAACATAGAATACCACAAAGAGCTGTAGCATAAGCGGTGTTCCGCGAATAATCCATACAAAAGTTCTTGTCAGTGCCTTGAGCGGAAAAAATCTTGACCTTGAACCCATCGAAACGATGAGTCCCAGCGGTATTGCCGCAACAAGCGTAACGATAAATATTAAGCTGTTTTCTCCAAAACCTTTTAAAAGCTGTTCGGTTACGTTAAAAAATTGATTCATTAAAAGCCCTGCTTGTTAATTATTTTGCTTTGATAAGGAGCAAATCCTTTAAGTTGTATTTGTCGGCAATTTCTTCAAGTTCGCCGTTATCTGCCAATGCCTGCATAGCGTCATTAAGCTTTGTAAGTGTTTCTGTGCTGTTTTTGCGAAGCGCAACGCCGTACTGTTCGGGAGCAAAGCTCTTGTCCTCAATAACCGAAAGGTCAGCATAATCCGAACCGTCTTTAAGTGTGCCGATTGACATTACATAGTCAATAACCGCAATGTCTGCCGTGCCTGACTTAACCTCAAGAAGAGCCTTAGCCTGTGAGTCAACCGATACGTATGTAGCCTGCTTAAAGAAGTCGTCGCTTTGGGCAACTTCTTCACCGGCTGACTTCTTCTCTGCAACAACGGTTGTTCCCGAAAGAGCTTCAGCTGATGTATACTTGTCGGCATTTTCGGCTTTTGTTACCAGAACCTGTTTGTTTTCCATATAGGCGGTTGAAATATCCATATTTTCTTTTCTCTCGTCTGTGATTGTCAAGCCGTTCCAAATGCAGTCGATTGTCTTTGCATTCAGTTCAACTTCCTTGGAATCCCAGTCGATTTTCTGGAATTTAGGTTTAACGCCAAGCTGGTCACAAACCTTTGTTGCAAATTCGGTTTCAAATCCCGTTAGTTCGCCGTTTTCGTCCAAATAGTTCATCGGCTCAAAATATGTAATTCCTATTACCAATTCGCCTTTGTCTTTGATGTAAGCCCAGTCTCCGTCGGAAGAAGCTGAAGACGACTTGTCGGAAGAATTTGAAGAGGCTGAATTTCCGCAGCCTGCAAACACTGTTGCGGCCATAAGACCCGCCATTAAAAGTGCAAGTAGTTTTTTCATAGTTTATTCCCTCGTTTTCGTAAAATCTAAGTGTAAATGAGGCAACGACAGCCATTCGGAATTATGAGAAGCCAAAGCCTTGTTTACACGTCTTGCAACCGGTCGTAAGCTCTGCTTCTCATATGAATAACAGAGCGTTGTTCCGATTTAAACGGTGTGCAAATATATTTGATTTTTGCAACATAGATATTATACATTACCGTATTATCAAAGTAAAGTGTTTTTTACAATTTTTTTATCCCTTTAAACAGGCGGATATTCAGAAATTAACGGGATGTTTAATCTTTCGGTAAATCTGTTGTTTATTAACTTGTATATCAAAAAGAATCAAGGTATAATTGCAATAGATAACAGCGTTTATGTTGTTCTCGGTCAAATTATTAAGATGTTCTTTTCTTGCCTGTTGAATTTACGAAAAAATATAAATTTTTACCAACCTATTATTTTTTTCTGCGTATAATTTATAAAGCAAAAAAATTATCCTAACAGCTGTTTTACGACCGTGTTTGATTGTTATAGGCAAAATGTAAACCATTGTTTAAATACACGAAAAGCCAAGCGGGAGGCGAAAGGGGGAAATGCGGTGAAAGATAACACACTTATCAAACGGTGTCAAAAGGGCGAAAAGCAGGCATTTGATGAGCTTATCAGACTGCATTACCCGTATGTTTCGGGTTTTCTTATAAAAACGACAAAGGACGAAATGCTGGCGGAGGATTTGACTCAGGATGTATTTCTTAAAATGATTCAAAATATCGAAAAATTCAATTTGAGCGGAAACGCAAATTTTGCCACATGGCTTGTAACGATTGCAAAGAACTGTTACATAGACCATTTGCGGCGCAACAGGATTTATTTGGAGAATATTGACGAAGTGCCTGTTGCCGATAACCGAAGTTTGTCGGATGACATTGACAGAAAGCTTCAATATGAAGAATTGTTGAGCGAAATAGACAATCTTCCACCCGAACAGGGGCTTGCGATACGACTTAAATACGAAGAAGATTTGACGCTTGCCGAGATTGCAAAGCGCTTTGGCGTACAGTCGAAAACAATAAAAAGCCGTATACATGACGGTAAGATTAAATTGAGAAAACTGTTTAAAGACAGAGAGGCGTGACAGATTATGAAACAAAATGCAGATAAAGTAATTCGGAATTTAACTCCGGAGATTGACAAAAAATGTGATGAGCTTAAAGCGATTCGCAAAGAAAAACTGCAATCGCGGTTATTTGTAATACTTTGTGTGATTATAATATTTGTACCCGCACAACTTGTATTTTTCGGCGTGTCGCTTGCTGTGCTGACAGCTCCGATTTTGTTTGCCGGTTTATGCGTGGTAATGCTTTTGCCGATTATGCTAAACGGAGAATTTACTCAAGGGGGAGAAACCGAATATGAACAGGCTTGAAAAAACACTTTCAAAAAAGAATTTCAGAAAAATTGCGGTTATATATATAATTGCCGCACTTGTGGCGGGGATTTGTTGTGTAACGGCAGTCGGAATTATCTACGGCGAAAGACTCGGTTTTGCCGTAAACTATTTGCGTTTGGAACACACCCTTAAACACGATGATTACGAAAAGCTTTGCTCGGCGGTTGACAAAACAGCTTTTGCCACCGATGACGTTATTGATGTTCTTGTATTGAACAGCGACAACAAGGTTACTTATTCGTCCAAAAACTCCGAATTCGCTTCCGATTATTTACAGCTTGAAAAAGTGGGTGATGAGAAAAAATATCTTGCTTCCGAAGAATATCCCGACACTGTTTTTAAGTATGTGAAAAACGATGAGTTTATGTTCAGCTCGATTCTTAACAGAGATTTTGGCAAAATACGCTCCGATTATGATGACGACAGCTTTTACGACAGTTCGTTTTCGTCTAAAACGATATATATGTTGAGCTGCATAAACAGCAGAGAGTGCGACAGCAAAATATTTGTCATAAGCAACCCGACCTCCGTTCCGGGCGGAATAACCGCAATAAAAATATCCGCCGCAACAGCAATGTTTTTCTTTTGTATATATTGGGTGTTGGTTGCTCTTTGGCTGTACAAAGACGCCGCAAAGCTAAAGCTTTCTCCGCTTTGTTGGGGGCTTATAGGATTGCTTACAAATCTTGCAGGTGTTATTGTATATAAGATTTACACGCACGGCATCGATGTTTGCACATCTTGCGGAGCGGCACAAAATAACGAAAATCTGTATTGTTCGTATTGCGGAAGCCGTCTTGGAGAACGTTGCGATAACTGCGGCGGAAAAATAAATCCAAAAGATGCTTTTTGCCGTCACTGCGGAAATAAAGTTAAATAAAATCAGTCATACGCTAATGTCGGCTTCGGAATATCCGAGGCCGATTTTTGCCGATATTTAAAATTTATACCAACCTTTGCCCGCTCTTTGCGTGTAACAGATGAAAGCAAATGCAAAGGAGTATAATTATGAACAACGCAACCAAAACAATACCGCAAATATTAAAAGACAATATCTGCACGGTATTCAATCTGCTTAATGTCTTAATAGCAGTTTCTCTGTGCTTTGTCGGAGCGTGGAAGAACGTTCTTTTTATCCTTATTATTTTCATCAATACCGCTGTCGGAATTGTTCAGGAAATCAAGGCGAAACGTCAGGTTGAGCGGCTTACGCTGTTGTCACAGCCGTCGGTATCGGTGACGAGAAACGGCAAGGAGTATGAGATCACGCCCGATGAAATTCAAAAAGGCGATACGATTTTATTGGAAAGCGGTTCGGTGATTTGTACCGATTGTATTGTAAATTCGGGAAAACTAGAGGTTAATGAAGCAATACTGACAGGGGAATCCGAGCCGGCTGTTAAGCAGGAGGGAAGCAAGTTGTATTCCGGAAGTACGGTTATTTCGGGAAAATGTCAGGCAATGGCGATTTGCGACAGTGACGACTCCTTTACTTCAAAAATGGTTGACGAGGTAAAGAAAACTCACAAAAACAAATCGGAGTTGCTCTCTTCAATGAAAAAGGTAACTAAATTTACAAGTTTTCTGATTGTTCCGCTCGGAATTTTAATGTTTATTCAGGCTTGTTTTTTCCGAAACGCACCGCTTGACACAGCGGTAATTTCCACATCGGCAGGCTTGCTCGGAATGCTCCCCAAGGGACTTGTGCTTCTTATAAGTATAGGTC
>CAVBYX010000004.1:0-14015 GCA_963599905.1 Acutalibacteraceae bacterium
TTTAATTCGCTGCCGCTTGTAATTATATATATTTCGTTTTTTCGGGTTACCCCAATTATTGACATTGAGCCTTAAGATAAAAAACAAAAATCGAGTATTCAAAAAGCCAAATCCCTTATGAATACTCGATATTGGTGCAGGTAACAGGACTTGAACCTGCATGAAATTACTTTCACATGGACCTGAACCATGCGCGTCTGCCAATTCCGCCATACCTGCATATAAATCCTCTGTTTTAACACGGCGAGGAGACCGAGGTGGGGCTGATTTCGGCATAAGTGCCATTGCCTGTTCCACTTAATTACAGTTAAAACCATATAGCTGCTTAAGTGCCTGAATCAGCACAAACAACACAGTTAATTATATCAAATTTTTTATCGATTGTCAAATGCTGACGTGGGTTTACTGAAAAATATTTTTGTTTATTCTAAATCCGTCATATTGCCCAATGTCACAAAGTTTAATGTCGTGACAGCCAAGACGTGTGCTTAAAGGAGCAAGCTCCATATAGTCGCCATACAAAAAAGTTAAGTATTTATCATATTCCTTTGGCACAGGCAACTTATATCCTTCAAAGTCTGCATATATTACTTCGTCAAGAAGTTCAGCGGGAAAGCTTCCGTTATAAACGTTTCGTCCCATTCCGTCGTAAAGATATTTTGCGTTCTTTTTTCCTTTAAAGAAACTTAACGTTTTTCTTTCAAGCCAAAGACTAAAGCGAATAGGGAATACTCTGATACAAAAGTTGGTAAAAGCCGATTGAACTTTGTTTCCGTTTTCAACCTTTCTGTTATTCCATTTGTTAAAAACAAGTGCACGTGTAAACAATGTCATTGCAAGATGCAATTTTTGTCCTAATCTTGAATTGGCTGTTTTGTCATGACAGAAAATGTCAAACGCAAGACCGTTATTCATTTTTTTGTGGTTCTTTGCAAAACCAGTTGCAAAAACGGTGTTGTTAAGTCTGAATTTTGCAAATTCATAATAACAGTTTTTGTCATTTTCATTTGTCTGAAATGACATTGACGGAGGCATTTCGCTCTTTGCGATTTTACAGAATTTGTCGTAATCCTCACGAAGCATCATAATGTCCGCATCATCGTCCCAGGGGATAAAGCCGTGATGTCTTATTGCGCCCAACAGTGTTCCGCCGCCCAGAAAGTATTTTATATTGTGCTTTTTGCAAATTCGGTCAACTTCAAGCAAATATGCAAGCAAAATATTTTGAATGGATGTTAGTCTTCCGTCGTGATTATGGGGCAGACTCATAGCTTGGTTATTGCTCATATTGCTCATAACGCAAAGCTCAAGCGAAGTCTCAAGGTTAATCGTCGGTTTGCAGCCGTGCTCGTCAAGCTTATTGGAATTGATTGCACAGTAGTCAATGTCGTTGGCGTCGCATATGCTGATTTTTGCCTGCTCTCCGTAAACGTCGTGCAGAACAGCGGATAATATCCCGGTTGAAGCGGTTGAGTTTATACCGCCGACATTGTAAGTTTGGTTTGGTTCAACGGTTGTCAGAGCATAAACAATTGCTCTGAAAACATCACTGATATATACAAATGAATATTTTTTTGAGGAATTAAAAATTTGAGTTTCACGACCTGCCGCAACGTCACTCAAAAGCTTGTCGATGAACGTATTAATTCCCGAACAAGCCCCGAGTATTATTCCTGTTCGCAGAATTGTAAGGTCAAAGCCTGCTGATTTAGAGGAGCAGCACCAGAAATTTTCAATTGACCTCAAAAGCTGAGAATGTGACGTGCAAGAGCTGTCAAGGTTGATTTCCGCATATTCGTTTTCGGAGTAAACTCTGTGCGCAACCGAGTTTCCGTAAACACGGCTGTCGCTGATTATTACGGATTTTGCACAAGATTTTTCAGCAACTTGCGATACAAATTTTACCGCATTAATTTCATTGATAAATGAGGTTGACGGAGTATTCGCTTTTACGTTACAGTATCCGGTAGATACAACGTAATTGACAGCAGACAGCTCGGCTAAGGAGCTCAGTTCAATGAATTCAAAGTCATCTCTGAGCAAAATCTCCGGAAAAAATTTTAGTAATTCGTCTTTTGATTTTGCTGTGTAAATCACCCTTGTGTTTAGATTTTTTGTATCATTAAGATACAACAGAGCATAGCTAAAACAACGGGCAAGCTCATGACCGTAAATTAAAAAACTTTTGCCTTTTATTTTTGATAATAATTCTTTCTCAACCGTAGGCATAGCCGCCCAGTCAGCCTGAAATTCGTTTAATTTTTCCTTAATGCTCATATTGTATCCTTTGCTTGAAGCTCTGTTATTTTAACACTGCGTCTGATTCCGTCTGTAAGATTTATCTGCGGATTCCATCCGAGATTGTTAAGTCTTGCAGCGTCGAGTATTTCAGGAGTCGGTGCCATTGGCGATGGGACAGGCTCTTTTTCGTCCTCGGAATTTGCAAAAACAAGCTTCAGTCCGAGGTTCGGAAAAGCCTCGGCAGCGGCTTTTGCAAATTGTCTGATTGTAACGTCGCTGTCGGGATTTGCTATGTTGTACGGTATACAGTTTGTGCCTTCAGTCAAAATCTTGAGCAAAGCAACCGCTGTGTCGGTTACGTAACAAAAGCTTCTCAGTGGCGCACCGTTGCTTTTAAGCAGAATATTTTGTTTTTTTACTACGTTGGCAATGAATTGTGCCCAAACTCTGTCATCGTCAATTCTTGCAGGACCGTAAATATATGCGGGCCTTGCAATTTTAATGTTCATTCCGTATTCTTTTGCGTAGCAACAGCCGAGAGTTTCGGATGCTCGTTTTCCCTGGGCATAACAATTTTTATAATTGTCAATATCAATATATCCGATATCGGTTTCGGAAATTTTGCTTTTACCGTTAAAGACTGTGCCGTACACCTTCAGAGAAGATACTATAAGTGTGCTTTCGGCTTTGCTTGCCTTTGCATATTCAAGTACATTCAAGGTGCCCGTTAAATTTGCGTCAATGGTTCCCTTGGGGTCGTGTTCAAAATAATAGGCACTTGCCTGACTTGCGGCGTGAATTATAAAATCGGCACGACTGCACTTAATCGGTTGACAGACATCCTGAACAATCAGTTGTATATCGTTTCTTTTCAGCAATGCTCCGTATTTTTTTTCGGCGTTCTCTTTGTTCCTTACCAGTGCAATAATATTAATGTTGCTGTTGTATAAGTCGTTGCAAATCATCATTGAACAAATCAGATAAAAAGCAATAAAGCCGTTGCCTCCCGTGACAAGCACGGTTTTGTTTTCAAGGCACGGCCGGTTAACATTTGAGTCTGCGATTGTTTTTATGTCTTCGTATATATATGGGTGCAAATGGCTTTGAACATTATAATCCATATTTAAGTTCCTCTTTTGCAAAGTTTTTGAAGCTCTTATAGTAGTATCTCGAACGTAAAAATTGTAGGTCTTCCGGAGTGGTAACCTTAATGTTGTCACGTTCGCCTTTAAAAATATGAACTGTTTGTCCGAGTTCGATTAAAAGCTCACTTGACGAAACAGGATTTGTAATTCCCAATTCTTCCGCTTTGTCATGAGCGTCCGTGATTCTTTTCATTTTAAAGCCCTGCGGTGCCTGAGTGATGTACATTTGTTTTCTCGGCAGGCTTTTTGAACAGGTTTTTCCGTCCTCACTCTGTAATACCGAGTCGATACTCGGTGTTACGGGCACGGCGGTTTCATACCGCTCTGCGGTTTCAATGCAATCCGATATAAGCTGCTTTGAAATAAGAGGACGTACTCCGTCACAGATTAAAACAATGTCATCGTCTTTAGAAAACTTTTGTACTTCAACAAGTCCGTTGTGAATGCTTCCGTGTCCGTTTTCGCCGCCCTTTACGACAGAAGTGACCTTGTGTATTTTATATTTGGCAATCAAATCCCACATATAGTCTATTTTGTCTGCAAGGCAGGAAATAACAATGTCGTCCACACATGGGTGGTTTGCAAAATTTTCAAGCGTTCTTATTATAATAGGCTTGCCCTCAACATCAATAAATTGTTTTGGAATATCAAGCGACTTCATTCTTGCGCCAACGCCGCCGGCAAAAATAACAACGTGTACCATTTGTTTCTCCGTTTTATTTTTTCTTTTTCTTGGATTCCTGATATATTTTAAGTGTTTCTTCGGTAGCACCGTCGAAAATGACTGTGCCCTTTTTCAGAAAAATCGCACGCGGACAAATCTCTCTTACGGATTCCGCATTGTGGCTTACATAAAGTACGGTAGTGCCATTGTTTATGATATGTTTGATTCTGTTTTTACATTTTTTCTTAAAGGTTGCGTCGCCGACGGAAAGCGCTTCGTCAACAACCAAAATGTCAGGTTCTATATTAACATTTATCGCAAATCCGAGACGCATTTTCATACCGCTTGAGTAAGTTCTTACGGGTTGATCGATGTAATCCCCGAGCTCTGCAAAGTCAATGATTTTTTCTTCGATTGTTTTAATATAGTCGTCTTCGAGGCCGAGAATATAGCCTTTGAGATATATGTTTTCGCGTCCTGTCATTTCCATTGAAAATCCTGCGGTAAGTTCAAGCAAAGCGGCAACCCTGCCGTTTACCGTAATTTCTCCCGAATCGGGAAAAGAAACACCGGTTATCATCTTTAATAATGTGGATTTACCCGCACCGTTGTCGCCAACGATACCGACGGATTCGCCTCGTTTTATTTCAAAGGTAACATTGTTGAGAGCTTTGTTGGTTTTTGGATTTCTCGGTTTAAAAAACAGAGCTTTAAATCTTGCCTGGTCATTTTTATAAAGAATATACGTTTTGCTGACATTCTTAAAGGAAATAATTGTATCCGACATAATTACCTCCGTTAAAGTACATCAGGAAGCTTTTTCCTGAGTCTGTTATAATTAAATATTCCGAGTGCGAAAACGACCGCAAATTCAGCCAAGAAGATTACAATCTCGGTTTTATATTCCCAAAAGCCTCTGTTATAAAGGAAGCAGTTTCTGTATCCGTTTACAAAGAAATTGATAGGATTCAGCAACATTGCAAATTTTAAAATACCGTTAAAGCTGTATGAGTCGTACATTATGCCCGAAAGCCAGAATACACCGGACATAACGGAAACGATAAGGCTTTCAAAGTCCTTGCTGAATGCCGACATGGGCGATGTTGACCACGAAAGTGCCACAAAAAACACATACATCAGCGGACAATAGAACAAAAACTGAAGATTATACCAGCTTACTCCGACGGAAAAAATTACGTATACATACATAATCGCCATAAGAAACATATGCACAAAAAGTCTCGAAAGTGCGGTATATGTCAGAATCGTCGAAACGGGAAACTTAACTTTTGTAATAAACTGCCTGTTGGCTCGCAAGGTCTTTGCGCCCTGGGTTATGCTGTCTTGAATGAAAAACCAAGGGATAATTCCGATAAACATAAATGTAAAAAAGTCAACGGTAAAAGGTTGCGGCCCGCCGAGGTTTACATTAACGCTTTTTAAAGCCTTGATACCTACCGAAAATGCAAACCAGTAAACAAAAATCGTAAATGCAGGCTTTACGACAGCCCACAGAGGACCGATTACGGCACCCTTGTAGGTCTTGATAAGTTCGTTTTTGGCAAGCAAAAAAATTTGTTTGCCAAACCCCTTGTGTTCTTTAAGAATTGTAAACAAAAAACGTCCTCCTGTCCTCCGAATCCTATCGCAGAAAATCGCATAATTACCTATAATAATCATATTATATAACATTTTCCCGATTTGTCAATCAGCCGAACGACAAAGGTTTTTGATTATGCAAATACAATTCGGAAAAACGGTTGACAAGACCGATTTTTATGATATAATTAATTTGTTGCGTTATGCAGCAATCCTTGCGGTGAAAACCGCCATAATGTCCAAAAGGAGGTGCAGAGAAATGGCAGTAACAGCTAATTACGAAACAGTAATGATTATTTCAATGAAAAAGGGCGAAGAAGGTATTCAGGCTATCGTTGAAAAGTTCAAAACTCTCATTGAAAATAATGCCACTTTGAAGAATGTTGACGAATGGGGCAAGAGAAAGCTTGCTTATCTTATCAACAAAGAAAGCGAAGGTTACTATGTGCTTTTTGATTTTGAGAGCACAGCCGAATTTCCGGCAGAGCTTGATCGTGTTTACAAAATCACAGACGGCGTAATGCGTTCGCTCATTATTAAAAAAGAAGACTAACAATCACATTTTGGGGATTCCCTGGTTTTGAAAAAGGATTTAAAATGATTAACAGAGTTATTTTGATGGGTAGATTGACTGCTGACCCTGAACTTAAAACAACCGCAAGCGGTATAAGCGTTACAAGCTTCAGCATTGCTGTGGATCGCAGCTATGTTAAAAACGGTGAGGAACGCAAGGCTGATTTTATTAATATTGTTTGTTGGCGTCAGACTGCGGAATTTGTTTGCCGCTATTTTGGCAAGGGTTCGTTAATCGCACTTGAAGGTCAGTTGCAGACACGTACTTTCCAGGCAAAGGACGGTACCAATCGCCATGTAACCGAGGTTGTTGCCGATAATGTTTCGTTTACCGGCGAACGTCGCGACAATTCCGCATCATACGGCGGAAATCAGTCGTATTCGGGCGGTCAGTCCTACGGTGCACCCGTTCAGCAGACACCTACATCATATCAAAGCGGCTCAAATTCCGATTTTCAGGATTTGCCCCTTGATGACGATTTACCTTTCTGATTTTACCTTAAAACTATTCTCAATTGAAAGGAGAACTTTGCTATGGCAGACAGACCTAATAATCGTGGCAGAAAGTCTCGCAAGAAGGTTTGCGGCTTCTGCGTTGATAAGGTTGAACATATTGATTACAAGGATATTGCACATCTTCGCCGTTATATGTCAGAAAGAGGAAAGATTCTTCCTCGCCGTGTAACAGGAACTTGCGCAAAGCATCAGCGTGACCTCACAGTAGCTATTAAGCGTGCACGTCACCTTGCTTTACTTCCTTATACAGCTGATTAATCTTAACTTTTTTACACCGTACTTTTTGTACGGTGTATTTTTTTACCTTGACAAATACCCTGCGGGGGTATATACTGTGATTGTCAGATACCCCTAAGGGGTATATAATCTAATCGCTGATTTTCAGCTGAATTATAATCTTTAACCGAAATTCTAAGCAGTCAATGTTTTTTGCTTTGATAAAAATTATATGTTTGAGGTGCAATATGAAAAAAGAATGTAATTGCCGGAGAATAAAAAAAAGAACCGAAGATGAATATAAAAGTCTTATTAACCGACTTAATCGCATAGAGGGGCAAATTCGGGGAATAAAAAGAATGGTTGAGAATGACGCCTATTGTCCCGATATTCTTGTTCAGTCTGCGGCTGTTAATGCGGCTGTCAATGCGTTTAACAAAGAATTGCTTTCAAATCATATTCACACCTGCGTTGCGGAAGACATTCGCAACGGAAAAGACGAAGCGATTGATGAACTGGTTGAAACGCTTAAAAAGCTTATGAAGTAGGTGATAGTATGGAACAATATAATGTAAAGGGAATGAGCTGTGCTGCGTGCAGCGCAAGGGTTGAAAAAGCCGTTTCAAAGGTTGACGGTGTTACAGTCTGCTCGGTAAGTTTGCTGACAAACTCTATGGGTGTTGAGGGAACCGCTTCCGAACAGGAAATAATTAAGGCTGTCGAAGGAGCCGGATACTCCGCATCAATAAAATCATCGAAAAATGAAACCGCAAGAACAAACAGCGATGACGACCTAAAGGACACAGAAACTCCCGCTGTTCTCAAAAGACTTATAGCATCGGCATTTTTCCTTGTGTTATTGATGTACATTTCTATGGGGCATATGATGTGGGGGTTTCCTCTTCCGCCGTTTTTGGACGGTAATCACGTAGCCATGGGGCTTGCACAGCTGTTGTTTACCGGAATTATTATGGTTATTAACCGTAATTTTTTTGTCAGCGGTTTTAAGGGACTTATTCATTTTGCGCCGAATATGGATACGCTTGTCGCTCTCGGTGCGGGAACAGCCTTTGTTTACAGCACATATGCTTTGTTTGCTATGACAACGGCTCAGGTTAACGGCGATATGTCGGCTGTAAGTGAGTATATGAATGAGTTTTATTTTGAATCGGCTGCAATGATTCTCACATTAATCACCGTCGGCAAAATGCTTGAGGCTCATTCAAAGGGTAAAACGACAGACGCACTAAAGGGGCTTATGAGACTTGCTCCGAAAACAGCCGTGATTATTGTGGACAAAAAGGAAAAACAGGTGCCTGTCGAATCGGTAAAAATCGGTGATGTGTTTGTTGTGCGCCCCGGAGAAAACATTCCTGTTGACGGAGTGATTGTTGAGGGTTCAACCGCCGTTGATGAATCGGCCTTGACAGGCGAGAGTGTTCCTGTTGACAAAACCGTCGGAGATGCGGTTTCGGCTGCAACGATAAACCGTTCGGGTTTTGTTAGGTGCGAAGCAAAGCGAGTCGGTCGGGATACAACCCTTTCACAAATCATAAGGATGGTCAGCGACGCTTCTGCGACAAAAGCTCCGATTGCAAAAATTGCCGACAAGGTGTCGGGTATGTTTGTTCCGACAGTAATATCAATTGCGGTAATCACACTTATTGTTTGGTTGCTTTTGGGCGAATCAATCGGGTTTGCGCTTGCAAGGGCAATATCTGTTCTTGTGATAAGTTGCCCTTGTGCATTGGGACTTGCCACACCGGTTGCGATTATGGTCGGCAGCGGCGTGGGAGCAAAAAACGGAATACTTTTCAAAACAGCGGTTTCGCTTGAAAGTACAGGCAGATTAAATATTGTTGCGCTTGACAAAACCGGAACCGTAACCAAAGGCGAACCTGTTGTAACCGATGTGATTCCAAACGGGATCGACGACAATGAATTGCTTAAACTTGCGTATTCGCTTGAGAATAAAAGTGAACATCCGCTTGCAAGGGCGATTGTTTCAAAGGCGGAAGAACTTGGCTTGTCGGTTAGCGATGTTGAAGATTTTTCAATTGTCGCAGGAAACGGATTAAGCGGAAAAATCGACGGCGAAAATGTATTCGGAGGAAATATTAATTATATATCTTCCGTTGCGAATATTCCCGAAAATTCAAGAATATCGGCAGACAGGTTATCGGAAGAGGGAAAAACACCCTTGTTTTTCTGCAAAAATAATACATTGGCAGGAATAATAGCGGTTGCCGACGTAATTAAAGATGAAAGTCCAAGGGCAATCAGAACTCTGAAAAATATGGGATTGAAAGTTGTAATGCTTACGGGCGACAACAAAAAAACCGCCGAGGCAATAGGCAGACAGGTCGGTGTTGACGAAGTTATTGCAGGAGTTTTGCCTGACGGAAAAGCAAGCGTTATTGAAAAATTAAAGTCCGAGGGCAAAACCGCAATGGTAGGTGACGGAATCAACGACGCTCCCGCTCTTACAAACGCTGATGTGGGAATTGCTGTCGGAGCGGGTACTGACGTTGCAATTGACGCTGCCGACGTAGTATTGATGAAAAGCAATCTTGCGGATGTCCCTGCGGCAATCAAACTGGGCAGAGCAACCTTGAGAAACATTCGCGAAAATCTTTTTTGGGCATTTATATACAATGTTATCGGAATACCGCTTGCGGCGGGTGTGTTTATTGCTTTGACGGGGTGGAAGCTAAATCCGATGTTTGGTGCGGCGGCAATGAGCCTTTCAAGCTTTTGCGTTGTAACAAATGCACTCAGACTTAATCTGGTGAAAATATATCCAAAGGGTATTGATAAAAGAAGTAAAGGAGAAAATATAAAAATGGAAGTAACATTAAAAGTCAAGGGTATGATGTGTCCTCATTGTGAAGCAAGGGTTAAATCCGCACTTGAAGAGATCCGGGGTGTTGATTCGGTAATTGCCGATCATAAAAAGGGTACGGCGACAGTTACTCTGAAAGAAGAAGTCTCGATTGATACACTGAAATCGGCTGTTAAAAATCAGGGCTACAATGTAATTGATTAAGTTTTATACAAAAATAAAATATTTGCATAATATTTGCACCTCTGCCAATAATATTTGCGGAGGTGCTTTTTATGAGCGATTATTATAATAAAAACAGCAGGAGAAAAAAACGAAGCCGCCGTGAAAAAATCGGATTTTATGCAGCGTTTTCAATCTGCCTTCTGGCAGTTTGTATGGCAGTATATTCAACATACAACACAATTTCAAATCCGTCAAATATCAAAAACGAACAGGAAGTCACAACGCAGGCTTTGCAGGTAAATGAGTATGTTACGGGAGTTACGGAAACCCCCGTAAGTGAAATTTCGGAAATTACCGAACCGCCTGTTACAATTTCTTCTGACGAAGTTACCCAAACGATTCCCACCGAAAAGCCCGAATCCGCAACCGATGACGCGCTGAAAACGATGCTTTCGACTGACCTTACATTGTCCAAGCCCGTTAAGTCCGGCAATGTTATAAGACAATTCAGCAAAGAAAGCACCTATTATAAAACGCTTAATGTTTGGAAACCGCATATGGCAGTGGATTTTGAAGCAGAATTGGGTGATGATGTGTTGTCAATGACAGGCGGCACAGTTACCGATATAAAAGATGATAAGATGTACGGGAAGACAGTAGAGCTTGCCGTGAATAATGTTGTTTGTATTTACAGCGGATTGGGTTCTGTTGATGTTGCCAAAGGAGATAATGTAAAAACCGGCGATAAAATCGGAACAGTCGGCGCAGTTCCATTTGAAGCGAGTGACAGTAATCATATACACGTAGCAATAAGAGTAGACGGCAAATATGCCGATCCGTTATCTTTTATAGGTAACAATGAATAGTTTATTTTATTTTGAATAGAATATTATTACACGCCCTCGTTTCGTTTTAAGGGGCAAAAAATCGGCGGATACAATTTCTTGTATCCGCCGATTTTTATGAGATTTTATGTGAATGAAAAATAACATCAATTAAATTTCAATAATCCTGAATTTAAAAGTTGAGATAAAAATTATCTTTCGCTTTCGTGCCATTCTTCGTTCTCGAAAATAAAATCATCAAGATCCATTATGACAAATTTCATAAGAACACCTCCCAAAACAATATTACAGTATATTCAGGAATCGGTGTGTTATGATAGTTATTTTTTGTTAATTACATCAATATAATCTATAATAACATCGACAGCTTGCTCTGTTGTGAGATGTGAACTGTTAATGCACAAATCATAATTTTCGAGCTGTCCCCATTTTTTGCCTGAATAAAAACTGTAGTAATTTGACCTTACTTTGTCTACCTTTATCACAGCCTGTTTTGCCTTTGCAGGGTCAATATCATCGTGTCTGTCTAACGCTCTTTTAATTCTGCATTCTATGTCGGCATAAATAAATACTTTCACAACGTTAGGATTATCTCTTAAAACATAGTCGGCGCATCTTCCGACAACAACAAAGTTTTCTGTCTGAGCTTTTTCTTTAATAATCTTATGCTGAGTAATATACAACTCATCGTTTAACGGCATATTGCCCATTGTGGTGTTAAAACCGTTGCCGTAATCATACAAACCCAGTGAAAGAGCATAAAGAAGACTGTTGGTAGGCTTTTCGTCAGCCTGTTCGAATATTTCGGGAGCAACTCCTTTTTCCTTTGCGGCAATTGTAATAAGCTCTTTATCATAGAACGGAATATCTAGCTTGTTTGCAAGAAGACTTCCGATGTCGTGTCCGCCGGAACCGTATTGTCTTGTTATTGTTATGATTTTATTACAACTCATAAAGTTACCTCCCAATATAAGGTATTTCAGACCAAAATAATAAGGTCTGTATATTATAATACCACTTTTTTAAAAAAAATCCACTGTTTTTTATAAATTTTGCAAAGTTTGTGCATTGTCAATAAATAAATTTACTGCAATTTAGACAAAAACACAATTTTCTTAATTAGAAATAATATATGTGTATTCTTTTATTTCATTGATTTTACATAAGATATATATATTACCGATTTAAGTGGTTTTATATTTTCGGACATTATTTATCCTTGACAATTAGTACCGAAATATACTAAAATGATATTATGAAATACTAAAATGCGAGGTTAAAATAATGGATTTGGAAATGAGCAGACGTTTTTATTCTGTTTGGGAAATAGCCAATTCTCTGTACACAAGGTTTGCAAATAAACTTGGAGTAAGCTATCCCGAATTAATGGTTCTTTATGCTTTGTTCACAATGAGAAAAATAACGCAAAAAGAAATCTCGGACAGTTTCGGCTTGCCAAAGCAGACCGTAAATTCTGTGATTCGCAGTTTAAAAGATAAGGATTACGTTATTTCCAAGGTTTGCGAAAATGATAAGCGGGAGCGTACGTTGACTTTAAACGAACGGGGATACGGATATGCGAAAAAAATCATATCTCCGGTGATCAAAGCAGAAACAGAGGTTTATAATATGATAGGGAAAGAACGCTTGATTCAGGCAAACGAAACAATGAAACTTTTTAACATTTTGTTTGAAAAATTAATAGATGACGGTGAAATATGAAGACTGCCAATACTTTTTTAAAATTTGTTATACCGTCTGTACTTTCCTTTGCGCTTTCGGGAGTCTATGCGATTGTTGACGGATATTTTGTGGGCAACACAATCGGCGATGCCGGACTATCCGCCATTAATATAGCATATCCCATTGTCGCTGTGATTCAATCGGTCGGTACGGGCATAGGTATGGGCGGAGCCGTGCATTACTCAATAAGTGAAGCGGTAGGAAATAAAAATAAAGCCCGACGCTTTATTGCAGGCACTTGGTGGCTCCTGATTATTTTCGGCATTGTTTCAACAATTTGCGAATTTATATTCGCAAAAGAGTTATTAATACTTATGGGCGCACGAGGTTCTTATTTAACATTGGGCGTGGAATATATAAAATATATTTCGTTGGGCGCGGGATTGCAGGTTTTGAGCACGGGGTTGGTTCCTCTTATGCGCAACTACGGCGGTGTTGTTTGTGCAATGGCGGCTATGGTGAGCGGTTTTGTGACAAACGTTATATTTGATTATATATTGGTATGGAATTTAAACGGCGGAATAAAGGGTGCCGCTGTCGCAACGATTTTGGGCGAAGGTATTACTGCCGTAATTGCAATTGTCTATTCATTATATAAGAAAAGTTTTACGTTAAAAATATCTTTAAATAAAATAAAAATTGTTTGGAAATCAATTTTCAAAGTAGGGCTTGCACCGTTCGGTTTATCACTGACTCCAAATATATCGCTTGTGCTCATTAACCGATTTTCGGCGGATTACGGCGGAGAAAGTGCAATCGCAACCTATGCCTGTATATCATATATTATATGCATAGTATATTTGATATTGCAAGGTGTCGGAGACGGAAGCCAACCGCTGATGAGCAAATACTACGGCGAAAGAAATTTTAATGAATTACACAAAGTAAATAAATCGGCATACTCATTTGCAATGCTTTTATCATTAGTGGGAGTTATTCTGCTTTTCTTTTCAAAAGGGCAAATCGGCGGACTGTTTGGTTCGTCGGAAGAAGTAAATCGGAATATATCAAATATTTTACCCGTGTTTTTAGTATCGGTGCCGTTTGTGGCAATCAGCAGAATTGCTACCGCAAGCTTCTATGCGACCGAGCAAACCGTGCTGTCATATGTATTAACATTTGTTGAACCGGTTTTAATGTTTTTGCTGATGCTTGTTCTTCCACCTTTGTTTGGCGGACAAGTTATGATATGGTGGAGCACGGTCTTTGCAAGAATAATTACGGCGGTTATTGCAATAGCGTTAAATTTGTTGTTCGGCAAGCAGAAAAATTTAAGACAAAAATCAAAGAATAATTGTTGATAATGATATATCAATATATAAAACAGTGAGGTGATACGGTGTAAAACAGCCGTAATTTGCTGAATTTCAAGTCATTTTCGAAAAAAACTAAAAAAAATTAAAGTTTTTTCAAAAAAAGGGTTGACAAGGGAGGAGATGTTGTGTATAATAGCTCTTGCACTTCGC
>CAVBYX010000005.1:0-26119 GCA_963599905.1 Acutalibacteraceae bacterium
TCATCTGGTTGTCTGCATTGTTTGCATCCCAGTTTGTACCGCAGAGGTTTTCTGTTCCTGCTACGATATATGTGCTTTCTGCTGCCGGCTCAGTTACAGGCTCTGTTGTGGGAGCTTCTGTAACAGGCTCTGTTGTCGGCTCTTCTGTTGTCGGTGTAGGATCTACGCCAAGCAAAGAAGCAATTGTTGTAAGAGGAGCTGTTTCGGGATATGCTTCCGGATTTGCAAGCTCTTCGGCATATGCATTTGCATAGTAGTTGTATACATCAATTGTTTCTACGCCGATCTGAGCACAGTCAGCCTGAACAATTTCAGATGTGATGATTTCAGCGTTCTTTACAGCATAGCTGTGAAGGAACTGAGAAAGGATTTCAGCCTTTGGCTGATGTGCGGGGAAGTAGGAATCGGTTGCAGGGATGATTTTACCTGTTGAAGTAATAACAGCTTTTGCACCGTACTGATCCGAGTTGTTTTCCCAACCGCCTATGTAGTCGAGCTTTTTAGAGTCAACAGAGTTTTCTGTTCTCTTGTCTTCGCCCAAGCAGTATACTGTATCTCCGAGGCACTCGATTCCCAAAAGAACGTCGCCTGTCTGAGGAGTATCTCCTTCTTTGGTTGTTGCGCTGAAGTTAAGTGCGTAATCGGCACCTGCTTCGATTGAAACGGCTTTACCGTCTGCATCAACCAACTTAGAAGTATCATAAGCATACAAGCCGTCTGAAACCTTTGTGCACCTTGTTGATTTTACCTGCCATGCCGGTGTTTGGATTGATGTTCCGCCGTAAACATTAAATAAATTACAGAACACGGATTTTACTGTGCCCCAATATGAAGGGACTTTGAAATAAATAAGTGTTGTTGATGGTTCAGCCGCTGAAGCGGATACTGATGCAAGACAAGTAAAACTTGAAACAACAAGCATCAACGCCAAAATAAGGCTGACCAACTTTGATGACTTTTTCATCGGTAATTCCTCCTTTTGATTACTCATAAATTCGAGTAATATCATTATACATTAAAAGTATTAATTTTACAAGCCTTTTTTGGAAAATATGTTAATTAAATTAATTTTTACATATGTAAAATCTAAAAAAATAATGTAAAAGATTTAGATTTTTTCTACATCATAGCAAAGGCTATTGACACAATCGAGAAATAATTGTATATTTTTAGGTGTATATTTCAAACAAAAAGAGAGGTTATATTATGGATAACAGCAAAAAAACCATGGAAAAAATTGTTGCTTTGTGTAAAGGAAGGGGCTTTGTTTACCCGGGCTCTGAAATTTACGGCGGACTTGCAAACACCTGGGACTTCGGACCTCTTGGCGTTGCACTTAAAAATAACATCAAAAATGCCTGGCTCAAAAAGTTTGTTCAGGAAAACAAATATAACGTAGGTCTTGACTCTGCAATTCTTATGAATCCGCAAACCTGGGTTGCTTCGGGTCACCTCGGCGGATTTTCCGACCCTTTGATGGACTGCAAAGAATGTAAGACACGCCACCGTGCAGACAATCTGATTGAAGACTTTGACGGCACAAATGTTGCAGGCTGGACAAACCAACAGATGACAGACTATATTAATGAAAAGCAAATTCCATGCCCTAACTGCGGAAAACATAATTTTACCGATATTCGTCAGTTTAACCTTATGTTTAAGACTTTTCAGGGTGTAACCGAAGACAGCAAAAACGAAATTTATCTTCGCCCCGAAACAGCACAGGGAATTTTTGTAAACTTCTCTAATATTCAGCGCACAAGCAGAAAGAAAATCCCGTTCGGCGTAGCTCAGGTAGGTAAATCTTTCAGAAACGAAATCACACCGGGTAACTTTATATTCCGTGTGCGAGAATTTGAGCAGATGGAACTTGAGTTCTTCTGCAAGCCGGGAACAGACCTTGAATGGTTTGAATACTGGAGAGCATTCTGCCGCGATTTTCTTTATTCACTCAACATCAAAAAAGAAAATCTTCGTCTTCGCGACCATTCTTCAGAAGAGCTTTGCTTTTATTCAAAGGCAACAACCGACTTTGAGTACCTCTTCCCGTTTGGCTGGGGCGAGCTTTGGGGCGTTGCGGACAGAACCGACTACGACCTTACTCAGCACAGCAAAACAAGCGGCAAGGCTCTTGAATACTTTGACCAGACAACTAACGAAAAGTATATTCCGTATGTAATCGAGCCGTCACTCGGCGTTGAACGTCTTTTCCTTGCAATTGTGGTTGAAGCATATGACGAAGAACAAATTGACGAAAAGGACACCAGAGTTGTTATGCGTCTGCATCCCGCTCTTGCGCCGTTTAAGGCTGCTGTTCTTCCGCTTTCAAAAAAGCTTAACGAGCAGGCGGAAAAAGTTTACGAAATGCTGTCAAAAGACTTTATGGCGGATTATGACGACGCAGGCTCAATCGGCAAGCGTTACAGACGTCAGGATGAAATAGGAACGCCGTTCTGCATTACATATGATTTTGACTCAATTGACGACGGCTGTGTAACTGTTCGTGACCGCGACACAATGAAGCAGGAACGAATTGCTATTGACAAGCTTAACGAATACATTGCCGACAAAATTAAATTCTGATATTCTAATTAAATTCTGATATTCTTAAATTCACAAAAAAGCAGTGCAGACCAAAAATCGGTCTGCACTGCTTTTTATCGGGACAACACTTTGTCTTAAACGGAAATCCAAACAAAAATCCCCGACGGAAATCCGTCGGGGACAAAATTCATATGAGTATTAATCAGAGTATCAATTAAACTGCCTCATTGCTGTTGCCGTAGTAAGCATTAAGATACATCTGCTTGATTTCGCTGAAGAGCGGGTATCTTGGGTTAGCGCCTGTACACTGGTCATCAAATGCCTGCTCTGTCATATCGTCAAGACGGTTAAGGAAGTCTTCTTCGTCCGGAACGTAATCTCTGATTGTTTCTTTAATGCCAACTCTCTTCTTGAGGTCGTTTACAGCCTTGATAAGGTTTTCAACGCTCTCGTCGTCGTTCTTGCCGCCGAGTCCGAGGAAACGGGCTACTTCGGCATAACGAGCCTTGGTGTGAGGGTGGTCATACTGTGGGAACGTACCCATCTTTGCGGGAACTTCCGAAGAGTTGAATCTGATTACCTGTTCAAGCATAAGTGCGTTTGCAACACCGTGAGGAACATGGTGGAAAGCACCGAGCTTGTGAGCCATTGAGTGACAAACACCGAGGAATGCGTTGGCAAATGCCATACCTGCCATTGTAGCTGCGTGAGCAACCTTTTCACGTGCAAACGGCTCATTCTGACCGTTGTCATAGCAAGCAGGGAGATACTTGAAGATGAGTTCAAGCGAACGGAGTGCAAGACCGTCTGTAAAGTCTGTTGCCATCATTGAAGCGTAAGCCTCAAGTGCGTGAGATACGGCGTCAACACCTGACGCAGCCGTCAAGCCCTTAGGACCGCTCATCATATTGTTGGCGTCAACAATAGCCATATTAGGCATAAGCTGATAGTCGGCAAGCGGATACTTGATGCCTGTATCCTGGTCGGTAATTACGGCAAACGGAGTAACCTCCGAACCTGTACCCGATGAAGTAGGAACAGCGATAAAGTAAGCCTTTTCGCCCATCTTCGGGAATGTGTAAACTCTCTTGCGGATATCGCAGAAACGCATAGCCATATCCATAAAGTCTGCTTCCGGATGCTCATAGAGAACCCACATAATCTTACCTGCGTCCATTGCGGAACCGCCGCCGAGTGCGATAATGCAGTCAGGCTCAAACTTGCGCATTGCTTCCGCACCCTTCTGAGCGGAAATAAGTGACGGGTCGGGCTCAACGTCGGCAAATGTTGTGTGAACAATGCCCATTTCATCGAGCTTGTCTGTGATTGGCTTTGTGTAGCCGTTCTTATAAAGGAATGAGTCTGTTACGATAAAGGCTCTCTTCTTGCCCATAACGTCCTTAAGCTCCTGAAGAGCTACCGGCATACAGCCTCTCTTAATATAAACCTTTTCAGGTGCTCTGAACCAAAGCATGTTCTCTCTCCTTTCGGCAACCGTCTTGATGTTGATAAGGTGCTTGCAACCAACGTTTTCTGATACTGAGTTGCCGCCCCAAGAGCCGCAGCCGAGTGTGAGCGAAGGTCTGAGCTTAAAGTTGTAGAGGTCACCGATACCGCCCTGTGACGAAGGAGTGTTTACAAGAATACGACAAGTCTTCATGCGAGAAGCAAATTCGTCAATCTTAGCTCTCTCGTTAACTGCGTCAACATAAAGTGAAGATGTGTGACCGTAACCGCCGTCCGCAACAAGCTGCTCAGCCTTTGCGATAGCGTCTTCAAAGTCTTCTGCCTTGTACATTGCAAGAACCGGAGAAAGCTTTTCGTGAGCGAATTCTTCGCTGATGTCAACGGATTCAACCTCACCGATAAGAACCTTTGTTTCTTCGGGAATCGTTACGCCTGCGAGACCTGCGATTGTAACAGGCTTCTGACCTACGATTTTAGCGTTGAGCGCACCGTTGATGATGATTGTCTTTCTTACCTTTTCTGTTTCGTCGGCATTAAGGAAGTAGCAACCGCGTGCCTTAAATTCCTTCTTAACCTTTGAATAGATTTTCTTTTCAACGATAACGGACTGTTCCGAAGCGCAAATCATACCGTTATCAAATGTCTTTGAATGAATAATCGAGTTAACCGCAAGAAGAATATCCGCTGTTTCGTCAATGATTGCCGGAGTGTTACCTGCACCAACGCCGAGTGCCGGCTTACCTGATGAATAAGCAGCCTTAACCATTCCGGGGCCGCCTGTTGCGAGAATGCAGTCAGCTTCCTGCATAAGCATATTTGTGAGTTCAAGTGAAGGAATGTCAATCCAGCTGATGATTCCTTCCGGAGCACCTGCTTCAACGGCAGCCTCAAGAACAACCTTTGCGGCTTCGATTGTGCTCTTCTTAGCGCGTGGGTGCGGGCTGATGATGATGCCGTTACGTGTCTTTAAGCAAACAAGTGTTTTAAAGATAGCGGTTGAAGTCGGGTTTGTTGTCGGGATAACGGCAGCAATTACACCGATTGGCTCAGCAATCTTTTTGATACCGAACGACTTGTCCTCTTCAATAACACCGCAAGTCTTAACATTTCTGTATGCGTTATAAATATATTCCGATGCGAAATGGTTCTTGATTACCTTGTCTTCCGCAACGCCCATTCCCGTTTCTTCAACGGCAAGCTTTGCGAGCGGAATACGCATTTTGTTAGCCGCAGTTGCAGCAGCAAGGAAAATCTTGTCAACCTGTTCCTGTGTGTAGGTTGAGAAAATCTTCTGAGCTTCTCTTACTTTGGCAAGGGCTGCTTCAAAAGTTTCTGTGTTGTCCACAATGGGATACTCTTTGTTACTCATTTGACTACCTCTTATCTAACTTTATTGTGTTATGTCATTCAGCAGAGCTGAAAGTTTGGCTGATTATTCCGAAATTTCTTCATACGCAAAATTGTTTTTCTTTGCATAATCAATACCGTAAGAACCCTCGGGTGCTTTGATGGTAATCGTATTCGGACAATCCGAAAATGCGTTATCCGGAATTTCCGTTACGGTTGACGGAAGCGTTACTTCGGTAAGCTCCTGACACTGATAGAACATAAATTCGCCGAGCTTCGTAAATGTTTCGCTCTCGGGAATCTTAACGCTTTTAAGACCGACTGCCGTAAAAGCATAAACGCCTATCTCTTTGAGCGTTGTCGGGAACTCGAGCGACTCAAGACTTAAGCAATTGAAAAATACGTTGTTGCCCAGTGTCTCAAGGTTTTTGGAAAGCTTTACACTCGTCAGTTTTTTATTGCTTGCAAAAGCGTAATCCTTTATTTCGGTAATTGAATCCGGCATTTCAACGCTTGTAATATCTTTTGAATTAAAAACGCTGCTGCCGATAGTCGTAACCGTATAATTGTTAAAGGTTTCGGGAATTACAATATCTTTGTTTGTGCCGAGATATTCGGTAATCATCAATTGGTTGTCATTGATGATAAAAAATCCGAAATCGTCACTTTTCAGATCCGGTACGGTTGTAGGAACAACATAGCCCGGCTTATTGTCGGTACTGTCGGAACATCCGCAACCGGCAAATCCGACAGCCGCCGTTACACACATCGAACAGGCAAGCAAGGTGCATAAAAATCTTTTCATTTGACAGATTTCCTTCCATTCCTCATATTTTATTTTGCCATTTATTTTAATCTTACAATATCATTCTATCATCATCGTTAAATATTTGTCAATGTATTTTTTTGAATTTTTATACTTTTATCGGGTTATATAATAAAACCGTTAATATCGGTACTTTATTGAGCAAAAACTACCAAATTGAATGTTTTCGGTTTTACAAATCATAACAACGCTCTTATTTGAAATCCGTGTGCAAAGATATATATATAATAGTATAACCGATATTAAAAGAAAAACGTGTTACAGCAATATGTAATTTTTGTAATTATTTTTGTTTTATTTGTTTTGCTTTATTCTTTTTTAGAAAATAACTATTGATAATATGGCTGAGGCAGCTTTAAAAATAAAAATTCGGTCTCAAAAGGGTTGATTTTCAAAAACAAAGATGATATAATAGTTACAAATTTGTTAATAAGTCGCCCCGGCTTTGTAATTTATTCGGGAGTGATTTTATTATTTATTGGAGGTTTTTAAAATGCAGAGGATTAAAAAGCTTACTGCAATCATGCTGAGCATTCTCACGGTTTCAAGCGTATGTGTGTTCGGTTCGGTTTCGGCAGGAGCCACGGGCACGGGCGCCGGGCTTGCGGAATGGGCACTCAATGCCTATTACAGCGGCTGGAGCTATGTTTACGGCGGTTCAACCCCGGGTGCGGTTGATTGCTCCGGACTTATTTATTCATACTGCGGCGGTGAGAGAGTAAATATGATTGAAACCTGTACCGAGCAGGGTTCGGTAAGCGCAGGAGTACCCAATATTCACGGTCTCGGTCTTTGGCGTCCCGGACACGTAGGCGTTTATGTCGGCGACGGCATGGAGGTTGACGCAAGAGGCGACGATTACGGCGTTTGTTACGAATCAATGTCGTCATCATATCTCGGTTGGACATACTGGTTTAAACTTGCGGCTGTTACATATCCTGAGAACGGCTGGGAAGAGTTCAACGGCGACTACTATTATTATGAAAACGGCGAATACATAACCGATACTTCAAGAACAATCGACGGAACAACATATTACTTTGATTCAACAGGTTGTTCAAGCGACACACCGTCAGACACATCTTCGACAAGCTCTTCATCTTCCTCAGACAGCTCATCCGATAATTCTTCGAGCAGTTCGGAAGAAACCGCTCAAAGCACCGTAACAACATATCAGATCGGTTCAAGCGGAGAAGAAGTTAAAAAGATTCAGACCCGTCTTAAGGAGCTCGGCTTCTTCAACGGCGAGATTGACGGAAACTTCGGTGAAGCAACGCAGACGGCATACAAAGCATTTCAGGCAGCCGCAGGTCTTACGGTTGACGGCATAGCCGGCACAAGCCTTGATGTGCTTTATTCCGACAATGCTCCTCAGGCAAGTGCGGTTGAAGAAACAACCGTTCCCGAGGAAACAACACCGACAATCGAGTTCAAACTTGGCGATGACAACACCCAAGTCGGCGATATTCAGGCAAAGCTCAGAGATCTCGGATACTACACAGACACGGTTGACAACTTCTTCGGTTTAAACACCGAAACAGCCGTAAAGGATTTCCAGACAGCAAACAATATTGATTCCACCGGTGTGGTTGACGAAGCAACCTACAACGCAATTTTCAGCGAAGACGCAATTGCAAATCCCAACCCCGTAACAAATGATGTTCAGAGCACATCGGGACCCGTTCAGCTTTCGTCAACGGTAAGCCCCTCTGCGTTGATTATTTCAAACCAACAGAATCAGGATTACGCCGACACGGCTTCGGATGTTGTGGTTAAGACAAACAAGGTTACTCAAAAGGTACTTTCAAAGTCGTCTTCTGTAATTCCGTCCGTAGCTACCGCCCAGGTAAAAAGAACGGCTACCGTTTGGATTTGGTTTGTACTTGTTGCCGTAATACTCGGCATTACAGCTCTTGTATTCTTCTTGCGTGACCACAAAAGCAAAAGATATGCAAGATACTGTGCAAAGAAAAAGAAAACAACACCTAAGTCCGAATGGAACGCAAGATGGTAAAACTCAGCAAAATCATGGCAATACCGATATCGGTATTGCCATTTTGCCGTTTAAGAGACCAAAACAAACAGAAAGGCAGATTGTATGAGTAAAAGAAGAATTGACAAACAAATTGAGTTTTGTCTTGAGCTTGACAAAGAGAAAAAAATAAAACGTCAGACTCTTTTGTCTGACGGCGAAACTCGGGAAAATGACGCAGAACACGCATGGCATATGGCTGTTATGTGTATTCTGCTTCGGGAATATTCAAACGAAAAAATCGACCTGCTTAAAACAATCTCCATGATACTGATTCACGACGTTGTTGAAATAGACGCCGGAGATACATACGCCTACGACAACGAAGAAAAAAAGACCCAACGCGAACGTGAGGTAAAAGCAGCCGAAAGGATTTTCGGGATACTTCCCGAAGACCAAAGAGACAAACTGAGAGCACTGTGGAATGAATTTGAGGCAGGCGAAACGCCCGAGGCAAAATTTGCACATACAATGGATAATTTTCAGCCCGCAATGCTCAACAACGCAACCGACGGAAAAATGTGGAAATCTCACGAGGTAAGTCTTCAACAGATTTTGGAAAGAAACAGCAACTCGGCGGAAGGTTCAAAAACACTTTGGGACTATTCCCTCAATAACTTTATAATGCCGAACGTTGAAAAAGGCAGAATTCAAAATTAGCCCTATCCCCTGTTTCTTAATCGACAATCAATTGAATTTCAGCTCAACAGCGTCTCTGTCTGTTTCAAAGCGGCGCAGTTTTATACCCGCAGAGGTCAACATTTTTTTTGAAGCAACGGTTTCTGCGGTATCGGCGTACTTGT
Source organism: Acutalibacteraceae bacterium (assembly GCA_963599905.1). Taxonomy (GTDB): domain Bacteria; phylum Bacillota; class Clostridia; order Oscillospirales; family Acutalibacteraceae; genus Ruminococcoides. The sequence continues at coordinate 9,020 of CAVBYX010000005.1, forward strand.
CATAAAGGTAAATCACTTCGGATATTCCCGACTGAATTATCGCCTTGGCGCATTGATTGCACGGAAACAGGTCAACATAAATTCTTGCGCCTTTCAAATCCCGTCCTCTTGCATTAAGAATCGCATTGAGTTCGGCGTGGACAACATAGTTGTACTTTGTGTCATCGCCCTCTCTGTCCCACGGATAATCATCATCCGAACAACCGTAAGGAAAGCCGTTGTACCCGGTAGACAAAATTATGTTGTTGCAATCGACAATGCAGGCTCCCACCTGTGTGTTGGGGTCTTTGCTGCGCTTTGCCGCAAGCAACGCAACTCCCATAAAGTATTCGTCCCATGAAATATAATCTTGTCTTTTCATAAATTGTCACCTCATAATAGTTTTGAACACAAAATATGTCGGATTAAAAGCATTGACTTGCCGCAAATCAATCGGCACAAATCCGTATAACAAAATTATATAATATTATCATAAAATAGGCAAGCAAAACACAATCCTTTCGGTAGTTATTTTATATCCGTCAGTATTGATTTTTAGGGTTGATTGGTGTAATATATTATTGCATATTGATTCAACGGAGAGTTATGTGCTCTTGTTAGGGCAAAGCTGTAATATTTTGCGGTTTTTGCCTTACATTTTTTGTATGAGAGGGAATTATGAATATTGTAATTGTAGGATGTGGAAAAGTCGGCACGTCCATAGCCCACGAGCTGAACATCGAAGGTCACGACATCGTTTTGGTTGACGTTAACGGCGACGCGGTGTCAAAATTATCGGATTCAATTGACGCAATGGGGATAGAGGGCAACGGCGCCACATACGACACGCTGACCGAAGCCGGCGTTCAAAACGCAGACTTGGTTGTTGCGGTAACGGCAAAAGACGAGGTTAACCTGTATGCCTGCCTGATGGCAAAATCCGCCGGTGTAAAACATACCATTGCAAGGGTACGTAATCCTGAATACACACAGGATTTGTTCAGAGTTAAAGATTTGCTCGGACTTTCAATGTCAATCAATCCCGAACAAACCACGGCGGTTGAAATAAGCCGACTTTTCCGCTTTGCGGGTGCAAGCGAGGTTGACACGCTGTCAAGAGGAATGGTAGAGCTGATAAAAGTCACCGTTCCCGAAAATTCGATTATCGCAAACAAACGCATAAGTCAAATCGACATACTTAAAAACAAGGTTCGTATCTGCTCGGTCGAACGCGGCGACGAGGTTTACATACCGAACGGTGACTTTGTTATTCGGAGCGGAGACAGGATTTCAATCGTTTCAAAGTCCGAAACAGCCGCAAAATTCTTCAGAAAAATAAACGTTGTAATCGGCAGAAGCCGATACGTTATTCTTCTCGGAGGAGGAAAGGTTTCGTTTTACTTGGCGCAAAGATTGATAAAATCGGGCACAAGCGTCAAAATCGTCGAAAAAAATCCCGCAAGATGCAAAGAACTTGCCGAGTTGCTCCCCGAGGCTGTTATCATCAACGGCGACTGTATGGATCAGGATTTGCTCCTTAGCGAGGGCATCGAAAACGCAGACGGAGTTGCCGCACTGATGGATTTTGACGAAGAAAATATTTTGATTTCACTCTATATCAAGGGCGTTTCAAAAGCCAAAATCATCACCAAGGTAAACAACAAGTCTTTTAATAACATTATTGAGCAGCTTAACCTCGAGTGTGTAATTAATCCAAAGAACATTTCGGGCGAGTATATCGCAAGCTATATCAGGGCAATGCAAAACTCGCTGGGAAGCAACGTTGAAACCCTTTACCGTCTTAACGAAGACAGGGTTGAAGCGCTTGAATTTAACGCAAAAAACTCATCCAAACTGGTTGGTATTCCGATTTCAGAGCTAAAGCTCAAGGATAATCTCCAAATAATCTGTATTAACCGCAAAGGCAGAATAATTCTTCCTGTCGGCAGTGATTCGATTATGACAGACGATTTGGTTATTGTAATCACAAAGCACAAGGGACTCAGCGACCTTGACGATATTTTGGAATAACGGAGTATCAATTCAATGGATAAAAAAATAATCATCTATATTCTGGGTTGGGTATTAGTCGTTGAGGCGATTGCAATGCAAACAGGCACAATCACCTCGCTTATATATAACGAAAGCAATTGGATTTATTTTGTGATTGTCGGTGTGCCGAGTGCATTGGTCGGATTTGTTCTCATAAAAGTAATGAAAACCAAAAATATGGTACTCTACCAAAAAGCCGGCTTTGCCGCAACGGCACTGAGCTGGATTTTGCTTTCGCTTGTGGGATGTCTGCCGTTTTGGATAAGCGGCGAAATTCCGTCATTTATCGACGCTTTCTTTGAAATTGTTTCGGGCTTTACGACAACAGGTTCAACAATACTCGTAAACGTTGAGGGGCTGAGTCACGGTATGCTGATTTGGCGGAGCTTTTCGGTTTGGCTGGGCGGTATGGGCGTTATTGTCTTTTTGCTTGCTTTAATACCAAAGCTCGGCGGTTCACAAAACATCTATCTTATGAGAGCGGAAAGCCCCGGCCCGATTATCGGCAAAGCCGTTCCGAGAATGCGTAATTATGCCGCACTGCTGTACGGAATATATATCGGTCTTACCGCTCTTGAAATAATCCTTTTGGTGTGCGGCGGAATGGAATTTTTTGATGCGCTTAACACGGGATTCGCTTCGGCAGGCACGGGAGGATTCGGCGTCAAAAACAACAATATGGCTGCATACAATCATTACTGTCAAGTAGTCATTGCTATTTTTTTGGTGCTGTTCGGAACAAATTTTTCATTTTATATTATGCTGCTTTACCGAAAATTCAAGCAAGCGTTCAGAATGGAAGAATTATGGCTTTATATCGGCATAATTGCGGCTTCGACTTTAATTATTTCAGTGAACGTCAGCCCGCTTTACTCCACGGCATACGAATCGTTCCACCAAAGCTTTTTCTATGTCACATCAATCATAAGCACAGCGGGATTCGGAATTGACGACGTCAACCGCTGGCCTGCGCTATCAAAGGCTGTTATCATAATAATTACATTTATCGGCGCCATGGCGGGCAGCACGGGCGGAGGATTTAAGGTATCAAGAATACTGATACTGTTTAAAGAGGTGCGAAAAGAATTTGCTCTCTTGGTTCATCCGCGAAACGTAAGCGCGGTAAAGCTGGACGGAAAAACGGTTGACCATAACGTTATGAGAAACACTTCGGTATTTTTGGTTATATATCTGGGCATATTCATACTAAGCTTTATCGTTGTTTCGTTTGAGGGGAAAGACGTGCTTACAAACTTTACGGCTGTTGCCGCTTCAATGAACAACACCGGACCGGGTCTGGACCTTGTAGGCCCTGCCGGTAATTACTCGTCGTTTAACGTTCTCTCAAAATCCGTAATGATTTTTGATATGATTGCCGGAAGGCTGGAATTATATCCGCTTTTGCTTTTATTTGCACCTTCGGCATGGAAAAGAGCATAAGTCTGAATCAATAAAAGAGCGAAAAAATTCGCTCTTTTATTTTTGCGACAAATTAATGTTCTCGGCAAAGACAAAACAACATAAATATGATTATCCCGATAAACCAAAGTATGTCATTTTGGTTTTTCGCAAGTTTTCTTTATAGAATATGCACAAACAATAAACGCTGTACAGGAATTTATTTAGCAACTAATTTTTAATAATTTTGTACTTAACATCTAAAAATATATTTAAGATTTATTCAAAACGTAAAACTTTTATTGTTTTCATTATCTAAATATACAAAGATTTTCGGTAATTTTTTGTTATTTTCCTACTATACTCTGCCGAAAAATTATTGTATAATATAGACAGCAAATCAAGAAACGGTTTGCACGCACAATACTTTCCGAAAGGGGAATAATCATGAAATTAGATAAAATACTTACAAAAAGAAAAAATAAAGTCATTTATCGTGACGGCGACCTGGTTGCAAAGGTATTTGACGAAACTTTTCCAAAGTCCGATATTCTTAACGAAGCATTAAATCAGGCAAGAGTTGAAGAAACAGGACTTAACATTCCGAAGATTGAAGAAGTAACTAAGATTGACGGCAAGTGGGCAATCATCTCAACATATATTGAAGGCAAAACCCTCAAAGAGCTTATGGACGAAAGCCCTGATAAAATTGATGAATATCTAAATCAGTTTGTGGATATTCAGATAAACATTCTCAATCAAAAGGCTCCGTTGCTTAATAAGCTTCAGGACAAGATGAAACGTAAAATCTGCGAAACAGACCTTGACGCAACAACCCGATATGAGTTGCACACCCGTCTCAACGGAATGCACAAGCACTCCAAAGTTTGCCACGGAGACTTTAACCCGAGTAATGTAATCATTACTCCCGACGGAACGCCGTATATATTAGACTGGTCACACGCAACTCAGGGCAACGGCGCAGCCGACGCCGCAAGAACCTATCTTTTGTTCCGCCTTGAAAAACAAGATGACATTGCGGAAAAATATATAAAGTTGTTCTGCGAAAAGACCGATACCGCACGCCAGTATATTAACGAATGGCTTCCGATTGTTGCGGCGTCTCAGTCGGTAAAAGGCAAGCCCGAAGAAAGAGAGTTTCTGTTATCTTGGGTTAATGTTTGCGACTATCAATAATCTCAAATGTTACATTCCTACTCATACTAATCTACCCCTTCTCAAAAGGTCCCCACTTGTTTATAAACAAGTGGGGATTGTTTTTGTGTCAAATTTTGTAAAAGTCTCCGCCAAAGGGCAACATCACGGAGTTAATCCTGTCTCTCGGCAAAAGCCACAGCTTTACATACATTGCAACAGGCGAAGCGGGCGGCAAAGGTGTTATGCCCAGATTTGCGTATTGCAATTTGGAGTCGTACTCAAAACCGCTGCTCTCCCCCGTCAAAAACAAGGGAATATTATTATTTTTTGCATCATTGCAAAATTGCTTTAGAGTCTCGTCGGAAGTATTAATCGTGCCCGAATGGTATGTGCCGAGCAAAATCGCCTTAGTGTCCCTGTTAATCTCGGGATATCTCATTCCGACATAGGGAGAAATATAAACGACGTCCGATTTTTGAGTCAGGCTTTGTTCGGGCAAAAAACCTAAATCGTCTTTATACTCGCAATATTCTGAGTTCTTCATAAATAAACCGTTGGAAATTTCGCCGTAGGTTGAATCAAATATGTCAAACAAGTTGTCGGAATATGCACTGTGCGGCAAAAGCCTTGATGCACGGTGGATTTTCACGGGTTCATTTTCGTTCTGATACGAGGCAAAAACTCCTCTTCCCTCTCCCGAAAAAATAAAGTCAACAGCGGCACAAAAGTTATTCAGACCGTTTGAACGTTTGTCGGAAAGCGGATAATTGGCAGAAACAACAACAACGGGTATGTCACACAATCCGAATTTATAGGACAAAAACGAGCAAACATATTGTATTGTATCAGTACCGCAGGCTACAACGACGCCGTCAAAATCAGTGAAGTTATATGAACAAAGGCAAAGATACAGAGAATTCAGACACTCGGCAGACAGCGTTTCACTCAATATGTTATACGGCTGTTCTGCCACAAATTCCGCCGATTTACCCGTTTTTCGGTACATATCAATCAGCAACGCAGAGTTTTTTTCATCAGGCGAAATGTTTCCGCCGGCTCTTGTGCTGCCGATAGTGCCGCCTGTAAAAACCACAAGAATTTTCATTTCGGATACACCTCAGTCAAAATAAAATTTACTCATCCCTGATGTTTAATCTTTCCGCTAATCTTTAAAATATTTATTTCATATATATCAGCCGCTTTACATTCGGATATTTTGTCTTTGTCGGCAGTTTTTGAAAACTCGGGAGCATATTTTTTTAACAGTTGTTTAAAGGCATACTCACGGTTGGCGTCTGACTTTTCGGCAGTGCCGAATACAACGACGCTTTTATATTTTGTATCAAGCTTATCGGCTAAAACTTCGCTGTCGGTTACGACGGTAAAGCATACCTTGTCGGAAAAAAGCATATTTTTTTGTTTGTGTCCCGAATTTTTGGCACAGTGAAAATATATTTTATCGCCGTCGTAAACGTAATTCACAGGAACTCCGTAAGGAAATCCGTCTTCTCCGACGGTAGACAAAACGCCGTAGCTGCCTTCGGCAAGAATTTGTCTTGATGTATTCTCATCGGCTTCAAGATTTGCCCTTCTCATCTCGTAATTTTTCATCGCACGACCTCCGAATTTCAAAAAATCAATTAATTGCAAACCGTCTGATTGCAATTAAGAGTATTAACCAAACATCTGAATTTAAGCACTGTTTTAAAATATTATATCATATTTTAAAACTACTCACAATAAAATATTGACAGTTTGCAAAACTTCTGCTATAATATCATTTGTGTTAGAAATCTGCGCCAATAGCTCAGTTGGTTAGAGCTACCGGCTCATAACCGGTCGGTCCGGGGTTCGAGTCCCTGTTGGCGCACCAGAGCACCAGAATAGAATAAGGAATATCCGCAAGGGTATTCCTTATTTTTATACCTTAAATTCAGCGCCGACCAAAAATCAAAAGCAACCACCCATACGAGCGGTTGCTTTTGATTTAGAAAGTTTTGAAATTAACGTAAAATACGGGAATATCAATTAATTTGCGGATTAACCGGCTTTGGTTTCGCCTGTTTCACCAAAGCAGTTAAATCTGAAAAGCTTGCTTTCATCATTTTTGTTGTCACAAATGATGCTTGCTTCGGCAATCTTGCCGCCTTCAATAAGCTTCGTCAATCCAACAAGCTGTGAAAGCTTGCTGCGAAGATTGAGTCTGTCTCCCTCGTTTGTTACTAAATATACGTTGCCTTCGCAGGTATCAAGCACAGCGAGGAACGCAGTTACATCAATGTTGTGTAAGCTAAGAATTGGTGTCATAATGTTTCCTCCTTCAATTCTTTAAAAATATAAAGTTTTTGTGGCCATTTACCATTTGGCAAATCATGATTTAATTATCGACTTATCCAACTTCAAATTATACCCGGGATTGAATATTTGAAATCAACCGATAGTCAAGCGGACTTTTTACTTGACACTTATTATTATAATCAAGTTTTCAAAAAAGTCAACAATTTTATCGTTTGGTTTTTGTGATATCAAGCAATTGCTTGTCAGTTATAACTAAAACAGATGATGATTTTTTGTATATATTGCTAATATATTTCTAATTTAGAATTTACAAATCGCCTGTTTTTGTATATTTGCTTCGTCACATTGTCTAACTTAATTCCTTTTAAGAAACATACAACATACTTTTTTCACAAACTTATTATTTTAACGCAAACAAAAAATCACTTTGACTCTCAGTCGGCACATTAAACGCCGAGAAAGTCCGCTCCCTTGCGACAGATTTAAATATTGAGATTTCTTCAAAAATAGGTTATAATGTAGCGTGGATATTCTGCTCTCCGGCGGGATAAATTCGGTCTTGAAGAGTGCAATTCTTGCAAAAGCTCCGAGAAACCAACGCACTCTTTGCAAAGCCGAAAGCACGGTGTTGCTTAATTTTAAGCAAAGTCGAAACAAAGAAAGGACAATTTTTATGCTAAACGATTTTTATAAACAATTTAAAAGCGGAACCGATATCAGAGGCGTTGCCTGCGAAGGGGTTGGGGGACAGAGCGTCAACCTTACCGATGACGTTCTTGCAAATATGGTTGACGGATTTATACTTTGGCTTTCAAAAAAGGTAGGCAAATCAACCGATTCACTAAAAATCTCGGTCGGTCGCGACAGCCGAATTTCAGGGCCGCACATTATGGATATTGCCGTAAACCGCTTCGTCTCATGCGGTGCAAACGTTCTGCGCTGCGGGCTTGCCTCTACCCCGTCAATGTTTATGACAACGGTTGACCTCGAATGCGACGGTGCCTTGCAGATTACGGCAAGCCACCATCCGTTTAACCGCAACGGTCTGAAATTCTTTACACGTGACGGCGGACTTGAGGGCAGCGATATTGAGGAAATTCTCACATATGCCCAAAACGACGAACATCCCGAATCGAAGCCCGACGGCAAAGTTTGGGACGTTGACTATATGTCCGTCTATGCAAAGGGATTATGCGACAAAATAAAAAAAGAAGTTAACGCAGAGGATTATGATCATCCTTTAAAAGGTTTTAAAATTGTGGTTGACGCCGGAAACGGTGCGGGCGGTTTTTATGCCGACAAGGTGCTGAAGGTTTTGGGCGCAGACACAGACGGAAGCCGCTATCTTGAGCCCGACGGAATGTTCCCGAATCACGTGCCGAACCCCGAAAACGAAGAGGCTATGGCTTCAATTTGCGAAGCCGTGCGTGAATCAAACGCCGACCTTGGCGTAATATTTGACACCGACGTTGACCGTGGCGGAGCGGTTGACTCAAAGGGCAACGAAATTAACCGCAACCGTCTTGTTGCGGTTGCCTCTGCAATTGCGCTTGAGGGCAATGACGGCGGAACAATCGTTACGGATTCCATCACTTCAAGCGGTCTTAAAGAATTTATTGAAAACAATCTCGGCGGAAAACACTATCGTTTTCGCAGAGGTTATAAAAATGTAATAGACAAGGCGTTGGAGCTCAATGCCGAGGGAATTAATTGTCCGCTTGCCATTGAAACCTCGGGGCATGCCGCAATGCGTGAAAATTATTTTCTTGACGACGGTGCGTATCTCTGCACAAAAATTATAATCAAAGCCGCACAGCTCAGACATCAGGGCAAGGAGCTTGACGAGCTTACCTCATCGCTTAAAGAGCCGCTTGAAAGCAGAGAAATCCGTTATAAAATTACCGAAAAAGATTTTAAGTCCTGCGGTGAAAAAATAATTGCCGACCTCACCGAATATGCTCAAAATCAGGAAGGCTGGCAGGTTGCCGACGACAACCGCGAGGGAATCAGAGTTTCGTTTGACAAGGACAACGGCGACGGTTGGTTCCTTTTGCGACTCTCGGTTCACGACCCGATTATGCCGCTAAACATTGAAAGCGACAGCAAGGGCGGAGTTGATATTATTCTTGACAAGTTGTATGAATTTTTAAAGACTGCAAACGGTCTTGAAATATAAAAACAGTACAAATAACAAATAACGGCTCAGGCAGTTGAAGCAAGCTCGGTTGAATTTTATCTTTCCGAGCCGACATCAATTTTGCCTGAGCCGTTTTATCGTCACGAAATTATTCTGACGCATTGCCGAATATTTTCAGTGCGGTTTTTCCGTTGTCGATTATTGTATTCTTTAAGTCGTCAATCGTATCGAATTTTCTTTCTGCCCTTATAAAGTCAATCAGACGTACGTCGGCAATTTGACCGTAAAGCTCTTCGCCGCTGTATTTCGGCATCCATGTCTCACAAAGCGGCGTGGGGCTTCCGACTGTCGGTTTAACGCCGATATTGGTAACACCGCAATAGGTGTTGCCGTTTTCAAGGGTAACGGCAGAACAGTATACCCCGAATTTAGGCACCACAAGCTCACTGCAAAGCGATTGATTCACGGTGGGCGTGCCAAATTCCCTGCCAAGCTGTCTGCCGTGTTCAATAACGCCCGAAAAACCAAAGCTGTGGCAAAGCATCTTGTTTGCTTTTTTTATTTGTCCGTCCCTTATAAGCTTTTTTATTAAGGTTGACGACACCACCTCGCCGTCAAATCGAGTCGGCTGAACCACCGTAAGCTCAATACCGTTTTTATCGCAAAATGCCTTGAGAACCCTAACATCACCCTCACCGTTTTTTCCGTAGCGATAATTAAAGCCGCAAAAAAGCTTTTTTGCGCCGAGCGTGTTCACAAGAATTTTCTCGGCAAAGTCCTGCGCCGACATATTCATAATGCTTTTAAAATTCGCTTGATAAGTATGGTCTATTCCCAGCTTATCAAGCATTTTAAGTTTTTCCTTATTTGTCATAAGAGCTTCGCTCCGAGTTCCTCTAAGCACACTTTTGGGACTCTCGGAAAACGTGAAGCACACCGAAACCAAGCCGTTTTTCTTTTCGTAGGCGGCACGCGAAAGCACGTTTTTGTGCCCCATATGAATACCGTCAAAATACCCCAACGCCACGGCGGTGGGAACGGGCTCGGGTAATATATCAAAAAATTTCTGCATAAAATATTCTACCTCATATTTTACCGCTTTTTAGCAGCATAGCCGTTTTCAGAACCGCTATCTGAGTTTTTGCGTCGGGTATGATATTGTTAATTACCATTTCAACAGCTTTGTCAAGGGGAATTTTCTCAACGTTTAAAAACTCACCGTCATCGGGCTTGCTTTCGCCCTCGTTTTGCACTCTGCACGCATACAGATGTATCACCTCTGAGGTATAACCCGGAGACGGATAAACCTGACCGAGGGAAATATATGAATATCCGATTACGCCTGTTTCTTCATGCAACTCACGCTTTCCGTTTTCAAGCGGAGTCGAACCTTTTTCAAGCTTTCCGGCAGGCAGCTCAAGCACAACTTCTTTATACGGATAGCGAAACTGCTTAACAAAAAACAGGTTGTTGTCGCAGTCAAGCGCCGCAACGGCAACGCCGCCGGGATGATTAACAACCTCACGCTTTGACGTTTTGCCGTCCGGCAATTCAATTTCATCAAGCGTTATATGAAGAATTTTACCGTCAAACACACTTTTGCTTGACAATGTTTTTTCATTTAAATTCATGCCAACCTCCGAAGAAAGGAAATATTTATGATTAATTATAATACTTTGCCCGACTATGCGGCAAGAAAAGTAATTATCAACGAACTTTGCAAGCGCTTTAAATCAATCAGACATTATTTTGTCGGTGAAAGCATTTGCAAAAGAGAAATAGATGTGCTGCAAATCGGCAACACCAAAAACACGGTGCTTTTTTGCGGCGGCTTTCACGGAACGGAGTACCTTACCGTACTCACACTTTTAAAATTTGCGGAAGAATGCGCCTTTGCCCTGAAAAACGAGGACGAACCCCTGTCAAACGCGCTGAAAATTCGAGGAGTAACCGTTGTGCCCTGCGTAAATCCGGACGGAGTTGAAATTGCAATAAACGGAAGCTGTGCGGCACTCAGCTTTAAAGAGCTTGCGGAAAAAGTTTGTGCAAACACAAAATACTGGCAGGCTAACGCCGCGGGAGTTGACATCAACCACAACTTTGACGCAGGCTGGTGCGAACTTAGGCAAAAGGAAATCGAGCTTGGTATCAACAGCCCGTCCCCGACACGCTTCGGCGGAAAATCTCCGCACAGCGAACCCGAAACAAAAGCGCTTGTAAAACTGTGCGGAAGCCTTAATTTCGAAAGGGCAATTGCTTTCCACAGCCAGGGACGTGAAATATACTTCAGCTACGGAGAACATACGCCTCGGCTTTGTTCGGTGCTTGCACAAAGACTTGCGGGCATAAGCGGCTACAAGGTTGCTCAACCCGAGGACATAGCAACGGGCGGCGGTTTTAAAGACTGGGTAATCGACAAGCTTCACAAGCCCGCTTTAACCGTTGAGATGGGGCTTGGCAAAAACCCGCTGCCTCTTTCGGATTTTGAAAGCGAATATAAAATCGTCCGTAAAATTTTAACGGAAGCAACTTTGTTTTAGTGGGAACAACGCCTCGATTTAAATTTTAAAATGCCTAATAGCAATTGCTGTTAGGCATTAAAAACATCAGTATTATTCTTCTTCGTCATCATCAAAAAATTTTATTGAGCTTACGATACTGTCAACCGCCTTGTCCGAAATAACATTCGGTTCATCAAGGAACTTGGAACGTTTCTCAATATCGTCAATAGCCATCTGAACCTGTTCGTGATGTGTAGACGGTTTTCTCGGAGCTTCATAAATCTCTTTATCCTCGGGATTAGAGATATTGACGTACTCCTCCTTTTTCTCCTCTTCAACGGGCGGCTGACTGTCTTCGTGTTCGTCTTCTGCAATTGCAGGCTCGCTTCCGTCGTCAACCGACGATTCCTCCTCGGTAATTGCCTCTGCGCTGTCCTGAGGATTTTCTGCCGCTTCGCTTTCGGTTTTTGGCTCTTCCTCCGTTTCGGTCGGCAGATTTTCACCGAACTTTTTGTCATCCGACTCAAACTCAGGTGCGTCATAAGTTTCGTCGGCGGCTTCTGCGGCTGCCATAATTATTTTGCCGGGAGCGTCAATCTGTTTCTCTCTTCTTGCCTCGGCAATAGCTTTAAGCTCGTCGAGGTGATTAACAGGCTTTTGCACCTTGTTTGAATCTTCGTCAAAATAGATGTCATACCAAACAAGAAATACATATATTGTCCAAACCCTGCGGCTGTTATCCTCCTTGCCGCTGAAATGCTCGTCAAGCCAAGCAACGAGGGCGTCCGTATTAAAGAATTTTTCTGCCGTTTTGCCCTTGAATTTCTTCTTTACAACATTATAATACTTTTCGTCTCTGAGCCATACTCTTGTAGGCACGGGGAAACCGAGTTTTTCTTTTTCGGCGGTAGCCTCGGGCATATGGCGAACAGCAGCCTTGCGCATTGCATATTTTGTGTTGCGCTTATTGCAACGCAGGCTTGTCGGAAGCGACGAAGCAACCTTGAATACCTCTTTGTCAAGGAACGGAACTCTAAGCTCAAGAGAATTTGCCATACTCATTCTGTCGGCTTTAAGTAAAATATCTCCGACCATCCAAAGGTTAATGTCAAGATACTGCATTTTTGTAACATCGTCGTATTTGCGGCAACGGTAATAATACTTGCGGGTATAGTTCTGCGGCGGAGTTGAGATTGACGGGTCTTTTAAAATCTGTCGTTTCTGTTTGTAATCATACATAAACGCATTGCCGATATATCTCTCTTCAAGAGGGTCACACGCACGGATAAGATAATCTCTTCCCTTAATGTCGGGAAGCTTTTGGCAAATCGCACGAATTGCCTTGCGTATGCAATGCGGAACAATTGTCTGATACAGTTTGAATACTCTGGGGTCATTGTAGCAGGTGTAGCCTCCGAACAGCTCGTCCGCACCCTCGCCCGAGAGGACAACCTTAACATACTGACTTGCAAGTCTTGATACAAAGTACAACGCTATGCAGGACGGATCCGCAAGGGGCTGGTCCATATGGTACTGTACCGTAGGAACGGCGTCCCAAAATTCTTCGCTTGAAATAAGGTGGGTGTGGTGTTCAACGCCTATTTTTTCGCTGAGTGATTTTGCCCAACTGATTTCGTTGTATTTTTCTCCGAAGTCAAAACCTACCGTAAATGTCTTTTGGTCGGCAAAATAGGTTGAAACATAGCTTGAATCAACGCCGCTGGATAAGAAGCAACCTACCTCAACATCTGCGATTTTGTGTGCGTTTACAGAGTTTTCAAATATTTTTTCTATCTTGTTGACAGCCTCGGCTTCGGTCATACTCTCATCGGGATTGAACCTCGGCTCAAAATATCTGGTGGTTTCCGTCTCTCCGTCACGATACCAAAGGTAATGTCCCGGCATCAGGCAGTAAACACCCTCAAAAAACGTTTCGGGAGGAAGTGCGTATTGGAAAGAAAGATAGGTATCAAGCGCTTTTTTGTTGAACTTCTTTACAAAGTTCGGGTGTTCGAGTATGCTTTTGATTTCGCTTGCATAAACAAAATCGTTCCCGATTTTTGTATAATGCATCGGCTTGATTCCGAAAAAGTCATGCGCAATAAACAGCGATTTGTCAACAGTATTGTATATTGCAAATCCGAACATACCTCTGAGCTTCGGCAAAAGATCCTCCTGCCATTCCTCGAATCCGTGCACAAGCACTTCGCTGTCCGTGTCTGTATAAAATTTGTGCCCCTTTTGAATAAGCACCTTTCTCAGTTCTTTATAATTATAGATTTCGCCGTTAAAAGTAAGAACAAGGGTCTTATCCTCATTATAAATGGGTTGATGACCCGCATCCAAATCAATGATTGAAAGTCTGCGAAATCCCATTGCTATATTATCATCGATAAAAAAGCCGTCGGAGTCGGGACCGCGGTGGGTAATAACCTCGGTCATATTTTTTATTACATCGTCACGGTCAACTATCTGACCTGTGAAACCACAAATTCCACACATAAATAAAATACCCCTTTCAAACGCTTTACAATATAACCTACGTACAAATGCAACAGGCTCTGCTTTCTGCCAACAAGGCAGAGCGTTGCTCCGATTTGAATTTGGTAACAATTCCAAAACGAGTTATTATTATTCCATTTTATTTTACCATATTGTGTCGGCAAATTCAATAAAATAATTTGAGTAATTTCATTAAAAAAACTGTTGAATGTTTCAATCAAATAATATATAATCTTAATACTTAAATTCATATCCCTCATCCGACTTGGATTTTCGGGTTTGACAGCTGTCAATTTTTATTTTAAACAAAGCAATTTCAAAACAAAGGAGCTTATTGTTATGGTGAAAAAATTTACACTCGGCACCCCTATCGACACCGAAGCTGTTGTAAAACGGCTTGACAGTCTTTCTTTTGACAAATTTCCGTTTGAACACAAGATTGAGAACGGCAAATTCGGTTTTGAATTTGATATGGACGAAAACGACATTGTCTACGGACTCGGCGAAGCTCCGAGAGGCATTAACAAACGAGGCTGGGTTTACGAAAGCTTTTGCTCCGACGACCCGTTTCACACCGAAACAAAATCATCGCTTTACGCCGCTCATAATTTTATTATGCTTTCGGGCAAAAAGACCTTTGGAATATTTGTTGATTTTCCCGCAAAAATACGCTGGGACATCGGTTATTCAAAAACAGACAAGACCGTCGTCACGCTTGACGGAGAAGATTTTGACATATATGTTTTAGACGGTAAAAAGCCGCTTGACATTGTTCGCGAATTCAGAGAAATAATCGGCAAAAGCTATATCCCGCCGTTTTGGGCATTCGGATATCAGCAAAGCCGTTGGAGTTATGAAACCGGCAAAGACGTTGACAGCGTTATTGACGGGTATGACAAAGCCGAAATTCCGCTTGACTGCGTATATCTTGACATAGATTATATGGAGCGTTACAAAGACTTTACCGTTGACGGAAAAAAATTTCCGAATTTTGCGGAATTTGTCAAACAAAAAAAGCAGCAGGGAATCCACCTTATTCCAATCATTGACGCAGGCGTAAAAAAAGAGGACGGCTACTCGGTTTATGAAGAGGGCGTAAAAAACGGATATTTTTGCAAAACAAAGGACGGACAAACCTTTGAGGGCGGAGTGTGGCCCGGAATTGTGGGATTTCCCGACTTTTTGCAAAAGGAAGTTCGCAAGTGGTTCGGCTCAAAATACAAAACCCTTACGGATATGGGCATTGACGGTTTTTGGAACGATATGAACGAGCCTGCGATTTTCTACACTCAAAAGGGACTCGACAAGGCGCTTGAAAAGGCTGAGGCTGCCAAAGGAAAGAACCTTGATTTATGGGACTTTTTTGCACTTAAAGACGCTTTTGTCGGGCTTTCAAACAACAGCGAGGACTATTCAAGCATATATCACAACATTGACGGCAAAGCGGTCTGCCACGACAGGGTGCATAATATTTACGGCGCAAATATGACAAAAGCGGCAGGCGAATTTTTTGAAAACGAATTTGGCAAAAGCAAAATTCTCATGTTCTCACGCGCTTCATACGTCGGCGCACACCGCACAAGCGGAATATGGTTCGGAGACAACCACAGCTGGTGGTCACACATTCTTTTAAACCTCAAAATGCTGCCCTCGGCAAATATGTGCGGATTTCTTTACTGCGGCGCAGACCTTGGCGGATTTAATGAAAACTGCACACGTGACCTTGTGCTTCGTTTTCTTGCCCTCGGCGTTTTTACACCTCTTATGCGCAATCACTCCGCCTGCGGAACTCGCAGTCAGGAGTGTTACAGCTTTGAAAACACAAGCGACTTCAAAGATATTATTGAAGTTCGTTACAGACTTATTCCCTATCTTTACAAAACATTTTGCAACGCAAGCGAAAACAACGATATGATTTTCCGTCCTCTTTCGTTTGATTACCCCGACGACAAAATTGCCGTGGAATGTGAAAACCAGCTTATGCTCGGCGACGAATGTATGATTTGCCCCGTTTATGAACAAAACGCAAGCGGAAGATATGTTTATCTGCCCGAGGATATGACATTCGTTAAGCTCAGCGGCGAAAACGTAAGTACCCAACCTCTTGAAAAAGGCGTGCATTATATTGACGTTGCGCTCAACGAGGTTCCGCTGTTTATCAAAAAAGGCAAAAAAATACCGCTTTGCAAGCCTGCAATGCGCACAAACCTTTTGGACACGGAAAACTTGAATTTTATCGGATAAATTAAAATCCGTGTATGCAAACATAACCACCCGTTTGACGGGTGGTTATGTTTTTGCAGTAAAAATATCAATAATTTGTTAAATTAATCAAGCGTTTTTTCAAGCATAACCAACTTAGCGTCGGATATTCCGTTAAACGTGCACGAAAAGATACCGACCTCACTGTAATTCAACCTTTTGTAAAAGCCTCGGGCGTAAGTATTCAATTCATTGGTATCTATCCTTAAACCGACGCATCCGTGTTTTGCGGCATACTGTTCATAATACTCAACAAAAGCTTTTCCGAATCCGCTTCCTTTTGAGTCGGGCTCTGTTACGAGTGTGTGCAAAACCATAATTTTTTCATTCGGCAACTCACACTGCCACGCAACCTTTTTGTAAACATCAAGCTGAATTTGATTGATGATTGCCGCTCCGACAATAATTCCGTTTGCCTCTTCAACAAACAAATCGCCTCTTTGCAATGCGGATTCTGCGGTAGCCCTTGTAGGATAAACTCCGCGCACCCAACCGATATTTATTATTCCTTTCTCCTGTTCGTTATGAATATGCTCATATATTCCGTTCACGGCATTAATATCAGAAGCCAATGCTTTTCTTATTTTAACCTGCATATTTATACACTCCCCGTAAAAATCGGATTAAAATATCGGTTACTGTACCAAATAAAATTATTTAATTAATGTCTAAGTTTCTGCGCTGCCGATACAAAAAAGCAAGGCGGTTTATCCGTTGGTTACTGCGCTGAACAAAGCTATTTGACTAACACATAAGTATCTGCGCTGCCGATACAAAAAAGCAAGGCGGTTTATCCGTTGGTTACTGCGCTGA
>CAVBYX010000006.1:0-15031 GCA_963599905.1 Acutalibacteraceae bacterium
TTGTGCTTGAAGCAATTGTTAAAGAAGCTATCTCAGAGCTTGCGGATTTTGTCCGTTGTTACAACAGTGCCTTCCTCTATCTCATAGCCGAGAAGAAAGGTGCTGAAGCAGTTAATCAGGAGAAATCCTTGCGAGAAAAAACTGAAAGTGCAAAGCAGAGAATATCTGATTTGGACAAGTTATTTTCAAGAATTTATGAGGACAATATTCTTGGCAAGTTATCCGATGAGCGTTATTCCCGCATGGCAAGTGAATATGAATCCGAGCAAAAGCGGCTTATATCCGAAGTTGAGGAGAACGAAAGAACACTCATTGAACTTCAAAAACAGACTGTTGATATGAAGATGCTCTATCAAGGACTTATGGAATTTACAGATATGAAACAGCTTACTCCGACCGTTGTCAACAAGCTTATCGAGCGTATTGAAATTCACAATAACGAGAAGAAGCATTCTCATGGGCATGTCAAGGTGGATATTTACTTTACGGCAGTAGGTTTATTTGATGTTCCAACCGAGCAGCAGCTTTTAGAAGCAATGGAAAGAGTAAAACAGAAAAATGCGGAGACATCCGCTTAAATAAAGAAAAAGGTGTAACCCTATATCGGGATTACACCATAATTCCTAAAATACTGCCTTATTAGACCGTGGCAAAAATCCCCGACCGTTTTATCTGTCAAAATTCCATTCCGTTATTTTATTCTTTTTTACAATAAATGCTTTATCAGCAAGCTTGGCAAGCGGCGTATCGCTTTTGCTGTCGGAGTAAAAGCGGTTGATTTTACCGTTGCCGAATTCCCGATAAAATCTTTTTACCTTTTCTTTGCCGTGACAGTTAACTCCGCTGTATTCACCGCTTCTCTTATCGACATTTGAAGCAATCAGGTGTTTTATTTTCAGCTTTCGGCAAATCGGTTCTAGCAAAAATTCGGGAGAGGCGGATATTATTACATCGTCGTCCCGTTTTTGTTCAAGGTAGAACTTTTTAATTTTGCTTTGGTTTGTATTCCAAAAGTCGCTGACGTCTTTTTCAATATCGCAACATTCCAAAAAACGATACATTTTTTGTTTGAATTCGGTTTTAGTACCGTTTTTCAGCACGTAAAAATTGAAAAACGCACAGAACAACGAGGGTAGTTTGAGTGCGATTTTTTTATGCCTTTTGATTGAAAACAAATAAAAATCCGCTGTTGAGTCTCCGTCGTAAATTGTGTTGTCAAAATCATAAACATTCATAATTAAATACTTTCATCGGTTATTTAATCCGTCGCAATCTCTGATTTCCGCAAGCAAAGAAAAACAGAGCATTGCCTTGATTTCAATACCATATTATCATCATACGGAAAATTTTTCAAGTTGTACTTTTCTATTGCCATTTCAGATAATCTGTTGTATAATCAAAATGAATAATTATATTATAAGGAGCACGCCTGTGTTTGGATATTTAAGGGTTCAAAAAAGTGAACTTTTGGTGCGTGAATACGAAGCATACAAGTCGGTTTACTGCGGACTTTGCAATCAACTCGGCAGGGATTATTCTTTTCTGACAAGATTTATCCTGAGCTATGACTGTACTTTTTACGCAATGCTCCTTATGTCGCTTAAAAGAAGTTGCAAGTCTTTCAAAGACGGCAGATGCAAGTTTAATCCGCTAAAAAAATGCAAGTTTGCCGCAGATTCCGCCGACTGTTATTCAAAAGCTTCCGCATTGTCTGTGATTTCGTCATACTATAAGCTTAAGGATGATATAGCGGACAGCGGATTTTTAAAAAAAATCGCAGCGTGTTTTTTGAAACCGTTTTTTTTCCGTTGGCACAAAAAGGCTGCCAAAAATTATCCGCAAATCGAAAATACAGTTTCGGAAATGATGGCAATGCAGTTTAATGCCGAACACAGCGACAATGCTTCAATTGATTCCGCGGCACATCCAACCGCATATATGCTTGCAAATATTTTGTCGGTTGAAGCCGAAAACGAAGCGGACAAGCGCATTTATTACGAATTCGGTTATCATCTCGGGAGATGGGTGTATCTTATTGACGCCGCAGACGATTACGAGGATGATATAAAGCACAATAATTTTAATCCGTTTTTAAGTATGAAGCAAGACAATATTTTTGATTATATGACGCGGGTGCTTAATCAGTCTCTCGCAAGAGCGTACAATGCATATAATCTTATTGAATTGACTGATTTTAAGGGCATATTTGACAATATGATGCTGTATGGCTTTCCGTCGGCACAAAACACGGTTATGAAAAAGAAAACAATGGAGGTCAAAAATGACGAATCCGTATGAGGTTCTCGGCGTGTCCGAAACCGCAACAGATGGTGAAATTAAATCCGCTTACAGAAAACTTGCAAAAAAATATCATCCCGATAATTATGCAAATTCGCCTCTTGCCGACGTTGCCGAGCAGAAGATGAAAGAGATTAACGAGGCATACGATACAATTAATCAATGGCGCCAAAAGGGCAAGGGAAGCGGTTCGACCGGAAGCTCTTCATATGCTTCCGGAAGTGCGACGGACGCACAATTTATTAATATCAGAATTTATATTCAGCGCAATATGACAGACCAAGCCGAACAGATGCTTGATTCGATTCCCGTTTCGGGACGCAGTGCCGAATGGCATTATCTCAAGGGAATGTGTGCGTACAGGTGGGGTTGGAACGAACAGGCGTTCGGTTATTTTACAACTGCCTGCAATATGGATCCGAACAACGTCGAATATCGTGCCGCACTTGACAATATGCAAAATCAGAGAGTATACAATTACGGCGGATTTAATCAGCCTAATACGCAAGACAATACAGGCTGTTCGCCGTGCGACATATGTTCTGCCATAATATGTACCGATTGTTTGTGCAGTTGTTGCAGATCAGGGTGTTAAATATGAAAAACGGATTACAAAAACCGACTTTTCGTATTGCTTTTTGCGGAGTTTCCGCCGCACTCGGCGTTGTTTTGATGATGATAACGTCGCTGATTCCCGTGGGAACATATGCATTGCCGTGCTTTGCGGGAATTATTCTTTTAGCCGTTCTGATTGAATACGGCGCAAAATGGGCGGCAGGTGTGTTTTTGACTGTGTCGGCTCTGTCCGGATTTTTGGCAGGCGACAAAGAAGCAGTGCTTTTTTATATTGTCTTTTTCGGATATTATCCGATAGTCAAATGTAAAATCGAAAGCAGGATTAAATCGAAGATTGTGCAGTATATATTAAAATTTTCGGTCTTTAATATTGCCGCCGTCGCTTCATTTTATATAGGAATGTGGCTGCTCTCGATTCCAAAGGAAGATTATACGATATTCGGGGTCTGTGTTCCGTGGGTATTTTTAATTGTCGGAAACATATTTTTTGCTCTTTATGACTATGCGGTAACTGTTTTTGTAAATGTATATGTCAGAAATTTAAGAAATAAATTGTTTGGAAAAATTAAATAGTGTAGGTTTAAAGGAATTTAAGGTGCGTTATGAAATCAAAGCTTTTTATCAGAATTGTTTGTTTGATTCTCGCCGTTTTAACGGTAGGCTCGGTGTTTTTGTGCGCCGTGCAGCTTTTTTCCGCAAATGCTGCGGAATTAACTCCGAAGTTCGGAGCAAAAGGATACATTTCCGACGATTACGTTAATCTGCGTTCGGGTGCGGGTACGAATTATTCAATTGTTACCTGTATGCGCGAGAACACAAAAATTACGTTTGTTGACGGAAATATTTATAACTCAAATTGGTATAAAGTCAAATTGGACTCAAATTCAAGCACGGGCTATGTTTACAGAGATTATGTCAAGGTTACGTCGGTTCCGTCTGATACGTCGGAAGACTCGGATTCCGCAACGGGATATATTAATGACGATTACGTAAATTTGCGATCGGGTGCGGGTACGAATTATTCAATTATTACCTGTATGCGCAAAAATACAAAGTTTACTTTTAAAGATACCGACCTTCATAATTCAAGTTGGTATAATATAACATTGTCGGACGGTAAAACAGGTTATGTGTTAAATACCTACGCAACCAAAGATTCGTCCAAAAGCTCCGATTCGGAAGATAAATCCGAAACAAAGTCGGTTACAGGCTATGTAAATGACGACTACGTAAATCTGCGCTCGGGTGCAGGCACAAATTATTCAATTATTACCTGTATGCGTGAAGATACAAAGTTTACTTTTATAGATACCGACCTTCATAATTCAAGTTGGTATAATATAAAGCTTTCGGACGGAAGAACGGGCTATATTATGAATACATATGCAACAATGAATTCGACGCCTTCCGATGATGATACTTCCGACGATTCCGACTCCTCGATTGAACTTTCCAACACCGACGAAACGGTTTATGTGGGCAATACTTTTGCCTTAACCGCTTCCGGAGCTTCATCTTACAGTTGGTCAAGTTCCGATACCTCGGTAGCTTCCGTTGATTCAAACGGAATCGTTACCGCAAAATCTTCGGGAAGCGTTAAAATCACAGCTTCTTCGGGTTCTGAAAAAGCAACCTGCAAATTTACCGTAAAATCGGGTTCAAACGTTAATATTTCTTCAAACGAAATAACCGGTATGCGTTGCTTAAAATCGGTTCTTCTCACATCAACCACAAGCGGCGTTAAATGGAAAACATCAAATCCGTACGTTGTAACGGTTGACAACGGTGTTGTTGATACAAAGCACAGCGGTTATGCAACGGTTACCGCATATACCTCAGGCGGAGCGGCAACTTGCCTTATTCAGGTTACAAGCCGTGACAATATTCAGTTTGTTTACGCTTCTCCGAACTCCGCACCGAAAAATTCCAACGTTACTTTTAAGGCAATAACAGACAGAGACAGAGTTGCGTTAAGATTTGTGGTTTCCAACGGTTCGACTTCATATACCGTTGAAGCAACAAGCAAGACGGAAGACGGAGATACGTATGTATGGTCTGCTTCAAAACAATTGCCGATTTCCGGAAAGTGGACGGTAAAGGCGTATTCAAGATTTAGGACGTCGGATTCTTACCTTACTACTCCGCAGAACGGAGAGGGCGAAGTATTTGTCACAAACTCTTCCGATACCACAACTACCGTAATCGGGGAAAGACGCGCAAGCGACGAGGTTATTAATCTTATTGCCAACTATGAGGGATTTCTTTCAAAGGTTACCGCTGACAGCATTACATCAGACCCGACTCTCGGATACGGAAAAGTTGTTACAAAGAATGAGCAGTTCTACAATAATCTAACCGAAAATCAGGCGTATGCATATCTTTGCCAAACGGTAAACAATGGCGGATATACCACAGTGACCAATAAATATTTAACCGAAAACAACATAAAATTCAATCAGCAACAGTTTGATGCGCTTGTTTGTTTTGCATACAATGTAGGTTATTATGCATTGTACAACGATTCCGACTTGCAGTCGGTGCTCTTGAACACGGGTTCGGGCGGTTCGGATTCAGGCTCAATAAGTGCGGGTGCAAGCGGATACGTAAATTCAAGCTATGTAAATCTGCGTTCTGGTCCGGGAATGGGATATAACATTCTTACCTGTATGGACGAAAACACGAAGTTTACATTTACGGACGGAGAAGTTTACAATTCAAATTGGTATAAAATAAAATTATCCGACGGTACGGTGGGCTATATCTATTCGTCTTATGCGTCAGCTTCTTCGTCTTCGGGTTCAGGCACCCGAGATTTAAATAACGTAAGCAAGCAGGCATTTGCAAATAACTTTTTTGCGTATCACCACGCTTCGGGAAGTTGCTATTGGGGATTGCTGTACAGAAGAGTTGACGAAGCGGAAATGTTCTTCTACGGCGATTACGCCCGTGACGGTCAGTATAACAAAAAAGGATTCAGTTACACTTGTTATCGCAACGGCAGCATGTCAATAGGTTGATAATAAACTAAGATAAGAGGGTATTAAAATGAAAAAAATCGGATTTATCGGAGCAGGAAATATGGCAACAGCCATAGTAAACGGTTTGATTTCTCAGCAAAACGGAAATGCTGATTTTATCAATATTTTTGATGTAAGCAGTGAAAAATGCGATATAATCGCCAAATTAGGCGTAAATATCTGCAAAACAGGCGAAGATGTTGTAAAGTCAAGCGACATTATCGTTCTTGCGGTAAAGCCCCAAAATTATCCCGAGGTTCTAGAATCATTAAAGTCGGCGGTTTCTCCGCAAAAAACCTTTGTTTCAATTGCCGCGGGAATCTCGATCGACTTTGTTCAACGCGGACTTGACTGCAAATGTCCGGTCGTAAGAGTTATGCCAAACACTCCGCTCCTTCTCAAAAAGGGAGCTTCTGCACTTTGTCCGTCTGATAATATCAGCGATGAAGACAAGCAGACTGTTTATGATATGTTTGCGGGCAGCGGTGTTTGCGAATACATTACGGAAGAACATATGAATGAGATTATTTCGGTCAACGGCAGCAGCCCGGCATATATTTATTTGTTTGCAAAGGCTATGGCTGATTATGCAAAGTCAAAGGGAATTGACTATGATAAGGCAATGAACCTTGTGTGCGCCACGCTTGAGGGTTCGGCGGCAATGCTTAGGAAAAGCGGAGACTCCGCCGATGTTCTTATCGAAAAGGTAAGTTCAAAGGGCGGCACAACAATCGCAGCTCTTGACAAGCTCAGAGAGCACGGTTTTGTCGAAGCGGTTCAGGACGCAATGGAAGCTTGCACAAAGCGTGCGGAAGAACTGGGAAAATAAATTCATAAAAATAAAACATTCCGCATAAGTTTAGATTGGACAACCCAAATCGGTTAATCGGTGCTGTTCTAAACGAAAGGAATGTTTTTATGAAAGGTATAGTATTTTCGTTCAAAAAATCCGGTGTGCAAGCCAATTTGATTCGAGGCTTCAGGTTATCCGAAGTGCGTTACTTTTTCAAACGTTACGGTATCAGAGTAATGTTTGTGGGATTGCTGTTGATTGGCTTGGCGGCAGGCTCTGTATATGCCCGAAATGCAGACTCTCAGATGCTTTCGTCTCTTGATTTTCTTTTTACAACAAATCTTGAGTCAAGAATGGCGCACAACTTTGCTGGAACATTTTGTGCTTGCTTTACTTCTGATTTTATATTTGTTTTTTCAATATATTTGCTGGGGCTTGCACCCTGGGGCATTCCGATGATTTTGTTTGCAGTCCTGTTTAAAGGATTCGGAACGGGTATCACGGCTGGATATCTGTTTATGGCGAACTCGCTTGCGGGAGTAGGGTTTTATTTGCTTGTTCTCTTGCCGGGAACATTTTTATTCTGCATTGCGCTTGTTTTGTTTTCAACGTCTGCCTTTGGATTTTCAAAGGAATTATTTATTGCAACGGTAGGCAAAAATTTGCCGAAGCGCCCTCTGAGAAGAGGTTTTGCCAATCTCAGTTCCGAGCTTTTGTCGGCATTGATAATGACATTTTGCGCTTCTTTGCTTGATACTGCGCTTTGGACGCTTTTTGCCGAGTCGTTTAATTTTTAAATATTAAGGAAACTCGATGGATTTGTCCGATGTTTCCGACTTTTCGGAGGTAGAAATGGCAACTGAAAAATCTTCGGCAGCCTTGATTTCGGTAATTTCTAATTTATTTCATAATTTTCATAAACTTTTACTGACAAATGTTTTGTTTGCAATTCCGTTTGCGTTGTTTTTTGCCTTGTTTTGGCTTATAAACACTGTGTCGGGACTTAACGCAAACTATATTTTGTTTTTAACGGCAATACCGCTTTTTCCTTACTATGCGGGCGTGGTGCAGGTTACAGCACATATTGCGCTCGGCAGAGAAAACGTGTCGGTTCTTCAAGACTTTGTGGCTGCAATAAAGGATAATTTTCTCAGGTTTCTCGTCCACGGTGCGGTTTTCTATTTATCGCTTACATTCAGCTACTATTCTCTTGTTGCATATGCTTCATGGGCACAAAAGCAGGGCGAATTTTATGTTTTGTTTGCGATAACGATTTTGGTTGCTGTAATAATGATGTTTGCGTTTTTTTACATTCCGTCAATGACCGTAACCTTTGATATTTCAATGAAAAACATCTACAAAAACAGTTTGTTGATGAGCTTCGGTGAATTTAAGCACAACATTGCCGCAACCTTCGGTTTATTTATTTTATTTGTAATCGCATCGACGATATTGTTCTGTTGTACAACACAGATTGCGGTAATTATCGCAACCGTAATTCTGTTTTTGTTTTTAATTCCGTCTGTTGCATCATTTATTATCAATTCGGCGGTATACAAGCCGATGTATAATATGATAGCCGAAAACGATAAAAAGATTGAAGCTATTGACAAAAAAGCAGAAAATCTCCGTAACGGCAAATTGACTGATGCAAATTCGGATAACGTAAAAGGCAAATATGATGAAATTTTAAATGATATTGATATTGACGAAATATCGGATTCCGACGAGTACATTTATTACAACGGCAAAATGGTTAAGAAAAGCGTAATTTTAAAGTTAAAAAGAGATGCAGAAGAAAAGGAGAACAGTAATGGCAGGACATCATAGTGCAAAACCCGAAAAAACATCAAAAGTCCCCTTGATAATTATTATTGCTGTTGCGGTGGCAGTGACAGTTGGTGTGATTGTTCTTATAATCTTTTTGAACGGCAACAAACAAAAAACGACTGCCGATAATACCGGGACTGTCGTTACAACTTCAATCGGCGGAGAAACGGGTCAAACCGGTTTGGCGGCAACGGTTGCCGTTTCCGATGAAAACAATTCGTCGGACGGACAAAACACGGCAGAATATCATTCCGAGGATGAAACGCTTTCTCCCGAATCCGAAGAACCTGCGGATATTGTTGTTCCGACCCAAGGAGGAGAAAAAAAGGCAGGTTTCAACGCAACCTATATTCCTTACAAAGCGGTTGACTCGGACAGCGGAGATGATGTTCCGCTAAGAGAATTTTTCGGTACTTCGTACACGGACGGCGTGATTACATTTAACAGCGACGGAACTTTCAGAGACGGGTTGACTTCTTCTTCCGCAAATTCGGGAGCATATATTGTTGAAAACAATACAATTACCGCAACATATACAAATGATAAAAACATTTTAGTTACAATAAATTCATGGGAAGATGACACTCCCTCTGATTTTACGGTGCATTACAACGGTTGTGATGTATATTTTCACGACTGACAATTAAATTAAAGGCAGATAATGAAAAAATATGAGTAAAACACGTAAAAAGAAGAAAAAATCAGTTGTCAATAATCAAAAGTCAACAAAGAAACTTTACAAAAAGAGGATTATCGCAGTTGTTACGATTGCGGTTTTGATTGCGGCGGTTATAACTGCCGCTGTCGTATCCAAATCGTGTTACGACTCTTCAAGCAATGCTCAGCTTGTGAGCAGCACTTGGGTTCCAACCTCCGCAAAAAACTCAACAGGCGATGAAGTTGAACTCAGTGAGGTTTATAATAACAATTACACCGGTTATCAAGGTTCGCTTGCCTTTTCGGAAGACGGAACGTTTTCGTTGTGGCTGACTCCGGGCACACCTGACGACGGCACACATTCGGGAACTTATGAGGTTGTTGACGACGGAACGATAAAGGCGTATTTTGACGAGGGCACACAAACGGTATTTAAAATGAATCGGGAAAACAATCAAGTAAATTCAATTGTTATGAATTATGATGAATATTCCGTTTGTTTTACAAAGCAAAAGTAAGGTGAATTGATTGTCGGATTATGCTTTCAGCGGTGAACGTTCTTCAGGTTCTCAGCGTATTTATTTGTATGATAATATAAAATTTATTGCAATTCTGCTTGTAGTAATGGGGCACTTTATTGACGTTATCGCCGTTGACGGCGGTGATAACTGGGCAAAGGGCACGTTTATTACAATATATTCCGTACATATACCGCTGTTTATATTCATCAGCGGATTATTTGTCAAGCCTATGGACAAATCCTCGAAATTTCCGAAACAGAGGGTCATATCCTTTGTGCTTATCGGTATAACGATGAGAATAGAGTACCTGATTTTAGACATTGTGCTTGGCAACACCGTAAAGTATGCCGTATTTGATATGTATGATACTTTTGCGTGGTTTATGTGGGCAATGGCGATTTTTAATGCAATAATTTGGCTGTTCAGAGAGTATAACACAAAGGTGCTTCTTGTGCTGTCGTTGCTTATCGGCTGTGCGGCAGGTTACGACAACTTTCTCGGCGACAAATTTGCTCTGATGAGAATTGTAGTATTCTTGCCGTTTTTTATAGCGGGATATATGATAAATCCCGAAAAATTGGCGCAGATTCTTTCAAAACGGATTTTTAAAGCTGTTGCATTTTTTATTGTGATAGGCTTTCTGTTCGTGTTTTTTAAATCTCAGACGGTTTATGATATTTTCAGACCGATGTTTACCGGAAGACATAATTTTTCATCTCTTAAAGATTTGTATAATCTCGGCTTTTTGGTCAGGCTGGCGTCGTATCTTATTTCGGGAGTATTCGGTTTCTCAATAATGTGCCTTGTTGTGAGTGCGAAAATACCGTTTGTTTCTGCCATAGGCACAAAAACGATACAGATATACTTTTGGCACAAATTGTTTTTGGCTGTTCTTATAAGTTGGAATTATTTTGATGCGGTTTCGGCAGGTTTTGATGAGCCGATTACGTCAATCATAATAATACTTACGGCTGTGGTTGTGACATTTATATGTTCTGCACCGATTTTCTCTTTCCCCGCAAAGCAGCTTCTGGCTTTTGGAAAACCCTCCTTATAAGACGGTAAATGATAATATGAGGTTATTTATTTTATATTTTGAACAGTTGGTGAAATATTGATTAAGGTTGACTTAATAACGGGAATATTAGGCTCGGGCAAAACAACTTTCATTAAGTTATATGCTAGATACCAAAAGCGTCTCGGCAGAAAAATCGCAATAATAGAAAACGATTTCGGTGCTGTTAACGTTGATATGATGTTGCTCAGTGAACTTGAAGACGATAACTGTCGGATCGAGATGATTGCAGGGGGCGGAGACCCGGGATGCCATAAACGTCGCTTTAAGACAAAACTTATAACTCTCGGAATGCAGGGCTTTGACAGGGTAATTGTGGAGCCGTCCGGAATATTCGATATGGACGAGTTTTTTGACACGCTCAGAGAAGATCCGCTTGACCGTTGGTATGAACCGGGCAGTGTGCTTACCGTTGTTGACGGTGAGCTTGAAGACGACCTTTCAAAGCAAATGGAATTTTTGCTCGGTTCGGAGTCCGCCTGCTCGGGAAGAATTATTGTAAGTAAGATAAATGACATTGCATCGCAAAATAAAACAGAAGGTCTTATCAACCACATTAACCGTTCGCTTGAAGGTATCGGTTGTTCACGGCGGATTGATATTAACGACGTAACAGCCAAGAATTGGGACGAGCTTGGCGATGAAGATTTTGACGAAATTGAAAACTCGGGTTGGAGATTTGAAGAATATGTTAAGCTTTATTCAAGTGAAACAATCAAGTCGTCAACCCATTACATTATGCATGTTAAAATGCCCGAAAATTTACTTGTTCCGACCGTAAATGATATTATGCGTGACTCCGCCTGTGGCAAAATCTATCGCATAAAGGGATTTATGAAAGGCAGTAACGGTTGGATTGAACTTAATGCAACCCGCAAAAAAACTGACGTATTGCCGATAAATTCGGGGCAGGAAGTTTTTATCGTAATAGGTGACGATGTAAATCTTGAGGCTGTTGACAAAAAGTTTAAAGCGGTAAATACAAGCGGAAAGTACGTTTCGATTTAATTACTTCGTTCTCATTAACATTAACGCTGAATAAATATTATCATTAAGAATAGCGGCGGCAAGTATTATTGCCGTTGTTGTGAGGAGCGTTTTATGTTATGGCTCAAAACGGGAAATACAACAGTGTATTAAAAAGCGGAGTTAAGTGTATTGCACGCAGAAAAAAACTTTTGGGAATATTATGTTTTATAACGGCAATTATTGTTGCTGTTACGCTTGCAGGGCGTGTAAAGCGTGAACGGATAAATACAGACGTCAACGCGGTTTCTACAGATGCTGACATTGCAGACTCCGCAACGAATATTCCGTCGGCTTCGGAACAAAACGACCTTGTTAAAATTGCCGAGGAGGCTCAGGGCGGAAGCACAAAGCTTTGTTATCTTACATTTGACGACGGGTCCACAGAAAATATAACCGGTGATGTGCTCAATACCTTGAATAAATATAATGTGAAAGCCACGTTTTTTATGATTGGCAGAATGATTGACGAAAACAGGGAACTTGCACGCAGGGTTTTTGACGAAGGTCACCTGATTGCCAACCACAGCTATTATCACGATTACAAGGAGCTTTACGCTTCAAGCGACAGCTTTTTTAATGAGATTGACAAAACATTTAATTCTATAAGAGAAATAACAGGCGAAGAACCTTTTAAATTGATTCGTTTTCCGGGAGGAAGTTATAATTACGGGGAGCATGCTAAGGTAAAACAGCGATACAAAGCCTTGCTCAAACAAAAAGGTTATTATTATGCCGATTGGAATTGCCTTGACGGCGACGGAGAATCGGAAAATTATACGGCTTCACAGCTTTTAAAGCGAATTAAGAGCACAGCCAAATCCAATAATGCGGTTGTTCTGTTGCATGACGGTTGTATCGGAAAAACAACTGCCGAAATTTTGCCGTCAATAATTGAGTATTTTCAGGCACAGGAATATGAATTTCGCCGCTTGGACGAAATTCCTTATTATACCGATTAATGTTAAGAATCATAATTAAGAGGGTATCTCAATTGAGATACCCTCTCTTAATTTACGTTATGTTTTTGCTGCGGTTATTCGGGTATAACGCCGATATTTTTGTACTTTAATCTGTCTTTTTCCGTGATTTTTCTTATCACCCGACACGGATTTCCAGCCGCCAAACAGTTTTCGGGAATGTCCTTGGTAACAACACTTCCCGCACCGATGATTGTGCCGCTGCCGATTTTAACTCCGCCGCACACGGTAACGTTTGAGGCAAGCCAACAGTCGTTACCGATTTCAATCGGTTTTGCGTATTCATACTCCGAAACCTTACCGTCGGGAGTGATAACCGTTCTGCGTTCTTCAAAATGCATGGGGTGAATGGGTGTTGCCAGCGTACAGTTCGGGCCGAACAGTACGTTTTTGCCGATATTTACAGGACAGCAGTCTAAAACAATCAAATTAAAATTAGCATAGCAATTTTCTCCGAAAGAAGTAAAAACTCCGTAGTCAAACTGAATAGAGCCCTGCAAAAAGATATGCTGATTTGAATTGGGCAAAAGCTGTTTAATAATCTCTCTGCGTTTATTTGTATCGGTTTCGTATGTGTCATTATAATCCTTGCACAAGATATGAGCTTTGGTTCTCAGCTTGCCAAGTTCGTCATCCGTGCAATTATAGAGCAAGCCTGCAATCATTTTTTCCTTTTCTGTCATTTAAACCACCTGCTTTTTATAATTAATCCGTAACGGTAACGGTTATATCCGTTTTAGCCGTGCGGTTAAGCGCATCCTTAATCTGATATGTTACTTTATAGGTTCCTGCCTTTGTTGTAACAACATTTCCCACAACGCTCAGTTTGTCTGTAATATCGTTAGAACAGGTGTCCAGTGCCGTAATTCCCTTTTCAACAGTATAATCATCACCTTTTTTTATTGTAATATCCTGTGCGCCGTTAATAACCGGGGCTTTGCTGTTATAAGGGTTGTTTTCATCGTCGTCGGTCGGATCCCAACCGCATGACATATCAGTAATCTTTATTGTATCCGGCTTGCCGAGAGGGCCGGGGTTATCGTCGTCATAAATTTTAACGTATGTTCCGACAATGCAGTTTTCAAAAATCCATTTAGTGTCTGCGATTGCCATTCTCACACAGCCGAGCGAAGCGGCGGTTCCGAGTTTGTTGAATTCTTCAACCTCAAGTTTATCGGGACTTTCCGTGTAGTACGGAACACTGTGGAACAGATAGTCTCCCGAAATACCGCTTACATAATGTCCGTAAACGTTGTCAAGCAATGCGTGCCATTCGTTTGTAAAATATGTTTCGAATTCTCCGGTTATTGTTCCGTCATTTATTCCGCACGAACATACCATTGCTCTGACAGGAATAGTATAATCGCCGTTTTCGTCGTAGGTATATACTGTAACCGTGTTCATTTTTCGGTTTACGTAAATTGCATACGGATTGGTGTAACTTGAGTTAATATTCTGATAAAGTATATCCGTGTTTGCGGTGATTGCGGTGGAGAAAGTATCAACATCCGCATCCTCATCCTCATCTGCTTTTTCGACAGTTACTTCGCAACTGCTCTCTTTGTCGGAGAATTTAGCCGTTATTGTAGCCATACCGATTTTTTTGGCGTCAATTCGTCCTCCGTCGTCAACAGAAACAATCGAATCGTCACTGCTTGTCCAGGATTGCAACGAACTTTCTTCATCATCGGAAATTTCGATTACTTTTGCTTCTCCGACTTTTAATGTAATCGGTTCTTTTTCGTCAAACTTAATCGGTTGCGGCTCCGAAAACGTGGCGACTGTTTCTTCTTCGGTTACATTTGAGGATATTGTTTCTTTTGTTTGGGTGTTGCATCCTTTTATTCCGCAAAGAAAGCAACTGAGAATCATAATCAGAAACAAAATCGTTAAATAGTTGGATCTCTTCATATTCATAATAATAAAGCCCTTCAATTTATTACAAAATTTTAATCTTTTTATATTATAACTTTTTTTATCAAATAAGGCAAGAAATATTTTAATAATTTTAAAAATATGTTAATATATAAGCGGTGATAAAATAATGGCACATCCGATAAAACACTTCAAAACAATAACCGGGCACAGACACAAGGTAATTGCCAATTGCAAAAGAGCGGGGATTTTGTGGCAGGGGCTCAGGCACGACCTGTCAAAATACACGCCTACCGAATTTATACCCGGCGCAAAATATTTTCAGGGAACACGCAGTCCCAACGAAAAAGAACGGGAGTTGTACGGCTGTTCGAGCGCCTGGA
>CAVBYX010000007.1:0-3260 GCA_963599905.1 Acutalibacteraceae bacterium
AGCTATATTATAGTCTGATTTATATGATTTTTTAGAACAAGTTAAATTATCTCTTGAAAACAAAGAACCACCTCAGAATTTTTATATTGGAGCAACAATTATGCTGTTGCAGTCTTTTTTTCTCAGAGCAATTAATGTATCCTTGACTAAATATGCGACCGGATCACCAAACGGGCTTTTAAAAGCCGCTTTTATAATTGAATTTTGGGTTATACCCAAATCATATATTCTGTTTATTAGATTGGGATTGCAAGCTATATTTACTACCTTAGCCGATTTGTCTAAAGGCAATATATCAAGCGTTATTTCTTTTTGCACGCACATCACCGATTCTGACTTTTTTATAGCATAATATTCTTTAACGATTTTTGTGTGACATTATTACATTCAACAAAAAACTCGTTTGTCTGATTAGTTCAAACAAACGAGTAAAATTTAAATATTTTTTAATACGATATTATTTCATATCCGTCATCGGTTACAAGAACCTGAATTTCCCATTGAGCGGATGGCTTACCGTCCCTTGTGTAGATTGTCCAGCCGTTTTCATCGTCAACGTAAATATCAGCTTCTCCCATATTAATCATCGGTTCTATGGTAAATATCATTCCGGGTACCATAAGCATTTCGGTTCCCTTTTTAGAAACATAGCTTACCCAAGGGTCTTCGTGGAACTCAAGCCCGATTCCATGACCGCCAACTTCGTGAACAACCGAATAACCCTTGCTCTTTATGAAATCATTTACCGCTTGTCCCATATCTCCAAGAAATCCCCAGGGCTTAACGTGTTTTAAACCTTCATAAACACATTCTTTTGCAGCCTTTACCAACGCTCTGTTTTCTTCGCTTACATTGCCGATACAAAACATTCTCGATGAATCAGAATAATAACCGTTAAGATTTGTTGAGACATCGACATTTACTATATCACCGTCTTTAAGGAAAATATCCTTTGACGGTATACCGTGACACACCTCGTTATTAATTGATGTGCATACACTTTTTGGAAATCCTTCATAATTAAGAGGAGCGGGAACACCACCCATTTTGTATGTAATATCATTCACCCAATAATTAATTTCTTCTGTTGAAATTCCTTCCTTTATATGCTCCGAGACATAATCAAGAACAGCAATATTAATTACCGCACTTTCCTTGATTTTTTCAATCTGCGATTTTGTTTTTATTATTGTGTGGTCGGGAACTTCAAATCCCAGAACCTCAAATTCTTCAATTTTCTCATCAAAATCAATGTGACACTTTTTGTACTTTTTTCCGCTTCCGCACCAACATTCATCATTTCTACCGGGTTTATCCATTAAAATTTCTCCTTATATTAATATATACATATTATACCACTAAAAATTATCTGTCACAATATAATTTATTGCTAATAAAATCCGATTGGTGTATAATTATTGTAATATATCGCCTTTTAAACTGCATATTTTGTGTTGAGGTGATTGAGTGGATTATAAAAAAACATTCGCTGTTTTTTCTTGCTTAATTATTTTTGCGGTTTCATTTGTGCTTATAATGTCATCGGTTGTGAACATTAATGTTAATGTATCTAACAATACAATAAAAAAACTGCCTGATATAGTAATCGACCCCGGACACGGTGGGGAAGACGGAGGAGCCGTAAATGAGAGCGGAGTTCTTGAAAAAAACATAAATCTCAGCATTTCCGATGATACGGCAGATTTATTTTCTTTTTTGGGATTTGATGTAACAAAAACACGCAGTGAGGATTGTTCGTTGTCAGATAACGAAGATACAGTTCATAAGCGCAAAGTTGCCGATATGAAAAAGAGGCTTGAAAAATATAATTCTTCTGATAATAACATTGTAATCAGTATTCATCAAAATAAGTTTACAGAAAGTCAATATCACGGTACACAAATTTTTTATTCACAAAACAACGATAAAAGTAAACTGTTAGCCGAAAACATAAAATATTCGGTAAAAACTCAGCTTCAGCCCGATAATGAAAGAGAATGCAAGGCGGCAGATAAGAGCATTTACCTATTGCATAACGCTAAAGTTCCCTCGGTTCTGGTTGAATGTGGATTTATCTCTAATAAGGAGGAGTGTCAAAATTTGCTTTGTGAGGATTATCAAAAACAGCTGTCATACGCAATAGTTACCGGATTTTTGGACTATTATAATACAAATTAGGATGTGAAAATAAGCATGGCTAAAATCAAAAGCGTTTATACTTGTTCCGAATGTGGTTATGAATCACCCAAATGGTACGGCAAGTGCCCTTCGTGCGGTGAGTGGAATACAATGAACGAAGAAATCAAAGAAACCGCCAAAATATCGTCTGTTAGACACAGCAAGGTATCAAATTATACAAAACCTCTTACAATAGATGAAATTTCAACAGAAGACGAACATCGCTACGATACCGGCAGCAAAGAACTCAACAGAGTACTCGGTGGGGGAATAGTAAAAGGCAGTTTGATTTTACTCGGCGGTGACCCCGGAATAGGAAAATCTACTGTGCTTATGCAGATTTGTCAGTATATGGGAGACTCTCTTAAAATTCTGTATGTTTCCGGTGAGGAATCAAAACGACAGTTAAAGCTCAGAGCAATCCGTCTTGGAGTAAATTCTCCAAATCTTTTTGTTATGACTCAAACCGATGTAGAAATTATTTGCGAACAAATAAAAAGCGAAAAACCCGACCTTGTTATGATAGACTCTATTCAGACGATGAATTTATCCGAGCTTAATTCATCTTCCGGAAGTGTAACACAGGTAAGGGAATGCACAAATATGCTTATGCGTACAGCCAAAGAATGCGATATTCCAATGTTTATTGTAGGACACGTTAATAAGGAAGGCTCGATTGCCGGGCCAAAGGTTCTTGAACATATAGTTGATACTGTACTGCATTTTGAAGGTGACAAACAGATGAGCTGCCGTATCCTAAGAGCCGTAAAAAACAGATATGGTTCAACAAATGAAATAGGTGTTTTTGAAATGACGGACAAGGGATTGCAAGAAGTTGAAAATCCGTCGGTTATGTTACTTTCGGGTCGACCCAATAATGTTTCAGGAACCTGCGTAACCTGCACAATTGAGGGCTCACGCCCAATTCTCGCAGAAACACAGGGATTGGCAACTCAAAGCGGATACGGTAATCCAAGAAGAATGTCCACAGGTTTTGACTATAACAGACTTTCGCTTCTTCTGGCTGTACTTGAAAAGCGTGCAGGTTATTATTTTTCAAATTGTGACACGTATATAAATAT
>CAVBYX010000008.1:0-2797 GCA_963599905.1 Acutalibacteraceae bacterium
GATGTATGTGGAAGATCTTTTGAAGCAAACGATCCATTTGCTGAATTTGCTGTTAAAGTACTGTCTGGGCCTTATCCTTTTGTAGTTAAAGAAACAGCAGCAAATATATTGAGATATGTGGCATGGGATGTAAATCGATTTAGTGCTCAGCGCATGGTTGAAAAAATAATTAGTAATGGCATTGATCCAATGCTTGAAGAAATTATTAAAGAATAAGTGATTAGGAAAGACACGATATT
Organism: Acutalibacteraceae bacterium; assembly: GCA_963599905.1. GTDB lineage: Bacteria > Bacillota > Clostridia > Oscillospirales > Acutalibacteraceae > Ruminococcoides. The sequence continues at coordinate 240 of CAVBYX010000008.1, forward strand.
TATTGTTCTTATAGCTTTATTAAGAAGATTGGCTTAAGATATATTGAAATTGGGTTAAGCTGGTTCAAGAAAAACATTGATTTGATCATATAAAATCGCTTATACTAAGAAAAATAATGCTGAAATTGAGTTAAGTTACGTCAAGATTTGGTTGAGTAATTACGCAAGGTTACGCAAGATTTACGCAAGCTAATTACTCAAGATGGCGCATAGCTTTATGAACAAAAAAGCAAAAGTAGCAATGTAGCAAGCAACTGAATTGAAAACTTCGAGACGTTATTTTGGAAAGAAAGGAGGGGCAGGGTACTGGACAGTATCCTGCAAATGCAGATGGAAAATAAGTTAATACTCCCAACTGGAATTGAGGATTTTAAAGAAATTCGAACGGATGGTTATTATTACGTTGACAAAACAGCATTGATTGAACAGATTCTTGATAAAAGAAATAAAGTAACATTGTTTACCCGTCCACGACGTTTTGGAAAAACACTGAACATGAGTATGTTACAATATTTTTTTGAAATAGGAGTAGATTCCACATTGTTTGATGGGCTTCATATTTCAGAAAATGCGGAAATGTGTGAAAAATACATGGGACAATATCCTGTGATTGCAATCAGTTTAAAAGGTGTGGATGCGGATTCCTATCCGAAAGCGAAAGCACAGATTATTAAAATAATTAACAGGGAAGCCAGACGATATCGCTTTCTTTTAAAAAGTGAAAATCTGGATTCTTTTGATAAGGAATTATTAACACAGCTTTTAAGCCGACAGATGGAGGAAGATACTATCACAAGCAGTCTTCAGGAGCTTACAGAATTATTGGAGGCGCACTTTTCAAAAAAGGTAGTTGTGCTGATTGATGAATATGATGTGCCATTGGCGAAAGCATATGAAAATGGTTATTATGATGAAATGGCTCTCTTAATCCGAAATTTGTTTGGAAATGTTTTGAAAACAAACGATAGCCTTGCATTTGGAGTGTTGACAGGATGTCTGCGAATTGCGAAAGAAAGTATCTTTACAGGTTTGAACAATTTTACGGTATACTCAATCACTGATGAGGAGTTTGATGAAATCTTTGGATTTACGGATGGAGAAGTGCAGAAAATGCTTGCTTATTATGGCTTAGACAGTCATTTTGAGGAGGTAAAAGCATGGTATGATGGTTATCGCTTTGGTACAGCCGATGTCTATTGTCCATGGGATGTTGTGTATTACTGTAAAGATCACCAAAATAATCCAGATGCGGAAATAAAAAATTACTGGATAAATACCAGCGAAAATGAGGTCATTCAGCATTTTGTTGACTGCATGAATGATTCTTATATGTTAACGAAAAATGAGTTAAAATTATTGGTAAATGGTGATACAGTTGTCAAAGAGGTGGATGAAATGATAACCCATAAAGAATTGTATTCCAGTATGGATAATTTGTGGAGTACACTTTTTATGACTGGCTGTTTGACGCAGCGTGGAAAGGAACCAGATGGACGTTATCATCTTGCAATTCCAAATCGCAAGATTCGTGATTGCATGGTTCGTCGGGTATTAGTAATGGTGTAAAGCATAACCAAGTATGGTAGGTTTAGATGGTGATAAAAGTAAGGAGGCTGTCTTAATGGATGCAAATAGCATAACAACTATATTAAAAATAGGCGAAAATATTGCGGTTGAGTTTAAGCGATGCGGAAACGGTATTGAAAATGATGTATATGAAACTATTTGTTCGTTTTTGAATCGTTTTGGCGGAGATCTTTTTATGGGGGTGTTGGATGATGGGACGGTATGCGGTGTTCCAGAAAAAGCAGCACCAGATATGGTAAAAAACTTTATTAGTAGCATCAGCAATCCGATATTTTTTTCACCGACAGTTTATCTTACCCCAGAAATTTTGTCTTACGAAGGAAAGACCATTATTCATGTTCATGTTTTTCCAAGTGCAGAGGTACACAGCTTTAAAAAGATTATTTATGATCGTGTGAATGATGCAGATGTCAAGGTAACGGCAACAGCACAAATTGCACAGATGTATATTCGTAAACAAGGAATTTTCACGGAAAGAAAGATTTTTCCTTATGTCAAAATGGAGGATCTACGTTTGGATTTATTACCGAGATTACGAACAATGGCAGGTAATAATAGTGTGCAAGTTCATCCGTGGATGGGAATGACAGATGAAGAACTTTTGAAGAGTACAAGACTTTACAGCATTGATCGTATGACTGGAGAAAAAGGATTTAATCTTGCAGCAGTTATGTTGCTGGGAAAAGATGATGTGATAGCAGATGTTGCACCAGCATATGTGACAGATGCTTTGCTTCGCAAGATTGATATAGATCGCTATGATGACAGAGAAATCATTAAGACGAATTTGATCGAGAGCTATGAACAACTGATGGAGTTTGGACGGAAGCATCTTCCAGATAGGTTTTATTTGGAAGGAGATCAAAGAAAAAGTTTGCGGAATATCATTACCCGCGAAATGATTGCAAATACATTGATTCACCGAGAATACGGTGAATCAATGTATTTGCAATCATTTCGCGGGTAATGAT
>CAVBYX010000009.1:0-84972 GCA_963599905.1 Acutalibacteraceae bacterium
CCAAAAGAATCATACCGATGGCACGGATAAGTCCGAAGATAAAGTCGGACAGATTGTTTACTACGGTAAGCGGGTCATCTGCCGCAAATGCTGTGGTGCTCATTCCAAATACCAGTGCTCCCATAAGCACCAGAGTGCAGTAGGTGCGATATCCTTTCTTAACCTTTCCGCTCATCGGCAGTCTCTTAGTTACATTAGTTTCCTTTGCTTTCATTTCATTCTTCTTAAAAATTGTCATAGTCTGTTACCTCCATAAAATTAGTTAGTTTGATTGTTTATGAACAGAGCTTCCAGCTCCTCTTCGGATAGAAGCTCCCAGTTCGTTTCGTTGGTTTCCTCTTCAGGAATATCCTCCGGGTCAATATCCCAGATGGCGATTGACGCAATGTCCTTAGTGACTTCTCCATGCCTATAAGCACTTGCACTTCCGTCCGTGGTAAATTCAACATTTGGGTGCTTTAGAATGTCATACTTAAAATCAATCACCGGTCGCTCGCCACGGATAAATAAGATAGCAAAACGGTTATCAAGCATTCGCACCTCATCAGGTGTTAGAAGCTCTCGTCCGCTAATCTGATAATTGGTGGAATAATTGCCACTTTTACCGCTGCTCTTGCCAAATGTGTTGGTATCAATCGTCTCCTTACCGAGTAGTTCAGAGACATACTTATGGGTTGACTGCTCGTTTCCACCGAGGTAAAGAAATTCATCGCAGTTGCCCACAATACTTTCCCATTGCTTTTCAAACAGTGCCTTAAGCTGTGCCAGATTCTGCAAAATGATACTTACCGAAACACCACGGGAACGCATGACAGAGAGTATCTTGTCGAAGTCATCAGGCAGTGAAACATTGGCAAATTCATCCATCAGAAAATGAACCGGCATTGGCAGACACCCTCCGTGGATATGGTCTGCCGAAAAAAACAACTGCTGAAAAAGCTGTGTGTATAGGATAGATACCAAGAAGTTAAAGCTGGAGTCGTTGTCCGGTATCAGGGCAAACAGTGCCACCTTCTTTTCGCCTAAGGACTGTAAATCCAGTTCATCGGCAGATGTTAAAGAAGCAATGCTTTCCAAGTTAAACTTTTCAAGCCTTGCCGCAAGTGTTATCTGTATTGATTTTAAGGTTTTGGAAGAACCGGAATGATAAGAGTGATAGTATTTGAGTGCTATGTGGTCGGGATTATCTATCATCAAATCTGAAAACAGATTATCAAGCGGAGAAGGACTTGGGTCTTCCTCATCCTCAATTGCTCCGGCTCTTAGCATTTCCATTACCATCGCAAAATTCTGTTCCTCCGGCGGTGCTTCGTAGTGCAAGTAAAATACCAGTGCAAGTAGTAACATTGAAGCCGCAGTATCCCAGAATGGGTCGTTGCTTTGCGAACCCTTAGGCGTAGTGCTCTTGAAAAGATTCGTTACCAGCTTTTGCACATCGTTATCACTCTGCAAATATACAAAGGGATTGTAGCAGTGGCTTTTCTCCATAGAGATAAGGTCAAGGACTCTTACCTCATAGCCTTTGCTCTCAAGCAAGTTGCCTGTGTCTCTTAAAATCTCGCCCTTCTGTCAAGTAGATAAGCACACTTTTTTCAAAATGTTCATAATTTGCCGCTACGAATAAAAGGAATTCAAGCAACATCGGCTTCAAGAGCCATTGCTTCTTTAGTGATTATTGCCTTTACAACCTCTTCTTGAGTGCGTTTTGCGTCCTCAGCAGACATTACATTGACAATAAAAGTTGTACCGCCAATTTTCTCGGCAAAGTTCGTTGTCTTGTCTTTCACAGCTTTCACCTCCCTTCAAAATAAATAAGGCGTCCATTACCGAACGCCTGTTACCTGCCGAAAAAGAACTAATCTTTTTCGTAAATTGTCTTAAGTGCTTCATAAAGCTTTCTGCCCTCATCCTCAGTGAGCGTTACACCTTTACCGCAACGCTCGTGGTTCGGGTGCCACTCTCTGATGTCAAGTTTGGCATTGTTGCCGTTCCAAGAAACGAAGTTCGCTTCCTTTGTGTAACCTCTGTCATTCTCACCGAGAACGGCAATCTTTTTTGTAATTTCACTTGTTATCTGTTTCATTTCAATACCTCCGTAATTTTCAAGTATTCAAGAAGTCAATAAGTCGGTAGTATAGTCGAAGAGTTTATCTTTCCCATCCGCCTTTGCTTCTTCTCTGTTTCAATTTTTCTTTTCGGGCAGTAATTCTGTCCTCACGCTCCTGTTTTTCACGTGCTTCCTTAATACTGAAAAGTTCCTTTACCTTGTCGGTAAACACCCTTACAAGCTCAGGGAAATGCTCCATTGCTTGCAGAAAAGGCTGGCACTTCTCTTTCAAATCGTCATAGCGTTTTTGCAGTCGCTCCACCGATGAAGCAGAGTTAAAATAGCTCTGACGATAATAGGAAACACTGTCCTCTAAGTTCTGAATTTCAACACGGCTTGTGATTCCCTCCTTTGCAAGTGCCGTGAGCTTTTCAAAATCATCTTTAGATACAGCAACCTTACCCGTTAAAGTTCGCTGTCCCATCTTCTCGATTTCCGCAGATGTTTTGTAGACTTCGTGAGCCGGCTCATACTTTATTTTTTCGGCTTGTATGCTCTCCTTAATGCTGTTAAGTCGCTCCTTATCCTTTTTGATTTGGTAATCAAGACTGCTTAAATTCTCTGCCGTGCTTCCAAGTTCGCCACGCTCAAAACCTTTAAATCCCGCCCTCGACATATGCTCAAACAGCTTATCTTGCAAGACTGAATAAGATTTTCTGAACACAGGCTTGCCGTATTTGTTGATTACTGGTTCGCCGTTTTCGTTGGTAAGCGGCACTGTATTTTTCCATTTCTTTGAGTGGGAAACTTGGTTGATAACTTCCTTAACTGTTCCCCTCAGAGCTTCATCTTTACAACGCTTCGACCACAATATTTCTTTTCGGACAGTAGGAATTGCCACGATGTGCAGATGATAATGATACACAGGCTTGCCCAGTTCCTCGGACACTGCCTTGTTGATTTCATCAGCATGCATTACAGCCGATACGATATTTTCTTCGCCGTAAATCTCACAGCCGAACCGATATGCTTCCTCATAAAATGACTTCGCATATTCATATCCGCCTTGCTTTTCAAAGTACATTGTGTTGACATCAACAATCATTTCATTGAAGATAGTCGCTCCTTTTTTCTGTCCTCTTGTCGAGATTTTTCGCTCGTCAATCAGCTTTTGGAAGTACTCGTTGTAGGTAAGACCGCCTGTATCTTTGAAGTGAACATTGTAAGGAATACGCTCAACATCAACATTGAGATTTGCATAACTTTCATTCTTGCGTTCATTGTGACGCTCGTTCTTTTGAGCATTCTCCGCTGTAATTTTCTCCACACGGACAACGCTCATATTTCTTTCCGCCATACGCATCACCTCCAATCGGCGGAGCAGTTACGCAACTTTTGCAAAGTGCGTAACCCACTATGACACTTTCAGCTACGCTGCAAAGCTGTCGTGGGCAAGGGTGTTCCCCCTTGACCTCCTTAAGAGTCCGCAATCAAAAAGGAAGGTCGTCATCTGCCGTGACTTCCTTCCTCTTCTCTTGCTCATATTCGGTTTCAGGCAATCGCCAGTACCAAGTGAATCCATCTTTGACAGACAGCACTCCGACATTTCGCTTTGCCTTTTTGTAAGTTGATTTTTTGAATCCCGCTTCTCTTAATTTTTCCTCACATTCGCTTGCCGACATTCTGCCATCAGCTAAAAGCTCCTTGATAAATTTCTCTGCCGAAGCAGACACATCACTCGGTCTGCCAACGCTCGGTGAGTAAACCGAAAACGCTTGCTCGGCTGTAAGTTCAATTTCATCAATGAACTTCACTCCCTTGTCGCAGACTTCAAATTTAATTGCCGAACCCATCGGTGCAAGGTTCGCTTTCACTTGCACCAAATAACGCTCTGCCGGATTTTCTTTATTCGGTGTCTTAGTGATTGCAAGAACACTTCTTGCAGCTGCCGGAATGTCAATCGAACCGTTGTTGCGATACAGCGGTGAAAAATCTTTTGCTTTATTCATATGTGCAACAATAACGATTGCACAACCACTGTCCTTTGCAAGGTCAATCAGATTGTTAAGCTCTGCCCTCATCTCGTTGGCACTGTTCATTGAACTGTCCTCACCAAGATAAGAACTGAGTGGGTCGAGTATCAACAGCTTTGCTTTATACTTCTCTACTGCCTGACGGATACGATTGTCACCAAAGGTCAAATGCTTTTTATCCTCATTAATGAAGATAAGATTTTCGCCGTTACCGTCAGCAGAATTAAATCGAGGAACGATTGTGTCGTCCTTATCATCTTCTGTACTCTGATAGATAACTGCCATCGGTTCAAGCCGTTCCTCTTCATCGGTAAAGGGAAGCAGTTCGCCTTTTGAAAGCAGAGCCGCCAGTGAGAGCATAAACTTACTCTTACCGTCTCCCGGGTCACCTTGCAGAAGCGTCAGCTTGCCGAAAGGAATATACGGATACCAAAGCCACCTAACTTCTGTCGGTGTAACTTCGCTTGCCTTTGTTACTTCAAGTTCTACGTTAATTTCATCATTCACTTGTTTTCCTCCTCTTAGATAAATATTTCGGGCAAAGCACCACGATACAGCGAAAACTCTGCTTGCAGTCATTACTGCACTTCCTGCATAGTTCGTTGTAGGTAATGCGATTACGGTCATTCAGAAACAATGCCCATTCTTGTTTCCGTTTCTTGCTCATTCTCGGCATATCAATCCACCTTTCCGTCTAAAAATAAAAAACCACAGGAAAGATACTAAGAGCCTTTTTGTGTAACTTTTCGGGGCGAAAATCGGGGAAAATCCCCGTTCTAAGCCTTTCAAAAAATCACGTAAGGTATTTGTACTAACCTGTGGTTATGTATGAAATTGTAGGGTTTGGGTAACAAAAAACACCGTATTTCTACGGTGCTTCTTGTGGGGAATATTCTGTTTTATGATAACGACAAACTGAAAGTTTCAATTATGTCTAACCTTTTACATTTTTATATGAAATCAATATATGTGCAGGTGCAAACAATAGCGACGATACAATCAACCATACAGACCTGCTCATAATTCCACTAAACAGGAAAATTACCGACGGAATAACAGACAATGCCAACGCCTTAAAACCCGAGTTCTTTCTAAAACAGATAATCCATATCAAACAATAAAGTATGATTAGAAAAATGTCTATCACAAGATATATCGCAAAGGCTTCGTCAGACCACCAACCGAACCAAGTTCCTGGAATATTGATAATCATAAATCCGAAACAGCCAAATCTTCCTATTTGTTCAACGATTTCAACAGTTTTGTTATGCCACTTGTTTTGGAAGCCATTCTTGCACTTTAACGCATATATTATGTTCGGAATCATAATTATTACTATGAATACTGCACCAAAAACATTTATCCATTCCATCAGATTCTCTCCGTCAAATAGGAATTTACGCTTTTCTTATCGGATGTCGTACAACGGTTTTCAATTTCTCTGGAGCAACTTTTCGTGCATCAGATAAGTATATTTCGTGGTGCAGTCTTACATCACTAAAATCATTTGCATAACCGTTTTCTGACAAGAACTCATCCATAATCGCTACTGTTGCAGGCTCGTCATCATAAGCACCGATGTGCATAATCTGAACGCACAATCCCTCGTCAATAGTCACAAACTCTGCCGAAGAACAATCCAATTTTTTCTTTTTGGTCGCTGTTTCTACCGCCCATTCAAAATCTGCTTTTGTCACGAAATCAGGCAGACGAATAACAGAAATCCAGTTAAATGTGGACTTATCTGTGTAATCAACATCGCCATCGATACCGTCCTGCCACCAAAATCCCTCTAACGGCGGAACAACATACTCAAAGAAACCGTTGATTTTGTAATCTGTCTTATAACTCATTTTCAGAGTATAGGCAACAGAATACAGAACACCAATCGCTTTTTGATACGCACCGTCAGTTTCATTGGGATTGCCTTTCCCTCTGACAGCAATATAATTAGCTTTCGGAACATTTACAATCTCAGGTTTGTTCTTCGGCATATAAAATTCTTTATACTCTTTCTTAAAATCAAAAGCCATAATTACCTCCACAAAATTCAAAATTTATTGCTCTGTATCGTCAAACGACATATCTGTTAGAGCTACAATTTGGTCTCTCCGCCCATAAATCACTGCCGTAACCCACACTGCCTTCCTGTCCTCGTCAATCAGATAATAAACAAGAAAATTCTTGAAGGGCATTTTGTGAATTTCTTTCGTATGCCACGGTTCTTCTTCTGTAAGAGGGTAACGTGACGGCATAAAACCCAGCTTTGCGATTTCACTTTGCAGAGTGTCTGCCCATTTTCGTGCCGTTTCCGGTACAAACAGCACTTTGGAAATATACTGCACGATTTCTTCAATTTGCCCAATCGCCTGTGAGGTCAGCTTAACTTCGTACCGCATACTTAAATACCCTCACGAATTTTAGCAAAGGCTTCATCAACAGAAAGTCCATCGCCTGTCTTTGCCTCATGATAACCTTTTTCCATCATTGCATTAAATTGAGCGTCCGTCATGGTGTCCCTTGTAGGCAAGTTCGGAACTGCTAAGGAATACGGAATACCACCTGTCATAATGATTTGTCTGTATAAGGTATCAATCAAAACCGAAACAGGCAATCCTATCTTATCCAAAACTGCCTCCGCCTGCCGCTTAATTTCAGGCTGCACACGAGCCGTTACATTTGCACTTTTTTTTGCCATAATAAGCACCGTCCTTTCTGTTATTGATTATAGCATATTGTATGGCTAATTGCAATACAATATGCGCATATCTAAAAAGTTTACAAATTTGACTACTTCGACTACACTCCCGACTTAATAACTTCTTGAATACTTGCCGAAAAAGAAAAACTGCCATCACTTGACAGCAGTTCTTCTTCGGTTGGTAATCCGTTAGGAATACACAATATCCTTCAATACAATCTCATCTACACAGGCTTGAATGTTATTCATAAGCCCGACCCATCTCATCATATCCGTTGCTTTCAGTTCTTCCGTTACACCCTGCGTTTTTGCCATTTCCTTTATCAGATATTCCGCCATATCACGAGCCGAAGTATCAATTTCAGCAAGATGTTCATATAACTTTCCGCTTGTCAGCAGATTAAAATATAAAATCTTCTTGTGTTCCCTCAAATAGCGTTCACGTAACCGCCCATATTTTGAGAGTGGAGGACTTTCCTCAACCTTTAAGCAGGGATAGTAGTAATCTCCGATGAGTTCATATCGGATACCTGTTCTTTCGTCTGTGATAAATCTTTGCATAACGCTTTCTCCTTTTGCTTCTTGTGGTAAAACTCCAATGTTTTCTTATTGTGGTTTACCTTTTTACATTCCTCGGAGCAGAATTTCTGCCGACTGTGTGTAGGCTGGTAGGTACTGCCACACACAGCACATTCACGCTGACGATAATAATGATTTCCTTTTTCTGCTTCTCTGTCGGCTTTTACCTTATCCTGCCTTGCCTGATAGCAACAATCCTTTGAGCAGAACACCTGTCGGTTGCTTGTAGGGATAAACTCTTTCTGACAATGAGGACATACCTTTGTTTTGACGATTTCTCCACCGTTTTCAGCAAGTTTTTTCGCCTTTCGTTTCTCTCGGTAGGCTTTTTCACGCTGACGCTGTTTCTCCAATCGCTTCTTTTCCTCTTGTTCTTCCTGCTTTTTTATCTCGGCAAGTTCATCTTCGGTATAGGCAATATCGACCTGCCCAACATAGTTGAAATAAATATCAACCTTTTGTGTCCTCGCTTTTCCCACGCCCTCGGCTTCATAAACCACAATCTTGTCAATGAGTTCTGTAAACATCAAATCGGACACTTCCATAGGATTTTTATACTTGCGTATCAGCGAAATAAAATGCTTAATATCCATCGTGCTGTCTTTTTCTTCGGAAAGTTCCTTTTTCATCGTTTCCATTTTCGCTTCCAATTCAGCCTGTTCATCGTCATACTGCTTCATCAGTTGCTTGTACTGTCTTTCGGGCAGTAATCCCGACATCAGATTTTCATACAAGCCACGAATAAGGTTAGAAAGTTCATCATAGCGTTTCTGACAGCGTTGCAACTCCGACTGGTTGTGCTTCGGCTTTTCTTCCTGCTTACCTTTCCAAAGGGATTGCAGTTCCAAAGCAAATGCTTTTTCATCATTCAAAACAAATCTTGAAAAGCATTGGACTGCCGATAATATCAAGGCTTCAACATTATCAGCACTAATCGTATGGGAAGTACAGGAATTAACCCTGCTTGCATACCCGCCGCAACGGTAAGAATACTGAACAGAACCGTCTTTCTTGCTGTAATGCGTCTGCAAGGTCAATCTTCTGCCACAGTCGGCACAGTACAGATAACCGCTTAATCGGTTGCTGTGCGTTCCTCTTGCCGCAGTTCTTTTCGCTCGTTTCTTTCGTTTCTGAACGCTGTCCCAAAGTTCCTGCGATATGATAGGCTCGTGTGTATTATAAAATACATACTGCTCATCTTCGTCGGTATTCTTTCGCTTGTGCAGTTTGAAGTTGGTGCTAACGGATTTTCTCAAAATCGTGTGTCCGAGATATTCCTGCCTGTCTAAAATCTTTCTAATGCTCGATACACCCCAAATATAAGGGTCTGCAAACTTGATACCATTGTACTGTTCGGGATGATATTCTTTTGCGTATGCGGCAGGCACAGCAGTGTTCACCTTTTCTCCGGCAAAATACGCTGCGGTCAATGCGGCGAGTGGTACGGCTCAAAGACATGGCACTCCACCAGTAAGTATCGCCGTGTGGTCTGGCAATGCAATCACAAATACGATGGCGACGAGAAATGTACCACACCACACCTTGCCGAGGATGACATCAAAGGATTATTCGTTTCGGCGGTCAATCAGCTGATCGGACAAAAGGACACCATTATAACGGCTCTCACGGCATCCCTCGACGCAGCCTTTGACCTTACTGCCCTCAAAGCGGAACAGGCTGAACTGGAAAGCGAGATAGCAGTAGCTTCAGACCTCATTGAAAAGTGCATTTACGAAAATGCTCATGTTGCCCTCGACCAGGAAGAATACCAAAAACGCTACGATGGCCTAACAGCACGGTTCGATACTGCCAAGGCACGATTTGATGCAGTCGAGGACGCCATCCACAGCAAGCAGTCCCGCAGGGCAACGATTGAAGCCTTTCTTGCCGCCCTCGAAAAAGCCAACCTGGTGGACAAGTTTGATACCGCCCTCTGGTGCGGACTGGTGGATTATGCTACAGTCTACAGCGAGGACGATGTGCGGTTCACTTTCAAAAACGGACAGGAAATCCGAGCGTAAGATCGCAAGGCCGCAACACCGCAAAGGGTGTACCCAAGACCGCAAGAACGAGTATAATTTTGCGGTCTTACATAAAACGAACTCCTCACTACCATAATGGCGGCGAGGAGTTTTTTGCATTTAGTCCAAAGCCACACCGATGGCATCGAAGATTTTCTTTGCCTCGGCTTCATCATATTCATAATAAGCAGCACCGGTGTTTCCGCTTGAGAAAAACACAATGTAGCCACTTTTGGTTTTTGCGATTCTGCAAATCATATCGGTATTGATGATTGCATCCTCTTTGCCTTTCTTATGTTTCACTTTAATAAATGCCATAATAACATCTCCTCATATCTGCCAATCAGCCAAACCAATCCCAAAAACTGCCACCATCATCTTCGTCCTCGTCGGAGGGGCTTGTGGTTGAGCCGGTGGCTTTTTTCTCAGCTCCTTCAATCTGTTTGATGATTTCATTCCGAGTTGCGTCCCATTTATCTTCGCCCTCAGAAGTCCAGCTGTCATCCCAATACAGGGAGTTGGCCTTTACATATGCGGCTGCAAAATCTTCATTTTTAATGTCAATCATAATCTGATCAACAATAGCTTGGAGTTCCTGTTCCTGCTTTTTGGCTCCTGCGTTTCCTACAGCAGAGATAATGAGGCACATCGCAATAATCGCACCGAAAATACCAAAAACAATTGCCATGGTACGTCTCTCGTCCTTCTGCTTGAACTCCATGCGATAACGCTCCTGTGCATCCCGCTTTTCCTGGAGTCGTTCCTTATGTTCCATATGCTTTACCCGCACTTTGGCATCATAAGCAGCTTTGCTTTGGCCTTGGAGAAAGATTTTATATCCGCAGTATTTGCAAAAGAAAGTATCAAGCCCGTCCTCGATCTCTAAGCTGGCACCGCAGTTGGGGCAAAATAGTGATTTAAGTTCCATGATATTTCTCCAATATGTAAAGGTTAATCATTGCCGTGGAGTGCAATCTCAACAGCCATAACCAACAGGAGTCCCAGGATTTCCTGTTCTCGATTATTCATTTCCAACACATAAGTGTCTCTGGAAGAAAAAGCATCGTTAAACTTCATAACCTGGTTTCCGTTTTTATCGGTCACAACAAAATTGCTCTGCATAAGGTTTCCATCCAGATGCCAGCCATTGAAACTGAGATCCAATTTAATCTTAACAGACATTTTGCGGGTAAGGGTGCCAAGTTTTTTGCCATCAAGGGACATAGTGTATGTTCCCATGCCGGTCTTTGATGTGTGTTCTACCTTGCCGATTTCATGCTCCTCTGTGTCATACAATCTGATACAAGGGTAGCCGAAGGTAAGTGCATCGGTCTTCACAACATATTTCTTTTTATCAAATTCATCGTAGACGGTGAATCCGCGCTTGATAGACATACTCTTTTTCTTTATGAAGAGCATATAGTTTGCGGAACTTTTATTGACAAGCGCATCAACAGAGCGCGTGTTTTCCATGTGGCTGACTACACCGTACATGGCTGCAGTTTCAACTTTTTTCACAACGGCCTTTGCGACCATCTTTCCTAAAAAGCCCATAATTCTTCCTCCGCATCAGTTAAACGCGGAAACGCATTCCGCAATACATACAGAACTTTGCATCCTCGTTTTGATTTTGTTTTCCGCAGTACGGGCAGTACGCTCCGGCCTGCTCACGCAGTCCCTCTTGAACTTCCTCTTGATAGAGTTCATCCTCGAAAGCTTCATCCATACAATCTGGGTAATCGCTGATTTGCTGTGCAATACGATCAGCAACTATCTTGGGAATGTCGGAATCATCATTATCCGTAGAGAGCCAATATGTACCAGTCAGTTTTCCGTAGTCATTAAAATCGATACGGAAACACCAATCAGAAATACCACTCTGAGAACGAACCGTTCCGTAGACCATTGTTCCTTCAGCGTACAGACTGGTAATACGCCGGATTCCTTTTCCACCACGCTTGACCATAACATAGAACTCTTCTTTTGAGATTTCTCCATCAAAACGGCAGACGGTATTTTTTCGTCTGTTTTCTTCTTCAATATTATGCTTGATTTTTTTGACGCCAGCAACTGCCAAGCCTACACCCAGGGCTTTTAATAGGAATCCCATAAGCATACTCCTTGTATATTTCTAACCCAAAATGCTCATACCTGCACATATGTAAAATTCAACATAATAAAGTATATCACAAAAACACGAAAATTTCTACTGGTTTCAATTATTTGCCGTAATTTTCGCCAACACCTCAAGGAAGTGCCGACCGATGGCCTCTGGGTCATAGTTATTGGCTTTGCAGATGAATCTCAGTCCATCCGGTGTCAGCAGCCGACCGTTGTTGCGGTCACGGCATAACTGCTCATAATCGGCAATCTGCTTCTGGGTGAGTGTCTTTTTCATAATTGTCCTCCAAATAAAAACAACCGGGCTGTCCCGGCTTTCCGTTTACACCGCAACGACTGTTTTTACACCGTAACGGGATACTTTTTAATTATTCCATTCCTTTGTATCAAACTCGGTATGATTATTTCTAAGAGGTTGCCCTCTCTAAATCCCATCTGCTCCATTGTCTTATATATCGCTGAGATAACCTCAGGCGGAGTGTAAAAAGCTGTCAGTGTGCTTTCCCTTGCAGAAGCATATTCCTCAGGTGTAAGCACGGTGGAAAGCTCCAGATATTCTGTCCTCCAAGCAGAATTATTCTCATCAAAGGCTTCTGATAATCCTCCCCAGCCGACATATTTTGACAAAATCTGCTGTTCTTCGGCAGTGGCAAATCTGTTTTCTTCCTGACATTTCTTAAGAAGCTGAATTGCCATGATATTTCTTCTGAAACGCTCTTTCTTGCCAACTTCCTCCACTGGATTGGACTTCAAATCAAAGGTGTGGCGGTCGGAGAGTGGAATATCAGGGTGTAAGTCAAAGCTGTTAGGCTTCTTCTTTTGCTCCCATTTTGGTGCAATAGGTTCTCCGGTAACTTCTGTTGTCGGCTCTGCTGTCGGTGTTTCCGTAGGCTCAACCGTAACTTCTTTTTCTTCCGGCTCTGGTTCTTTATCATAACCGTTACCGATACGAATACCTTCATCATACATTTCATCATAGCTGTCATAGCCAGCCTGAGAAGCAACCACCTCACGATAGTCCTCAATCGGCATAGTACCCATATTGGTTTCAACTTCCGTAATCGGTGCTTCTTCCTTTTCCTCGGCTGATTCATCCTTAGCAATCAAGTGGTCATTCATCGGATTTTCTCTGACCTTGCGGTCAAATTCATCACGGCTGAATTCTTTATTGAATAGCGGATACTCAAAGTCATAGAGCATTACTCGGTTATCATCAAAGGATAAGATTTCATACTGTGAAGCTCCGATATATACACTGTCGCCAAGATGGTATTCATACTTTGTATTAGCAGCTTTCTCCTGTTCCTCAAGCAATCGTCTTACATAGCCAATCTTCTCAACTCTGTTAATCGGTATTCTCTGACCTTGCATTGTGACATCTCGCATAGAAACATCGCCGCTGAAACTCCCCACGCTCTCAATAACAAAGCGATGGTCGTCTATGGTAACTTCCTTACCGATAAGCTCATCGGTTGCATTACTGCCTTGCTCACTTGTATCATTTTGCTGTTCAGCTGTATTGTTTACTTGCTCAGGTGGGGCAGTACTTAGGATTTCACGGTTTTGCCTTTGCTCTTCGAGTGCGGCTCTTCGCTCCTCTTGCTTTTGAAGCCACTCAGGATAATGCTCTTTTTCCTTTGGATTTAGGTATCTGTCAGCTGATATAAGCTCATTGATACGCTTCGCAACCTGATTCCAGTTCAAAAGAATATGCTGCTTATCGTTGCCCATTCCTCTTGAAAGAGCTATGCCTTTACCATCGTGACCTTCGTCAATACCCGTACCGATAATAACCGGATACGAACCGCCCCAACCGTATTCCTCTCTTAGAAAATCTGCATTTTCCTTTGCTGATAAGCTCTTAGAAAACTGCTCATAAATACGCATTTTTCCTTCTTCAATTCCGCTTCCACGAGTTAGAACTGCGTCAATAATCTCCTGAGAAAAAGTAAAGGCAGAGGTTTTATCTGCCTCTGCCAAGCAAGACTTACACAAAACCTTTTTATTTTGTTGGTGGTTTTTCCATAACAATTAGGTTGTAAGCAAATTTTAAGCTAGGGAAATGATTTCCCTAGCTTATTTTTTATCCATATGAAAATATATGTTCTGTATTATCCTACCCTTGACAAACGAAAACTCATTGTATCATTTGTCGCTTATATCATCCTAATTAACTTTAATAAAGTCAAAGTATTTTGAGTTATTCTCAAAAAATCTAACTGAGAGTAGTTTTTTCAAAAATAACTGTTGACAATCTAAAAATTATTTGGTATCATATTCCCAAAAGGAGAGGTTTTAATTGAATAACTGCATTTTAAAATCCCTATCTGTTGAAAATTTTGCCTCATTTGCAGACAAAATCCAATTTACTACACTAATAGATAGCAGAAAAAAGGATACAACTGATTTCACTATGTGCATAAACGATGAACTTTATAATAAAGTATCGTATATATATGGAGCTAATGGTTCTGGAAAAACTTTCTTTTGTAAAATTCTTCGAGAAATACAACGATTAATAGATTGGTCCCCTCTTACTGCTATGAATAATTCCCACTTGTTAGAATTACCACACTTTAAAGGAATAAATTCTACAGTACCGCATTTTGCTTTTGATGTTAAATATGAAAACGAACCTACTTCATTTGGCATCGAAATTGTGGTTGATAAAATATATTATCATTATAATTTTTCTGTATTCAATCAAAAGGTAATCTATGAACGTTTAACCAAAAAGTATAAACGTACTGAAAAATTACTTGAAAGGACTACATCTTCATACAAGGATATTGTACTAAAATCAGAATTAAAAAATTTTGAACCCATAAAACAAGTTGTCAAGGAAGAAGCCCTCGCATTACCAGTTGCAGCTTTGCTAAATAATAAGTTAGCTACAAAAATAATAAATGCCATAAAAAGTATTCAAATCGTCAGTATGACAGCTGCAAGGATACAACCTACGGATTCTAAAAAAGCTTTTTCAGATGAACGTCTTAAAAAATATGCT
Organism: Acutalibacteraceae bacterium; assembly: GCA_963599905.1. Taxonomy (GTDB): domain Bacteria; phylum Bacillota; class Clostridia; order Oscillospirales; family Acutalibacteraceae; genus Ruminococcoides. The sequence goes on from CAVBYX010000009.1 coordinate 14,510, forward strand.
GAAATATTGTCAAAGGCAGACCCTACCATTAGAAAAATGACAGTCTCTTTCTCCGAAGAAGAAGTATCCAGAGAAAAAATTGAAATTGATGATTTTGAAAACAGAGAGATAATTGCTAAAAAAACTACAGTAGAAGTTAATTCAGAACATGCTGTATATGAAAACGGAGCTGAAACCAGTTGCACTCCAATCAAATTTTTTACCGATGAATCATTAGGAACTATTAAACTCTTTACAACTTTACCTTATCTTTATGATGTTTTAGAATCTGGCACTACTTTGATTATTGACGAAATTGAAAATGGTCTTCATCTGTCTCTTGTAAAAGAGATAATTGACCTATTTAAAAATCCCGTTACTAATCCAAATAACGCACAACTCATATGTACTTCACACCAACCATTGTTGATTACACCTGATACCCGTCGGGATCAGGTATGGATAATAAGCAAAAATAATTTTGGTAAAAGCTCTTTGAGCAGAATGAGTAATATGAAAACCGCTCATTCTAAAATCAATTTGCAAAATAAAATTTTAGAGGGTGCATTTGGGTGCAACCCAGAAAAATTTTTTTAAATCAACACATTTTTAATAAAAGCAAAAAAGACATCGAGCTGGAACTCGATGTCTCATGAGGCAACAGAAGCACAGCTTTGTACTTTGTTACATCCACACTCGACATTGTATCATATTTTTTAGCTGATTGCAATATGAAATCTGTTTCCGGAAAGGTTAAAAACACTTAGGCTCTTATTGAATGTGATTATATATAACTATAATAACCAGAAAGGTATGTATTAATTTGAAAATCACAGAAATTTTTAACTTAGGAACTAAGGGTCATGAAGAGCTTGACTTTATCGACATTGATGAAACATCAGATACAAAACTTTTTATTGATCCATATGTAATTCAGGCATTGTCTAATTCATTCTGCTTAGAAGCACAAAAAAGCATTGAAACTTTTTTTAATGAAGTTTTTACTGCCTGTAAAGAACAAAACCACTCACGCTTAAAGTATTTATTATCGTTTGCTTCTGAACCAAACGAAACAAACTTAGGTATGAAGTCTAGCAGCATTTTCGGAAAAGGTACAACCTCTGACGAATTGACAAATCTGTTTTCTAATTTTTATGATACAGTAAGAAAAAATCTTCATATTGAAAGTAATTCTCTTGCCATGTGTATGTATATTCCAAATTTTGCGGAAGATAAGATGTCTGACTTAATTACTAATATTATTCGCAATAAATTATATGAGTTTACACTGGATCAAGCTAATAAGTGGAATATTGCTTTGGGAAATAAGGATACAATAATTGGATATTACTGGGATTATATTTCTTTATCTTGGAAAAAATTGATAGGAAGACCTTTTTTAGTAAACAATACAATAAGGCTACTTGTTCCAAAAGCAATCGTAAGGAAGCATTACGTGTTTAATGTAGAATGTTATATTAAACAATATATTCTTAAAGATATACAAGAAGATATAATTAAAAATCATCCAGAAAAATGTCTACGAAAAGAATATAAAAACGGAAAAAGGAAACTTATTCCACCAACAAGAAAGGAGCTTTATCCGAACTTTGTTGATGGAAGAAGTCATAAAGAGTGTGCACTTAATTATACTGCAAACAACAAAAAATGCAGTGATAATTTTATTAAGGACATCCTTTCCAAAATTAGGCATGGCTATGGCTCACTTGACGATAATCAATTAGATATGATTGTTTATCAAAAAAACGGAGGTAATTTTTATGATTCCTCTTATTAATTTGAAGATGCTCAAATTAGATATGTTAAAGCAAAATTGGATTATTAGTAGCTTTTTCTTTACATTTAAAAATACAAATTACATCGTACTTGTTAAATTATATTCAGCAAATGAAAGAAAGCCGAAGTTGGCATTACTAAAGTTACACTTTATGCGAGAAAACCATTTTGATGATGACTTAGAGATTCCTGCAAATGTATATAGATTAATGGTCGACCCAAAAACCTTACGAACATATTTTAAAATTGCATATTCTGAAAATTTAGGCGACATATTAAAGCAATTTACGATACGATTAGGTAATTCTATACCAACAGGAGTTAAGCAAGTTGTAACCATTAATGAAAAAAGAGCTATGGTTCACTCGTTAAGTAACAGTGATGCTGAAAACCCAAATAAAATTTATTGTTACAAAGTACGTAGAAACCCAAATAGACTTGATGGGAAACCAGGTCAAAGAAGTATTTTTAATGACAACAAAACAAGACTTTTGAGACCAGAATTATACAAAAAATTGTATAGAGATAATACTTTAAGTTTTTGCTACTCTGATGACCCACAAGATGAAAAGAGTGATGAGGACATTATTACCAATTGGACGAAGCTACATTCAATTTAGCAACAATATAAATTGGCATTACATTTTGCTTGAAACTGTAATGGTTTCGCTTGAATTTTCTCGATAGTTTTATAAATAACAAGCACATTACAGTAACGCAAAATAATATCAATAAAAAGCAGTTTAACATTATGTTAGACTGCTTTTTTGTTATGTCGAAATACACAAATTTTAAAAATTTATTTCACGATATATCCTATAAAGTTTAAGATATAATTCTAATTACGAAAATTGCATTATTGTTTTATATGCAAAATGCACTAAAATCACAAATATACACCATAGAAGAACAAACTGAAAGTTTAGTCGAATTTCGTTATTAAGGATAAAGACGTCTTTAATAAACAAAAAACGAGGCATTTTTATGACTCCAAAAGTAATACTAAGCCCCAATCAGGCTAAGGTAATAGCTAATGCAATTTACAAAGATATTCTTGCCTATGTACAAACTCATCAGAAAGAGTATGAAGAATTTTTGAAATCTGAGGAAAATAAGGATTTTTAAAATCTACTCAATTTTGTATATTTTGCAAGATTTGTTTGCGACTACATTATAGAAAGTTCAGAGGTGATATTTGTTCATGATATCAACATGATATTCTGTATATTGCAGAATATTTTCCAAATTATTGCTTAATCTTAATAAATTATATTGTGAAAGGATTTTTCATTATGAACACAAATGAGTTTTTAGCATATTTTCAAAACGTAAAAAAACAGTCAAACAATCAGTATACAGCCCTTTGCCCTGCTCATGGCGATAAACATAATAGTTTATCAATAGGCTACAGGAGCGATAAATCACACTGGTTGATTTATTGTCATGCAGGATGTGATTGCAAAGATATTTTGAATGCTGTCGGACTTAAAATGTCTGACTTATATGATAATACTTCAAATAGTAAACATATTGAATCCCAAAAAACTTATATATACAAAGATGAAAACGCAGAGCCTGTTTATTTCAAAACAAGAATTGACTACGGTATCAAAGATAAAACATTCTTATTTGAACAGCCAAACGGCAAAAAGTCATTAAAAGATGTTCACCGAGTACCGTATAATCTTCCTAGCGTATTGAATTCATCTCTGATATATTTTGTTGAGGGCGAGAAATGTGCTGATATTTTAATTAAAAATGGATTGACTGCTACCACACTTGATTCCGGTGCAAATTCTGTTTGGTATGATTATTATAACGATTACTTCGATAAAAAAGAAGTAATTATTATTCCGGATAATGATAATGCAGGCAATAAATATGCAGTAAAAATACTAGAACATATTCCGACAGCAAGTGTAATTGTTCTTTCTGATTTAGATGAGAAAGAAGATATTTATGACTGGTTAAAGTCAGGTCACAATGTTAATGAATTAGGAGGTCTGCCCAAAATGAATAAAACAGAATTCATCAGTAAATCTTCACCTAAAAAGACAGATGTCACAAAGCTAAACGAAAACATAAAAGAGAATCAAGCGGATACGATTTTAAGCCTTTTTTATGAAAACAATGCTAAACTCTTGATTGATAGTACTGGCAATTATTATGCCAGTATAGCAGTAAACAGCCATAAAGAAGTTAAAAGACTTGACAGCGAAGATTTTAAATATTGGTTAATTTATTTGTTCCGTAACAAAAAAGGCTATACACCTAAAAAAGAAAGCGTATCACAGGCGATATCCGCATTATCAGCTAATGCTTTATACGAGATAAAAGAAAGAACACCGTTATCCGTTCGTGTTGCTAAAACAGATGAAACATTCTGGTATGACCTTAGCAACTCTGATTATCAGGCAGTTAAAATTACAGCTGACGGTTGGTCAATTGAGGACAACCCTCCTGAATTGTTTGTACGCTTAAGGCACCAGATTCCGCAGGTTTTGCCTAAATCAAACGGAGATATATACAAAATTTTTGATTATATCAATATTAACGAAAATAAGACATTATTTTTGTGTTGGATGATAAGTTGTTTTATTCCCGATATTCCACATCCTATGCCAATTTTCCACGGAGAAAAAGGTGCTGCTAAAAGTACCAGTTGTGCATTGCTTAAAAAAATCATTGATCCGTCATCACTCGGAGTATTAACACTTCAAAAAGCCGAAAGAACAATGGCTGTTAATTTACAAAATCACTGGTTTTTACCATTTGATAATGTATCATGTATCAATGAAGAAACAAGCGATACTCTCTGCAGAGCAATAACAGGCAGTGGCATTCAGCAAAGAAAATTACATACAAACGGAGATGACTATATTTTCACTTTTAAGAGATGTATTGCTTTGAACGGAATAAATAATGTAGCCCGACGTTCTGATTTACTTGACAGAGCAATTTTAATTGAATTGTCAAGAATTGACGAAGACAAGAGAAAAGAAATTTCAGCTATTACGAAAGAATTTGATAAAGATTTGCCGTTAATGCTTGGCAACATTTTTGATATTTTATCAAAAGCAATCAAAATATATCCGAATGTAAAATTAAGCAAATTACCGAGAATGGCTGACTTTTCTCATTGGGGATATGCTATCGCTCAGGCATTGGGTGACCTTGGAGAAACTTTCTTAGATGAGTATAAATGCAATTACAACAAACAGAATATTGAAGCGATTAACTCTGATATAGTAGCAACACTTTTAATTGCATTTATGAAAGAAAAAGAAATCTGGAAAGGTAAAGTTTCCGAGTTGCTTAAAGAACTGACATATCTTGCTGACAGAGAAAAAATAAAGACTAAAACAAATGATTTTCCAAGCCAAGCAAACTTATTGTCAAGAAAGCTTAACAGTTTAAAAAGTAATTTAAAATCAATTGGCATTGACTTTAAATCTGAAAGCAAATCAGACGCAACATATATAACTATCACTAATGAAAATTCACCTCAATTACCACCATATGTAAAACATAATAAAACAAATGATGACAATACAGATGTTGAATTTTAAATAGATTTTTATTCTATGGTGATGATGGTGATGAATTTTTAATTAACAAAATAATTATTTGTTACTGTAATTTGCTGTTTTAAAAATATCTCTAATATTAAAAGCCTTTGAACTTTCAATCTGTTCAAAGGCTTTTGTTTTAGTCAAAATAATCGAAAACATAGAAATTATCGAAATGTTTTCAAAAGATTTCAGGTTTTAAGTTCATAGATGTAATCGCCGACCGAAAGCAGAACGCCGTTGTCAATTTCTGTTGCATATATTTCATAATCTTGCAATTGAGCAATGGAATTTAGCAGATAAATCATATCGTTTACTGTAAAATACAGTTCATCATCAGCACAGCTGTCGGCTGAATTTAAAGTGCATTTTATTACTTTTTTCATAGTATCAGTCCTTTTATATCAGAAACAAAGTTGCTTGCACCCAAGTTAGATGTATAACTTCAAGAAAAATCAGCTAACAGTTTTAGAAAGTTTTCTTATCAGCTATTGACAGCATAATTTTTGTTCTTACATAGATATAAAAGGTTATAAATTATTTGTGTTTGTGCTTATCAAAATCAATTAAGATGATTTTACTTTGTTCTTTGCTTTTAGTTGATTATTTGCTCTGACAAAGACTTTCCCCTGTTCTATATAAAGTTGTTGCTGTTCATTTGTCATCGAACGAAATACACGCAGTAATTCTTCTTCTGCAAGGTTGTTTATTTTGTTTTCGGGAATGTTCAAAAGATAATCAGCGGACACATTAAAATATAAAGCTATTCTTTTCAATGTTTCAAAGTCAGGCTCACTTACCCCTTGAACATATCCGCCTATTGTTGACGGCGCAATATTGAGGTCATTTGCAAATTGTTTTTGAGTAATGTTTTCTTCGTCTATAAGCAAGCGTAATTTTTCGCTGAAATTCATAGTAATCACCCATAATTATTTTAAAGGAAGATACGAAATAATAGTTAAAAATACTAGAAACTAGTTGACAAAACTAGAATATAGTTGTAAAATCAAATCAAAGAACATCAATATTTAAATAATTAGGGGGTAATACAGTATGGCTTTTTGTACCAACTGCGGAAGCAAATTAGATGATAACTCTGCATTTTGTACCGTATGCGGAACAGCTGTTAAGAATGATGTTGTCAATCAATCGCAACAGTCGCAAGTAGTCTATGAAGAATTTGTACCGACATTAGGTATGGGCAGAAAATTTGCGTTCAAAGAAAAATCTCTTATTTACAGTGATAAAGAATATGAATATGCAAAGTTAAAGCCTATCACTTTGATAACTGCACCTACATTTGCTTCAAACGGTGTAGCACAAACTACTTCGGAAGACGGAGAGTTATTAACATTAGCCTTTAGTCGCAAAGATAATGCACGCTTTAACTCAGTTCTAAGTTACGCTAATGAACAAATCAATGCAGAACACGGAAATGCTAAAAAATATAAATTTGTTTTGCAGTCGCCATCAGGTTCTAAAGTTGAAGTTTATAGCGATTATCTTATAGTTTACTATATCAAGGGTGAAACAACCAAAGGCAGTGAAAGCGTTAATAAAATAAGCAAAGGCTTTGGTTTAAACGGTAACGGACTCACAGGAAAAATTACAGGCGGACTTGGTAAAGCTCTTGACAGCATTGGCAGTTTAGGCACAGGCATTAACAATACATTTAAATGTGGTGCAACAGGCGACATAATTATGTTTGCCGATTTGAATGTAAGTATTAGTGGCGATAATTTGATTATTAACAAATATTCAATACCCATAGGTCAGCAGAATATGAATTTAGCGAAAAATATTATCGACTACATTGATAACACGCTTAAATCAGCAAATGAAGAAACAGAAATTCCGCCGATAACTTCAGAAGTGTGGGAGCCGATAGTCGGAAAAATAAAAGATTTTAATTTTTACGGAAAAAGTCTTAGAATTCCCGAAAATTTAGATGTATTCAATTCTTACAGATCGAAGTTCAAGGAGATTGCACAAAAGTGCCTTGAAAGAGCTAAGTCTGAGTATGATTTAAAAATAAATGATTTTATCTCATTTATGGAATTTTTTCCAAAAATATACGCAGACAATCTTTCGCCGATAATACAGAAAGCCGTAGATGTATTAGTTGCTAACGGAAATTGGACGGTAACTTTTGACTCGTTTTATGAACAGCATACTTCTGAATTTCATCTTGGCATAGATGATTATAATGCAATGACAGAAAGTGTAAATCTAACCGTTGCTAATAATCAAAGAAGTGTTGCAGGTGTTATGTCACATGTTCCGACTATGGTAGGCGGTGGCTTTGGTTTCAAAGGTGCGTTAAAAGGTGTAGCAATGGCGACAACATTTAATGCTGTAACACAAGGAATAAGTAATGCCGCAATTAAAAATGCACGAAACATCACACCGCCACAGCAAGCAGAATTATACGGACGCATTAAAGCAGACATTTTATTAAAGCGTGTGTTTTTAGACTACTGGAATGTTTACATCTCTCTTGTTTGTACATTAAAAAATAGCGGAAGTGATATTTGGTGGCAGACAAGAGATGCTGACCAACAGTATAAAAATATTTTTCAAAATTTATCAAATCCGAATTTTCCACAGGATAAGGTTTTAGATACACTAATCGAGTTGATTGTTACAAATCCGTACTCACCCGAATATTATGAATTTGCGATATCAAGATTTGGTCAATCAGAAGATATCACAAAAATCAAAGAATATTTTGGATTGACAGAATAAAGTAATACAGATAGGAGTAAATTATGATTTATTGTAAAAAATGCGGAACACAGGTTCAGGAAGGCATTAAATTCTGCCCGAAGTGCGGTACAGAAATTCAAAATCAGGCTGAAATAAATGATGTTGAGTCAAACAAAATTATGGCTGTAATTTCATATCTCGGAGTTCTCATTATCATTCCTTTGTTAAAGGGCGAATATAAAAATTCTCCGTTTTTAAAATTTCATCTTAATCAGGCAATACTTTTCTGTATCGGTTGGGCTTTGACTATTTTGCTTAATGTAATCCCTTTTATCGGCGGACTTTTTAGGCGGACTGTTTTCATTTGCTTTAGCTATTCTTGAAATAGTTTGCATTGTTTACGCAGTTAAAGGAGAAACCAAAACTTTTCCTATAATCAGTAAGTTCAAGATTATTAAATAATTCCAATTTTAAAAACAAATATTCTAAGGAGATTATTATGACTACTCTAAATTCATTACATATTGACATTGCAAAAGTACTAATGCAGTGTGCAAAAGAAAACAAAACAATTACTTACGGAGAGCTGTGCAAAGAAGTAAGTTACAACAGTCCAAGAACTATGGGAGCTGTACTCGAACCTTTGACAAAACTTACATACAAAGAATACGGCGTGTTTATTTCTGTGTTGGTTGTACGAAGCGAAACTCAGAACGATAATTTGCCTATGCCAAGCGAGGGATTTTTTGAAATGTATCATGAGTTTGCTCCGTCAAGTTCTCTATCAAATGAAGAAATTGTGCAAATCCAGAGAGAATTAACATATAAGCAGGATTGGAGTAAATTGCCTGATTTAATAAGAGCCGAAATCAGCGAATAAAGACTCTTGTTATAAAATTTTTTAAGAGATGTTTTCTTGTGTAAAAGCATATAAGAGAAAACATCTCTTTTAGTTTATAAATATCAATTGTAAAAAACAGGTGTAATCTATACGGATTGCACCTGTTTTTGTATCTAAAATATAAAAGAAACAGTTGATTTCTTTTTGTTTATATCTTATAATATAATTGTACAAAATAATTATAATAATGCGAGTGATTTTGTTATGATTTACGGATACGCACGATGTTCAACAAATGAAAAACTGCAAGACATTAACAGACAGGTTCGAGAACTGAAACAACAAGGAGCAACCGACGCAACCATTTATTTGGAATATGAGAGCGGTACAAAAATAAACCGTACAGAGCTTAACAAGTTACTGAACACAATTAAAACAGGCGATACAATTATCGCAACAGAAGTCAGCCGAATCACAAGAAGTACAAAACAACTTTGCGAAATTATCGAATTAGCGAAAGATAAACATTTGAAATTAGTGCTTGGCAGTTTCGTGGTTGATTGCAGTAGTGAGTTAGACCCTATGACAGAAGGAATGCTTAAAATGATGGGTGTGTTCAGCGAAATCGAAAGGAATATGATAAGCCAAAGAGTAAAAAGCGGAATGGAAAATGCTAAAGCCAAAGGTAAAACAATAGGCAGACCGCTAACAACCGCAGATAATATTCCGAATGTATTTTATAAACATTATCCAAAATATAAAAACGGCGAGATAAATAAAATGGAGTTTTCAAGGCTGTGTAATTTATCTTACCCGACGATTTATAAGTATTTGAGTATTGTAGAGGGTTAAAATGAATGTAGTAATCTATGCGAGATATTCCTCTCATAATCAACAGGAAACAAGTATTGAAGGACAGTTAAAAGTATGTCACGAATTTTGTGAAAGAAACAATTATACTGTTATCCACGAATACATAGACAGAGCAATTTCAGGCAGAACAGACAACAGACCTGATTTTTTGCAGATGATTCAGGATAGTGCAAACAGGAATTTTGAGTTTGTTATTGTTTATCAGTTAGATAGATTTTCACGCAACAGATATGATAGTGCCCACTATAAAAATAAACTTAAAAAGAACGGTGTACGAGTATTATCTGCCAGAGAAAATATAAACGAGGACGCTAGCGGAATACTTATGGAAAGCGTACTTGAGGGTATGGCGGAATACTATTCAGCAGAATTATCGCAAAAAGTAAAACGAGGTATGGAAATAAACGCTTCAAAATGTCTTTGCACAGGTGGTAACAGAACATTAGGTTTTTATATTGATAAAGATAAAAAATTTCAAATTGACCCAAATACCGCCCCTATCATTAAATTGATTTTTGAAATGTATGCAGACGGAAAATCTATTGTTGAAATAACAGATTATCTTAATGCACAAGGATATAAAACCATACAAAACAAACCTTTCGGCAAAAACTCTATCCGAAATATACTTGGCAACAAACGATATATCGGCACATATACTTATAAAGATACAGAAATTGCAGGCGGTATTCCTCGCATTATTTCTGATGAACTATTTAACAAAGTACAGGAAGTTTTAAAGAAAAATAAAAAATCTCCTGCCAGAGCAAGAGCAAAAGAAGAATATTTATTGACTACAAAACTTTTCTGCGGTTACTGCAAAGAAATGATGACCGGTTTTTCAGGAACAGGAAAACTTGGCAAAGTATACCGCTACTATGAATGCAAAGGCACAAAGAAACATACTTGTAAAAAGAAGCGTGTAAAAAAGGAATACATTGAAGATATCGTTATTGAGGTTTGTCGTGGACTTTTGACCAAAGAAAACATCAATAGAATATCAAAAGAGATTTCAAAACTATTTGAGAATAACCAAGACACCTTTAATCTAAAGCGTTTGAAAAAGCAGCTTTCCGAAAATGAAAGAAAACACAGAAATCTTATCAATGCCGTATCCGAATGTGATATTGAAAGTCTGCGAAAAACATTTTATTCTGAAATCTTAGAACTAGAATCACAAAAAGAAAAGATTGAAGAAGAAATTCGAGAGGAAGAAAAGCTACATATTATCTTAACTGAACCCGAAATTAAATTCTTCTTGACCTCGTTAAAAAACGGTAGTGCAGACGACATCAAATATAGAAAAGTACTGATAACAACATTTATAAATGCAATTTATTTGTATGATGATAAGATAACACTCATATTCAATTCAGGTGATAAACCAGTAACAATAAACAACATTCTTCTGTCAGAAATCGAAGCAAATGAATCAAATAATACAGATACAGAGGGTTTGTTTATTGACAATGTTGCCTCTGCCTGTCCCTCAAGTATTAAGCTCATCTGTCCGTCCACTGACGGGAGTGGTTTTATTCTGTCGCTCAGCTCTCCAAGAAGCCGCATAGCTTCAAAGTGCATTGCAATAACTTCCCAGTTATAGAAGCTCTGAGCAGTTCTGTTATCATAAGTGCCTTCCCATAAGTGAAGTACATTCTGAAAAGTCTTGTAGCCTACGGTTCTTCCGTCCTCTAAAGTAAGCTCGGTATAATCATTATTGAAAATGCTCTTGATATATTCTCTTCTTGAAGCATTATCAAGGTTTCTTTCGTAGAAATTCTTGATGTCTTCCAAGCTCGCTGATAGGTGCGGTGTTGTTCTTAGAATTTCATTGATAACTTCATCTTTCCCAAAGAACGGAAGGCTCTTGTCCTCGTTGCTTCGGTCATAAAATTCTAAGCGTAAATTACTTCCGCCATTACGATTTCCTGTGCTGAGTGTCTGAGATTGTTCATCAGACCTACCCACTTCATCATATCGTCGGCTTTCATCTTCTCGGTCAAGCCCTCTTTCTTCGCCATCTCGGTTAGGATTTTCTCCTCCATTTCCGTGGCTCTCTGCTCCGTCTCTGCCAAGTGAGCTGTAAGCGTTCCCTTCGTCAGAAGATTGTAGTAGAGGACTCTGTGCTTCTCCTTCAGATACTTTCTCCTCATCGAGGCGTATCTGCCCAGCGTTACTTCCGGCTGCTTCGGAAGTTCCAGATTCGGCAGATTGTAATCGCCCACCATCGTGTATGTTATTTCGCTCATTTTGAAAACTCCTTTCGTCTTTGTCGTTGGCTTTATTGTATTCATTTCTTCCCTGACCGGCAATTATGCGATTCTGTCTGTCCAGTGCTACGATAGTTTTTGAAATTTCTGACAGTCCCATCTCTGCAATATCACTTGTGGCAAAGCCCAGTGCGTTAAGGGTGTCCTGTGTGTTGAAATTCGTCACATCCCTGAAATCATCAAGCTCAAAGTATTCGCTTGTATCAATTCCAAGTCTTGTCATCATCATAAATGCAACGCTGTTTGCCACAATATTTTTATAAATCGTAGCAACTGAACCATCCTCTAATCCGTCAAGAAAACTGTCTTCCTTAACTCCAAGCAAATCGCTTAAATAGTCAGGGATATTATCCTCTGCGGCATTTCTTGCTGCACTAAGGATTGCACCGCCAAGGTCGCTTTTATTTTCAAGTTCTCCAAAAGAACTCTCAAGCGTTTCGATAACCTCGGCTTCATATTCATCACGCATATCCCATATCGGAACAGGTCTTGAATATCTGCTCTCGTGGGTATCGGAAATATCAAAGTAATGGATAAGCCTTTGCTTTTCTCGGTTTGCGTCCTCGAATACCGCAATACCCTTAGCTCCTCGGTTTACCCATCTGCCAAAACTTCCATTCCAGCGTTCTATCTCAAGCACTGCCGTTGCGTCAGGTCGCTGTGCATAAACAAGTAATTGCTCGTCATATCTTAACTTGTAATTTCGGCAAGCCGACTGCAAAAATGCCTGCCAGTTCTGAGGACTTCTTACAACCGTCTTACAGGTGCGGTCGTAAAGCTCAGAAATCAGGTCATATTTTCGTGCCATTCACTTTCCCTCCTATCGTTCTAAATCTTTGTGTTTTGTCTGCTTATTTTTCTGTGGCTCGGTATTTTCAATCGGCTCAACCTTACTGCCGTTCATCTCCATCCTTTCTGCAAATTCGCAGATGTGATAACAGCAGTTACCCACATACAAATGATAGTCGTCGATATACTTGCAAGCCCTCTCAAAGGACTCTCCGTTTCGATTGGTTATTCGTATCTTTCCACCATCGGGAAGATAGAATTTCAAATTGTAGTGTGGGTCAATAAATCGTATTTTCTTAGGCTCATCGCCTTTAATGTCCTGTCTGCTCATTGCTCTTACCTCGATTCGTATTTACTGCTTCATCCTTTCCACCGCCAAGGTAGGAGAATAACTTTCCAGCCTTGGCACTTTTCTGAAGCTCCATAATCACGCTCATATCAGGAATGGTAATGCCCGGTATCTGAATCACAGCCGCCATATCAAGCTGCTGTAACTTCTTCTCCGTATCACATCCTGAGTCAAAAAGTTTGTTTAAAACTTTTACCTTGCTCTGAAATGTTACTTTCTCATTCATACAAAGCCTCCTTACTCAAGTCCGATGATGATTAGTCCTTCAAAATCCGGAAGTCCTAAGTCTTCCAAATCTTTGGCAGTTTCCATATCCTCTGTATCATCCTCTTCATTTTCTCTTATCGGATGTCTCGACACCTCAGGGAAGAGTGACTGCACTCGCTGTCTTGCTCTTCGGATTGTCTCAAAGCAAGGAAGTCCCAAGGCTCTGTAGTTAAACACAATATCCTTTAGCGGAAGTTCTCCGGCTCTTAAATATCCGAATCTGTTGTAGTAGTGAAGAATGAGCAGCATATCGTCATATCTTGATGCAGGACACTCCATTAAAATCTCAAGCACACGGCTTTCAACTGTTGTTTTCTGTTTCATTTGCGTTCCTCCTAAAATAAAAATAAGGGCGAAGTTTTTACGCTCCGCCCCTGTGGTTAATTGGTTTCTATTCTATTTTCGCTTCTTACTTCTTGCGGTTCTTAACCTGAAGAAAGATAAAGCCGCCGATAATCACGGCAACCAAAACGACAGCGATAATCGTCTTAAGTTCCATTAGTCTTCAACCTCCTCATTTTTCTTCTTTCCTCTGATGGCAAGTGCGGTAGATACAGCTACACCGGCTGCGGAAAGTCCTGCAAGCACATACCAAAGTGTCATATTGGTATCGTCGCCAGTCTTTGGAGTTTCTCTAAGCTCGTTGTACATCTTGACTGTAGCTGTTTCGTTGTACTTAATCTCAACCTTCTGGTCGGCTGGTGTGATATATGCGGCTGACGCATTGTTAGAAACTTCTGATACCGTATATTCTCCGATACGAAGTCCCTCGACTACGATTTCGCCGTTCTTATCAGTCTCAAATGTCATATCATAACCGTTTGCACCTGTAATTCTGAAAGCAAATCCGCTGACCTTTCCGTCAGAAGATGTTTTCTGGATTTTAAGTGTTCCTCTCATAGCTTCATTGATAAAACCGACACCCGCTTTGTTTTCAACATCGTAGGTAGTTTCATCTTCCTCAATGAATACGGAATACTCGCCCTCATCAAGAATAAAGCCTTCAGGAGCTTTTGTTTCACGGACGATATAGTGACCATAAAGAAGCTCTTTCATCTCATAGATACCTGTCTCGGTTTCCACAAGATTTCCGATAAGCTCATCATCCTTATCAATCTTGCCGTTTTCATTTGTATCCTTATAGACCTCAAATGTGCCGCCTGTAAGCTTGTTGTCAGGATATTCAGCGTCAACCTTAGTGAGCTTGATATTGCCGTGAACATATTCATTCACGATTTCAATCTCAACAACCTGACCGGCTTCACTGATATTTACTTCATAAGCAGTATCATCAAGGACAAGTCCCTTAGGCTGTTCGATTTCTCTTACAACCCAGTTGCCGTAAGGAACTTTCTCAAAAGAAAAACTACCGTCTTTTGAAGAGGTAGTAGTCATAATAGCAGTATCCTTTGTAAATTCAGTTTCATCAGACTTAAAGATACCGATAACAGCACCCTCAAGGGCTTCACCGTTCTCGTCAATCTTCTTACCTGATACAGAACCGTAAATCAGCTTATTCTCGATAACTTTTCCGTCGTTTGCTGTGATAGCAACTGTCGCTGTATCCTGACCTACATACTCGAAGTTTACAGGATACTTTGTATCAGAGAGTACATAGTGCTCATCTGTAGCAAGCTCTTTCACATAGTAGCTGCCAAGCGGAAGGTCGGATTTAACTGTAGCTGTTCCATCCTCATTTACGCTTACAATCTCAATAAGACCGTCTGCCGGAATGGAAGTACCGCTTGAAGATACAAGCTCCTCTGCGGCATAAAGACCGAATGTGATATTCTTAATCTCTCCGTTATCGCCGATACCGAAGTTCTCATCCTTTTCGATAGCTTTTACAAGATTAATCTGAACCTTCTGTCTTTCGTTATAAAAGCTTGTTGCAGTCTCAGTAACGGCAACATTCTGTCCGGCATAAGTAAGCTCTACTGTATGAACTTCGCTATTCAGAACCATTCCTGTAGGAGCAGTGATTTCTTCTACCTCGTATTTACCAAGATAAAGTTCCTTGCTCTTAACATATCCGTCAGCACTTGTTGTAACAGTATCGACAACTTCGCCCTTAGAGTATCTGAGAGTTCCGTCAGGTGTAATGATATCCTCGGCTGCTCTGATTTCGTAAACAGCACCCTCAAGTCCCTGAACTTCGTAAACTGGCTGATAGATAACATTTGTATCCTCTGAACCGCTTACATTGACACCGCTGAATACCTCGCCTGTCTTTTCGACTGTTACAGTACCTTTCTGTGCCATATTTTCTTTGTTTACTTTCACAACGGTTACACCGCCTTCATCTGTTGAATTATCCTCGGTAATATCAAAATATACCGGAGTTTCATCGAGTACATATCCGTAAGGAGCCTGAACCTCCACAATGGAATATCCCTTGCCATAATCTAACTTCTCAGGAGTTACAAGCTGTCCGTTTGCATCTGTGTAGAAAGTATCAATGGTTGTAGGAGTCGGATAAGTAAATGTCATAGTTACCTGATTTCCATCAGGGTCATAAATCTTAAATCCAGCTCCGGCATAAGGGATAGTATTTCCTGTCTCAGCGTCCACCTTTACAACCTTTACGAAGCTTTCAAAGTTGCTGTTGTTGATAAGGTAGCGGTAAGTCTGTCCGTTCTGTGCGATATACACATCAAAGTCATCCATAAGCTCTCTGCCTTCCCAGCCGGAAGTCTGATGAACTGTATAAACGCCGTAAGGCATATCCTTTGACTGTGCAAATCCGTTTTCATCGCAAGTAAGAGTATCTCTTTCATCGGCATTTGCACCTTCATAGCTGCCTGAAGATTTCAGATAGATTTCAAATGTTGCACCCTCCTCAGGTGTTTCAATCTTTGTTTCCCCATCATCTGTGTGCTTGATGATTGCCACATTTCCTTTGATTACCTGTTCGGTTACATCATTGGAAGTGAGATTGTGCTCAATCGTGTAAAGCTCAGGCTCTGCACCGACTTTATGAGCGGTAGTATCAAGCAAATATCCCTCACTTGGAGTGATTTCTCTTACTGTCCAGTCGTTATCGCAGATATATTCCTTTGTGGTAAACTGACCGTTCTCATCAGTTGTATATTTATCTACAAGAGTTTCGCCCTTGTAAATGCCGTAAACAGCTCCTGAAAGCTTAGCGTCGCCCTGTGCTTCGCCTTTTTCAGCGTCGCTCTTGGTTACGGTAACAGTGAATTTCTTCAAAATGTTATTGACACTCTTCTTAGTTACCTCGTTCCACTTAATAGCGGCTGTCTGGCTTTCAGGAATGACATAACGGATAGCAGTATCAACTTCCTCAAGTGTATAGGAATCTGAACCGCTGATAAGAACATCGTTAAATGTTGCAACACCGCTTGCGTCAGTTACTGCATATTCATCGACATTGTCGCCTGAAAGCGAAGTGCCGTAGAGATGGAACTTCACACCCTCAACAAGGTTATCCTCGGAAGTCTTTACTACCTGAAGGTCGCCTCTTTTGAGCTTATTATTGAAATTGACTGTCGCTACCTGTCCGGCTACAACAGTTACTCTGTGGGTTTCCTGTGGCTCGTACTTATCATAAGTCTGCTCTGTTACGGTATAGATACCCGGCATAAGGTTATCAATCTGCATTTTACCGCCATTGGCAGTAGTTACAGTCTTGTTTACGCCGTTGCCTGTGATAGTGAAGTTCAGTCCGTCAACCTTACCATCCTCGCTGGTCTTAACAATCTGGCAAGAACCGTAGCTTACTTTCATCTTCACATAACCGCTGACTGGGTCATTTACTTCCTGTGCGTAAGATACCAAGTCCTGAACGGAAGAGTTCTGATTATGACTGCCCTCAGACCAGACTACAACACCTCGTCTTGTGGCATTTTTCTTAGCAGTAATGGTAAATTCCTTTGTAGGAGCTTTATCCATAGAAACAGTAAGCTTGTTGCCGTTTACCGAGAACGATACTCCGTCAATGCTTGCCGAAAAACTGTACTTAGAAAGCACACCGTTGGTATCGGTAAGTGTTGTGGAATAATTTGTGCCATTCCATTCAAGCTCAAGGGTCTTTGCTGAACCTGTGGACTTCGCACAAAAGCTCGGTACTGTGGTATGGCTCTGAATGCTTGATACCATACTGTTGTAGTAACTGAAAATCTTGCTTCTTAGCGGATGGCTGGAACTTACAACATCCTTTACACTGCTGCAACCGGTGACCGAAACGTGATTGAAGTTAGCGTCACGCTCTCCGACAATCGTTTCCCAGACAAGAAGCTGAGTGGCATATGCGTGAGCAATGCTGTTGGCTGCTTCCTCATTCTGTGACCTCCAAGAAGTGGAAACACTTCCCTGATAGCCGTACTGTAAGATACGACCAATCAAAAGTCTGATTTCATCACCGGAAATCACATCGTTTGCAGTGATGTTGTTGAAATAATTCTCATCGTACTGCGTTACTGTCTGACCGACATTAAGTGAAACACCCGGCTCTATACAGTAAGCAATGTTACCGGAATATGAGCCGATTGCTTTCAAATTCGTATGTGTGGCAGAACCGCTGTGCCAGCCGTTTTTGTAGGTTAAATCACTGTGTCCCCACACTCCATCGTAATTAGCGTCTCCGTCACGAGGGAAGTCAACCATATACACCTTGGTCTTTTCTCCCGTGGCAGCGTAAGCCGTCGTCGAGCCAAGGCTTGAAAAGGCTGTCACACACATAAGCGCCGCCAATACAAGCGATGTGGCTCTTTTGAATTTCGTTTTTATCATCTAAAAAATCCTCCTTAAACTCAAAAACACACCGTATTTCTACGATGTGCTTTCTCTGATATTTGTATTTAATTGTTTTAAGCATAGCCGATATACAGCTCATACTCCGTATCGGATATCTTCACTGCCCATATCCAGACAGAAGTGAAGCCCTCGGTATTTTTGTATCGGTTTAGGCGGCTTTTGATGTCGCCCTTAACATCTGACTTCCCCGCATTGACTGTAATGGGATTATCCCAACAATCTGTAGCGGTACTGTCAAGCGTTAAGCCGATACTCGTGGCATATTCCTTGGCGAAACTTATCTGCCCGTCAATGTCTATGCTTGGCTTTGGCTGGTCTGTAGGCTTAGGTGCTTCGGTATCCTTATGGCTTTCTGTAGTCGGCTGTGGAGTTTCTTGCTCCGTGCTTTGTGATGTTGCAGATTGCTCTGTGCTTTTTTGGCTTACGGATTGGCTTAAGCTTTGTCCGTTATTTTCGGATTGCCCTGTGCTCCCAGATTGCTTGCTTTCGGTACTTCCCGTGGATTTCTTGGTCTGTTCTTTTTCGACATTATCCGACACATTTCCACATTTTTCTTCTGCCTCAGCAACCTTTTCCACAATCTCTGTACCCTCAGAATTTACCTCGTTAATAACATCCTCGGTTTCATCCTTGGTGACTTTATCAGTGACTTCTTCAGTTTCATCAGTATCTTCACTACTTGCCGAAAAAGAAGAGGTGGTGCTCTCGGTAGCTTTTTCTGCCGATTTCTTATCAGCCTGACAACCGACAAGAAGCAGCAAAGCCATTACACAAGCTCCTGCAATCAACATTTTCTTTGACATAATCATCACGCTCCTTTGCCCTTATCGTAGGATAAAACCAGCCGAAAAACAAAGGTGTGATTTGAAGCTTAATTTTTCATCTTAGCAAACACCTCCTTCGCTCTGCCATTATGCGATTTCCCTTTAAGATAGATATATATAATTGAGATAGTTATATATATGGGAGATAGAATATATTATTTTCGGTAAGTAACTGTATAGTCTTAGAGGTAGGGGTGTGGGGAAGGGGACTTTTGCAAACGGCTATCTGCTGTCACGCTCAGCACGGTTACGCAGATACTTGTTGTAATGCTCCAGTGCCTTGCACACAAAGTCCTCCGTCTGGCTTATCGGAATATTCTTCGGGATAAGCTGACGCACCCTGTCGCCCCTTAAGACTATCTTTTCTTTCTGGTTCGGTTTTTCCTCCGACATAATGGCTTTGATTGCCTCCGTTGTGAGATTTCCCTCTTCAAAGAATTTCCTCATTCGGATAGTCTGGTCGTGAGACGGTGTAGCGTCGTTTAGGTCGATTTCATCAACCACATCACGCTGACAATCTTCATCGAGATAGGAGAGTTC
Source organism: Acutalibacteraceae bacterium (assembly GCA_963599905.1). Taxonomy (GTDB): domain Bacteria; phylum Bacillota; class Clostridia; order Oscillospirales; family Acutalibacteraceae; genus Ruminococcoides. Next base: position 34,090 of record CAVBYX010000009.1, read on the forward strand.
CACCGCAGGACGCATTTTAATCTTGCCCTCATCGACGAACTCAAGAAGCTCAGGGACAAGATTTGTAAGGCGAATATATCTTTTAATCTGAGAAGCACTATCGCCTGTTTCTTCTGCCAACATAAGGTTGGAGCGAGTCCCAATTAAATTCGGTCCCACTGGGTCCGAATTTTCTCTACTTGGTCTACCAGCTTGTCTTCGCATTGCGTCCAATCGCATTTTGTAGGCAAATGCTTTTTCACTTGGAAGTATCTGCGACCTTTGATAATTGCTTTCAACCATTAAAATAGTGGCTTCATCTCTGTTGAGGTCTACAACCTCACATCGCAAGGTTTCAAAACCGGCAAGCTCACAAGCTCTCTTTCTTCTGTGACCGGATACAAGCTCATATCTGCCGTCTTCCTTTTGCCTTACCGTAGCCGGAGTGATTACTCCCCGTTCCTTAATACTCTCAACAAGCTGTAGCATATCTTCGTCGTCCCTTACCTTAAACGGATGGTCTGGAAAATCGTCAATCAGCTCAAGCGGAATATCTCGGATTTTAGCAAGCTTTGCTTCATCTCGCATTTCCTGTGTGGTAAATAAATCATCGAGCTTCGTGAGAGTGAAGTCGCTCTTTCTTCCTGCCATCAGCTAACACCTCCTTCGTAAATTCAGCATAGGCTTTTGACACCGTGCTGTTTGGCTCATAAGCATAAATGCTCTTGCCCTTGGAAGAAGTCTCGGCAGCTTTTACGGCTATCGGTATTTGTGACTGATACATTCTTATTGAGCTTCCGAAGTTCTCCCTCAGTGCTTCCACCGTGCTTTTAGCGAGGTTGGTTCGGTTATCCACAAGAGTAAGTAACATTCCGTCTATCTTAATATCCGGATTGATATACTTCTTAACCTTGGAGATTGTACTTACAAGCTGTGTCATTCCCTTAGCCGGTAAATACTGAGCCTGAACAGGAATAACTACACCATCTGCGGCTGATAGAGCATTAAGAGTAACCATACCCAGTGACGGCATACAATCCATAATCACATAGTCGTATCTGTCTTTTACTTGACTCAAAAAATTTTTAAGAGTGGTTTCTCTGCTCAAAGCATTCATCAGGTTGTACTCCATTGCTGACAACTCAAGATTTGCCGGAAGTAAATCAACGCCTTCCTCATGGTGTAAAATACCGCTTGTCGGGTCTTTCATCGTTTCGTTTATTACATCTGTGAGTTTCGTTGCAAGCGTGATACCCAGACTATCGGGGTCTCTCCAACCGAGGCAGCACGTGAGGTCGCCTTGCGGGTCACAGTCCAGAAGCAGTACTTTTTTCCCTTGCATTGCAAGCCCTACTCCGAGATTAACCGTAGTGGTGGTCTTTCCAACTCCGCCTTTTTGATTGCATATGGCAATCGTTTTGCAGTTAGACACTTCGTTGTCCTCCTTTCTTAGATTCATAGCAGCTTTCACTGCTATGTACTTGACCGACGCATTTCCTAATCGGTCAACAGCAATATTTGTTCTTAACACCCCTTGCCAAGCTGAAATAAATTCCGCTTATGGGAAATCACTAAGGAACAGACTGCTAATCTGTATCATAGGCTTTTCACCTCTGCCGGGTTCTCCGCCAGCTCCGTAGAGAAGTATCATTATCATTCTGACTGTCATCGCCATATCGGGAGCAACCCGATACTCATAGACGGAGTTCTCGCTATCCTGTAAAACAGAAATCTCGGCGTACCGTCTAAGGTGGCTATCATCAGAAATAAAGTCTTAGTGAATGTGATATTCAGTTGTCAAAGAACCTTTGAAAAGGCTTCCGTTTTTGTGGTTTGGAATTAACCCCTTCACTCATTTGCACAAAGGTCTCCAAATGCATACCCAAAATCAGGTGTTTTTCAGAAAAAAAGTTAAAAAATTTTTTATTTCCTCAAAAAATGCTCTAAAACGAGAAAAAGCCGCCTGCTCCGATTAAGGAACAGACGGCTTAAAGGTCTTCTTGTTTATTTAATTTTCACTGTCTTTTTCTTTGCTTTAATGAGTTTACAAAGAACATCATCAACTGCGTCAGTATATCTGCCTTGCTCTAAAAGGTCATTTTTTAATTTTATGAGTGACTGTATCACTCGACTTCGTTCTTCTTCATTCATATAGATATGATATTTTGGCTCTCTCATTAACTTTCCCTCCAACGATTATATGTATCCCTGATTATCCTGACATCTTCCTCTGTATTGGAAGATATAAATATATGTATGCTTTGAAATGCTTTCTTTAGGCTGTTGGCATAATCAATCTCCGTGCCTTTCATCGGTAACTTTATTAGCTTTACTCCTCGTGCTTTGCACATATGCTCCTTTAGTATCTCAATTTCTTCTGTATCTGATTTTGACTCTATGACAAGATTCTCTGATGGGATATATGTTTCAAGCGGTATTCCTATCAGTTCATCAGAACCAAGCTCGGCTTTCAAGCCTTTCTTATTTGCATAATAGCTGACCGCCAGTGCCGGAAAGACTGATAAATATTCTTTCTCACAAATCCTACAGCCCTTACCAAGCACAGTCCTTTCATTTATCTTCATACTCCAAGAATGCCCGTGCTTGCACTTCCACCAAGCTCTTTTTGCTGAATTTCTTGATACTTCTGTTGGCTTCAAGTTATTCAGCTCATAATACCATTCGTCAAGTAGCTCCTTATCTGTTGTCGCCAAATCATTATATCCGGCAAGGACTTCTCGCTCCGCACAAACAGGACAAACAGTTCCCTTCACACGGGCATTGATAACCGATTTCCACTCGTTACCACATTTACTGCATTTCCACCAGACATTTTCCCTCGACTTTGCATTTACCGCATCCGGCTTAAATGGTAAATTCTTTTCTGACCACTCAGAAGCAATTTCAGGGTGTGTAGTTGCCAAGTCGTTAAAGCCTTTCACCAATTTGTATCCACTGCAATATGGACATTTACTGCCACCTGAACGGGTAGAAATGAGCGTGAACCATTCCATTCCGCAATCCTTACACTTCCACCAAACCTTACGATTGGCAAAGACCGTAACCTGAGTAGGCAGTAGATGATAATTCCTATCTGACCATTCAGCCGCTATATCCGGTAGAAGAGTAGCAAGGTCATTAAATCCCTCAAGCACCTTATTATGAGAGCAATACGGGCAACCTGATTTATTTATCGTTCTGCTCTTAACGGCAGCTTCCCATTCGTGTCCTTTATCACATCTCCAGATTACTTTCTTGTGAGAGCCAATAGATACCTCTGTCGGCTGTATATTATTCTTATCAGACCACTGCTTTGCAAGTAACGGCTCTAATGTAGCTAAATCGTTAATGCCGGCAATTACTCTTGCTCCTGAGCAAATGGAGCAGTTCTCTCCATTAGACCTCGCCTTAACGCTTGTCTGCCATTCGTGACCGCAAGCACCTTTCCACCATACTTTTTTATTTGAACCGAAAGTAATGTCATCAGGTGTAAGCGGTAAATTTTTCTCTGACCACTCGGATATTAACTCCGGATGTACTTCTGCTAAACTGTTATTCATAGCCAAACCTCGACCTCCTTGTGCTTAGAGTATATGAAGTTTTGGCTTTATCTTGTAGTTTGCGAATAGCTCCGGAAATAGAAAAAGCCCTTTGAGAAAAGGATTTTCTCCTCTCTCAAAGAGCAAATTGATAAACAAGAATTTAATGTTTAGAGTGTCGAACAATAAAGTAAATCAACCACTCTATCGCTAATATGCCAAGATAAAAAATTCCCCATACTGCAAAACTAATCAGCTTTACTTCTAAGGTCTGTACAGTTCCATGTCCGTCTACTGCTCTTGTAAACAAGAAAGCACTAACGAACAAGAAAATTATGAATTGAATGATTTGAAGAGTTTTCCATCTTTTGCTTACCATCTTGCTCCCTCCTTAACTTCCGATTTATATTTTCGCTCATTTTTGAAAATGGGCAACTCCAATTGGAATTGCCCATTCATTGTCAAATTATGCGATTTTTTCTTGTCTGCACAACTTCCTACATCAATTGGTGTAAAATTGGTGTATTGGTGTAGGTTTTTCTGTTGTTTCATACCTCAAAAACCGCTAAAACACTGGGTTTCTGAGTGTTTTATTTCTCTAATGTCTTCATTGTCGGGAACAACAGCACATCACGGATAGCTGCCGAATCTGTAAGAAGCATCGTCATTCTGTCGATTCCGAAGCCTATACCTCCTGTCGGCGGCATACCGATTTCAAGAGCATTAAGGAAGTCTTCGTCGGTTGTGTTCGCTTCTTCATCGCCCTGAGCCAAAAGCTCCTCCTGAGCTTTGAATCTTGCCCTCTGGTCAATCGGATCGTTAAGCTCCGAATAGGCATTAGCCATTTCCCAACCGTTCATAAAGAACTCAAAACGTTCTACGTAATCGGGATTTTCGGGTTTCTTTTTGGTGAGCGGTGAAATCTCAATCGGGTGATCCATAACAAATGTTGGCTGAATCATATGCTCCTCGGCATATTCTTCAAAGAACAGATTGAGGATATCTCCCTTTTTATGTCTTTCCTCAAATTCAATGCCCTTTTCTTTTGCAAGAGCCTTTGCCTCTTCGTCTGTCTTAATTTCATTAAAATCAACGCCCGCATATTTCTTTACTGCGTCAACCATTGTTATTCTTTCAAAAGGCTTGCCCAAGTCCATTTCAACGCCGTTATATGTAATTTTGGTCGTACCCAAAACTTCCTGAGCAACATGGCGGTACAGATTTTCTGTCAAATCCATCATACCGTTATAGTCCGTGTATGCCTGATAAAGCTCCATCAGAGTAAATTCGGGGTTGTGTCGTGTATCAACACCCTCGTTGCGGAACACACGTCCTATTTCATAAACTTTTTCAAGTCCGCCTACAATAAGCCTTTTCAGGTAAAGCTCAAGAGAAATTCTGAGCTTCAAGTCTTCGTCAAGTGCATTAAAGTGCGTAGTAAACGGGCGAGCCGACGCACCGCCTGCATTTGCAACGAGCATCGGAGTTTCAACCTCCATAAAACCCTGAGAATCAAGATAGCGACGAATACTGCTGATGATTTTTGAGCGCTTTACAAAAGTATCCTTTACCTCAGGATTCATAATAAGATCAACATAACGCTGACGATAACGAAGGTCTGTATTGGTAAGTCCGTGATATTTCTCAGGCAACGGCTTTAACGACTTTGAAAGAAGTCTTACTGCCTTTGCATGGATTGAAATTTCGCCCATCTGAGTCTTGAATACAAAGCCCTTTACCTCAACGATGTCGCCGATATCCCATTTCTTGAGAAAACCGTATTCTTCCTCGCCAAGGTCGTCAAATTTTGCAAAAATCTGGATTTTTCCGCTTCTGTCGTACAAATCCATAAACGAAACTTTGCCCTTACCGCGCTTTGAAAGCAGTCTGCCTGCAACGCAAACATCTTTATTTTCGTATTCTTCGTAATTTTTCTTTATTGTTTCGGTAAGAGTATCACGGTCGCTTGTTGTTATAACAAACGGATCTCTGCCTGCTTCTCTTAATGCTTCAAGCTTGTCGTAGCGTACCTTTATTACATCGCTTGTATTAGCCTGTTGCGGCTTCTGACTCATATTTAACTTCCCCTGTTCTTCTAAAAATTACTTTGAAATTTCAATTACCTTGAACGCAACTGCGCCGCCCGGAGTTTCAACCTCCACGACATCACCGACGCTCTTTTCCATAAGTGCTTTGCCAATCGGAGATTCATCCGAAATCTTGCCTTCTTTTGGATTTGTTTCGTTTGAACCCGAACCTACAATTTTATATTTTGACTGTTTTCCTGTCTTAACATTTTCAATTGTAACAACAGATGTCAGATGAACGTGTTCGTTAGATGTTTCCGACTCATCAATAATAACGGCAGTTTTAAGAATTGCCTCGATTGTGGTAATTCTAGCCTCCATAATCGCCTGCTCGTTTTTGGCATCATCATACTCGCTGTTCTCGGAAAGGTCGCCGTAGGAACGTGCAACCTTGATTTTCTCTGCAATCTCTTTACGTTTTACGTCCTGAAGATACGCAAGTTCCTCCTCAAGATTTCTAAGACCTTCCTCGGTAAGCATAGTTGGTTTTGCTGCCATTTTATATCATCCTTTCTGCAAAAGAAAAATTTTCACATATAGATTTATTATAGGCTTTTTCGCTGTTATTGTCAAGGAAATGTTAGTCGGTTTGCAAGGCAGGCAAACGTATTAATCAAAGTGTTTTTCAAAATGTATGTTATTAAACAAAATCACGATTTTTACTGGATTTTTGCTCCTCTATCGTTTCGCAGAGCGACTTTACCGTTTGTGACATATTTTCATTTCGACACGAAAGTGGCACAATCGATCCCAGCTCGTATTGTGCACTGAGAGTGTACAGTGCCGAGCAAAAATATTCCTCATCAAGTTCTTTGGGTTTTATGCCGGCAAAACCGTTAGGCATACTGAAATTATATTTATAGTACACGTTTCCTTCCGTTTTGCACTTCGGATGTTTTGTGGTCAAAACAATCGCATTTTCCTTTAACGGCAGACTGACGTCTATAACAGACGGTGCAATGATTAGGTCACATTCGGAAAGTTCTGTTATATTCTTGGTTATTAATGCCGTTGCTCCGATTTCGTCAAGTGCTCTGTCGGCAACATAAAAATACGGTCGTTCATTTTGCGTTACCGCAACAACATCAGAACAATATTCAAGTACATTAATTAAAAAATCACAAGCTGTTGCCCTCAAGTCATATATTCCCACTCTTAGGCTTGCAGCGCACTTGCACTCCTGCAACACACTGAGTGCCATATTGGTGCAAAGCCTTACCGAAAACGACGTTGAAAAAAACCTTTTATAACCGCTTTTAAGCGGAAACACCAACTTTTCCGAACACAAAATCTGTCCCCGCTGCGCTCCTATTAACTTGCTCGCTCTGTCAAGACGAATCTCACCGCTAAAGCTTGTGTATGTAATATGTTTTATCTGCACACCTCTCGCCTTGCATATTTTAACTTCTATTTTATCTTTTTTTAATTTGTCCGCAAGTCCCATCACACCTTTGCGGTGCTCCGGTATACAGACGCTTAATGCCGTAATCAAAAAAATCCCCCCACATATCTGTTAAGACAAAATTGCCTTAACAATTTATATGCGGGAGGAATACTTTTAATTAACAATTATTCGTACTCAGTCATAGGATTATACTTAACTCCGTTGTATCTGCATTCAAAATGCAGGTGCGGACCTGTTGAATTGCCCGTTGAACCAACATAACCTATGGTCTGACCTTTTTTCACCGTTTGACCGGTACTGACAATAACATTTGTAAAGTGACCGTAAACAGTAACCTTGCCGTTGCCGTGGTCAATCATAACATAGTTGCCGTAACCTCCGTTACAGCCGCAACTACCGTTCTTGCCCCAGTTATGATAGCAGGAATTGTATGTATCAATTACCGTACCGCTGTCGGCGGCAACTACCGAAGCACCCATAATTCCGGATCCGGCAATATCAATTGCGCCGTGATTATATGTAGTTCTGTCCTCGTTCCAAAGCGATGACAGATAATAAAAACCAGGACAAGGCCACGTAAATCCGGAAGATGACGGTGTTATATCCGCATCCTGAGTTGTCTGTGCGGCTCCTTGTGCCGCAGCAGCTTGTTTTGCATAATAAGATGCTATCTTGGCTTGAATCTCATCACTCTCGCCCACCGAACTTTCGATGGCACTTTTTGCATTATCGCTCTCTGTATAAAGATCCTTCAGAATCTCTTCATTCTCTTCAAGAGTATTATTTAAATCATCAAGGTCGGTCTGCAAAGAATCCTGCTTTGACTCCAGATCTGCCTTATCGTTTTCAAGCGTTTCCTTTTGTTCCGAAACACTGTCAAGCTTATCGGTAATTTCACTAATCAATTTTTTGTCATAATTGGAAAGTGTTTTTACAAGCTCCGTTTTATCAACAAAGTCCGAAAAATCCTTGGCACCGAGAATTATTTCCAAATCACTTGCGCTGCCTGCCATATAAATGGTTCTCAACCGGGCGCAAAGCGCATCAACCTGAGATTCAATGTCGGAATTGGCACTATCAATATCCTTCTGCTTAGCTTCTATATCGCTGTTGAGAGCCTCAATGGATTCCCTTGTAACCGCTATTTTTTCATTAAGATTTTTAATTTTATTTACAAGGGCTTCCTTATATTCTTCTTTATCCTTTATGTCCGATTCCGCCTTGTCGAGAATACTCTGATAGTCCTTGTTTTGTTTTTCAAGTTCTTCAAGCTTTTGCTGGAGCGAACTGATACTTTCCGCACCCGCACTGAAAACCGACATTGATATCGGCATAGTTATCATACATACGCCGAGCAGTGCACATAAAATTCTTTTTAGTTTCATATATTTCTCCTTATCGGAAATTACCATCCGAGAATTTCATTGCCTTCCATTTTCAAATATTTACGAATAGACAGGAAGCTTCCCACAAAGCCGACAAACATTCCAACAACAACAAATGATGCAACCACCGGTAACAACACGTTGGTAAACGGAATAAAATCAAACGGAATGTTTGTTGAAACAAACACCTGACTTATTCCCTCGTACAAAAGAGCAAGACCGCCCACCGAAATTGCGGCGGAAATCAAACCGATTAACATACCTTCAACCAAAAACGGCATTCGAACAAACGAGTCGGTAGCACCGACCGACTTCATTATGCTGATCTCAAATCTGCGTGAATACATAGTCGCACGAATCGTATTAGCTATGATGAACAACGAAATAACAACAAGTACAATAACAATTCCTACGGCGATGATATTAACCATATGGCTGATATCAGTCAATTTTTCCGCAAAATCCCTGCGGTTCAAAACAGAATCGACGCCGTCTGTTTTCTGAATTTCAGCAACTGTTTCATCATACTTTTCCAAGTCATCCATAACAACAATGAATGCATCGGGCAGTGGGTTTTTATCCTCATCAATCTGAGAAAACAACTCATCGCCCAATTGACTCTTAAATTGAAGTATGGCATCATCCTTTGAATAAAATGTTACGGAACTGACATTATTTATTTTTTCTATTTCTTTTCCTATATAAACAGCGTCAAGCTGAGAATATCCGTCTTTTATATACACGGTGGTTTCGTTATTCTGACCCACCCGGTCAACCATTTCCGATACGTTTACGGAAAACAAAGTCGCCGAACCGGTAAGCACAAGGCAGCTGACAAGCACGCAAACCGAAGCGATGCTCATTATTCTGTTTACCCAAACATTCTTCAAGCCTTCTTTTACAAGATAGCTAAAGCCTTTCATACTACTTTCCTTTCACAGCGTTTTTTACGTTATTTATCGGTCAAAGTAACAATATCGTCACAAATCATCTGACTAATACATAATCGTCAAAGTCTTTTATATCATCATAATCGTCGGAGATACTGTCTTTGCTTTTATTATCAACAATTCTGCCGTGATCGATTTTTATTACTCTGTGATTAAACTCGCGCACAAGCTCATGTTCGTGGGTAACAACCAAAACCGTTGTACCCATAGAATTAATCTCCGTAAGCAATTCGATTATTTCATGTGACAGCTCCGGGTCAACATTTCCCGTAGGCTCGTCTGCAATAATTATTTCAGGATTATTGACAAGTGCCCTTGCAAGACTGACGCGCTGCTGTTCGCCTCCGGAAAGTTCGCTCGGTCGCCTCTTTCCTTTGTCAGACAAGCCGACAAGGTTCAATACATAAGGAACACGTTTTTTGATTGTGGCAGTGTTTTCGCCGACCGCTCGCATAGCAAATGCAACATTATCAAACACAGTCATTTTGTCAATAAGTCTGAAGTCCTGAAAAACAATTCCCATATGACGGCGAAGATACGGAATTTCTTTGCGCTTTAGCTTTGACGTTTTTTTGCCGGCGATTGTAATCTCACCCTTTGAAGGAATTTCCTCGTGCATAATAAGCTTTAAAAATGTACTTTTACCGGCACCCGAAGCACCGACAATAAACACAAACTCGCCTTTGTCTATGTGCAAATTAACATCATAAAGGGCATGAATACCATTAGGATATGTTTTTGATATATTTTCAAAATCAATCATAATTTCACCTTTGCTTTGCACGCTGAAGTGCAATAAAATCAATCGTCCCGAACACATATATTACCTTGTGTTCAGGAACGAATAAGAGTAATTTAACTGTCGGAAAACTAACAAACATTCAAAATTCAAAATTCTGAAAATCTTATTGAATATTTAAAAATTCATCTGTTGCTTTCCGAATTAAAAACCCGAAATATAATCAAAATGCACATAGTGCAAGTTTAATCCGTCTCCAAGACGCATACCACATCAAAATTCCGGTGAATGTTACAACACACCAAAGCCCTGAAAAGTTAACACTCATTTGCAACGTTAGCAATCTCAGCTTTGTACAAGCAAAGCGTTGCCGAGACTTATAATTTCAAATCAATACTTTGTGGGACTTGCATTAAGATATTTCTTAACCATAAGCGCTACCTTAAACACAATAGCATCTTCAAATTCACGCAAATCAAGACCGGTAAGCTTCTTTATTTTCTCAAGCCTGTACACAAGAGTGTTACGGTGTACAAATAATTTACGTGACGTTTCCGAAACATTAAGGTTATTTTCAAAGAAACGCTGAATTGTAAACAAAGTTTCCTGGTCAAGACTTTCGATTGAACCGCGCTTAAACACCTCTTTAAGGAACATCTTGCAGAGTGTTGTCGGAAGCTGATAGATAAGACGGGCAATACCCAAGTTGTCATAGCTTACGATTGTGCGCTCCGTGTCAAATACTTTTGCAACTTCAAGAGCCGACTGAGCTTCTTTGAACGAACGAGCCAAATCCTTGATACCCGTTACGGTTGTTCCTATACCTACAACACAGTGAGTATAGAATTCACTTGACAAAGTGTCCGCAATCGAACTTGCCAGCTTTTCAAGGTCACGACCGTCGGTATCAGCTTTAACTTCCTTAACAAGAGCAATTTCTTCCTCGTTAATATTGATAACAAAATCCTTCGACTTGTCAGGAAAAAGGTTCTGAATAATGTCGTACGCAGACACGTCGGTCTTGGCAACAATCTTAATCAACAGGCAAACTCTCGAAACCTCACTGTTAAAGTGAAGTTCTCTCGCCTTTAAATAAATGTCACCCGGAAGAATATTATCAAGAATAACATTCTTAATAAAGTTGGAACGATCGTATTTTTCATCATAATACTGCTTTATGCTTGCAAAAGATACCGAAAGAAGCTGAACATACTTTTGTGCATATTCATCAGTACCCTGCACAAAAACAGCGTAGTCATACTTTGCACTGCTTCCAAACGATTTGTATGTGTAACCGTTGATAACAAACGGAGCTGTAAGGCTGAGTGTTTCTGAATTAATGCTTTCATTCACTTCGCCGATTTTGCCCAGTTCCGAGCAGGCAATAACAACAGAAGTTTCATCAATAACACCGATTGTTCTGTCAATAGCATCCTTCATCTGGTGTACAATTCCCTGAAATAATCTGTTAGACATATAAATGTACCTCTTTTCTCTGCATTATAACATAATTGTAATCAACATCATTACAATTCTTCTATATACATATTACACAAAAACCAAAAAAAAATCAACCTCTGTTTACAATTTTTTTTAAGATTTTTATAAAAATTGCATAAGATATTATAACTACCGCCAAAAAAACAGGATGTCCCGCGCCGTCCAAGGTGGGAACATCCTCACCGAGTATTTTTATAACATATCAATGTGTTGACATTGTGACAAAATATAGTTTTTTGATAAATTCTACTTAATAAAACCGAAACCGTGTAAAAACCAAATATCAACTCCGAAAACAAAAGGGACTGTCAAAACAGCCCCTTTTTAAATTATTATCAGTTTGTGATTGTCTGCTCGGTATCTTTATCAAAGATATGAAGTTTATCAAGACTGAATGCAATTTTAATCTTATCTCCCGGCTGAGCTGTGGATGTAGGCTCAACACGAGCGGTAATCGGCGTTCCGCTGATATTTACATAAAGATAAATCTCAGCACCCATAAGTTCTGTAACATCAACATTTGCATCAAGTGTAACCTTGGCTTTCTCAAGCTCTTCAGGCTCATCGTGAACATGCTCGGGACGAATACCGAAAACAACTTCTTTTCCGACATAAGCGGCAAGCTTGCCGTTTGCACATTTGTCGGCAGGAACAGGAATTTTGTACTTATCGAAGTTAAGAGTGTACTCGGAACCGGACTTCTGAACAGTAGCATTAATAAAGTTCATCTGAGGTGAACCGATAAATCCCGCTACAAACATATTGCACGGCAAATCATAAAGATGCTGCGGAGTGTCAACCTGTTGAATAAATCCGTCCTTCATAACAACGATTCTTGTACCCATTGTCATAGCCTCGGTCTGGTCATGGGTTACATAAATAAATGTTGTTCCGAGTCTCTGATAAAGCTTTGAAATCTCTGTACGCATCTGAGCACGGAGCTTTGCGTCCAAGTTTGAAAGCGGTTCGTCAAGCAAGAATACTTTCGGGTTACGTACAATGGCACGACCAAGTGCAACACGCTGTCTCTGACCGCCTGAAAGAGCCTTTGGCTTTCTGTCAAGATACTGCTCGATTCCGAGAATACGTGCAGCCTCTTCAACTCTGCGCTTAATTTCTTCCTTAGGAGTTTTTCTGAGTTTAAGACCGAATGCCATATTGTCATAAACGGTCATATGCGGATAAAGTGCGTAGTTCTGGAAAACCATTGCAATATCTCTGTCTTTCGGAGCAACGTCATTAGAAAGTCTGTCGCCGATATATAACTCACCTTTTGAAATATCTTCAAGTCCCGCAATCATTCTGAGAGTTGTTGATTTACCGCAACCGGAAGGACCGACAAGAATAATAAACTCTTTATCTGCAATCTCAAGATTAAAATCCGTTACGGCTGTAACTCCGCCGTCATAGATTTTGTAAACGTGTTTCAATGATACATTTGCCATTATAAATACCTCCATTTGTGAATAAAGTCCCTACACTTTATTTCGTCTATTAATATACCACTTTGAACAAATTTTTACTATACCGATTTTAACTAAATATTGTGATGATATTTTATTAATTTTCGATACTAAATAAAAAAAGCATGCTGTTTTTAGTGTATATTGCCGATGAAAATTGACTTTTTATCCAAATCCGTCATCAATTTGCAACCTCCAATGGGCAAATTGCCGTCAAGGTATAATTGTCCGACAGAAATTCGTTTAAGATGCACAACTTTTATACCGAAAACTTCAAACATCTTTTTAACTTGATGAAATTTGCCCTCGCAAATTGTTACAATACCAATCCTTTTATCAACACTTGCCCCAATTTCAAGCTTTGCGGGTAAACATTTTGTTCCGTCGGCAAATATTACTCCATCTTTAAATTTTCGAACAATTTCTTCCGTTATGGGTTTGTCAAGCTCGGCAATATAAGTTTTGTCAACGTGTTTTTTCGGTGATAACATTCTGTGTGCAAAATCACCGTCGTTTGTAATAATCAGAAGTCCCTCGGTATCTTTGTCAAGCCGCCCTGCCGGAAAAAGTCCGTTACGCTTCATCTCCCGAGGCAAGATGTCAATAACGGTTTTGTCGCGGTTATCAACGGTTGCCGACACAACGCCCGCCGGTTTATTCATCATAATATAAACATACTTTTCACAATTTACAGCCTGTCCGTCCACGGCAATTTCATCCGAATTTTCGTTAACCTTGGTTTCGGACTTTTTGCAAATCTCACCGTTTATTTGCACCCGACCGTCTCTTATAATTTTTTGAACATCTCTGCGGCTGCCGACACCGCCCTGCACCAACAATTTATCAATTCTTTCCATAACAATTCAACGGCTTGTTGTTTTCGCCGTACTCTCCGTTTGTAATATGTCCTCCGATTACGGTATCCCCAAAAACAAGCAACACAGCCGTTTCGCCGTCAGTGTTTTTTAGAGGATATGTAACCTTTTGAACGTTTTTTCCCTTATATTTGCTCAAATCAAGTCCAACCTTTTTTTGAAGCTCATTGTACTCATCGTACACGGTGTTAAATTCGCCGGGAATAATCACTTCGGAGCTTTGAAAGCTTTCTGAATCCGGTTCAAATCCGAATTGCTCAAGAAACAAACACTGCTCTTCGGTATTACCGGCTTGTAAAGTATATGTTCCGATTTCATCACAGGTTGCACTTGAAGGCGGTTTTCCCTGCATTTTTGTCATACAGGCAATACAAACAATTGCCGCCGCTGCAGACATTACGGCAAAAAATATTACCGGTATTTTGGATGACTTCATCTTAAAGTTAAATACAAACACACAAGAACCCCCACACATATACATATTTATGGTAATATGTATGCCGCAGGCTGCCGTTTAATTACCGCTTGTCAGCCGATTAACTTTAAAATATCTTTCGGCGTATCCGCAAACAGAGATGCGCCCTCATCCTGCATTGCCTTAATTGAGCCGTATCCGTATTTTACTCCCACAAAATCGACCTTGCAAAGTCGTGCTCCTCGTGCGTCAAAATATGTGTCGCCAAGCATAACGGTGCGTTTTCGGTCGGCTGCAATATTTCCTCCGAGCGATTCCACCGCATAAGGAATAAGGTCTTTCTTATCCTTTCGGCTTCCGTCAAAGGTTGAACCGCAAACGGCGTCAAAATACTCGGTTACACCGAGTATTTCAACAATTTCTTCCGCAAATTTTTCATACTTTGAAGTACATACGGCGGTTTTTGCGCCGCTTTGTCTGATGCTTTTGAGCACATCTTTGACTCCGTCATATAATTTATTCAGGTATTTTCCCGTTTCATTGTAAAAGTCACGGTACAACACCAATCCCTTTTGACAATCCGGCTCGTCAAAACGACACAAATTTCTAAACGTGTCAAGAAGCGGAGGGCCTATATATAATGTATAATCATCAAGATTCGGAAGCGGTTTGTCAAGTGAAGTAATTGCATATTCAAGCGATTTTCTGATGCCGGGTGCACTTTCGCTCACGGTGCCGTCCAAATCAAACAAAACATATTTGTATCTGCTCATAATCAATCATCAAACTTACTGTCTGCTTTGTTTTGAAATTTTACGGCTTTAACGCTCACACGTGTGTGAGTCCCTTTTGCAATCTCTCCTTTTTTATCGCTTGCAAAAACATCAAAATGAAATACCCGTCCGTCGTTTTCCTTTAATACTGCCGTTGCGGTAACTTCCGCACCGACAGGAGTCGGGCTTGTATGCTCTATCGAAATCATCGTTCCCACAGTTGTAAGCTCTTCGTTATCAAGGACTTTCTGAGCCAGCTCTGCCGCTGCGTTCTCCATCAGCGCAACAACTGCCGGAGTAGCAAGAACCATAAGGCTGCCGCTGCCCATTGAGCAGGCGAGATTTTCTTCTTCCACTTTTATTGTCTTTGTAAGAGTATTTTCTGTCATAATAATCACCTTTTCTGTTGTTTCTGAAAATTATTTGTGGTACAATAGTTTTCAGACTTGATATTTAAATCGGAGCAAGCTCTGCATTGCTTGCAAAGAGCAGAACTTGCGACAGATTGCAAGAGCACAGGGGCATTTGCACTATGTTATAATACAATATTATCTTTAATTAGGCAAGTAATGCCCAAAAATATTTTAGGAGCAGCGAAAATGAAATTAGGTATTGTAGGTTTACCGAATGTCGGAAAAAGCACACTTTTTAATGCAATAACAAATGCAGGCGCACAAAGCGCAAATTATCCGTTCTGCACAATCGAACCCAACGTCGGCGTTGTTGCCGTTCCGGACAAACGACTTGACAAACTCGCCGAAATGTACGATCCGGACAAATATACGCCTGCATCAATAGAATTTGTTGACATTGCGGGACTTGTAAAAGGTGCGTCAAAAGGCGAAGGACTCGGCAACAAGTTTTTGTCAAATATTCGCGAATGTGACGCAATTGTCCACGTTGTACGTTGTTTTGAAAACGACGACATCATTCACGTTGAGGGCAGTATTGACCCAAAACGCGATATTGAAACAATTAACCTTGAACTTGTTTTGTCAGATATGGAAATGCTTGAGCGCAGAATTGACAAAACCAAAAAAATGCTTAAGGGCGACAAAAAATATCAAAAGGATATAGACCTTTTTGAGCGTGTTATGAAAGCTCTTGAAGCGGGAAAACCCGCAAGAAGCGTTGAATGTGACGATGACGAAAAAGCTGTTTTGTCCGAAGTTGCGTTGCTTACAAACAAGCCTGTAATATATGCGGCTAATATGAGCGATGAAGATTTTTCCAACGGGCTTGAATCAAATCAGGGTTATCGGGAAGTAAAGAAGATTGCCGCCGAAGAAAACTCCGGCGTACTTCCGATTTGTGCTCAGATTGAGGAAGAAATCGTAGATATGGACAAGGAAGAAAAGGAAATGTTCCTTGCGGATATGGGACTTGAAGAAAGCGGTCTTGACCGACTTATCAAGGAATGTTATTCTCTGCTCGGTCTTATTTCATATCTGACGGCAGGAAAGCAGGAAGTTCGTGCATGGACAATCAAAAAAGGCACAAAAGCCCCTCAGGCAGCCGGAAAAATCCACTCTGACTTTGAAAGAGGATTTATAAGAGCCGAAGTTATAGCATATGATGATTTGATTGCGTGCGGAAGTATGACAGCCGCAAAAGAAAAAGGACTTGTCCGCAGCGAAGGCAAAGAATATGTTATGAAAGACGGCGACGTTGTACTGTTCAGATTTAACGTATAATCAAAATTACATATTCTATATTCTGAAAAATTGCAGGCAAACCGATTGTTTGCCTGCGTTGTATTATTATTTTAATTACACATCATTTCAACAAGGAGCACACAGTATGGCACTTGACGGAATTTTTTTACACCACCTAAAAAACGAAATAAAAACCGAGGCGCTTAATGCAAGAGTGTCGCAAATATATCAACCCAACCGAGACGAGCTCGTTATTGTTTTGAGAACCCACGACGGAAACAAAAAGCTTTTGCTGTCATCCAGAGCAAATTCACCGCGAGTTAATTTTTGTGTTAAAACTCCGGAAAATCCCGCTCAGCCTCCGATGTTCTGTATGTTGCTCAGAAAACGCATAGGCGGCGGAAAATTAATTGACGTTCGTCAAAATGAATGTGACAGAATACTGTTTCTTGATTTTGAATGTATAAACGAACTCGGAGACACGGAAATCATTACAATAGTCTGTGAAATTATGGGAATGTACAGCAACGTAATTGTTATAAACCGTGAAACCGAAATTATAATAGACTCTCTTAAACGTGTTGACCTCACTGTGAGCAGTCAAAGGCTTGTGCTGCCCAATATCAAATATGAGCTTCCGACGCCCCAGGACAAGCTGAATATTCTTGAAGTCACCCCTGAACAAATTGTCTCAAAATTACGGTCACTTGACTCCGAAATGCCGCTCAACAAAGCTCTTTTAAAAGTTATTCAGGGTGTCTCCCCGATTATATGCCGTGAAATTGAATACAAAGTGTGTGAGGGCGCAACAAACCGTGCCGAGGGAGTAATTGCGGACAAACTTATAAGTGAGCTTGCAAATCTCAAAACGATTGCGGAAAACCGTTCCGGCACTCCCTGCATAGTTTATCGCGAAGACGGCAGGCCACTTGACAACGCATTTATGTTAATTAAGCAATACGGAAATTTCGCAGAGGTTAAGACCTTTGACGGATTTTCAAAAACACTTGACGAATTTTACGAAACACGTGACTCACGTGAACGTATGAGAATGAAATCGCAGGGTCTTACAAAGTTGCTCAATAACATCCGTGAAAGAACCGCGCGCAAAATTTCAAAGCAGCAGGCGGAACTTGCACGGTGCGGAGAGCGTGAACAGCTCAGAATCTGCGGAGACCTGCTCCAGGCAAACCTATATCGAATCAAGAGGGGCTCTGCCTTTGTTGAGGTTGAAAACTTTTATGACGAGCAGGGAAAAACTTTGAGAATCAAACTGAATCCCGCAGTTTCACCTGCCACAAACGCACAAAAGTATTATAAGGATTATCAAAAAGCCAAGAATGCGGAAATTGTGCTTGCCGAGCAGATTAAAAAGGGCAATGCCGAAATTGAATACATTGAATCGGTTCTTGATACGGTTGACCGTGCCGAAAACGAACGTGAATTGTCGCAAATCCGCGAAGAACTGACCGAACAGGGATATTTAAAGCGACAAAAAGGTAAGCAAAGGCAACAGACAAAACTGCCGCCGCTTGAATTTGAGTCAAGCGACGGATTCAGAATTTTTGTCGGAAGAAACAACCGTCAAAACGACAAACTCACGCTTAAAACCGCCGCCAAAAACGATATGTGGCTTCACACAAAGGATATTCACGGCTCTCACGTTATCATTGAGTCAAACGGACGTGAAATCAGCGACAAAGCTGTTTTGGAAGCAGCACAACTTGCGGCATATAACAGCAAAGCAAGAAACAGCGACAAAGTTCCTGTTGACTATACTCTTGCACGGTTTGTAAGCAAACCAAACGGTTCAAAACCGGGTATGGTTATTTATGTAAACAATAAAACAATATATGTTACCCCAAAGCAAGATATATAACACAGTGCAAAAAACCCCCGTCACTCAGGCGGGGGTTTTCTTAGGGCTTCGGCAGGGGGGATTGGTTATCTCCCACCGAAGCCCTGATGAGACGATGCGCCTTTGCACCTTGCATCTTTGCAATCAAAGCATAGCTTGCGACACTTGAAAATTAAAAACAAAAATCAGTTTTCAAACAAATGTTTATATTCCGATTTAGGAGCGGTCAATCTCCAAAAATCATCATCGGCATTCATACATTTCCAATACGACTTATTGATATATTCAAATGTTTTTTCAGAAAACGGAATAACCTTTAAATACGATTTCATAAAATCCTCGTGAAGCAACTTGAGTTCTGTAATGACGCTCTCTTCATCAACAGTGATCATTCTTCTGTCTTTCATTACCATTTTGCCTGCAATCATCACATTTTTAATATCACTGCCGTTTTCGCAATAAACAAGGTGATTTTTGATTTCATTAAGAGGAGTAAACGCAGGTGTATTAAGGTCAAACATCAAAATATCAGCCTTTTTCCCCACCTCAAGAGAGCCTATTTCCTTTTCGCGCATAACGCTCTGTGCACCTCCTTTTGTTGCCGCATCGAGAATTTCGGAGCTTGTAGGCCAATTCTTGTAATTCGGCTGTGTTACCTTATGAATAAGAGCCGCAACCTTCATTACTTCCATAATATTTTGACTGTCGTTACTGCTTGTGCCGTCAGTACCGAGGGCTATATTTACTCCTGCTTCTTTGAGCTTTGCAAACGGCATTATGCCGCTGCCGAGTTTGAGATTGCTGACGATATTATGAACAACTGTTGCACCTGTTTCAGCCATAATCTCAACATCTCTGTTATCAAGCCAGTTGCCGTGAGCAACCGTTGTTCTTCGTGAAAGAATTCCGATATCCTTGCAATGTTGCAAAATTGTCTTTCCGTAAAATTCAAAACCTGTTTCTCTTTGCATCCTTGTTTCACAGATATGGGTGTGATACGGCAAATCGTACTTTTCGGCAAGCTCAAAAACCTTGATATTATAATCGTCATCGCACCTCTGAGGCGCAATAGGAGAAAGCGTAACCTTAAAATTATCTTTGCCGTTCCAGTTTTTAATAATCTGTTCAGCCTCTTTAAGTTCTTCCTCGGCGGGAAGCGGATTGGCAAACCTCTTTTGAAAATCACTCGGCATAAAATCTCGGAGAAACGGAATTGTGTCAAGAAAATTCTTATGAAGAGCCGATGTTGAAACATTCGTCCTCATTCCGATATCCTTGTATGCTTTGAAAATAATATTGTGACCCTCGGCGGTTGTTCTCGGATGTCCCGAAACATCGTCCTGGCAGCAGGTAACACCCGATTTAATCTGTTCTATCGCACCGATAATTGTACGAAGATACACAAGTCTTTCGGAAAAGTTTCCGTACTCCGCTGTCGGAGGATATGAGTAAAGCATCCACAACTCAAGAGGCATATTATCATACTTACCCTTAAACATATTTTCATCGGAATGAAGATGTGCATTGACAAATCCGGGTGTAAGCAAAAGGTTTGTGCAATCAATAATATTCTCATCCGCTGTCGGCTGAATGTTTTTTTCAATTTTTTTTATTTCGTCGTCTTCTATAAGAATATCGGTATTTTTCAGAATTTCGTCTTTTTCATTCAAGGTCAGAATTACCGCATTTTTCAGCAAAGTTTTTACTGTCATAACTATTATCTCCCTATGAATTATTTTGCTGTTCAAAAATCCGAACGGCTCTCTCCTCCGTTGGTCTGAATAACACTTCCGCTTAGCGCAAGAGCGTTTTCGCCTGCAAGAAAGCCTGCAAGATATGCAACATCTTTCGGTTTTCCCACCCTACCGAGAGGAATATCTTTTTCGTAAATTTTTATCATTTCTTTTCTTGTAACACCAAAATCATCTGCGTCAGCCTGCAATTGCGGAGTGTCGATAATTCCCGGTGCAATTGCACAGACCGAAATGTTGTATTTGATAAGTTCTTTTGAAAGCGTTTTGCATATTCCAATCATTGCCCTTTTTGAAGCCGAATATGCCGAAGCGTTTTTCCAACCGTCAACACCGAACATTGAAGAAAGCAAGATGATCCTGCCGTGGCGTTGTTTTTTCATCAACTCGACAATCTGAGCAATCATATTGAGATGTCCCTCAACATTTATTGAAAGGTGTTTTTCAAAATCGTTGATGTCAACATCTGCGAACGGCGTCATATTCATATATGCGGCATTTGCAACAAAAACATCAAGTCTGCCGTATCTGTTGATGATATCACGAATTATCCTGTTTGTATTTTCTTCTTCGGAAATATCTCCGCAGGCATTAAACAGGTTCTTCTCTTCAATTTCCGACAACGCTTTATCGCTGAATTTAATATCATTGGCACACACTTGACATCCGCATTTTGAAAGTTCTTTTGTAATTGCAAGACCTATTCCTTGTCCGCTGCCCGTAACAAGGGCAACTGACTCGGATAAGGGCGGTGTATTTAATTCATCGGAAAGTTTTGTTAAATCAACGCACCAAACCTGTGCCGTAAGGTATGCTCTGCTGTCCGAGAAAAATTTTACAAGTTCGGCTGTTCTTTGACAATTTGAGCCCTTTATTTTGAGAATATTTAAAATCACATTTTCGGATGCAAGCTCGCAGGCGATGCTTTTCAACATTCCTTCGGCAGCCGAAACGGCAATATTGAGAAAAATGTTTTCACTGTCGGGCAAAAGAACCGTAACAGAACCCCATTCCCGATTTTGTATAGCGGGCAAGAAATCCTTCAGCTTGTCAAATAAAAAATCAACTACATCTTCTTTGGCTTTTTTCCAGTCTTTGAAATCGATTTGACCATACGATGTAAGATCAATAACCAAAAAAACGATTTCTTTATTTTTATATTCCGGATTTAATATGTGATAATTTGTAAGTTTTTCTCCGAGAATTGTTTTAAAGTCATTATTATCCGAAATAATCAACGCATTTGTCATTTTGATTCCGCCTCTGCAAAACTTGACACGATAGCCGCTTTTATCTTCTCCTCACCGGGTACGGACTCTACGCAATCCGCATTCTTTAGGAAGTTTGCAACCTTGGTAACAAGTTCGGTCATCTTCTTGCCGTTATCCGCAAATACTTCTTTGTTATAAGCCTTTGTTGCGATATCAATGCCGTCAAGCAGCGAATAGAACTCATTGTTTGTAAGTTCCGCTTTAGGTGAGATAAGATCAACTACCGAATCGGAATCCTCGTTATATTTATCCTGAACCTGATACCATGCGTTAACAATCCCCTGTACTTCGTCTGCTCTTTCTTTGACAAGGCTGTCCTTAATGATGAGAACATCAGCCAGCTCACCCGGCAGGTCTTTTGAAGAAAAAATAACCTTGCCGCCACTTTCCTGTGCGGCTTTGCTCATCTGAGGATCAAAGATCGACGCTGCGTCAATTGAACCTCCGACAAGTGCGGCAGTAGCGTCGCCCTCTGACATATTTGTGATATTTACATCAGATTCGGAAAGTCCTGCCTGTTCAAGTGCCGTGAGCAAAAGCATATGATTCATGGTTCCGATATTTGTAGCTATTGTTTTACCCTTGAGGTCTTTAACGGAATTGATACCGGACGCGGCAACAATGCCATCCATACCTGACGAATAATCTGTCATAAGCACAATATCAAGGTCAAGACCGTTTGAAATCGGTGTCACAGCCTCTGTTATACCCATAATCGAGGCGTCCACACTGCCCGAATCGAGTGCCTGAATAACATCGCTGTACTGTGCAAACTCAACGAGTTCAACATTTGCGTTGTTTTTTGTAAAAAGTTCAAGCGATTCCATTGCATATTCAAAGTAGGGTGACGGCAACGGATACACGGCAAGCTTTATGGGTTTGTCGGTTGAATTCGATGTGTTTGTTTTTGACTCGGAAGATTTTCCCGAACAGCCGACAAACACGACGGCACACATACACAAAGCGAGTAATATTGATAAAAACTTTTTCATAACTTTTCCTCTTTTCTCATTTCGGTTTATTACTGCCGGGATGAAGCATTTCATTGATACTTCTTCTGATTTTAATAAATTCGGGTGTGTCCTTTAAATCCAGGTCGCGATTTTCGGGAAGCTCTATATCAATTTCGGCATGAATTTTGCCGGGACTCGGTGTCATTACATAAACCTTTGTACCGAGAAAAACAGCCTCCTCAATATCGTGAGTAATGAAAATAACGGTAGTTTTCTCTTTTTGCCAAATCTCACGCATAAGAAGCTGCATTTGCGACTTCGTGAACAAGTCCAATGCACCGAAAGGTTCATCCATAAGAAGAACCTCGGGATTATTGGCAAGTGCTCTTGCGATTGCAACACGTTGCTTCATACCGCCCGAAAGCTCTTTCGGATAGCATTTTGCAAACTTTTCAAGACCTATTATACGGAGATATTTATATGTAATTTCCTCCTGTTCGGATTTCGAAAATTTCTGAAGTTTTAAGCCGAACTTGATATTGTCTTCCACCCTCAGCCACGGAAACAGTGTGTAAGTCTGAAAAACCATTCCCCTGTCATCGCCCGGGCCGATAATCTTTTTGCCGTCGATTGTGATGATTCCCTTTGTCGGAAAATCAAGTCCGGCAATCATACGCAACATTGTCGATTTACCGCAACCGGACGGGCCGACGATGCACACAAATTCATTTTTATATACGCTAAGCGAAACATCGTCAATTGCCTTAAATGCACTCTTTTTGCCATAGTTGTAAACTTTGTCGATTCCTTTCACGGCAATCTTTAAATTCATAGGGTTTTTATCCATTTTTTCCACCCTCTTCCCACGGGAATAATTTCTTTATAAGAACATTAAACAAGCAATCCGTAATAAGTCCAAGCAGACCGATTACAAGAATCCCCATAAATATTGCATCTGTCTTTAAAAATCTCTGGGCTTTAAGAATACTGTAACCGAGACCTGTGTTTGCGGCAACAAGCTCCGCAACAACAAGATATGTCCACGCCCAACCGATCATCATACGCAAAGTCTGCATCATTTTAGGAGCCGTTGCGGGAATAAGAACCTTGAAAACAGTTACTGTATTGCTTGCACCGAGAGTATAACCCGCGGCAAGCAAATCATCCGAAACAGAGTTGGCATCGTCGATAATCATAAGCACCATCTGAAAAAAAGTACCGATAAATACAATCATAATTTTAGAAAATTCACCGATTCCCATCCATACCATCAAAAGAGGCACAAACGCCGGAACAGGCATATATCTTATAAATTGACACAACGGAGCACACAAAGCCGACATTGTTCTGAAACAGGAACAGAGAATGCCGATAGGCACACCGAAAACGGTTGCAAGCAAAAATCCCATCGTGATTCTGTAAATACTTATCCCCGTGTTTTCGCCAAGACTTCCGTCATTGATACCGGCAAAGAATTTTGAAACCACCTCTGTGGGTGACGGTAGAAACGTGCTGTTTACCGCACCTGACTGACTCGCAAATGTCCAAAGACCCAGCACAAGTGCAAATGCAAATATAGCGATTATTGCATAATTGACACGCTTCATCGGTCTTCGTAATAAAACTTTCCTCTGCATAAAATCATCTCCTGAGGTATTTTTTGCTTGTTATTCCGAAAGAAGATCATTTACAATTCTCGGCTCAAGCATATTTGTAACCATATCGTCTGTGAGTTCTGTTGTAATAAGTTTTCCGTCATAGAGAAAGTTGCCCACCGTTTTTACAAGAACATTCAGATATTTATAATCATCTTTGCCCTCTGTAAATTTCACCTTATTATCTTCAAGTGAAACAAGATTTGTAACATCCATAAGCTGATAGAATTCATCCTCGGAAAGATCGCCTTTTTTTGCTGCCTGTGCGGCATACTTTGACGGATCCGCTTTATATTTTTCCATCGACTCGTACCAGGTCTTTACAAATGCCTTTGCATTGTCATACTGTTCGTCAAGCTTTTCGGAATGAATAAGGAACACATCCGCAATAAGGTTTGGATCTTCTTTTGTGGAATAGATGATATGTCCCGATTTTGCAGCCGTGCTCAGTTGCGGCTCCCATGTGCTTACCGCATCAATCGAACCGCCCGTCATAGCGGCTGCGGCATCGCCCGCACTCATATTTATAAGGTTTATATCATCTTCGGAAAGTCCGTTCTTTTCGAGTGCCTTTTGGAGCATCATATGATCAACGGTGCCGACTTCGGTTGCAACGGTTTTGCCTTTCAAATCCTTTACCGACTCGATATCACTTGTTGCGGCAATGCCGTCAAGTCCGTTTGAAGTATCAACAACTCCGATTACCTTGCTGTC
The DNA here is from genome assembly GCA_963599905.1 of Acutalibacteraceae bacterium. GTDB lineage: Bacteria > Bacillota > Clostridia > Oscillospirales > Acutalibacteraceae > Ruminococcoides. Next base: position 59,057 of record CAVBYX010000009.1, read on the forward strand.
AATTCCGTTTACAACAGGTGTTACCGCCTCTGCCGCAGCATATATAATTACATCCGCATTGCCTGTATTGTATGCCGAAATAGCGTCTGAATAAACAGGGAAATATGTAAATTCCACATTTGCGCCGTTATCTTTGTAGTAACCCATATCGTCAAAAGTCTGCATAAGGTAAAGCGTCGGCATATCAAACACGGCAACCTTGAGGGCTTCGCCGGATAAAGCACTGCCTTTTGTTGCGTCAGACGATGAATCGGATGACTGAGAATTTCCCGAACATCCCGCAAACAATGTTGCCGACATTGCGAATGTTAATAATGCACATAATATTTTCTTTTTCATATATAATCTCTCCCTTAAATTTCTTTAGTTAAAAACCGCACCGCCGTTTGGACTGATAAACTGTCCGCAGTAAAAATCTCCGTATCTGCTTGCAAGAAGAACCGCCGTTGCCGAAATATCTTCAACCGATCCCAGCTTTTTAAGCGGAATTTGTTTTTCTTTTTCTACCCACTCTGCTTCCATATCCTTAAGAATCATATCGGTTTCAACAGGGCCGGGAGCAAGCGTATTAACCAAAATGTGCGGCGCAAGTTCGAGTGCAAGCGACCTTGTCATAGAATTCACCGCCCCTTTTGCGGCTGTGTAGTGAAGATAATTTGCTCTTCCTTTTATCGAAAGCTCCGATGAGATGTTGATTATCTTTCCTGTGGAACTTTCATTAAACAGAGGAATAAAGTATTTTGTATTGAGAAACACTCCTCTTAAATCCGTATTTATAACCTTGTCCCACTCTTCTGTGGGAAGGTCTTTTGTCGGACACTCCCGACCGACTGTTCCGGCATTGTTTACGAGTATATCTATATAAGTAAATTTTTCTCTGACAAAATCCGCCAAATCTCTTACATCATCTTCGTTGCCTGCATCGGACTTAAATGCGAACACCTTTGTACCATATTGTCCAAGCTCTTCAACCGCCTGCTCAGCAGAGACTTGGTTGCTTACGTATGTTATAACAACATTAGCACCCTGCATTGCAAATGCTTTTGCAATCGCTTTGCCTATACCTCTTGAACCGCCTGTTATAACACAGTTATAATTTTCCAACAACCTTTCCATAAACATCACCTCGAAAAATAAGAAGAATACTAAAAAGCAGAGTACTCTACAACATCTTTACCTCGTTGTAAAGTACCCTGCACGGGATCCGCCGTAATTTCTCCTGCGGTTTATTTTATACGAATACTATAATCATTGGTGTTACTCCAATGTCAATAGTATTTTATTTTTTTGTATTCTTGCATAATTTATTCCTCTACGCTTCATTTGTCAGAAGATAATCAGCATAAACAAAGGAGTTGTTTTTTGTTTTTGCACAATCAAATCTTGTAATCCGTCAAATTTTATGTTACAATATTTTCATATCTTTAGTGTTACTCTAATTAATAAAGGGAGGTTTAAAATGATTAAAAAGCCCGGTGAAACAAGCAGAGAAATATACACTATAAGCGAATTTGCCAAAATGACCGGTGTAAGCACGGATACTCTGCGCTATTATGATAAAATCAACCTGTTCAAGCCAACCGATACCGACCCACAAACAGGTTACAGATATTATACACTCAGGGGATTCGAGGAAATCGGAGTAATTCAAACTTTGCAGACACTCGGAGTATCTCTCAAAGACATAAAATACCATCTTGAAAATAAGACATTTTTCAGCTCGTATATGTTGTTCAGCAAACAGTATGCAGAAATTGACCGAGAAATTGCCGAGCTTATACAATTAAAAAGCTATCTTTCGGAAAAACTTTCAACGCTTGAAGATGTTATGAATAACAATTCAAACAACGAAATTATAATAAGGAATATCGAAGAACGGGTGGGTTACGGCACCCGTATAAATTGCAGAGACTACGGCGAAATAAAAACCGAATCTGCGAGAATTATAGAAAAGTATTGCAAAAACCTGTTTGTAAGCAACTCTTATGCAATTTTCATTCCAAAAGAGGACATTATCAAAAGGAGGTTCGACGCACATTATTACTGCGTGATTTTTGATATTGAAAAGGATGACGCCGAGCCTTTTGAAAAACTGACATTTCCAAAAGGTATGTATGCAACCGTAAGATACAACGGCACGACTTTTGAAAGAGCCCATTCAATGTCAAAACTTGTTGATTATATTGAACAGAATCATTACAAAATAATCGGTGATGCGCTCCAAATATGCGTAATTGACGAAAACATTACAAATATCGATGCCGAAAAAATCAATGAAATCCAAATTCCCATTGAAAATATATAATAGTCAAAATCTCAAATACCTTATCCTTGTATGCGGATAAGGCAGTTTACTTTCATAAACCCCACTGCGATAAAATTCTTGGTTTGCTTAGCAATACAATCAAATTCATCACTTAAAACCAAAAAGGTGTGTTGACAAATTCAACACACCTTTTACTCATTGCATTTAATTTATATCATTGAATTATTTTATCAATTTCAGTTACCGTGTCGTTTAATATACCGCATCGCATACCGCACGAATTTCCCTTTGTAACCTGAAAAAGCTACGTTTAATTGTAAATCTCAATTACTTTTTTAAAGACTCAACAATTGCCTTGGTATCTCTTGCGATAACCATTTCTTCATCGGTTGCAATAAGTTCGACTCTGATTTTTGAATCAGGTGTTGAAAGTGTTCCCGTAACGCCGTGAAGAGCCTTTGCATTAAATTCTTTATCAATCTTAACGCCGAGGCATTCAAGATAATCGCATACTCTTTCACGAAGCTTCGGCTGGTTCTCACCAAGACCTGCGGTGAAAACAATGCCGTCACAGCCGCCGAGGGCAACATAGTAACTGCCGATAAACTTTGCAATCTGATAATAGAGCATCTCATGAGCAAGATGTGCATGCTCGTTTCCGTGAGCTTCAGCCTCCGAAACGTCACGGTCATCCGAAGATACTCCGGAAACACCCCAAAGTCCCGACTCTTTATTAAGAACTTCGGAAACTTCCTGAGGAGTAAGGTTTTCTTTCTCGGCAATAAATGTAACTACCGACGGGTCGAGAGAGCCGGAACGTGTGCCCATCATAAAGCCGCCGAGCGGAGTAAGACCCATAGATGTGTCAATAACCTTTCCTCCCTTTACCGCCGTAATCGAAGAACCGTTGCCGATATGGCATGTAATGAGCTTGAGGTCGTCTCTGTTTCCGCCCATAAGCTCAGCCATTTTCTCGGATACATAACGGTGAGAAGTTCCGTGAGCACCGTATTTGCGGATACCGTACTTTTCATAATATTTGTAAGGAATTGCATACATATATGCTTTTTCCGGCATAGTCTGGTGAAAAGCCGTGTCAAAAACAACAACCTGCGGAACGTCCTTGCCGAAAACCTTTGTACAAGCCTTAATACCCTGAATATGAGCAGGATTGTGAAGAGGTGCAAGAGGTGCAAGTTCCTCTATCTTCTTTAAAACATCGTCGTCAACCAATACGGATTTGTTGAAGTAAGCACCGCCCTGAACAACCCTGTGACCGATTGCGGAAACCTCGGAGAGAGCCTTGATTGCACCGTATTCTTTGTCGAGCAAAGCATCCTTTACTGCCTCAAAAGCCTGTGTATGGTCAAGCATCTGAGCCTTGCGCTCAATTTTTTCTCCGCTCGGGGTTTTAAAGCCGATAAAAGCTCCGTCTGTTCCGATTCTTTCGCAATTTCCCTTTGCAAGAACCTTTTCATCCGCTGCGTCAATAAGCTGATATTTCAGCGATGAACTGCCTGCGTTAATTACTAAAATTTTCATTGGTATCATCCCTTCAATATGTTGATAAAAGTCTCAATCTAATATATAATTAAGTGCGAATACAATTCACCTCTAAAGCGGTGAATTACATTCGGTTTTTCGTTGAAAGATATATTTCACCGAAAGTCTTAGGAGCTATCACTCCTTTTGCACCGATTAAACCGATTAAATATACAATAGTATCATACTCCAATAGTGTAAGGTTTTCAAGTGGTTTTTACACTTTTTTGAGACAGACTACAATATTTCAACTTGTTTTGTAAAGGAGTTTTAAAAGTGGCAGTTGCGATAATCAGCGAGTTTAATCCGTTTCATAACGGACATAAATATCTGGTACAGTCCGTAAAAAACATAACCGGCGAAAGCGTTATTGCAATTATGAGCGGCAGTTTTGTTCAAAGAGGCGAGGTTGCAGTTGCAGAAAAATTTGAACGTGCCAAAATCGCTCTAAAAAACGGAGTTGACCTTGTGGTTGAACTGCCGACGGTTTATGCGGTTTCAAACGCACAAAGATTTGCTTCATGCGGCGTGGGAATCGCAAAATCCTTTGACTGCGTAAACTGCCTTGCATTCGGATGTGAAGTCAATGATATTAATCTCCTGAAAACCGCCGCCGATGCGCTTAACAATGTCAACGTAAAAAAACTCGTAGCCGAGTCTATGAAAAACGGAGATTATTATCCCCGTGCTCTTGAAAATGCCGTAAACACCGTGTTTGGCAATGACGTCTCACAGGTGCTGAGTCAACCCAACAATATCCTTGCGGCAGAGTATCTGCGTGCCCTGAGTAATTCGGGAATATCCCCCCTGCCCATAAAAAGAAAATGTGTCGGACACGACAGTCCAAATGCAAACAACAATGTTGCCTCGGCTTCGCTTATTCGACAGCTTATGAGAAACGGCGATGATGTTTCAAACCTTGTTCCAAACCTCGTTTCAAAAATCACTTATCCGGAGAACCTTGAACGTGCAACGATATTAAAGCTTCGCAGTATGAGCAAAAAAGATTTTGCAAAACTGCCCGATGTTAACGAGGGTCTTGAAAACAGAATTTTTGATTCTGTTCATAAATATAATTCTGTTGAAGAAATAATATTCGCAATAAAAACAAAAAGATACACACACGCAAGATTAAGAAGAATCATCACCTGTGCGCTTTTGGAAATAACGGAAGAGTTGCAGCAAATCCCATGTGATTACGCAAGAATACTCGGATTTTCAAACGAAGGCGAAAGGCTTTTAAAAACCTGCCGTCTCGAAACAGTGACATCTCCCGCAAAATATTTGAAAAAAAGAAGCAATGACATAAGGCTTTTGAAAAAAGATATTCTTGCAAGCGACATTGCGGCAATCGCATATGACAACGTTTATTCATGTGGGACAGACTTTCATACGCAAATTATCAAATATTGATTAATCAAATGACAGTTTGGAGGATTTTGTCCATAAAAACATTAAAATATTTACATAAAAACGCATTTTACCACTTGAATATTTGTTAAAATATATTATAATAGTAGTAGAATTTTTTAATTGTAAGTAACCCTCCTCTGAAGCGGGGGACATCTGCATTACGTCATATTAATGTTTAATACACGTACGAAAAGAGGTTTATTATGGCTTATTCATTAAACGACCAAAGACTGCCGCTCGACCAGTTTTTACAAGGTGAATCGGTAAGAGCATATGAATTTTTCGGCTCTCATTTTGTAAACTGGGACAACCGCAACGGCGTAGTCTTCAGAGTTTGGGCACCGAATGCGGTATCTGTTTCTGTTGTCGGTGATTTTAACAACTGGAACAGTGACGCTAACTATATGTATAAAATCTCGGAATCCGGAGTTTGGGAACTGTTTATAGAGGGAATACAGCAATTTGACTGTTACAAATATTGCGTTGAAACGCCTTGGTTTGAACGCAGACTGAAAACCGACCCCTATGCATTCCACTGTCAGACACGCCCCGACAATGCCTCAAGGGTATATGAAATCAACGGTTACGAATGGAATGATAAAGATTGGTACGATTATAAAAAAGCCAATCCTCACACAAAAATGCCGATTAACGTTTACGAGGTAAATGCAGGCTCATGGCGCAAGTATGACGACGGCAATGTATTCAGCTACCGTAAGCTTGCCGATGAACTTATTCCGTACGTTAAGGATATGGGATATACCCACATTGAGTTTATGCCGCTGACCGAGTATCCGTTTGACGGCAGCTGGGGCTATCAGGTTACAGGTTATTATGCCGCAACCTCACGCTACGGTGAACCGAAAGACCTTATGTATTTTATAGACAGATGTCATCAACAGGGCATCGGCGTTATTCTTGACTGGGTTCCGGCACATTTTCCAAAGGACGCACACGGACTCGGAAGATTCGACGGCACAGGCTGTTACGAATATGAAGACCCGAGAATCGGCGAACATAAGGAATGGGGTACATATGTATTTAACTACGGCAGATACGAAGTAACCAGTTTTCTTGTTTCTTCGGCAATGTTTTGGCTTGATATGTATCATGTTGACGGCATACGTGTTGACGCCGTTGCTTCTATGCTTTATCTTGACTACAACCGCAAAGACGGTGAGTGGATTGCAAACGCATACGGCGGAAGAGAAAATCTTGTTGCGGTTGACTTTTTGCAAAAGCTTAACACCGTTGTTCATATGTTCCATCCTGAAGCTATGATGATTGCGGAAGAAAGTACGGCTTGGCCGAACGTTACACGTTACCCAATAAAAGATTTGGGACTCGGATTCGACTACAAGTGGAATATGGGTTGGATGAACGACATGCTTTCTTACATTTCACTTGACCCATTGTGGAGAAATTATCACCATGATACTCTTACGTTCAGCATGGTTTACGCCTTTACAGAAAACTTTATGTTGCCTATCTCCCACGATGAGGTAGTTTACGGCAAAGGTTCGCTTATAAATAAAATGCCGGGTGACTACGACCAAAAGTTTCAGGGCGTCAGAGGCTTTATTGCCTATATGATGGCTCATCCGGGTAAAAAGCTTATGTTTATGGGCAGCGAAATAGGTCAGTTCGACGAATGGAATGCCGACAAACAGATTGAATGGGAATTGCTTGAATACGAAAAGCATCGTCAACTTAATCATTTCTTTGCCGTGGCAAATAAATTTTATCGTGATACACCCGCAATGCACGAAAACGATTACAATTGGGACGGCTTCCAATGGATAGCCCTTGACGACTACAAAAACAGCATAATCGCATTCCGCAGAATTGCATATGACGGAAGTGAAATTATTTGTGTGTGCAATTTTCAACCTGTTATTCACGAAAATTATAAAATCGGTGTTCCCAAAAACGGAATTTATGAGGAAGTTTTGAACTCAGAAGCTTCGGAATTCGGCGGCTGCGGAATCACAAACAGCGGCGAAATCAAATCCAAAAAGGAGCCGGATCACGAACTTGATTATTCGATTGATATTACAATTCCGCCTCTCGGAGTTATGTATTTTAAAATGATTAAGGAGATTGTTCCCGCTAAACGAAATCGCAAAAAGAAGACCGAGGTCGAGACGCAAAAAACAACCGCTGAGTCAAAAACAACCAAAGCTAAATCCGCCGATGAAAAGACCGCAGGCAAAAAGACAACAGCTAAAAAATCCGTTGCCAAAAAAACAGCAGCAAAAAAGACTGCGCCTAAAAAGATTGCTCCAAAAAAGCCAACGGCGGATAATGCCGAGACTGAAAAAACAACAGTAAAAACTTCGGACGAAAAGCCCGAATAATTGAATAATTAATATAAAATTAACCGACAGTAATATTTGCTGTCGGTTTTTTCTCTCCGGTAACTTATTAAAACCGATTATATTTTTTAATCAGGTAAAAATAAGATAAGCACAAACAAAATCCTGCACTTCAAAAACGAAATGCAGGATTTTAACTTTAAGTCTTTAGATTTAATTTAATCAATTTTCAGGAACATTCGGCAAACCCGCAAAACCGGGCTCAAGGTCTGCGTCTGTCGGAATATAATCGGTCATAACACCGTCGTTAAACTTCTCATATGCAACCATATCAAAATATCCTGTACCTGTAAGACCAAACAGAATTGTCTTTTCTTCTCCTGTCTCCTTGCATTTAAGAGCTTCGTCAATAGCAACTCTGATTGCGTGGCTGCTCTCCGGAGCAGGAAGAATACCCTCAACTCTTGCAAACTGCTCGGCAGCGGCAAATACACTCGTCTGTTCAACAGACCTTGCCTCCATGAGACCGTCGTGGTAAAGCTGAGAAAGAGTCGAGCTCATTCCGTGATAGCGCAAGCCGCCTGCGTGGTTAGCAGAAGGAATAAATCCGCTGCCCAAAGTATACATCTTTGCAAGCGGGCAAACCATTCCCGTATCGCAATAATCATATGCAAATTTACCTCTTGTAAAGCTTGGGCAGGAAGCAGGTTCTACGGCAATAAACTTATAATCCGCCTCTCCTCTGAGTTTTTCACCCATAAACGGAGAAATAAGTCCGCCGAGATTTGAACCGCCGCCGGCACAACCTATTATAATATCAGGTTTAACTCCATATTTGTCAAGTGCCTTTTTTGATTCAAGACCGATTACAGATTGATGTAAAAGCACCTGGTTGAGAACACTGCCAAGCACATAACGGTATCCCTCCGTACCGGTTGCAACCTCAACAGCCTCGCTGATTGCACATCCGAGACTGCCCGTTGTACCGGGATGAGCCTCAAGAATCTTTTTGCCTACATTGGTTGTGGTAGAAGGCGACGGTGTAACGCTTGCACCGTAGGTTCTCATAACCTCACGTCTGAAAGGCTTCTGCTCATACGAAACCTTAACCATATATACTTTGCAGTCAAGTCCGAAATAGGAACAAGCCATTGAAAGAGCCGTACCCCACTGACCTGCGCCTGTTTCTGTGGTAACGCCCTTTAATCCCTGTTTCTTAGCGTAATACGCCTGAGCAATTGCACTGTTAAGCTTGTGGCTTCCGCTTGTGTTATTTCCTTCAAATTTATAATAAATCTTTGCAGGAGTATCCAAAGCCTTTTCAAGGAAGTATGCTCTTATAAGCGGTGACGGACGATACATCTTGTAGAAATTCTGAATTTCTTCGGGAATATCAATGTAAGCGTCGGTATTATTAAGCTCTTGAGCCACAAGTTCCTTGCAGAACACGGGATAAAGCTCTTCCGGAGTCATCGGCTTGAACGTAGCGGGGTTCAAAAGCGGAGCCGGCTTGTTCTTCATATCAGCCCTTACATTATACCATTGTGTAGGTATTTCGCTTTCGTCAAGATAAATTTTGTACGGAATTTTTTTGTCTTGCATTATTAACAACCTCCCAATTAATCCTTTAAACTCTATTCAAAGCATTAATTAATTTTAACCTTATCAACAAACATCTTTATGTTTGATTATTGCGATTTACATACAGTTATTATATCATAATGTATATATTATGTCCATATATTAAATGAGCTGAAATACAATTTGATACACATAACACGGCAAAAGCCTGCCCGAGTGTCGGACAGGCTCGCTTCTTCGCAGGTACATCTCATCTTGTCTTGCCCGCAAAATCATAACTTGCGATAAATTGCAAGCAATGCAAAAACATCGACCCCTCAGGTTAAACTGCCGAAAAATTCGCTTTTAGTCATTAATTTTGCAAATCCGTAATCACTGCAAATCTTTTCACAAATTCTCTTGGTTTCTTCGTCCATTTCACAGTCAAGGCAAATCACATAATCGTGTTTTCCTCGGCTTATCCACCTTACTTTTGATACAGCACTGCGCAACATATACTCAGCATTTTCGCACTTACCTCTGACAGGCGTCACAAACATAACCGAATTGTTGCCCTTTTCCCTGAAAACGAAAAGCGTCAGGTCTTTTACAAGGGCAATCACACCAATCACGGCAAACAGCACAAGAACCGCCGCAGACACAACATTCATATGATTCACCTCAGTATATCATATTAAAAAAATCAAAAATTGTGCAGTATATTTTCAGGTTGCCGAGCAAAAATAATAACAGCAATGCCTACTGTTAAGCTTTAATCCGGCAGGGCATTGCCGTAAGTCATATTCAAAATTTCAGAGGTGTTTAAAATGACAAATAATTCTTATGCAAACCACTGCATCAAATGCACTGTAACAAGCTGCAAAAACCACAACAACGACAAAAACTACTGTTCGCTTGAAGAAATCAAGGTAGGCACACACGAACCTCACCCGACAAAATGTCAGTGTGTTGACTGCAACAGTTTTGAACTTAAACCCGGCTGCAACTGCTAATCATAATTAACAGCACGGTAAAAACTTGATACCGATTGCAAGCTCTGCAAACAAGCATATGCTCTGCAAGATTTCAGTGTGAGATTAATATCTCACACTGAAATCCCGATTGTTACCCACCTCTTGGGCAAACAGTATCCGCACTGCGGTTATATTTCTAAAAGAAAGCTTTTGTATAAAGCCGGTTTCACAAACGGAATCGGCTTATTTTTGCAACGCATTGCAGATTTAAATGTGATTAAAATATTTCGTATTAAAATCATTATTTACGTTTTGAGAACTTTATTCATTATTCCGACACTTAAATATTAAGATTTTGTTATTTTTTAATTTTAAAAATACGTTTTTTATTTCCCGTGCAGAAAAATATAACATTCTGTTATTCGTCTTGTAAATAGATAAAATAATAAACAAAAAAAGTAACAAATTAAGTACAATTCCTCTAAAAAACGGTTACATTTTTTTGATAACATTGACTTTACTACAATTTTGTAGTATCATTTTCTATATGAGAATTGTCAGTTACATATGCGTAACCGCAATTTGTAGTGTGTTTTAATCAAAATGTAATATATTTTGTGTTTGTACAGGGGAGTATACACAATATATATGTTTTTTCGTTTTATTTACACCTATATCATTATTGAAAATGTAAGACAATACTGTATTGGAGTGTATTTAGTGGAAAAGTTTGTTGTTACCGGCGGAAAGCCTTTATTTGGTAATGTTAATATAAGCGGAGCAAAAAATGCCGCAGTTGCAATTATACCTGCCGTTATTCTTTGCGATGAACCGTGTCAAATTGAAAATATCCCGAACATAAGCGATGTTACTCTTATCAGCAAAATTCTTCAACAGATGGGAGCAACGGTAAGAAGAATTAATAAGTCATCTTTATATATAGACCCTACTCAAATTAAAACCTGCAGTGCAGTGACCGATTTAGTGCGCGGAATGCGTGCATCGTATTATCTGCTCGGTGCATTGCTAGGCAAATGCGGAAATGCAAAGGTTGCACTTCCCGGCGGATGCAACTTTGGTGTCCGTCCGATTGACCAACACCTTAAGGGATTTGAGGCACTCGGAGCCGAAACCAAGCTCGTTGACGGAGCAATTATAGAAGCCGAGTGTATAAAAGGTCTTGTGGGGACGCATATTTATCTTGATGTTGTATCTGTCGGCGCAACTATGAACATTATGCTTGCGGCAAGCAGGGCAAGCGGACAGACCATAATTGAAAATGCCGCACGCGAACCCCATATTGTTGACCTTGCAAACTTCTTAAATTCAATGGGTGCCGACATCAGAGGAGCCGGAACCGATGTTATAAAAATTCGCGGCGTTTCATATCTTCACGGCGTAACATACTCAATCATTCCCGACCAGATAGAAGCCGGGACATATATGTGCGCTGCCGTGGCAACAAGAGGATGCGTTACAATTAACAATATCACTCCGAAACATCTTGAGTCAATCACAGCAAAATTTCGTGAAATGGGTGTAAAAATCACCGAATATGACGAAGCAATCAAGGTTGATGCCACTTCGTGTAGCCTCAAACGCTGTAATATAAAAACTATGCCTCACCCCGGATTTCCGACTGACTGTCAGCCGCAGTTTACCGCTATGCTTATGAGCGTTCCGGGCACAAGCATTGTTAACGAGAATGTTTGGGATAACCGTTATCAGTATATAAGCGAGCTTGTACGTATGGGTGCACATATTTCGGTAGAGGGACGACTTGCCATCATTGAAGGCGGTGCTCCGCTCACTGCTGCTCCCGTAAAAGCCACCGACCTTCGTGCGGGTGCCGCAATGATAATCGCAGCACTTGAGATTAACGGAACAACAGAAATTTCCAGTATTCAATATATTGAACGCGGATATGAGGATGTTGTTGAGAAATTCAGAGGAATCGGTGCCGATATTAAAAAAGTGTATTTCACGGGTGACAACGAGCAGGAACTCGGCGCATAACACGAAACCTATATCGCATTAGTTTGATAACAACTGTTTGAAGTTTTCATAATTTAATTAGAACCGTTTTCATTAGGAAAGCGGTTCTTTTTTTATCGGGAACATTTCGTTGCTTTTCTTACGGAAAACAAGCGTGCGTCAGATTGGAAGAATACAAAGAAGCTTTGACTCCTCAAAATCTCAGCGAAAAATTACAACTCCGACCGAAAAAATCGAAGAGCACTCCGCCTAAGAAACAAAACTTTTTTCGCACTGAATTTAAATTAACATTTTGTGCACTTATTGACAATATTTAATACACATTATATAATTATATTGTAAATAATTTATTGTCTTACCAATATTGATAATTCGTAGTTTTCATAATTTATTTAATCCTTTGATATTCTCCCTAAAACACTCCGAATGAACTTCGGAGTGTTTGCTTTTTGTCGAATTTTTACTTTTTATCTCGATTGATTGTCCGTGTTGTAATAATCGGCAAAATATGATATTATATAATGCGGAATTAAAAATAAGGACTGATTTTTGTGGCAAGGGCAGTACCGCTTTTCAGCGGAAGCAAAGGCAACAGTTATTACATAGGCAACGCAACCGAGGGTGTATTGATAGATGCGGGCAGGTCTTGCAAGCAAATTGAAAATGCAATGCAGGCAAACGGACTCAGTATGAAAAACATCGGTGCCGTGTTTGTAACCCACGAACACACCGACCATTGCAGTGCCCTGCGTGTGCTTTGCAAAAAATATAATTACGAAGTTTATGCAAGCAACGGAACTCTTGACGCCCTTGAGCGTTCAAATAAGATTAATCCCGACACGGTTACACACGTGATTGAGGACGAGGCTGTTGTCGGCAATATGCTTGTGCAAAGATACGATACTCCGCACGATGCAGCAGAAAGCTGTTGCTTCAGGGTTACCGCCTCAGACGGAAAATCCGCATTAATTGCCACCGATATGGGAGTTATGCTGCCAACAATAAGAAATGCCGCAATGCAGAGCGACTTTGTTGTTCTGGAATCAAATCACGATATTAATATGCTCAAGAACGGCGGCTATCCTTATCCGCTGAAACTCAGAATCCTTTCTGATAAGGGACATCTCTCTAATCTTGCCTGTTCAAATGAACTTGCAGGGCTTGTAAAAGGCGGCACACTCAGACTTATGCTCGGTCACCTGAGCGAACAAAACAACACACCGCAAATTGCGCTTAATACGGCAATAGACGCCCTTGCGGCAGCCGGATTAAAGTATAAAACCGATTTCACGCTCGACATTGCGCCGGCTGAACCCAACCTTAGACCGGTAATATTTTAGTTAAGGTCAATCACTTAAATTATGATAAAAATAAATATAATTTGTATTGGAAAAATTAAAGAAAAATATTTTACCGACGCTATTGCCGAATATTCAAAACGGCTGTCTGCATTTTGCAAATTTTCAATCATTGAGCTTTCGGAAGAACGCATAAGGAGCAACACGCCAAACTCGGCGCAAATCAATGAAGTTTTGCAGTCTGAGGGCAAAAAGATTTTGCAAAAAATAACGCCGTCCGATTATGTTGCCGCTATGTGCATTGAGGGCAAAATGCTTTCAAGCGAGGAATTGTCAAAGCTCATAGGAAACGTGTCTGTCGGGGGCAAAAGCACAATAGATTTTGTAATCGGCGGCAGTTACGGACTCAGCGATGAAGTTAAAAGCAGGGCGGATTTTCGGCTTTCAATGAGCAAAATGACATTTCCGCACCAAATGGCAAGAATGATTTTATCGGAGCAAATATACAGAGCGTTTGAAATATCATCAAACGGAAAATATCACAAGTAAGAATTTTAATTTGCGAAAATATCGCAAGCAACATAAAACCTTTTACATTAAATAAAAACAGGGGCTGAATAATCAGTCCCTGTTTGGTTTTTAGCCATAGTTTTAGCCGATAAGTTCTTTGATTTTAGCCTCGGCAGCAGCTGCGTCAGCCTTGCCTCTGCTGTTCTTCATAACATTGCCGACAAGTGCCTTAATCGCCTTTTCCTTGCCGTTTTTAAAGTCGTCAACAGCCTTAGGATTGCCCTCTACCGCATTCTTGCAGAGCTCAAGCAAAGCGTTTTCGTCAATGCCGCCCATATCGTCTTCGCTGATAAATTCAAGCGCACCCTTGCCTGTGTCAAGCATTTTTTCAAGCGTAGCCTTTGCAAGGTTGTTGCGTATCTTTCCGCCGTCAAGCAGCTTTACAAGCTCGTTAAGCTGTTTTGGCGTTACCGCAACATCAAATATTTCTTTATCGCTTTCGGTTTCGGTTCTGCGGAAAATCTGTCCTATAATAAAGTTGGCAACGGTTTTCGGCGATTTTACGCCGTCACACGCTTCATCAAAATACTCGCTGATTCTGCGATACTTTGTAAGAAGCTGTGCGTCCTTTTCAGGCAATGAAAGCTGTTCAACATATCTTTTGCACTTTTCTGTCGGAAGCTCGGGCAATTTTGCTCTGAGTTCTTCCACCTCTTCCCTGCTTACATTTATTGTAACAAGGTCAGGGTCACGGAAGTAACGGTAATCGTGAGCGTCCTCTTTGCTTCGCATAGAAGAAGTTGTTCCTGTTGCGTCATCATAACGCAAAGTCTCTTGAACTACCTTTCCGCCGTTCTCAATCAAGTCAACCTGCCGCTCGTATTCATACTCCATAGCCTTTGCTATGTTGTTAATTGAGTTCATATTCTTAATCTCTGTTCGTGTGCCAAATTCTTCGGAACCTTCGGGTCGAACAGAAATATTAACGTCACAACGCATTGAACCCTCCTGCATTTTGCAGTCGGAAATGCCGATATAACGCATAACCTGTTGGAGCTTCTCAACATACTCTCTCGCTTCGTCAATTGAGCGAATGTCAGGCTCGGAAACAATTTCAATCAGAGGAACTCCGCCGCGGTTATAGTCAACATAGGTATCGCCATGCCGGTGAATAAGTTTTCCCGCGTCTTCCTCAATATGAATATGGTGCAGGCGAATCTTTCTGCCGTTTGACAATTCGACATATCCGCCTATAATCAACGGAGCATAAAGCTGGCTTATCTGATATGCCTTTGAAAGGTCAGGATAGCAATAATTCTTTCTGTCCATCTTTGCAACCTCGGCAACCTCACCGTGAACCGCAAGACCTGCGAGTATCGCATAGCGAACCACTTCCCTGTTAAGTCTTGGCAAAGTTCCCGGAAGTCCGATACAAACCGGACAGCAATGAGTGTTTGGCTCGCCGCCGAATTCGGTGGTGCAGCCGCAGAATATTTTTGTTTTTGTTGCAAGCTCAATGTGGGTTTCAAAACCCGAAACCAATTCGTATTTCACAGTTTTACACCCCACTTTGTTTCCTTAAAGTTTTCGCCTGCCGCCTGTTGATATTTATAGGCAGCATTTAATATCCGAGCCTCGCCGAAGCTCTTGCCGATAAGCTGCATACCAATCGGCATTCCCTTTGCGTTAAATCCGCATGGAATTGACACGCCCGGCAAACCTGCAATATTTACGGGAACCGTGCAAATATCGGTAAGATAAGTTTCAATCGGATCAGAAGTTGCGTGTCCCTTTTCAAACGCCGTCATAGGAACTGTCGGAGCAAGGATAACATCGCAATTTTCAAAAGCATTGTTAAACGACTTCACGATAGTTCCGCGCAGGTTCTGGGCTTTCTTATAGTAAGCGTCATAATAACCTGCCGAAAGCACATATGTTCCAAGCAAAATTCTGCGTTTTACTTCTTCGCCGAATCCCTCCGAACGCGTGCGGCAAATCATATCATGGGTGCCGTTGTAGTGTTCTGTTTTGTATCCGTAACGAATACCGTCGTATCTGCCAAGGTTTGAAGAAGCCTCGGCACAGGCAATAATATAATAAACCGGGAGTGCAAACTTGAGTGCGGGCAAATCGAAATAAACAATTTCCGCACCAAGAGATTTATAAATCTCGGCAGCCTTGAGAACAGCCTCTTTTACGTCGTCACGAACACCGTCAAGGTATTCCCTTGCTATGCCGATTTTCATTCCCTTTATGTCATTGTTAAGTTTTGAATAGGTCTCTCCGCCGACGTTGCCCTTTGAAGTTGAGTCCTTATCGTCATACCGAGAAATAGCGTCAAAAACAATTGAGGCATCTTCCACACTTGTAGTGATAGGTCCAATCTGGTCAAGTGAGCTTGCGTAAGCGATAAGACCGTAACGGGATACCGAACCATAGGTTGGCTTTAATCCGACAATACCGCAAAAAGAAGCAGGCTGACGAATTGAACCGCCGGTATCGGAGCCGAGTCCGTATGCCGCAATATTTGCGCCGACAGCGCTTGCAACACCGCCCGACGAACCGCCTGCAACGTGGTTTGTATTAAACGGATTGGCTGCTCCGCCAAAATATGATGTTTCACAGGACGAACCCATTGCAAACTCGTCCATATTTGTTTTGCCCAACATAACGGCATTCTGAGTCTGAAGTATATCCCAAACCGTTGCGTTATAAATAGGCTTGTATCCCGTAAGTATTTTTGAACAGCAGGTGGTTTCAATCCCTTTGGTTGAAAGGTTGTCCTTTAAGGTCATCGGAACGCCCTCAAGCAACCCGATTTCTTCACCCTTTGCTATTTTTTCATCAACGGTCTTTGCGGCTTTTAACGCTTCATCGCCCGTAATGTTGACATATGCGTTAAGCTCTCCGTTAGATTTTTCGATTTCATCAAGATAGCTCTTAGTAAGCTCGGTGCAGGAACATTGCTTCGACTTTAGCATCTCGTGAATTTTTGCAATTTTACCCATAACTACACCGCCTTATTCTCTGTTTCTGACAAGGAAATGATTTTCCGCCTGCTCGGGAGCATTTTTAAGAATCTCCTCGCTGCTGTACGAAGGAATTACTTCGTCCTCACGAAAAACGTTTGAAAGATTATTGATATTATCAAACGCTTCACCCTCCGACGGCGCATTGTTAATAGCGTCGGCAAAATCAATTATTTCCTGCATTGACTTTGTTAGACTGTCAAGCTCCTCCTCGGGAACGAACAGCTTTGAAAGCAACGCAATGTTTTCAACATCTTCTCTTGTTACCATAAAAACCATCCTTTAAAATCGGGATATCGGGGCAACTAAACCGCCCCTGTAAATTTTAAATTAAAACAACGCTCTGCTTTGCCTGCGGTTAATTACAGGCAAAGGAGCATTTTCGGCAGACAATATTCCACTGAAATTCTGATATATCCCCATCGCCTTAGATTCGGGAACATCTGCAACAGATTATCTTAATTTAATATGAACCTCACGAAGCTGCTGCTCTGTTACCTCTCCCGGTGAACCGAGAAGCAAATCCTGTGCGTTCGAGTTCATTGGGAATGCAATTACCTCACGAATATTTTCTTCCTCCGTAAGCAACATAATCATTCTGTCAACGCCCGGAGCCATACCTGCGTGCGGCGGTGCACCGAACCGGAATGCATTATAAAGTGCCGAGAACTTAGCCTTGAGGTCTTCTTCGCTGTAACCTGCAATCTCAAACGCCTTTTTCATAATCTCAATGTCGTGGTTACGAACAGCACCTGACGAGAGCTCTACGCCGTTGCATACTATATCGTACTGATAAGCAAGAATTTCTTCCGGGGCCTTATTGAGCAGACTGTCAAGACCGCCCTGTGGCATTGAGAACGGATTGTGAGTAAATATAATCCGGTTGGTTTCCTCATCACGCTCATACATCGGGAAATCAACAATAAAGCAAAGCTCAAATTTGCTTGTATCAATTAAATCAAGGCGCTTTGCAACCTCTGTTCTTATCTGACCTGCAAGCTTCGGAGCTTCCTGAGCTGTGTCAGCGATAAAGTAAATAACGTCGCCAGCCTTTGAACCGTTGCGGCTGATAAGCTCTTCACGGTCGCCCTCTTTAAGGAACTTGTCAATCGGGCCGTCAAAGGTCAGGTCATCTTTTACCTTTACATAGCCCAAGCCCTTCATACCGATTGAAAGAGCAAACTCTTCCATTCTCTTAAACCACTTTTTGCTCTGAGAAGCGGCATTCGGAACGTTAATCGAACGAACTGTCTTTTTGCGGAACGGCGCAAACTCCGTTTCTTCAAACATATCGCTGATTTCAACAATGACAAGCGGATTACGCAAGTCCGGCTTATCTGTGCCGTATTTCAGCATACTTTCGGCATAAGGAATACGAACAAACGGAGGCTTTGAAACCTCTTTATCCGAGAATTTTTTGAATGTTTCATAAAGAACTTCTTCCGCAACGTCAAAGACATCTTCCTGAGTTGCAAACGCCATTTCAAAGTCAAGCTGATAAAACTCGCCCGGTGAACGGTCGGCACGTGCGTCCTCGTCACGGAAGCAAGGTGCAATCTGAAAATATTTGTCAAATCCCGAAACCATCAGCAACTGTTTGAAAATCTGCGGAGCCTGTGGCAAAGCATAGAACTTGCCTTTGTGCTTACGGCTCGGAATCAGATAGTCGCGTGCGCCCTCGGGGCTTGAAGTTGAAAGAATCGGAGTCTGAATTTCCGCAAAGCCCATTTCATTCATTTTTGCACGCAAAAAAGTAATTATCTGTGAGCGCAAAAGAATATTATTGTGAACCTTAGGGTTTCTCAAATCGAGAAAACGGTATTTAAGTCTTACTTCTTCGGAAGTGTTTGTTGAGGTTGCAACCTCAAACGGAAGCGTATTTTGGCATTTGCCCAACACCCTGATATCCTCGGTATGAACTTCCACAAATCCGGTTGCAATCTTTTTGTTTATAGTATCTTCGTCACGCTTTACAACCTTGCCGCTCAGCGTAACCGAACACTCCTTGTTGATATGCTTCAAAAGCTCGTCATTGTGAACAACAACCTGAAGCACGCCGTATTGGTCACGGATATCAAGAAACATTACACCGCCGTGGTCACGAATATTTTCCACCCAACCGGCAACTCTGACTTCCTGTCCGATATTTTCTTCTCTCAATTCACCGCAGGTTACAGTGCGGTACTCGTTAGCCTTTATCATCAATAATTGTCCTTTCACAGTTGTTTAATAAACAGTCACATCTATTGATTAAACAATAATCCATACCGTGTCATTATACCATAAAATGACGGTTCAATCAATATTTTCCGTTACTTTTTTTCCGCTTAATACGTATGGTCGCAAATTTCATTTATTTTGTCCCTAAGCTTCAAAAAATCGTCAAAAGCTTCGGGCTTTTTTCGCGGGTCTCTCAAAACAGCGGCTGGATGAAGCATTGCCGTCATCTGTATACCGCCCTTTTCAAACCACTGACCGTGTTCCTTTGTTATTTTTATATCGGATTTTATTATTCTGCCTGCGGCAATTCTTCCCAAACATACAATGATTTTCGGGCGCATAAGCTTTACCTGAGTTCTCAGCCAATCTATGCACATTTCCTGCTCCTCGGGTTTTGGATCGCGATTCTGAGGAGGACGGCATTTTACAATGTTTGCGATATAAATATTTTTGTTTCGGTCAAGGTCAACTGCCGTCAACATTTTATCAAGCAATTTTCCGGCTCTTCCCACAAACGGCTCGCCCTGCAAGTCCTCGTTTTCGCCGGGACCCTCTCCGATAAACATAACCTCTGCGTCTTTGCTGCCGACGCCTACAACCACGTTATGGCGTGTTTCGCAAAGCCCGCATTTGTGGCACTCCTGACACGCCTGTGTAAGTTCTTCCCATGTGTTATACATATAAAAAATCCTTTCAATATTCATCTGACAAAACATCTGTTTTTGGTTTAAGGCAAAGCAATACTCCGCTCTGCTTTCAAGAAATATTAACCGCTCAGAGACTCGGTAAAAGCTATAATTTTCGCTGAAATTCCGATATGACACCCACCGCCTCAGAGGCGAGAAAAATCTGCACTTATGTTATTATTAAATTTCTCTGTTGTGTTGAAATTTGCTGAAAATCGTAGTAAAATAAAGTTATGCAATTCAATGCAAAATAAAATGATTGGTGGTTATTCAAATGAAAGTAATGGTAGAAACTTCTGCACATCACGTTCACGTTACCAAAGAAACTCTTGCCGCTTTGTTCGGCAAGGACGCTAAGCTTACAAACAAAAAGAATCTTTCTCAGCCGGGACAGTTTGCCTGCGTTGAAAAAGTTACGGTAGTAGGTCCGAGAGGTGAAATGAAAATGTCAATCCTCGGCCCCGAAAGAAAAGCCGATCAGGTTGAAATTTCACTTACCGACGCACGCAAGCTCGGCATTGCCGCTCCTGTCAGAGAATCGGGCGACATTGAGGGAACTCCCGGATGCAAGCTTGTGGGCCCCGCAGGTGAAATTGAAATCGAATGCGGAGTAATCGCAGCAAAAAGACACATTCACCTTGACCCAAAAACAGCCGAAGAATTCGGCTTAAAAGATAAGCAGATTGTATCTGTAAAAGTCGGCGAAAACACCGGCAGAGCCCTTACTTTCGGCGACGTTGTTATCAGAGTAAGCGAAAATTACGCTCCCGCAATGCACATTGACACCGACGAATCAAACGCTGCCTGTCTCGGCGGAACAATCGACGGCGAAATCATCGCATAATATCTGATATTTAATACCAAAAACCAAGCAGAGTGACCTTTTCGGTCACTCTTTTTTTGTGCAAAAACAGAATGTTCAATATATTTTTACTTTATTTTAACAGTTCATTTGCCTGTTTGTATTTTGACAAAAAAGTGTGCAAAAAATCCGGATAAATCTCACGCCAAGCTGCCTCATTATGCTTGTTTTCGGGCAGAATCACTATACTTGACCTGTCATACGGATAGCCGCACTCGGTAATCATATCGTAGGTACTTTCCGCAGTCTTGCAAATTATCTCTTCAAGAATATCTCCGCCGCCCGTATAAACATATAAATACGGCATATCATCCGTCATTTTGCCCATAAGCCAGCCCAAAATTTCGCTTTCTTTAAAAAGCAAAAACGCAGGAGAAAACACACCCGAAAACGAAAAAATATCGCTGTGTGCAACAGCCTCGTAAAAAGCAAAAAGTCCGCCCATAGAACTGCCGCAAACCGCCCTTGAGTTTTTGCCGGAGATTACGGGAAAATTTTCTTCAACGTACGGCATAACCGTGTTTACCAAAAAGTCGTCAAAAATCTCGGCTTCGGGAGCGCTAAACGTCTTATAAAAATCTTTATTAATCTCAATCAAATCATCATACATTTCATCAGACATTTCCGCTGCAAATTTCTCATTCTCGGTCATCATTTTACCGATTGATTTCGGAGTGAGTTCGTTTTCACGCATTTTGCCCGAATTATCAATACCCACAATTACGACACCCGACGAACCGTTTTTCATCTCGTTTTTTACTGCGTCGGCAACCTTCCAACTACCGTAAGGAGTCGAATCTTCATCAAACAAATTTTGACCGTCGGTCATATATACGGTCGGAAATTTTTCTCCGTCGATATGTGACGGAACATAAATCCAAATTTGTTTTTTATCCCTGCCGGGATAAGGTAAAGAAACATTATATAATTTTTCTTCTGTCATACAAATCACCGATTTAATTAAAACACAAAACAGGCTTATTTTCAATATGAATAAAACAAAATTTTCCGACAATAATTATTTTGAGGTGAATTATATGATTAATGATGTTGAAATGCTAAATTCTATTTTGCAAAGTGCCGAAATGGGATGTCAAGGTATTACAAGCGTTCGCAAACGTATAAAAAACAGTAAGGTTGACAACGTTCTGTGTAATCAGCTCGTGCGCTACGGAAAGATATATCACTGTGCAAACAATATGCTCAGAAACAGAGGCGAGGAAATTCAGCACATCAGCCCAATCACCAAAACAATGACAAAATATGCCGCAAGTCGTGACTTAAAACGAGACTCTTCGTCATCACACGTTGCCGAAATGATGATAAAAGGCAATACAATGGGGCTTAACAAAATGTCGCACAGTCTGAGAGAATATAACGGTGCCGATTCAAATATAAGGCTTCTTGCTCAAAAAATGCTTGATACAGAAGAAACACATATCGGTGAGATGAAAGCCTTTTTATAATTACGGCAACAATGCTTCCGTATCTTAGGCGATAGGTTGGCTTCGGTCTTTCGGTGAGAGTTTAATCTCCCGTCAGCATTCTGCCGAAATCCCAAAAATTCAACGCTCCTTGCACACAAAGCAGAAACCGAACCGATTTAAATAAACAGAACGTATAATCAGATGTTCGCATGTTCGCAGTCAAAATACCGTCCGTAAAGTTTTCTGATAACTATTGACAAAATTGTTAAGAATGGTAAAATATTATTAGGAAACTTTTAGAATAGGATGGCAGACGTGAATATATTTAAAATCTTTAATATATTGCTTCTCTCCTTTTGCGGTATTCTTTCGAGTATCTTGTTGATAAACTGTACAAACAAGAAAAACGATATTTTAGTCGGTGACTGGTCACCGACTACGATCAAAATTCAAGGGACAACGATTAAGTACAGCGATCTCATTGTCAACAATCAATTATTTGACCTTTGTTTTACAAAAGACGGAAAGTGTTCGGTCACAATCGGAGGAGTTAAAAACGACGGTATTTATTCTCTGAATAAATCGTCGGTTGAAATAAAAATCAACAACAAAAGTCAAAAGCTCAGCTTTGAGGGAAAAACCTTGACAATGTCTCTCGATTACGACAATACAGATACACTGATTACATTTGTCAGAACCGAATAAAGAGAAAACGGCAAAGAGAAAACGGCAAAGAGAAAACGGCATTGATATTTTGAATTCGTAAGAATCGGAATATCGGTGCCGTTGTATTTTTATTTGAAATATTATAACTTGTATGTTATAATAAAAAATGTATAACGCAGTGCGGATTACCCTCACCTAAAAGGCGTGAGTAATCTTCGGTCTTTCAGCGGAAGATATAATCTCCCACTGAAATTCTGAGGAGCTTATGCTCCTTTGCACCATTGCAATCTGTCGCAAGCTCTGCTCTTTGCAAGCAAAGCAGAGCGTTGCTCCGATTTAAATTTATGCCGGAGGCTGATAAGAATGGCTGAAAAAACTGTCAGAACGAGATATGCGCCAAGTCCCACAGGCTTTATGCACGTAGGCAACCTGAGGACGGCGCTTTACGAATATTTGGTGGCAAAATCACAAGGCGGAAAATTCATTTTAAGAATAGAAGACACCGACCGTGAAAGGCTGGTTGACGGTGCCGTTGATTTTATTTATAACACGCTGAAACTTGCGGGACTTAAGCACGACGAAGGCCCCGACGTCGGGGGTAATTACGGCCCGTATGTCCAATCGGAACGCAAGGATATGTATCTTCCCTATGCCGAACAACTTATAAAAGAGGGAAAAGCCTATCGTTGCTTCTGCTCAAAAGAAAGACTTGAAAAGTTGCAAAACGATTCGGTTGGCGGAGGATATGACCGTCATTGCAGAGACCTGCCACAAGAGGAAATTGACAGACTTTTGGCAGAGGGCGTACCGTATGTTATACGTCAAAAAATGCCCACCGAAGGAACCACAACATTTGTTGATGCGGTTTTCGGAGAAATAACGGTTGAAAATTCCGAGCTGCAAGATCAGATACTTATTAAAACCGACGGTTATCCGACTTACAATTTTGCGAATGTAATCGACGACCATACTATGAACATCACACACGTTGTGCGCGGCTCTGAGTATCTGAGTTCGACACCTAAATACAATCTGCTTTATGAAGCATTCGGATGGGAGATTCCCACTTACATTCATCTTCCGCTTATTATGGGCAAAGACGAGGACGGCAATGTTTCAAAGCTTTCAAAGCGCCACGGTGCAACGGGATTTTATGACCTTATTGATGACGGTTATCTGCCGCAGGCAATAATCAACTATATTGCCTTGCTTGGTTGGTGCCCAAAAGATAATCAGGAAATATTTACTCTTGCAGAACTTGAAAAGGAATTTGACATAAGCGGAATAAGCAAGTCTCCGTCGGTATTTGACTATGACAAATTGTCGTGGTTCAACGGCGAATATATTAAAGCAATGTCTGTTGAAGAATTTACAGAAACAGCAATGCCTTATTATAAAAAAGTATTCGGCGATAAACAAATGCCTTATGAAAAATTTGCCGAAATTCTGCAAAAACGCACAACCCAACTGACGCAAATTCCGGAAATGATTGATTTCTTTGCTGAATTACCCGAGTACTCAAAGGATTTGTTTGTCAACAAAAAGAGCAAAACAAATCTTGAAAACGCTCCCGTTGTGCTTAAAGAGGCTTATGAAAGACTCAAGGCAATGCCCGTTTGGGACAATCAATCCATACATGATTGCCTTATTAATATGGCGGTTGAAAAAGAACTCAAAAACGGCACGGTTATGTGGCCCGTAAGAATCGCAGCGGCAGGAAAAACCGTTACACCGGGCGGAGCTGTTGAAATTCTTGACATTCTCGGCAGAGAAGAATCTTTGCAGCGACTCGAAAAGGGTCTTACAAAATTCAATTGATATTTATAAGAACAAAAACCGCTCTTATAAATTTTTCAGGAGGGTAATATGGCTGACGAAATAAAAAACACAGCAAATGAAGAGCTCATGCAGGGCAACTTCATTCACAGTTTTATAGATGAAGATATAGCCGAAGGCGGAAGATTTGAAGGCAAAAAGGTTCACACTCGTTTTCCTCCGGAGCCAAACGGCTATCTGCACATCGGACACGCAAAGGCAATTTGCATTAACTTTGCCACTGCCGAAAAGTACAACGGTATGTGCAACCTAAGAATGGATGATACAAATCCTACCAAGGAAGACGTTGAATATGTTGACGCCATTAAGGAAGACATTAAGTGGCTGGGATTTGACTGGGGAGACAGATTTTACTACGCTTCACAATATTTTGAGCAAATGTATGATTATGCCGTCGAGCTGATTAAAAAGGGATTGGCATATGTATGTGAGCTTAACGCAGAACAGGTTAAGGAATACAGAGGCGATACACAAACTCCCGCAAAGAGCCCGTATCGTGACCGTCCGATTGAAGAAAGCCTTGACTTGTTTGAAAGAATGAAGAACGGCGAATTTGAGGACGGAAAAATGACGCTTCGTGCCAAAATTGACCTTGCCTCGGGCAACTTCAATATGCGTGACCCTGTTATATACCGTATAAATCGCCTTAAACATCACAGAACCGGCGACAAGTGGTGCATATATCCGATGTATGACTTTGCACACCCGATTGAAGATGCAATTGAGGGAATTACCCACAGTCTTTGTTCCCTTGAGTTTGAGGCTCACCGCCCGCTTTATGATTGGGTTATCAACAATATTTCGGCACCCGCAAAGCCGCGCCAGATTGAATTTGCAAGACTTGGAATAAACAATACGGTAATGTCAAAGCGCAAGCTAAGAGAGCTGGTTGAAAAAAGTTATGTAAGCGGCTGGGACGACCCGAGAATGCCTACCCTTTGCGGACTTCGCAGACGCGGCTACACACCAAAGTCTGTTCGCAGTTTCATTGACCAAATCGGTGTTTCAAAGGTAAATTCAATTGTTGAATACAGCTTTTTGGAACATTGTCTGCGTGATGACCTTAACGACAGTGCCGACCGTGTTATGTGTGTTCTGCACCCAATAAAGCTTGTAATTACAAATTATCCGGAAGACAAAACCGAAGAATTTGAAATTGAAAACAATCCGAATCATCCCGAAAACGGAACACGCACCGTTACATTCTCCCGTGAATGTTGGATAGAGGCAGATGACTTTATGGAAGAACCCATCAAGAAATATCAGAGACTTTATCCGGGTAACGAAGTCAGACTTAAATCAACCTATATAGTAAAG
>CAVBYX010000010.1:0-4229 GCA_963599905.1 Acutalibacteraceae bacterium
ATATACATTTTGCAGAATCCGGCGTGCAATCCCAAATCACAAGATACGCTTTACCTTCATTAACTTCCGGTTGCAAAACGTAGGTTGTATCTTTATATTCAAATTCTGCTTCATGGCAATGAGAGATTAATTCTTGTAATTCATCCATTTTAATTCCATTCATCACTTAACCCCCTTAAATAGCTTTTTATATTTTTCATAAAGTGCATCGCCAGAATGAAGAATGTCAGGTGTCTTACTACGCTTTCCGTCTGTAAAATAATGTACATGGAATGATTTTTTTCCATCATGAACACCATAATCTATATCGAATCTTGGCATTCTATTTTCATTAAATACTCTAAGTTGGTCGAAATCTCCATTCTTTCTGTAAAGTAAGTAAGATGTTCCCGGTGTATTTGACCTTTCAGGCAAGCTCCTACTGGAATTAGAATCTTTAAGTTCTAAAACCTTAATTCCATCCACATAATCAACTGTGTGCCATCTTGCCGGTGTTGAAAAGCCGCCGCTTTCTAAGAATGAGCCTCTACTTCCCATTATTAGCACGCTCCTCCCATCTTTGCGAAAAACATGGATAATATATTACATTTCCATATTCTTCCAGACCAGAAATTTCCCTTCCGCACACAATAAGATGAGAAGGGGCTTTTCTTCTTTGAAGTTCTTCAACACCTCTAAAGAACATTCGTTGACTATATGGATTTGACATACAACCATTAGTAGAAATTGCAATAGAACCATGCTCCGGTAATCCATCAAAGCACCAATCAAAATCATCCTCTTCGCACCATGAAGCTACCGGTACAACATCAAAGCCATTGCTTTGCAAGTAATAAGCCATAACACGGTTTCTTGTACAATTCCATATATTCTGCCCCGGTAAAAGTTCCGGCAACATGGAATAATCCGTCGTTACTATCCCCGCATATTTTTTTAAGTTACTAAAACTTTGCTCAGGATGATTCCAAAAACTTTCAAATAATGCATCGTCAATGAAAAAATCAACCCAATGATTTTGCGGCTTGCGTATACCTTTTCGTTCATTGAATCCTATTACATCATGAGGTATGGACTGAGTTTCTTTAAGCTGCGGCATTCGATATTTGCCTACCAATGTGGCATCGTGCCAATAATAAGTTCTAAATACGTCATATTTTCTGACGCCTGTTTTAAGCATAACTGCTCCTTTCTCCCGCACTGCGGGCAAAAATTTTTCTTGAAATTCAGAAACAGATATGCTAAAATAAATAAACACGATAAGTCGATATCTTAGCATATCCGACATTAGAGAGCATTTCATTGGTTGCGCCAACAACTTATGAAATGCTTTTTACTTTTACAATCAATTTACACCACATCCTTTCATAAAATTCAATATCAACTACGGATAATTTCAAGCAAATCGGCATAGTAATATGTTCGATTCTTTTTCTTATTGTCCGTAAATAATATTCTGTTTTCAACCAATAGATTTAAATATCTGTTTACTGTTGTAGTCGGTACTGATGTTGTCTCAGATATTTGTTTAGCTGTAACAACAGGATAACTGTACAAGGCATTTATAACCTCAACCATATTTGAAGAACGTGATAAATTGCAAGCAACCTCCAGATGATTACTATAAAGGTTGTTTATTGCGGTTATAATTTTAATATACTTGTCGCATTGCTTTGTTACAGTAGACAAGAAAAATCTTATCCATTCATTCCAATCGCCCTGAGTTCTGATATTATTAAGCAAATTGTAATAACGGATTTTATCATGCTCCAAGGCTTCGCTTATGAAAAAGCAAGGCAGTTCAATCTGGTTCTGATAAAATAAATACATCGGTATCAGCATTCTGCCTACACGACCGTTTCCGTCCATAAACGGATGTATCGTCTCAAACTGAGCATGAATAATCGCTGTTCTGACAAGCGGGCGGAAATTATCGGTTGGATTATTAATGTAATCTATAAGATTATCCATTAATTTAGGAACATCCTCAGCTACGGGCGGTACAAAGGTAATAGAGTGAGATTTGTCATTCTTTCCGATGTAGTTTTGACCTTTTCTGTATACACCGATTAACTCCGGCTTTCTTACATTGCCAATCATTAAAGCTTTATGAATGTCAAAGAAAAATTGATTTGAGAAATTACTTCTCTTTAACATATCGTAGCCTTGTGCAGTAGCGATATAATAATTTCTAACCTCATTAAGGTTCTTATCCTTATCATTTGGAGCAACTTGGTTTACAAGAACGCCGTCTAAGGTAGCTTGTGTTCCCTCAAGCATTGAGGAGGCGAGTGCTTCCTTTTGCTGAAGCGTAGGCATAAACCATGAACTATCAAGTTTACTGTCCTTAATTTTTTCTTTATATACCTCTAGCTTTGTAGACGCATCTATTAATTCGTTAATAAAATATGTTTGGTCAATGGCATCAGCTTTAAGAGGTAATAAACCGGCATTAAATGCTTTATCCATAATATGCACCTCCTACTTCTTTATTTGGAATTATACCATTAATAGAACCATATGTCAAGAGTTTTGGTTTTATAAAAGCAACTATCTTAAAACAACGCCCAAATTATCTCGATTTGCCACTTGCTCGTCACTGTTAAGTTCAGTACATTGATTAATCTCACATAATAAGTTATAATAAAGGTCAACTTTTAATATGACGGTGATGATATGATATTAGATTTCACGGCAAAGAAAATTGCCGCCACAATAGATAGCTTTAATAATCCAAACAAGGCTCTTTTCATTTATGGGCATACCGGAAAAGGCAAGACTTATTCTGCCCTGAAATACTGTGCCGAGAATAAGAATTGCCTATATTTTTCATTCAGAAATTTAGATTCTGAATTTGCACTGAGAGTGTTTTCAAATGCTTATCCTGAGATTTTCACACCAACTTCTGACTGGAGCGATTTCTTTAAGCAGCTTGCCTGTTACTCAAAGAAAAATCGCCTTACAGTCTTTTTTGACCATATTGGCGATAGAAATGACAAGGATGAATTTAATTCTGCTCTTTCCGCTTTCTTGGAAACAAACGGCAACACTAAAATCATCTTAATCGGGAAAAAATTAACCGTAAAAGAATGGGAGAAAATCGGAGTTCCGTATACATACACAACCCCAAAGCATGTATCAACTCAAGAGATTGCAGATATATTATCAATTTCAAATGAATTATCCGTGAAACTTTATTGCCTTACAGACGGTATTCCGAGCCTGCTTGAAGAATACAATACAGAGCTTACATTTGAAGATAACTTAAAGATGTTCCTTAATGTTAATTCTAAATATTATCAGCTTGCCGTTAACTGGATGAAAGAAAATTTCCGCACACCGGAGACTTACAACACACTTCTTTTCAGCATGGCTAACGGATATAACAGAATCAGCGAGCTTGCCAAGTTCTCAAGCTATCCGAAAAACAAATGTGATAAGTACATAAAGGCATTGGCAGAGTACCACATGGTCGAAAAACAAGAAGCCGAAAACGGACACTCTCGATATTATCCTAACGGCAATTATCTCACTTTATGGTACAGATTCTTGCTGACAGCAATTCCAAACGCTGACGGAAATTTCTCTGATGAACTAATTGAAAGATTCACAGAATATTTAGACAAATTTATCCTTGCAGATTTCTACAAAGATATGTGTGATTTCTGGGTAAGAAGTGAACTGAATCATTTCACTCATTCCTATGTTGATACCGAAAATCCGGATTATCACGATGTCAAGCTTGATGATATCACATTCGGCTTTGCCTGTGAGAGTTACGGAACGAATTTTTTTGTATATTACAACAATGTTCCCAGCGATAAGCTTACAAGCGAGCTTTGGGCAAATATAGAAAAAGCCACCACAAAAACAAGCCCGTTTTACAAAAATGAGTATTTCATCTGCACAGTCAATTCAGTTCCCAAGTCATACTGGGAACTAAGCAAGCAATATGATAACGTGCACATCATTCAGTTAAAATCCCTGTTCTCGAAGTTTAACAGAGAGTACAACAAGAGAATGCATCCAAGATTTGTGCCCAGCTTTGTTAGGTACAGATAAACCAAAAAGAACCGCCCAAGCCGCTCCGAACTGTTATGTTTCGGGGTGGATTTGGGCGGTTTTGTTTGATTTAAGATGGGTTTGTTGTGGTAGGAATATAATTTGGTGGGTGCTGAAATTTGCTCTATTCTGAGCGATTTTCAAGGTCATAGTTTGCATTATGAGAAGTT
>CAVBYX010000011.1:0-25046 GCA_963599905.1 Acutalibacteraceae bacterium
TGCTGGTGTAGCTCAGTTGGTAGAGCAGCTGATTTGTAATCAGCAGGTCGGGGGTTCAAGTCCGTCCACCAGCTCCATAAAGCCTACTGTTTAGGCAGTAGGCTTTCAACTTAAATTAATTATGGGAGAATTCCCGAGTGGCCAAAGGGGGCAGACTGTAAATCTGTTGCGTCATGCTTCGATGGTTCGAATCCATCTTCTCCCACCAAAAAGACAAATCTCTTATGAGGTTTGTCTTTTTTAGTATGTTTTAAATGTGGCAAGAAGTTTGAACTTCTTGCCACATTTGCACTCTGTCGTAAGATCTGTTTTGTCAGTCAAAGCCGTTGCCGGGATTTATAATTCTTTGATTTAAGGAATAAAAATCAATTTTATTTTTCAATTGTTTTTACCCATTCCGAAACTTCACTTGCATCGGCGTTTGAGCCAAAGCGTTTGCCGTCCTGCCAATCGCCTGTATTTGTCAAATCGGCAAGCTGTTTTGAGCTTTCGCCAAGTTCCGAGGAGGACGATGTACAGAACGGTATTACTGTTTTGCCGCTAAAATCATTGTCCCGAACAAAACCGTTTATCGGCCAAGCGGCAATTCCCCACCAAATCGGATATCCGATATAGACGGTGTCATATTTATCCCAATCGGGTACATCGACAGAAACCAATTCTACGTTTCTTTGGGCAAGATTGTCGTGCTCAACGCAAACACGGCTGTCTTCATTGTTCCAATTCAGGTCATCATCCGTGTAAGCCTGCTTTGGTTGCACTTCAAAAAGCTCGGCGTCTGTTGCGCTTGCAATTGCTTCCGCAACGCTTCTCGTGTTTCCCGTTGCGGAGAAAAACACAACCAAAGTTTTTCCGCTGTCACTGTTCTTTGAATTTTCTGTTTTGCTTTCAGAATGTGCCGACACCTCGGAAGCAACAGAAGCAGAGCCGCTGCTATCTTTATTATCGGCACTTGAACCGCAGCCTGCAAATGAACAAAGCAACAACACCGACATAACCAAACATACTGTCGCACGAATACTCAAAATCTTTTTCATAATTCTAACCTCCTATTTTATCTGTCCACTTTTTGATTTCATCTTCAGATGTAACAAGCGTACTCTCATTAAAACGAATATTTATTCCGGGCTTGACATTTGCCCCTGTGCAGGCATTGCCGACATCTTTAAATGTGTGACCAATCCAACCGCCGTTTGTTGCAAACGTATAGATTGTCTTACCTGAAAAATCATTGTTATTAAGAAATGTCTTAACAGCCGGTGCAAATGTATACCACCAAACAGGAGTACCCAAAATCACTGTGTCATAATCTTTAACATTAACGTTAAGCGGCTTAATTTGCGGCATAAATCCACGTTTTACCTCTTCGTGTCCTTGGTCAACTACGGTATTGTAATCGCCCTCATACGAAACAACAGTTTCAATTTCGGCAATATCTCCGCCAATCTCATTTTGTATCATTTGCGCAATTCTTTTGGTATTACCTGTATATGAATAATATACAATCAGTGCTTTCATCAATTGTCCTCCTCAGAGTAAATCTCTTTTGCCATATTGAATGCAGCCCAAGCTTTTGGCCAACCCGCATAGAATGCGAGATGCGTTATTATCTCAGACATTTCCTCTTTTGTTACGCCGTTTTCTTTTGCATGGGATATATGATATTTTAAAGAACCGTCAAGGATTCCGCTTGCCATAAGAGCAGATACGGTTATCATACTTCTGTCTCTCGGAGAAAGCTTGTCCTCACGTGTCCATACCTCTCCAAACAGTACATCATCATTTAATTCTGCAAATTTCGGAGCAAATTCTCCAAGTGAGTCTCTGCCTGCTGTTACCTTTTTCATTTTTATCTCTCCTTAAAGCTTATTATATTCGTCATCCGATACCGCTTCACACCACTCGGTTCGGCAATTTTCACCCGAAACTTCGATTGCGATGTGTGAAAACCAGCTGTCGCACTTTGCACCGTGCCAATGCTTAACGTTCGGCGGTATAACGATAACCGAACCGGGTTCAAGGCTTACAGCCTCTTTCCCCTCTTCCTGATACCAACCTTCTCCTGCGGTACAAATCAAAATTTGACCGCCGCCTGATTTTGCATGGTGAATGTGCCGATTATTGCGACATCCCGGCTCAAACGTAACATTGGCAAGAAATACCCCGTCTTTGGGTTCAGTCAAGGGATTAAGATATGAATTACCCGTAAAATATTTTGCATATGCTGTGTTTTCCGTTCCCGTTCCGAAAACATTTTGTTTCTCAAATTCTTCTTTTGACATTATTTTCAATGTAACAACCTCCTTGTTTCGTCTAATCAACCTCATTGCAGGCTGCGTCCAAGCCCAAACCGAGCCGCGCATTTATTTTCCGCTGTTTAACACGTAATCTGTATTAAATATCGTACATCACCTCACGATTGACATTTTTTGTTTGCGTTGATATAATTTAATTATTCTGTAAGTTTAACAATATTCTACTACTTAAAGTAAACTTTAAGTCAAGAGTATTTTGAAAATTTTTTTAAAGAGTTGATAATATGTTATATACGGTCGGCGAAATTTCAAAAAAATTCAGCATTGCTCCGTCAACGCTGAGATACTATGATAAAGAAGGGCTTTTGCCGTTTGTTGAGCGTTCAAAAAGCGGAATCCGTATGTTTAAGGATTCCGACCTTGAATGGATTTCTATAATCGAATGTCTGAAAAAAACGGGAATGCCGATTAAGGAAATTAAAAAATTTGTTGATTGGTGCATTGAGGGCGACTCAACAATCGAGCAAAGACTTGAGCTCATTGACCGCCGCAAGGAATCGGTACTTGAACAAATAGAACAACTGAAGCAAACCCTTGATACCCTCAATTATAAGCATTGGTATTACGAAACCGCAAAAAAAGCAGGAACCTGCAACGTGCATAAAACCCTTAAAAACGAAGATATTCCCAAAGAATTTTTAGCCGTAAAAGAAAAGCTGAAAAATTAATTTTTACTTTTTTAGTCAAAACCGTCCCGATAATTTTAAGGTAACAGCAACAATATTCGGAAGAACTGTTGATTTTTTGAACGATATGGTGTAAAATATATAATACCGATAGATATTTTTATACGATATTACAATTACCGGAGGCTTATTATGGCTAAGATGTATAAAATAAGGACAAAAAACAAAAACGTTTTTCTTCGTGTCGCAAAGGGTCACTTTGCAACCATGCACAGCCACACAAACTACTACATTGACGTAACAACGCAAAAAACACGTCTTTCCGAAGCCAAGGCTGTTGCAAAGGAGCTTGTATCCACATACAGAGCAAATACAATTGTCGATACCATTCTCTGCCTTGACGGTACAGAGGTAATCGGCGCATGCATAGCCGAGGAACTTACCGAAGAAAACTATGTTAATATGAATGCGCACCAAACAATTTATGTTGTTTCACCCGAATTTATCGGCGGAGGACAGTTGATTTTCCGCGATAATCTTGTTCCGATGATTTCGGGAAAACACGTTCTGATACTTACCGCTTCTGTAACAACGGGTAAGAGCGCACAGGCTGCCATCGAAGCAATAAAGTATTACAACGGTACGGTTGTGGGAGTTTCAGCCATTTTCTCAACGGAAAAAAGCTGCGGCGGCTATCCGATAACATCAATTTTTGACCCGAATGACTTAGATGATTACGAAAGTTTCAGCCCTCATCACTGTCCGCTTTGTGAAGAAGGAAACAAAATCGAAGCTATTGTAAACAGTTACGGATACTCGGCACTGTAATGTGCGAAACCACTTAATTTTAAGCAAATTAAAAGGGCAGTTTTTCTGCCCTTTTTTCGTTTTAACACATATCAAAACAAACGCCGCAGAACCGTTCTTTCAACCGATTCTGCGGCGTTAATTTATATTTTATTGTTCCGCAATGTTTTTTAAAGACGCAATTGCTTTCTCTGCGTCATCCGCCTTAAACACCGCTGTTCCGGCAACGCAAATATCAACGCCGGCTTCGGCTGCCCGAGCAATCGTTGATTCGCCGATTCCGCCGTCAACCTCAACAGGCAAAGGGTCAATGCCGAGATTTTGACACTCGTTTTTTATCTCTTTTACCTTTGGCAGCATATCCGCCATAAAGCTTTGACCGCCGAATCCCGGCTCGACAGTCATCACAAGTACCATATCAATTTTTTTAAGATACGGAAAAACGGCGCTTGCGGGAGTTTTCGGCTTAATTACAAGGCCGACCTTAACCTTACGACTCTTGATTTTGTCAATGGTTTTGTCAATATCCGAGTCACATTCTATATGAAACGTAATTAAATCGGCACCTGCGTCTGCGAAATCATCCGCATATTTAAGCGGATCGCTAATCATAAGGTGAACGTCAAACGGCTTTTGCGTAAACTTTCTGACAGCCTTTATAACAGGAGCACCAAATGTTATATTCGGCACAAAATGGCCGTCCATAACATCAAGATGCATATAATCGGCACCGGCTTTATCCATTCTTTCGATTTCACTGCCCATTTGCGAAAAATCGCAGGACAGCAGCGACGGAGCAATTTTCATTTTAAACTTCCTTTCCTACGGCTTTTGAATTGCGGGAGCAACAACTGCGGCAACGCTCCAAAATATTGCAAAAATCAAAACTTCAAGCGACCCCATTACGCCGACTCCCGCATAAAGCGACAAAGTCGAAGCAATTAAAATTCCGAGTATAATTGCAACGAGCTGAATTACAATTGCAAGAGAAATATTGTGCTTTATACGTACACATCCCGATACGGCACGTGCCAAAGACGATATGTTTCCGTTTGTTATCAAATACGAACGCGAGCTTTCTTCTTTTGTGGTCTGCGCTTCTTTTAACACATTGCCGAGACCTGTCGGCAACACCTTTATACTGCGGTAAAACAGCTTATAAAGATAAGCCACAAGGTCATCGGTAATATTATAATCGGTGGTTCTTATCAGAAAGCTTATGCCGTTTGCCTCGGCACGCTGCATTTCGGTCTTGAGCTGCGAATCCGCATGATAACGGCTTACTATCATTGCAACAAGTCTTCCCGCACGCGATATATATGTTACCTGTCTGCCCTTTTCGGTGTATTGTCCGTCATAATCGGACGACGGAATATTCACGCTGTACTTTTCCATAAGAGTGCGCGAACCGACAAGTATTCTTTCGCTGTTAATCCAGCCCACAAGTCCCAAACCGTCTTCATAAAGAACGCTTTCAACCTCGGGAAGTTTTTCGTTTGCGTCGGTAATTACCGAATCAAATGCATTCGCTATGGGATTTTCCGCCTCTTTAAGTATGGCGATTCCGCAAAGCAGGGACTCTTCGATATTGTATTCTTCATATGTTTTTACGCCCTCAAGTTCAATCGAATCCGCGGGAAACAGCTCGTTTGCATCAATCATAACAGCGGTACTGTCACAAAATTGCTTAATCGAAGGATAGCCGGCAAGCATTGAATCGAACGTCAGCAACGTTTTGCAAAATCTTCTTATCGGCAGATTAAACGCAACAAGAGTGGAAATCGGAATCGCAAGTGCGGTAACAAGCGAAAAGGTGTTAATCGCATCAACAAACGACACCTTTGCAAATCCGTATAACAGAGTTATTACAATCGCAACAACGGTGGTTATGGGAGCAAGCTTTGACGCAAGGTCTTCGCTGGGATCGGGCGCATAGGAAATTTTGAGGAAATTTGACGGAAAACCTGTTTTGTGCTGATAAGCAATCAGCGTCTTTTCGGACGGTGTGCCGCTCAGCATCTTGTTGGCAACAGCCTCGTTATTATAAATTTTTGCGGCATACTTTTGCCCCTTGGCTGAAACAAATCTGAAATTATCCTTAACTCTGAGCACCATAAAAAGCTTGCCTACATTGTTGCAGAAAAACGCAAGCAAAATAATCGTACAATAATAATTGGTATTAAACGAAGACAAATCGCCCAAACAGAAAAACGAAACAATCGTTTGGATAAAGGCTGCCACCCCTCCGACGGCTACGGCTGTGTCCGAATTTCCTTTAAACTTCACAAGCGGAGTTAATCCGCCCAACATTGCCACACGATTAACAAATATTGAACATCCGATAAGCAAAAGGTTAAAAACGGCATATGCCGCAGGAGCAAAAGCCACTGCCGAGCAAATTGCTTCGGGGAAAAACCTCGTCACCACGGTCAAGATTATCGACACCGCCGCCATGGAACCCATCAACATACTTCGGATAAACAGTTTTTTTATATTTGAATTGAGCTCAAGCTTTATACTCTTTTCATCATCGTCACCCGTATAGTCGTCAACTGGTTTTTCCTTTTTTTCGTTTGGAGTATCACTGTCGTCGGATTCATCTTTTGAAAAAAATCCCACAAGGGCAGAAATTATTTTCTCCTGCACAGAACGTGTATCCTTGTTCTTTTCCTCTTCATCGTCCGGCTCCGGCACAGTCTCCGACTTAATTACATGAGCTATGACAGACGGATTTTTGGAACGTATGTATTCCTCGTATTCATGCCCGAGTACCTCTAAAAACCGCCCCGCCTTAACGTTAATGGCTCTGTTCGGCTCGTCCTGTTTGTAAACGGGAACCTTTGCAACCACCTTTTTCGGCGATTGACCGTCGGCATTTTTAACCCCGAAAAGCTGTTCGTATTTTCCTTTTTCTTCCGACGTTTGATTCTCTTTGATTTTTTCAGAATTCCCGTCGTCCATACCTATATCAATCGAATCTATATCTTCGATTGCAGGAGTTTCTTTAAATTGCTCAACTTCGCCGATTACCTCGTTTGCAAACTGAGTACCGTCATCATACTCAGGCTTGAGAGTAACGATTTTATTCTCGTCACGCACCTCGTTCGGTTTAACCTTTGAGTCGGTGTCTTCGGCTTTTTCATCTTGTTCGGATTTGGCTGCTTTCTCCTCTTTCGCTTTCTTTTCAGCCTCGTCAATTGCCTCCTGAGGAGTCTGAACAACCTCCTCGCTTCCGTTCATAATCAATTCGGCTTTCATGGTTGTCGCAGTTTTTTCTCCGACAATTGTGTTGGCAGTGTCCGCCTTAACTTCTTCTTTTTTGCCACCGTCAATATCAAGAGGATTGCTGTTTCTTAATCTGGGCTTTTGGTCGGCATTGCTGTAAATGTCTTTCATTTTAGGCTTGGCACGATATTTTTGAGCATTCTTTTTCATCTGCTCTTGGTCGGCAAGACTGTGTGACTCGTCAAGGATACTCTGAATTTCAAGTTCCTTGAGCAAATCGTCCCTTTTGTTATCATCAGACAAGGCTCTCACTTCCTTTCCTATCTGTATTTAAGCGCATTGTATATGAGTATGCCTGCGGCGACCGAAGCGTTAAGTGAATTTATTTTGCCTTTCATCGGCAAAGAAACGATAACATCACACTTTTCTCTGACAAGCCGCGATATTCCCTTTCCCTCGTTGCCTATAACAATCGCACAGGAACCCGAAAAGTCGCATTTTGTGTAATCGGTTCCGTTCATATCTGCGCCGAAAACCCATACTCCGTTTTCCTTGAGTTCATCAATAAGCTTGGCAATATTCGTAACCCTTGCCACACGCATATACTCAACCGCTCCCGCCGACGCCTTGCCGACAGTATAACTTAAGCTTGCACTTCTGCGTTTAGGCACTATCACGCCGTGTGCTCCGGCACATTCGGCGGTGCGGATTATTGCACCGAGATTATGAGGGTCTTCAACCTCATCAAGCACAATAATAAACGGCTTCTCGCCACGGCTTTGGGCATACCCGAAGATTTCTTCAACGGTTGAATATTCCTTAACTGCCGCAAAGGCAATTATTCCCTGATGAGCCGCTCCGCCGCTGATGTAGTCGAGCTTGGTGCGGTCAACTTCTTTTATCGGTATTTTTTTATCCCTTGCCTTAGCGAGGATTCCGACAACGGCACCGCTTTTTTCGCCTCGTGCCACCAAAATTTTGTCAATCGGGCGGCTGCTTCGTATTGCCTCGCTCACGGGATTTCTGCCTGCGATTACGTCAGGCTTAACGTCATTTCCTTTTTCTGTCATATATAAACCTCATAATTTTTATCTGTCCATTGCCTTGCAATTTAATATATCGGCATATTTATTTTTATGTTTCATTATACCACAAAAATATAAAATAATATACACTTTTACAAAAAATAAATTGTATCAAGAACTATTGCACCTTCATCAATATTTTCGGGAATAATTCCATACAGCCCCGTGGTTCTGTCCATAAACAAAATGCTTTTCGGAGGAAAAGGAGTAAAACTGCAATAAAAAGCACCGAAAAGCAACAAAAGAAAAAGTGCCGGAGCAATCAAAGCTTCGAGTTCAATCAAAGAAAAATATAATTTTTCCGATAAAAAAGCAGATAAACATACACTTATAACGCAAAACACAAGCTCGGCAACAAATTGAGGAGTTTTTGAAAACAACAAAAAAACAAGGCACTGCGCTGTGTACAAAGCACCCAGAAAATACAGTGAGATAATCTTTGAGACAACAAATTTTTTAAACCTCGGCTTAATGCACATCAATTCAAGAAACGCCCACAGGATATAGGTCAAAAGAATAACCTTAAGCCCCTCCCAAATGCTGTCGTTTACAGAACCGAACATAATTCCGATAATTTCACGTCCGCAAAGTGAATACAGGTTGTGCAAAAACACAGAAACCACAAGCACGAAAAATATTCCTCCGACTTCTGTTTTTATCATTTTCTTTTGCATACAGTTTCACCACACAACAAATTTTTATTTTATTTTCGGGAATTTGCGGTTTTACAATTTAAATCGGAACAACATCTCGCTTTTTTATAAACAACAGGGCTTTCGACAGATTGCACGGGTGCAAAAGTACGCCGACTTCTCGGTCTTTGGGCGGAAAATTTTGCACTGCGTTATTTTTACCTAAAAGAAAATATACAATCGGTATATTTCTTTTCTTTAAATAAAATGTTGAAAACTATGTTGAAAATGTTAATACAAATGTTAATTCAAAACCCTACACATCAGAACATCACTCAATCATTACCAAAATTATGTATTTTTGAGTTTTCCACACTTAAAACAATACAAAAAAGAAATCGAAATTTGATAACCGATTGTATAATCGGCGTGTCAATGCAATCATTTTCCTTTTTTCAACATATTTTGATTATTTTTTTATTGATAGAAATTTTTACTATTTTGTAACAATTTGTCTTTTAGATTAATAACCAAAATATATTCTTACCGTAATCACACTTGCAACCAAAGCGGTCAAATCCGCCGCAATTGCGGCAATGAGCGTATGGCGTATTTTTTTGACCTTAATACATCCAAAATACATTGCAACGGCATAAAATGTGGTTTCGCTTGATCCCGCAAGCACCGAAGCCGCTCTTCCCGCAAAGCTGTCCGTACCGTAGTCCCGATAAATCGAAGTAAGCAAGGCGGTTGAACCGCTGCCAGAAACCGGACGAAGCAACGCCATAGGTAAAATTTCCGACGGAAAACCTATTTTTTCCGCTGCCGGAGCAACAAATACACTCAACCGGTCTATTGCGCCGCTTGCCCTGAGCAAATCAACGGCAAAAACAAGCCCCATAATTGTAGGAGCAATCGAATACAATATCTTAAAACCGTCTTTGGCTCCTTTTAAAAAAGAGTCGAAAACCGGAACACGCTTTATAAGTCCGAAAACAACTATTGTGCACGCAAACAGCGGCATTACAAATTCCACATAATCATCTCTTTCTCAAATTCAGCGTACAGGCAATTACAAGTGCCGTAAAAAGAGCACAAGCAGAACTTATCCAAACCGGTACGATTATCTCAAAAGGAGCAGAACTTCCATACGCCTGTCTCAAACTTGCAAGTGTTGTCGGCAAAAGCTGCAAAGAGGCGGTATTGATTACAACAAAGACAACCATTTCATTGCTTGCCTCATCGCTTTTGTTATTAAGAGTATGCAATTGCTCCATAGCCCTCAGTCCAAACGGAGTGGCAGTGTTGCCCAGCCCGAGTAAATTTGCGCTGATGTTCATTGTAATGCTTTTAAACGCCTCTGAGTTTTTGTCAAGCTTCGGAAACACCCGACAAAGCAGCGGTGAAAATATTTTTGCCGTAAAAGCCGTAAAACCGCTGTCCGTTGCAATGTTCATAATTCCCGACCAAAGGCACATAATTCCCGCCATTGTTAAAATAAGTTCGATTGACGAAGCACCGCTGTTAATTAAAGCGTTCGACAAATTCTCGGTATTTCCGAGCAAAACAGAGCAAACAATACTTAATACAACAATAAAACTCCAAATATAATTAAGCATAAACACACCCTTATCGACAAAATTCAACAATATATTCGGTAAGAATTAAGGTAAAATAAAGAAAATGTAAAATACGCGGTAATAATTGACAATATAGTCATTATATGGTAAAATAAAGATAAAAAGGCAATTTGGGATTTAACAATGATTTATACAAACTTTAGAGAAATTGACAAAGCAGGAAGAATAGTAATATCAAAGGATATACGAAATCACTTGAATATCAAAGCAGGCGATATGTTGCAAATCAATGCCGATGATGAACATATCACCATAAAGAAAGCTGAGGAAAAATGCATTTTTTGCAATTCTCTCAACGACCTTCAGACATTTGACGGCAAACACATCTGTACCGAATGTTTGAGCAAAATCAAAAAGCTTTGATTGCTGCCCATAATTTAATATATCGTGCTTTTACGGTAAATATGAATACTTTGGTGCATAAAATGAAACTATGTATTGCTGATATAAACGATGTTTCCGAAAACGACATAAGTCGAATTTCAAACGAACGTGCCGAGAAAGCAAAAAGATACCGACGAACCGACGATCGAAAGCGTTGTATTGCCGGCGGATTGCTGATTAAAAAATTTTTAGGCGGCACAAATCTAACCGTAAACAAATACGGCAAGCCGACTGCCGACAACGGAATGTACTTTAACCTTTCGCACAGCGGCAGGTATATTTTGTTTGCGTTATCCGACGCCGAAGTCGGGTGCGATATTGAAAGCATTAAAATAATTGACGCCGAAAAGCTCGGAAAAATTGTTTTTTGCAAAAACGAAATGAACGGGATTTGTTCATCGACGGACAAAACAGGAAAATTCTACGAATTTTGGACAAAAAAAGAAAGCTTTTTAAAATGCATCGGCAAGGGCTTTCACAGAAACGCAAAAAGCGTTGACGTAACAAAGGATTCTTTTGATGATAACGGCAAAACGTATTATTTTAAGGTATTTAAGTTTTCGGATTATAACGTTTCTGTCTGCTCAACCGAAAACGATTTTCCCGATATAATTGAGTTTATTGATTTAAAAATGTTTTAGCAACACAAACAACAAGCCCTTGGTTTAAAATTAAACCAAGGGCTTGTTTGCCGTGTGTTTTTGTTTGTGAAAATAAAATTCAGAGTATTAACGTTTTCGATTTCACACCCAATCTCGGGTTACGAATACATCTCAATAATCTTTTCAACGGGCGTTCCTTTATTCATTAAATCAAGCATTGTTCTTGCGGGGTTGGTACGTTTATCAATTCGCTCATAAAGCGGAGAAAGCAAAGCTTCTTCTCCCCTGCCTCTTGATTTAAGCCCGTCGAAAGCAACGTCAACAATATCTTTTGCCAATCTGTAAAGACCGTCAACATCAACAAAGCTCGGCATTTCCGTTTTAATGAGCAACTTTCTCAATTCGGCGGTTGTATAACCGTTTCCGAACAACACTTTATCATTATTTAAAATTTGCTCCGTCCTGTCAAGATTATTTTTGATACCCAAATGAAACGCCGCAACAACCATACAGTCGCTTATCGGCTGACAGCACACGCTTCTGAATTCAATCGTACCGCGATACGTTATATCTTCAAATTTAAACGTTCTCAGATATTCAATATCGTAAGCACTCGGTTGTACAAGTGTTTTTACGTATCTTCCGTTCTCGCAATATTCGCCGACTGTCTCCTCATGTTTAAGATAATCCGAAAATAATATCGGTGAAAAATTTATATATTTTCCGTCTCTCTCCACACAATAAATGCTCGCGGTCAAAAGGTAATTTACGATTTCTTCAACATTCTCAAACCTTTGGTTATACATTCCTATATTATGTGGATTTATGCCGTGAGTGCTGTTTTCCCAAAAAACATCTCGGCAACATATATATTCTTCGTGCTCCCCCGTTAATACCGAATTGGAAAACAAAACCGCCTTAATAGGCTCAAGCTCCGAAAAAACATTAATTACTCTCGGCAAATCGTTATAATTTACGTCCAGCTGAACCTGTGAAGCACTTGAAAACATTCCGAAATTCGGATAAGAATGAAAATACATCGGCAGATTTTCATACAGCGGATACGAACTCAAATGACGGTAAAGCATTCGGTATCTTCCGTTTGGTATCGGCTCGTTTTTGTTATATATCCTGTACGGATTTACGCCCATTCCCGTTAAAGTGTAATTATAAGGCTTAAAAGCCTTGAGCAAATAACGATAATACGCTTCAAATCTTCTTTGTATTTCAAACAGATTTTCCTCCCTGCCAAAAGACAGCTCAAGATTATTGTACGAACAATCGTATGACAGAATATCGGAATTTGCAGAGCTTTTTGCGGAATAAACATTTCCGTCATCGTCAATGCCGACAGGCAGAAAATTAAAAAATTCCGTGAATTTTTCGGTTATATTATGGACTGTTTCAAAATTAACGGGTTTTTTGTCAAGATTAATAATCGGCATTTCAATCTCAACACCGATAAAATTATTTTGATTATCAATTGTCGGTTTGATAAATCTGTCAAACAAAAGCCGTCCGGATTCTTCTGTGTTCATAAGTCACCTCTGTATATTTTTAATCTTCCGCTGAGATTTTGATGCGCCACACGCTGACTCGGGCTATAAATTCGAGAAATTAAGAAACAGGCTCTTGTAAGCGTCTTCGTCCTCTATGTACTCGTTGCCGTGGTTTGTTCCCTCTGCCGCAAATTCACCGTTTTTGACCGCAAGCAAGGTTGTAAATTTTACGTCCTCCCAATTGTGACGGTTAAGAGGCTGTGTCGAAAAGGTAACAGAGCTGCTGTTTTGATAAAAATGCAGTGAATTTTTGCAGTTAGTGTGCACATACATATACTCGCCGTCAAAAAATATAAGATTAAGCTTGTTGCCCTTAGACATATTAACGATTATTTTATCAATAATACCGAACCTTTCCTCAAAAGTAAGAGGTCGGTTAAGCTTGGTTTGTTCATCGTTTATTTTATCCGTTAAATACAACAGGATACGTTCGCTGTCTGTCTCGCCGTGTTGAAGCTCAATATATTTGTTAAGAGGCTTATAATCAAAAATTGTGCCGTTATGAATAAACGTCCACCGTCTCTGAGAATTATCACGCTTTGAGTACGGATGGCAGTTTTTTCTGTAAATATTTCCAACCGTGGCAAAGCGTATGTGGGCAAGCGCAACGCTTGTACTGATCGGCAACGAGAGAAGGTCGGACAAATAATGGCTCTTGGTCGCCTGAAGAGCCTCTTTTTCTATGCACATTTCATCATCAAACAAATAAGCCAGTCCCCATCCGTGCGGATGCATATTGCTGTGACTGTAAAAGGTTCTTAGGCTTTCGTTGATAATTTGATTGTTGTGGGCACTGAACCCGTATAATTCGCACATAGTTTACACCTCGCACCTTGCAAATACCCGAAAACACGCAAAAAACTTAGTGTTTTCAGCTTTCAAGTAATTCATTCTGATATTTTTCCGCAAGCTTTAAGCCCTTTTTAACGTAATCTTCTCCGTACTCTTTTTTTACAATATTTGCATATCGCTTATCGGGACATTTAACCTTATCAATTTGCTTATCAATGATTTTTAATATCCCGTCATCGCCGAAATCCTCATAAAATTTGCGAATTTTATACAATTCGTCGAGGGCTGTGTCTTTGATTGACCTTTTACGTCCCAAAAATTCAATTATTTGTTCGTCATTAAGCCTTGCTGCCGTTTTTTCGTTATTTATCGCAGTTATCTGCTCGTCGTCACTCAGCTTAATT
The DNA here is from genome assembly GCA_963599905.1 of Acutalibacteraceae bacterium. GTDB lineage: Bacteria > Bacillota > Clostridia > Oscillospirales > Acutalibacteraceae > Ruminococcoides. The sequence goes on from CAVBYX010000011.1 coordinate 14,072, forward strand.
TCAGGCTGTGCCATAAGATATACCGTCAAATAATGAACAAATTTAATGTCATCTTCAAATATTCCGATCGGAGAAAGCGGATTCACATCAATCATTCTTAATTCAATGTGATTTATTCCCCTCATATAAAGATTTTCAAGTGTATTTTCCCCCTGCGGCTTTAAACGTATAGGGTAGTAAAGCTCCGAAGCCGATTTCAGCCTGCCCTCGTCAACATACTTTTGAATACTTTGCACATATTCCTCTGTGCTTGCGTATTTAAGCGTAGGAACAAAGGTGTTCCAATAGCCCGCCTCGCTGCATCGCGCCGACGAATAATTTGTCACAACGGTCTCTCCGATTTTATCTGCGTTTATAAAAGAGCAATCAATAACCGGACTTGCGGCGGTTAAATAGACTGTAAGCCACGCATACCGAACAGATTTCTGCGCAAGTTCAAGATATATACCGTTTTTAAAAGAACGAAAATCCGATTTTCCGCTTGACTCAAACACGCTTTCAATCAAATCGTTTTTAAATGAAAAATTAAAGTGTATTCCCGAATAAAGCATTTTCAGTCTGCCGTATTTGTCGGCAAGATATTTTCTGTAAACCGATTTGCCGGCAGCGGTACCAACAAAATTCGCAATCGGAACATCATTTTCGCCTTTTACATACGGAGGATTTGAAAAGCTCCACAAAAACTCTCTGCCCGGTTTTCTTGCGGCAAGGTTCTTTTGCACCGTTTTGTGAAGCTGTGTGAGTTGAGTACAAACATCCTTTGCGTTATCAAACACATCCGTTACAAATTCAACCTGATTTTCACAAAAATCCCTTTGCAAATGTTCGTTGTCAAATCCGTGGTCGGTATGCGCAAGAAATCCGTTCTCATCAACCCTCAAGCACTCTTTTTCAAGTCCGAAATCGGCTGAAAAAATTCTGTTTCTGATTTTTCGGTTATTAAGGTCAAAACTCATAAACTGCCTCTCAATTAATATTGCAAGCAAAGCAGAGCTTGCACCGGATTTAAAACAAAAAACCGAAGAGCCGTTGCTCTCCGGTTTCACAAGACCCAATCTGCTTAAATACAACTGTCAGAGAGCAAACAAAAACGGCACATACACATTATGCACATGCTGAAACCGCAGTTTTCCGTTACAAAACTGTCAAAGTACGTCATAAAAAGCTCTCCCACTAATACCTATCTTAACGATAGGTATTTGTCAATGATAATATAACATATAATAAAACCATTGTCAATATATTCTTCTTCATTTGAACATACATTATTCCGAATTTGTACAAGGGATTAAATTTTGAAATTTCCAAAAAATACTATGTCAAAACCTGAAAATTAACGTAAATTATCGGAATAAAAAAATCACCGTTTCAAACAATATTAAGGCAATAATTTGCCAATCAAATTATAACAAGGGAGTTTTAAGATATGAAAGCAACAGGAATAGTAAGGAGAATCGACGACTTGGGCAGAGTGGTTATTCCGAAAGAAATTCGGCGCACACTGCGAATCAGAGAGGGCGACCCTCTGGAAATTTACACGGCAACCGACGGAGAGGTTATATTCAAAAAGTATTCTCCGGTAGGCGAGCTGTCCGTATTTGCGGGTCAATATGCCGATGTTATTTCAAGAATCAGCTCAATGCCAACGCTGATTTGTGACAACGACCATGTAATTGCCGCGGCAGGCGTTTCAAAGCGGGAGTTCCTTGAGCGCAGGGTCAGCACTGTACTTGAAAATTATATGGGAAATCGTAAAAGTTATGCCGCCACGGAGCAAACCCTCAACAATGTTCAGCCGATTGAGGGTGTCGAAAACAACGCAGCCGTCATTTACCCGATAATTTCATCAGGCGATGTTATGGGTGCGGTTGTTATGCTGACGGGAGAAAGCAAAAAGATTCCCACTGACACAGAAGTCAAACTTGCTCAATCGGCTGCCGCATTTCTCGGAAAACAAATGGAAGAGTGACATAAGCCTACGCTTACGTGTATTTGCGTAACTCTGGTATAACTTTATACAAAACTGCCTGAAAATCACAAAAACCACGTTGTTGACATTTTTTCAACAACGTGGTTTTATCATAATTTACAGAATTATCCCCAAACTTCCTTGGCAATTTCCTTTACCAGTTTAAGCTTTGCCCACTGCTCGTCCTCGGTAAGCTTGTTACCGATTTCACAAGACGCAAATCCGCACTGCGGGCTGAGAGCCAGTCTTTCAAGCGGAACATACTTTGCAGCCTCATGTATTCTTGCTATTACATCTTCCTTGTTCTCAAGCTTCGGTGATTTTGTGGTTATCAATCCCAAAACTACGGTTTTGTCTTTTGAAACCTTTGCAAGAGGTTCAAATCCGCCCGAACGCTCGTCATCATACTCAAGAAGAAGTGCGTCAACATTTTCCTGTGCAAAAACATAATCGGCAACAGAATCATAGGGGCCGCTTGTGAAGAATGTCGAGTGGTAGTTACCGCGGCAAATGTGAGAGGTAATTACCATATCGTCCTTCTTGTTTTCAAGCGCAAGGTTATTAACCTTGAGAAGTTCGGATTTTACGGTTTCGATATCAATGCCGAGTGCTTCGTATCTTTGCTTTGCCGCATCGCCTACAACCGCACCCCAAGTGCAGTCGTCAAGCTGAAGATTGCGGCAACCTGCGTCATAGAACTGACGGATTACATCACGGTATGCCACCGCAATGTCATTAATAAGTTCGTCATTGTCGGGATAAAATTTTCTTGTGCTCTCGATATTATCGGGAACAATAAACTGCTGAAATGTCTGTGCCGGTGCGGGTATTGTGTATTTGGCAACGGTGTTTTCGTCCTCGAACTGCTTTAAGAACTTGAAATACTCCACAAAAGGATGAGCCTTTGGCTTGATTTTGCCAATCAAATATGTATCGTCAAGCTTTGCAAGCTCGGCGTCAAATTTAACGCCGTTTCCTGTGTCCTCGTGCGCTACGCCCTCAAATCCCCACATAAAGTCAAGGTGCCAAAATGTTCTTCTGAACTCACCGTCGGTGATATCGTGAAATCCCAATTCTTTCTGCTTTGCTACCAGTTTTGTGATTTCTTCATTCACGATTTTATCGTACTCGTCTTTTGTAATCCCGTTGCTTTTGTATTTTGACTTAGCGTCCTTTAATCTCTGCGGTCTTAAAAAACTTCCCACAAAATCGTATTTAAAAGGTGTTTTTAATGTGCTCATAATTTATCTCCTCCGAATTTTTTCTGAGGTTAGTTTACCACATAAAACATCTTTTGAAAAATACTTATCACCCACGATTCGTCATAGTTTCAGACTATGGCAGTATGCCTTTTAAGAGCCTCAACATAGGAATTTGCATACCGACTGAGCATTATGTTTTTCTTTTTAATTAAACCTATATGCATCTTGCAATCCATTACAAGCGGCTTTGCAATAATATCCTCACCGTTCAGCTCTTTGTCAATCACGCCTGAACTTACAGTAAAGCCGTTTAATCCGATTGCAAGATTAAAGAGCGTTGCTCTGTCCCTAACCTGAATACTTTTAGGCATATCAAGCACGCTTAAAAATTCTTCGCTAAAATAAAAAGAATTTCTCTCGCCCTGCTCATACACCAAATACGGATATGGTTTCAGTTCGTCAGGGCTTATAATCCGATTACTTGACAGGGGATGTTTTTTGCTGATGAAAACGTGCGGCAAAGCTTCAAATATCTCCTCAAACACCAAATTGTCTTTTTTGAGAAGCTTTCGCAATACGTCTTCGTTGTGCACAGAAAGATAAAGTATTCCCAGTTCGCTGTTTCCGTTGGCAACATCATCTATTATTTCACCCGTTTGCGTTTCACGCAAAATAAAGTTGTATTCGTCCGCATCATACTCATTAACAACATCAACAAACGCATTAACGGCAAAAGAATAGTGCTGACACGACACGGAAAACTTTGGATTTCTTTTGGCGTTCGGACAAAAATGGTCTTTCATAATGTCCGCCTGTTCAAGAAGATTGCGTGCAAATGACAAAAGCTCTTCGCCCTCTCTGGTGACGGTAACACCTTTGTTGGAACGGTTAAAAACCACCACGCCCATCTCTTTTTCAAGATTATGAATCGCCGCACTCAGGCTTGGTTGGGATATAAAAAGCTTTTCAGCCGCCTCGGTGATATTTTTACATTCGGCAACGGTCACTATGTATGTTAATTGTTGGAGTGTCATATTGTACCTCAATTATCTGTATCTCTGTAAATCGGAGCAACTCTCCGCTTTGTCTGTTGAAAACAAAGCTTGCGGCTGATTGCAACAGCATATTGACTTTAAGCCAAAAACCGAAATTCGACGTCGAACCGCATTTTTCTTCTGATTTTAAAATAAAAAAAGCACCTGACAACTTGCGTTATCAAGTGTTTAAATGGAGCGGATGACGGGGCTCGAACCCGCTACCTCCACCTTGGCAAGGTGGCGCTCTACCAGATGAGCTACATCCGCATATTTTTGGTGCCTCCGGACGGAATCGAACCATCGACACGGGGATTTTCAGTCCCCTGCTCTACCGACTGAGCTACAGAGGCAAAAATGGCGACCCGGAACGGGTTCGAACCGTCGACCTCTAGCGTGACAGGCTAGCGTTCTAACCAACTGAACTACCGGGCCATTGTGGTGGGAACAACAGGGCTCGAACCTGTGACCCTCTGCTTGTAAGGCAGATGCTCTCCCAGCTGAGCTATGCTCCCACATGCCTTTGTCGCTTCACTCGATTGTCGTATCTCTCAGCGACGTATATTATAATACTACAACCTTGTGTAAATGTCAACACCTTTTTGAAAATTTTTTTTAAAATTTTTCAAAGTTCGTTTTTATCGCATTTTAATCGGGTTTAATCCTTCTTGTTTTTGCTTTCGATGAGCTTTTCTATATCATCTGATGTAAATACATATTTCTTGTTGCAAAAATGACAAACAGCCTCAACCTCGCCGTTTTCGTCTTCAAGCGAACGAACGTCATCGTCAGCCAATGTGCAGAAATATCGTTCAAGCTTTTCCTTTGAGCAGGCACAAACATAGTTTATCGGAAATTCGTCAAGCACTTCAACTTCAAAGCCGTCAAGTGCTGTTTTGCATATATCGAGAATTGACATTCCCTTTGCAAGCATTGTTGTAACAGGTTCAAGTTTCGCAACATTCTTTTCTATTTTATCAATTACTGCGTCATCCGCACCCGGCAAAAGCTGAATAAGCAGTCCGCCGGCAAGCATAACCTCGCCGTCTTCTTTATTTATCAGCACGCCCAAAGCGCAGGCTGAGGGAATCTGTTCGCTTGTTGCGTAATAATTGGTTACGTCCTCGGCTATTTCTCCGCTCACAAGCTCAACCTGACCCACATAGGGTTCACCGCTTCCGTAATCACGCATAACGGTCAACATTCCGTCCGTACCCACTGCCTCGGCTACGTTTATCTTTCCGTTATCATAGTATTCCGTGGGACATTCGGGATTATCTACATATCCTCTTACGTTTCCTTTGCTGTCCGCTACCGCAACAACGGCTCCGAGCTCTCCGCCGCCCTTAACGGTCAAATTTACAAAAGCATCCTTTTGTTTCAGCATTGCGCCCATAATCGAAGCCGCACAAAGCAAACGCCCGAGTGCGGCTGTGCCGCAGCGTGAAAGATTGTGCAGTTTTTTTGCTGTAAAAACTATATCGGAAGCGTCAATTGCCGAAGCCATTACCGCTCCGTCGCTTGTAATGCAACGAATTATTTTATCCATTATCAAAAATTCCCCCTCAATTCTTCTTTGCGGCGTAAATAATCCTCTGAGAAGTGCTTTCGGGCTCTTCAAAAGATAAATCATCATAAACCGCCAAAATCTTGAATCCCGCATTTTTCAGCATGTCGTCAAGACATTCCCGGGAATACGCCCGCTCTGTAAAGTTTTCCTGAAAGCGACGATATACTTCCCCGTCTTTTTCAAAAAAGTCAAGGTAAATACTTACAACGTCGTTTTCTTCAAGTTCGTTCTGCCAAGCGCAGAACACCTTGTCATTTTCAAAAACAAATGCATTATTGCCGAGGATTTCTCTGTGTTTATACACCGTATTAACGTCAAAAACCAACAATCCGCCGCTTTCCGTAAATTCTCCTATTCGGCAAAACGCCTGTTGCAAAACATCAGCATCGGTAATATGATTCAAGCTGTCAAGCGTACAAACGCAGGTATCAACGGTTTGCCCGAGGTCAAGATTTTGCATTTCCTGATTTACGTACAAAATGTCAATCCCATCTTCAAAATTTTTTCGCACAGCCTCGGTCAGCATATCGACGCTTGAATCGACACCGAAAACATCTATGCCGCATTTTTTAAGCTCACGTGTAAGACTGCCCGTTCCGCACGCCAAATCAAGCGTGCGACCCATATCGTGACAAAACCGCCTTGCAAGCTCAAGAATATAGTCACAGCGTTTTTTATACTCGGCGTCCTCCATAAGTCCTTCATAAAAGCGGGCAAAGGAATTGTACCCCGACATCAGTCTTCACCCTTATCAAGCAATTTGTCGAGCACAAGCGTGTAACCGTATGTATCGTTGTCAAACAACGCCCTTTTAACACGGCTGATTGTTGCCGTAGAAGCACCGGTTTCTTTTACTATTTCGGTATAAACCTTTTTTTCCACAAGCATTTTAGCCACAACAAGTCTTTGCGACATAGCCTTAATTTCCGCACTTGTACATAAATCTTCAAAAAATCTGTAACATTCCTCTTTATTTTTAAGCGAAAGTATTGCGTCAAACAAAAAATCTGTCGCTTCGCTTTTTAATTTTGAGTTCATTTTTCAGCCTCCTGACAAGACATAATTTTAAAATCGGGCAACGCTTCGCTTTACTTGCAAAGAGCAGAGCCTGTAACGGATTGCAAGGGAGTCCGCCGCCTTAGAGGTGGGGGATTTCCGCACTGCATCATATATTAAAATTTTAACATATAAAAGTGCTTTTAGCAAGCAAATAAAACACAAGCAAGCCGTAAAACGGCAAAAGTTTTGATTAATCATAAGACAATTCTTATAAAAACATTTTAACGATTTTAGGTAAAAAATACAATTTACGCATTGACTTTTATAATTATTGTGGTAAAATAATATACAAATTAAGCGGATTTAAAATCGGATGGTTTCAACGCTGCCTAAGAGGCAACGAACATCCGCACAATGTTATATATTTATATTCAATAAATGAAAAGAGGTATTTTTATGTTTAAAAACATTGGAAGCAAAATTAAGACTTTGTCAAAGGTTGTTTGTTGGCTCGGAATAATTGTTTCGGTATTGGTCGGAATAATCTTCATTGCATATTCCGCAGTTTCCGGAGAAAATGTGGTACTCGGTATTATTACGGGTGTTATATGCATTATCTGCGGTTCAATCGCTTCTTGGATCGGCAGCTTTTTCACATACGGCTTTGGTGAAATCATTGACAAGCTCACCGAAATTGCAAACAACACAAAGAAATAATTCGGCACTAACGGAGCCTCGCAGGCAAAGCGGAGCTCTGTTCCGATTTGAATTAATCATACGATGAAAACGGGCACAAGCTGTTTGCTTGTGCCCGTTGTTTTCATCAACTTATTTCAGCCATACTATATCGGTATCGGTTGCAATATTGTCAATACCGTACATAACAAGAACCTGTTCGGGGTTCTCGGCTTTTATAATATCGGAAACACTGTTTTTGTAATAGCGCATATCCACCATAATAATTTTACTGTAATTCTCGGCAAGGAACGGAGCAAGACAGTGACCGAAGCTGTCTTTTATCATTACAAGCGTTCCGCCCTCGGCGTTAGAATTTGTTATCTCTGTCAAGGCATGGTTACCGTCAAGAAATACAGGATATTTATCGTCTTCGTCAATATGGTCATAGAAAAACATCGAATTGTATTCCTCGGTCTTGGTTCCTTCGGTAATCTTAACACCGATATTTTCCGAGGTGTTGGCTCTGTTGTTCCAAACCTCAATTGTATCGGGAAGCGTCAGCCAAAAACAGCTTGTGGAATACGTTGTACCGTAAAATCCCGAATACTGCTCTATGCTGAATTTATCTTTTGTCGCAGGAGAAATCCCCAGCTGCCTGCAAAGCTGCTCATAAGCCGTATATGCGCCGACGGTAGTCCAGTGATGGTCAGTCTTGTAATAAAGCTGTGTACCGTTTGCATAGGCGTCTTTAAATGATTTTCTCAAATCAACAAATGAAATGTTATCGTCGGAAAGTGTTTTTGCGGTGTTTTCAAAATACATATCGTCGTTGTACTTGTCGTGAACGGCAGGGAGCACATCATCGGCAATATAGCCTGTTGACGGAGCCAACATCACGGTTACGGGCACGTCGATTGACTTTTTAAAATCCGCAACAGCCTTAATGTTTATTGAAAGCTTGTTGTTCGTTGATACGGGCTTGTTGATAAGGTAGCCGTCGCCGCAATTATAGACGCCGCCCGCACCGTTGTTGCCTATACTGAGAGCATAGTAGGCATTAAAACCCACCCACAGATTTCTGACGGGGAAATGGTCGGCAAAATAGCTCTCAAATTCGTTTCCGAAGTTTCCGTTTTCTATGTTTTCAAACGAAGCTTCGGGAAACTTCTGGAGGTATCTTTTTTCTGATGAGCTGTAATCGGTTTTCGGTGAAAGTATAAACCAGATTGCCATTCCGAATATGAATACTATAAAAACAAATGCGGGAACGTATTTCCCGAACGCACTTCTGTCATCCGAATTTTTGACGCCGTACTTCGGAACATATTTTCGAAACTTGCTTGTCTTTTCAGAACCGTTCATACTATACCTCCTTGTTAAAATCTGAAATACAGGAACGGGTTGTAGCTTTGGTCAACAAGGCTTGCCGTGCTGATTAGGAATATAACCGCACAATACAGCGTTTCGGGTATCCATATAAATCTTGTGTTGCTGAAACGATTGTAAAGCTTTGTGCCGATCGGCGTGCTTGCAATTGCAGCCGTAACAAGTACGGGAAGATTTGCGATAATCAGGTTAAGCGCCTGAGAGCCGCAGATTCCGTTGCCAAAGTTGAACAAATCAACAAAGAACTGTCCGAGCTGTCCCATATCAGTAAAGTAAAAAATTCCCCAACCTATTATTACGATAAACATAGTATACAGGTGTTGGATAAACGACGGCAATTTTTCAAGATACTTTTTGAGCACAAACTTTTCAAGAATAAGCAAAATTCCGTAATACAGTCCCCATAAAACAAAATTGTATGTTGCACCGTGCCACAAACCCGTAAGTCCCCAAACAACAAGCAGGTTTATGATTTGGCGTTTTACACCCTTTCTGTTGCCGCCGAGAGGAATATAAACATACTCCTTAAACCAGGTGGAGAGCGAAATATGCCATCTGCGCCAAAAGTCGGTAATGGATTTTGAAATGTACGGATAATTAAAATTCTTGAGAAACTCGAATCCGAACATATTTCCCAGACCGCAAGCCATATCGGAATATCCCGAAAAATCAAAATAAATTTGAAATGTGTACGCAATCATACCAACCCAAGTCCCCACAACGCCGTTTTGGTCTGTGGTAGAAAAAATCGCAGTGGTTAAGGTACCCATCGAGTTGGCGATAAGTACCTTTTTGGCAAGCCCCACAGCAAAAAGCATAACTCCGCGAGTAAACATTTCAAGCGTTTCACGGCGATGTTTAAGCTGATACGCAACGTCTCTGTAACGAACGATAGGACCGGCAATAAGCTGAGGAAACAGCGCAACATACGTTCCGAAGTCAATAAAGCTTTTTGAAACGGGAGCATCGTCACGATAAACGTCGATAACATAGCTCATCGTTTGGAATGTATAAAAGCTTATGCCGATAGGCAGGCTTATCTGAAGCACGGGAATATCCAAAAACGGAAGAATATTAACCGTTTCGGTAATCATACCCGTATATTTAAACACCGCCAAAATGCCGATGTCGAGTATACAGGTCAGCACCAAAAACAGCTTTTTCTTCTTTTGGTCATTGCGATATTTGTCTACAAGGTAGCCGCCGACATAATTGAAAAATATGTTAAAAACCATTAGCAGGACGAGCTTCGGTTCGCCCCATCCGTAAAAAATCAGGTTTACAATGAACAAGAATATGTTTCTTCCCTGCCGCGGAACAAGATAATATGCGAGCAGCGTAAACGGAAGATACGCAAACAAAAACACAAGGCTTGAAAATACCAATTCTTTGTCCTCCAACTTTACCCATAATAAATACCCCACTATTTTATACTAATTATTCTTCTAAGTCAATATAATATTGCAAAAAAGGAACGGCAAAAAATGCCACAGTCTAATAAGGCAGTATTTTAGGAATTATGGTGTAATCCCGATATAGGGTTACACCTTTTCCTGTATTTAAGCGGATTTCTCCGCATTTTTCTGTTTTACTCTTTCCATTGTTTCTAAAAGTTGCTGTTCGGTTGGAACATCAAATAAACCTACTGCCGTAAAATAAATATCCACTTTGACATGCCCACGAGAATGCTTTTTCTCGTTGTTGTGAATTTCGATACGCTCAATAAGCTTGTTCACAACGGTCGGCGTAAGCTGTTTCATATCTGTAAATTCCACAAGTCCTTGATAGAGCATCTTCATATCAACAGTCTGTTTTTGAAGTTCCATGAGCACTTTCTCATTCGCTTCAACCTCAGATATAAGCTGCTTTTGCTCAGTTTCATATTCACTTGCCATGCGAGAATAACGCTCATCGGATAACTTGCCAAGAATATTGTCCTCATAAATTCTTGAGAATAACTTGTCCAAATCAGATATTCTTTGCTTTGCACTTTCAGTTTTGGCTCGCAAGGATTTCTCCTGATTTACTGCTTCAGCACCTTTCTTCTCGGCAATGAGATAGAGGAAGGCACTGTTGTAACAGCGGACAAAATCCGCAAGCTCTGAGATAGCTTCTTTAACAATTGCTTCAAGCACAA
>CAVBYX010000012.1:0-4349 GCA_963599905.1 Acutalibacteraceae bacterium
CAGCAAAGCGCTTACCGCAGGAACAACGGTATCTTCTCTTTTTAAGATGAATAAAACATTTCTTTCCAAAGGCAGGGATGTCTTTAATAACTTGTACACGATAATCATGGATTTTGTCGGTATGATTTCCACAGACAGGACATTTGTGCATTTTTCGTTCGAGTTTGCAATAAATATGAATGGTGCTATCAATTTCTTCGATGTTTTCAATTAAAATGTCTTGCAATCCTAAGAGCTTTTCTGTAAAATATTTGTAGAGCATATTTTGTCCTCCGTTTCAGGTTTATAAGCAATTCCATTTTAACGGATTTTGGTAAAATATGCTCTACTTTTTTACTTTTATTTTTGTAGGCTCTTTTTCTCACCCCAACTTTTATTATAGAGCCTCATTATATAAGTGTTGATTATATATTGATGGTACATTTAGATATAGCATAAATCAAAGTAAAATACTCGCCAAAATACAAGCAAGCTAAATTGAGGTGAAAAATGAAAAAAGTAAAATGGGATTTATATGCTCTTGATAATGAATTTTCATTAATGTCAAAGCATTCTCAAGAATCAACAGTAGGCGGCTTTAATATAATGCCAATTCCAACAGGTCCGTATGTAGTTATGGATTGGTTAATTGATATTATATTTGGAACATGCCATTAATAAATCGCAAAAGAGGTGAAAATATGAAAAGAGTAGATTAGGCATTTGAAACCATCGATAATTTCAAAACATTGTCTGAAGAGAGTCAAATGTCAACAACTGGCGGAAAATTTAGTTGGTGGGATTTATTGCCGGATTGGACAGATGCTGTAGAATGGTTGATTGAACTCGGTACCATTACTGCATATGCACCAACTGTATGCTAATGAAAATAATTAGCATTTAAATATTATTCTATTGCTATATTATAAGTGTACCATCAATATATAATTAATTATATCTTTTTAAATTACCATATGTCTTTATTTGTTCGGAGGAATAGTATTGAAAAAAATTAAAGCAATATGCGAATCTGTAGGATATTTTTTTATTTTTTCGGTTGCACCGTTAATATGCGCGTTGTTAGTTTCATTGGCATATATATGTTTGGATATGATGAATTTTAATTTGCCTCAATTGTCAACCTACGTTGTTGAGATGATTGCCTGCGCGTTAATTATATTAATTTTTTATTTGATTTTTAAATTTAAAAAGAAAGCCGGTTTTGCGTACAGTATAAAACTAAATAAGATAACCCTGTCATCTGCGTTATCTTTTATCCTTTTTGGATTATCGATATATTTTATTATTATGCTTCTGATGAATTGCGTGCAATTCTTTTTGGGAGATATTGACGCTTCAGGCACGAATGATTTATACAATTCGGTGACTGAAATTAATGTGGCGTTACTGTTTGCCGCAAAGTGTATATTTGCTCCGATTGCCGAGGAAATTACTTTTCGAGGCTTAATCTACTCAACACTGAAAGAGGCTTTTCCCAAATGGGTATCGTCGCTTTTGGCTTCATTGATTTTCGGCGTCCTTCATTTTTCATCGTCTGTTTTTACAGTATTGTTTGCAACTCTATTGGGCTTGTTTAATAATTACCTTTTTGTTAAATACAATTCAATATTACCCGGTATACTAATACATTCTGCGTACAATTTTATGGTTACGTTTATTAAATACAACATAAATAATTTAAATTTCGAGGCGTATGAAATACCGATTATTGCGATTTCAATTATAATCTTTATCATTTCTGTAATAGGTGTTATTTTTAACACTAAAAAATTAGATTGTAGCTACGGAGGAGAAAATAAGTGAGATTAAAACTACTAAAAGGTTTTGATATTAGTGTATTATATATATGCGATATTAATAACTATATATATCTACCAAATGATTCGATTATAAATGAACTAGATATAGATAAAGACATACCTGAAGAGGAATTCTTGAATTTTATAAAACTAAATTTTCCAGAAAAACTAGATGAATTTATTAAAATCTTAAATTGTAAGAAATATGTTGATGAGCAAGAAAAAACAGAAGTAAATGAGTACACTATTTGCATTCATCCATCCAGAAAATGTAATTTAAAATGCAAGTATTGTTTTGGCGATGAAGATTACTTGCCTTGTGATGAGATTTCTTTAGAAACCGCAATTAAAGCAATTAATTACATAGTGTTGAATTATGGTGCGAATGGAAGTATATATACTGTTGATCTGTCTGGTTCGGGAGAACCTTTATTGCGTATTGATTTTATAAAAAAGTTGGATGAGTATTGTGACATACTGAGAAATAAAACCGGAAAGCAGATTTTAATTAAATTTGCTACAAATGCAACCCTGGTTTCTGATGAAATTGCGGACTACCTACATAATAGTAAATGTCTAATTTATGGAGTAAGCATAGACGGAAACAAAAAACAAAATTTAAATAGACAATATAAAAGCGGAAAACCAATTTATAATGCTTTGATAAAAGGAATTGACAAACTAAACAATGATTTGCTAGGCTTAGCAGTTACAATTACTCATCAGAATGAAGAAGTAGATGAAATCTATTCTAATTTATATTCTTTAGGCGCAAGTGCAATTAGTATGCATTTTGTTCGAGATTATACAGATTCAGACACGTCATTATATAAAATTGATATTGATAATCTTTTGTTTCATTACAATAAACTATTTAATTTGATTATCAATAATATTAAGGCAGGAAATAACGAATATATAATGCCATTAATTCGTGGCGATGACTATTTTGGAGTGTTAATTAAAAAAACTTTTTTTAAAGGGAATATACCTAAATTTAGATGTCCCGCAGGACGAAGTAAATTTGCAGTTAACCAGAAAGGTGAATTATTCGCTTGTTCTGTAATGAATGGTAACAGAAATTTTTATGTTGGAAATATCTATGATGGCATAGATGAAGAAAAACAAGCTAAATTCAGAAATTCGAATATAGAAATGAGCGAAAAATGTAAAAAGTGTTGGTGTAGAAATATTTGTGCAGGAGAATGTATGGCTATCTCCTATTTAAAGAGTAAAACGCTATATGAGCCTGATGATTTTCTTTGTAGAATAAAGAATCTGCTTATTCCAAAAGCAATAACGTTTGTTGAGTACTTAAGAGTAAATTATGAGGAAAGTTATACGCTTATCAAAAATTTTATCTTAAGTTCAGTTACATACTCACATTCAGACTCTGCAACATGGGCTGTTCTAAAATTTTTACAAAATAAAAGCTACGATGTGACCTTTTTGGAAGTGACTCATTCATTATCAAAAAAGAATATTATAGAAAATAATTCTTTTGATAAAGGAATACATCCCCAATATGTAGAAAAATACTTATCTAATTATGATAGAAATATATGTGCTGTTTGTATTGATAAATTAGATTCATTAGAAAAACTTGAACAATTTCCTGTAATAGCTTATTTGAATAAATTAAAAAGTCCATTTTATCAATATTTATTTATTGAAAAAATAGAAAAGAATTACATTTATTTTAAAACAGTGAAAAATGATACTTTAAAGTCAATGAATATTCAAGATTTTTTGGATAAGTGTTCAAATATTTTTATTGGTGACTTCCATGACCTAATTGAAGATAGAAACCGTTGAGTTGCCTAATATGTTGTAGAATTTGATTGGTGTTATATATGTTTTAGAAAGGAATAATAAAAATGGAGATAGTTATAAATAAAGAATACTTGGTAGAAAATGTACTCACATTTAGAGGTAAAGTAAAATAAGAGGTAATAAATAATATAATAGCTAAATCAGGTGAAGCTATAAATAATGTAGGTTTAAAAATAAACGGTCCGGTTATAACTGCAATTCATTCAGTTGAAAATGACGGTCTAAATCAGTTATTTGATTTTGAATTGATAGTGCCTATAAACGGAAAAATGCCATCCTTTGACGAGTGCATTTTCAAAGATAAATTTGTGATAAAAAATGCTGTTATGTTTAGGCATATAGGTAATCCTCAGAGTATAAATTCAGAAATAGAGGAGTTAGCACGATATATTAAGAATAATAATATGAAACCGCTTACTCCTTTTTATAATATTACAGTAAAAGGTGCAACTGTTCCATCAGAATTAAATCAAATGATAGTTGATATTTGTGTAGGTGTTGAATAATGCATTTATGAATATATTTCATTTGCTGTTTAGTATGTTCTATATATTTTATAACATGGAAGTGCGCATACTGTGTTAAAAATATAGGCTCTTTGTCAATAGTTGGGGTAAACCGAAAAATGAAAATGAATGAAATATTAAAGACAAGCTGTCGCATGTTTTTAACAATTGACAGATTTAAGAGAAAATATATGTAAAATACGATTACGAA
>CAVBYX010000013.1:0-3921 GCA_963599905.1 Acutalibacteraceae bacterium
TGCCTGCTTGATTTAGTAAGTTCAACTCAACTGCATTTTATTAACGGTTATCAAAAACCTTAATCAATAAAATTCAACTGTTCCAAAAACCATATTATTATTTTTTTGGAGCCTGATATAATGTGAGCTTCAACCGTCATACCTGATTTCAGTTCCTTTATTTCTCCAGACAAATTTGATAGTGACGAACTGTCAAGCGTAGCCTCGGCCTTGTAATACATCATATTGTTTGATTGGTCTGCAAACGAATCTGCCGAAACGTCGGTTATTTTTCCATATACTTTGCCGTAATCCGTTGAGGAAATTGACGACACCGTATATTCTACCTTTTGACCGACTTTAACATCGGATATATCCGTGCTCGGTATGTATAAGGTGGTTTTCAATTCATTGTCTGAAGGAATGACCTTGGCAATTTGGGCGCCGCTCTGCACCGTATTGCCAACAGACAAATCATCATAAAAAACAATTTGTCCGGACGATTCCGAAGTTATAACCGAATTATTTATGGTGTCGTTGACGCTCAACAGCTGCATCTCGTATTCCGTTTTTGAGCTTTCAAGTGTTGAGATTGCATTGTCAACTGAAACTACCATATTTAACTTGGCTTGCTCTCGTACCTGTTCTTCTGTTGTTGAGGACGAAAAACTTTCCAAACTTGAATTTGTTTTTGCCTTGGTATCATTCAGCGTGGCAATTTCTGTTTTTAAGCTGTCTATTTTTTGATTAACCTCAAGCAAAAAGCTTGTTTTAAGCGATTCTTTCTGTCCCTTTGCGGAATCAAGCTGCAACTTCGCTTGTTCTGCCTGTGACTGAGCCGTTTCACTGTCCGGCTGAGTTTTTAACGCCTCATATGTGCTTTCGTACTCTTTTATCTGTGCGTCGGCATTCTCCAAACTTTGGACATAATTATCATAATATGCCCTCAACATACTGTTGTTGCTTGCAAAGTTCAAATCATTTTCAACGGCATTTATAAGGTTTTGATATTCCTTTATCAATTGATTATCCTTATCAATGCTCTCCTCAACGGAATTAAGAGTTGCATTAGCCTCTTTTTTGGAATTTTTGTTCTGATTATCGGTATCGTGTATTTGTCCTAATGATACCTCCAAATCACTGATATATTTTTCGTACTGATTGTAATAGTCTATCTCTTCTTTTGTTTGTGAAAAACCATTTTTGCCGTCTTCAACACATTGCTTCAGTTTTTTGTTATACTTTATCTTTGCGTCACATTCGTTAATCTTATCTGTGAGCGTTTGTTTTTGCGACTCTGCAGAACCTACATCCAAGGTCAATATTGTGTCTCCGGACTTTACAAAATCCCCGTCACTGTAATTAAGTTCCTTGATTTTTCCGCCGCTTATTGTTGATATTATGTTGGTTGACAACTGAGGTCTAACCTCTCCGCTCACGGTTGAATACTCGTCTATTTCTCCAAAGAAAGACCAGATGAGCAAAGCAATGACAATTGATAAAACAATCAGAACAAAAATCAGAATTGATTTCGGAGCTTTTTTCTCCATTACTTCACGACTGTCTGTTAAATCTTTCATATCAATTATCGTGTTCTTCATGGTCTTCACCTCCATTTTGAACAGGTAATTGTTCTTTCCAAAGATTATAGTAACTTTTTCTGTCGTCCATTAATTGAGTATGGCTGCCCTGCTCAATTATTTCGCCGTCTGCCATAACATAGATTTTGTCGCAGCGCATGATTGTGCTCAGTCTGTGTGCGATAATTACGGTTGTTATATTGTCGGAAAGCTCGTTGATTGTTTTTTCGATTGCCTTTTCTGTAATCGAATCCAGGTTACTGGTTGCTTCGTCCATAATAAGTATATCGGGCTTTTTAAGCAGTGCCCTTGCAATTGCAAGTCTCTGTTTTTGTCCGCCCGAAAGGTTGGCTCCGTTTTCTTCCAGCATAGTATCATACCTTAGAGGCATCTTCTCAATAAATTCATTTGCCTTGCTGAGTTTGCAGGCTTCAATGATTTCATCAAGAGTTGCGTCTTCGTTTCCGAGCATTAGGTTTTCCCTTATAGTACCGCTGAACAGGAATATATCCTGGGATATATACGCAATTTTATCTCTGAGCGACTCAATATTGATGTCCTTTATATTGTAGTCGCCAAACATAATTTCGCCTTTTTCAAACCCATAAAAGTTCATCAAAAGCTTTACAAGAGTTGTTTTGCCCGAGCCGCTCTCTCCCACCAGGGCTATTTTTTCGCCGGGATTGATTGTTAAATTGATGTTTTTAAGCACCAACTGACGGGTACCGTATCTGAAATCAAGATTTGATATTTCAATCTTTTTATTTAATGAAACATCCTTGATTTTGCTTTCTTCGTTTTCTTTTTTCTCGGGTTCAAGGTCGAGTATTTCTCCGAGCCTGTCTGCGGCAACAATTGCGGTTTGCATTGTCGGCTGCAAGTTTATCAAATTTTTGACAGGGTCAAGAAAATATGCAAGCAGTGCGTTAAATGTGATAAGTTCACCTACCGTTAATTCGCCGTTTAAGATTTTAACCGTGCCGACCCATAAAATAACGGTTTCACCGATAACATAAACGGCGTTTGTAAGAGACTGCTGGCTGTTTGATAAAAATCCGCCCTTAAATATACTTTTTAGAAACTTTATAAATAATTTTTCTGTTTTGTACTCTGCCTTTTTCTCCGCATTAAAAGCCTTAACAGTTTCAATACCGTTCAAACTTTCAACCAAATAAGAAGTAACCTGTGAATTTTCCTCCATTTGCTTCTCATTTATCTTTTTTATCGGTTTATTATAGCAAAATACAATTATTCCGTACAACACAAGCAGTATTACCGAAATAGCAAAAAGCAACGCGTTCTGTGTATACAAAACTATTCCGCCTATAATTGCCATAATGGTATCAATCATAATTGTCAGCGTTGCACCGGAAATTGCGTCACGTATTTTTGACGCATCCATAAATCTTGAGATAATCTCGCCGACCTTTCGTGTTCCGAAAAAGTTCATCGGCAATGTCAGCACATGCTGATAATATCCCAATATTAACGGAATGTCCAACTTTTGGCTGAGATACAGCATAAGGTGGTTTCTGAAAAATTCCAAAAGTATCTTAAATACATATAAAAGTATAATTCCGATTGAAACTATATTTAATGTTTTTGAAAGCGAGTTTGGAACAATGTCATCCATAATAAAGCGAAAATAGAATGACGCAATTATTCCAAATGCGGTAACAAGCAGGGACGCCAAAAATATAGTCAGCAGCAGCTTTTTCTGAGGCAGCAAAAGCTTAAAGAATTTTGCGATTGTGCTTTCCTTTTGATTGCCCTTTTTAAACTCGACCGTCGGCACCATCAAAATCAAAACGCCCGTCCAAATTTTAAAAAAGTCATCAGGCGTGTATTTTACGATTCCCTTTGCCGGGTCCGCAATAATAACTTCTTTTTTTGTGATTTTATGTATAACAACGTAGTGCAACAATTTACCGTCAATAATAACATGGGCAATTGCGGGAAGCGGAAATTCCGAGAAAAAAGCCTCACGATTTCCCTTTACTCCCTTTGCGGTAAACCCAAGCTGTTCGGCGGCTTTAACCACTCCGTATGCATTGGTTCCTTGTTTATCCGTACCTGCAACCTCTCTTATTTTTGAGATTGACAGATTTAATCCGTATTGTTTAGAAATTGTGGCGAGGCATGCCGCACCACAATCTGTTATATCATGCTGTTTTACACAACAGTATTTCATGACCTAATCCCTCAACTCACGATTTATCATTGTTATTTATTGAATAAAAAATTATTCCTACTATTAAGCCTAATGAAATTCCCAACGAATTACCTATTACCAAACCTATACCAAGATTTTCTTTAAAAAATATTGAACCAATAATCAATCCTACTATATTTCCAAAAGCAA
>CAVBYX010000014.1:0-34966 GCA_963599905.1 Acutalibacteraceae bacterium
AAATAAAACTCAATAAATTATATCATAAAAATTTATGTTTGTAAATCGGATACTGTCGGTGTCGCAGGTTGATCCCGCGGATGAAAAGTCACGCGCCTTTCAGGCGGCTTTCGTTCCCCCTTTTTTTGCAATCCCGCATCGCTCTGCACCGTACTGAAAGCAGAACGTTGCTCCGATTGGGATATTGCATATGTTGCGCAATTGAGCATTATGTATCGAAGCGATTATCAGGTTGTTTTTCAGAATATTGTTCACGGCTTAATCAATACACGCTGCCGGGCGTTGCTTTTGCCGCAAAAAAATATTTCTCTCTAAAATAATTCTTTGAGAGAAACAAATTTCAAAACCGTTTAAAATTATTAAAATTTTAATAAAATTTTTCAAAAAAGACCTTGACAATCGCCCTACGGGAATATACAATTGTAAAATGTACCATAATGGGGATATATACCGACGGTATGCAAAAATTTTAAAAAATTATCTTTCCGACAAAGGGATATTATCACAAAATGAACTTGGTGTCAAGATGTTTTTTATTGCATATTAAGGCAGAACGAAACCCCGATTGTTCAAATTGTTTAAGGAGTGATACGCCTATGGTTAATGTCAAACCCGTAAAGCTTGGCAACACCGAAAGAATGAGCTTCGGCAAGATTGAAGAAGTTATTGATATGCCGAATCTTATTGAGGTGCAGAAGGAATCTTACAGATGGTTCCTCGAGGAAGGACTCAAGGATGTTTTCAAGGATGTTTCGGGCATTACCGACTATCAGGATAATCTTGTGCTTGATTTTGTTGATTACAAACTTGATGTCGATCATCCGAATTACAGCGTTATTGAGTGTAAGGTGCGAGACGCAACATATTCGGCAGCGCTTAGAGTTACAGCCCGCCTGCTTAACAAATCGACAGGCGAAATCAAAGAAAGCAACGTGTTTATGGGCGATTTTCCGCTGATGACGCCAAGCGGAACGTTTGTTATCAACGGTGCCGAGCGTGTAATTGTTTCTCAGCTTGTAAGAAGCCCGGGCGTTTACTATAAAATGGACCACGATAAAACCGGTAAGGAACTTTATTCGACAACCGTAATTCCTAACCGAGGTGCGTGGCTTGAATATGAAACCGATGTAAACGACGTTTTCTATGTTCGTATCGACAAAAACAGAAAGCTTCCCGTAACATCGTTTATCAGAGCTTTGGGTCTTGGATCGGATGCCGAAATTCTTGAATATTTCGGCGACGACGAGCGTATGAAAGCTACCATCGAAAAAGATTCCGCTTCAAATATCGAAGAGGGTCTTATTGAGGTTTACAAAAAGCTTCGTCCGTCGGAACCTCCGACTGTTGACAGTGCGCAGACTCATATTAACAATCTGTTTTTTGACCCTAACAGATACGATATGTCGAGAGTCGGCAGATATAAATATAACAAAAAGCTAGGTATTGCAAACCGCCTTGAATCTCAGGTGCTTGCAGAGCCGATTGCAAATCCGCGCACAGGCGAGGTAATGGCTCTCAGGGACGAAAAAATCACGAAGCAAAAAGCTCTTGAGATTGAAAATGCGGGTGTATCGGTTGCGTTCGTAAAAGCCTCCGACGAAACAATCGTTAAGGTTATTTCAAACGGTATGGTTGACATTAAAAACTATGTTGACTTTGACGCCGAGGAAGAGTGCGGAATCAAAGAAAATGTTCGTTTTGACGTTCTTTGTGAAATTCTCGACGAAGCCAAGGATGAAGCAGAGCTTAAGGAAATGCTTGCCGAACGTGAGCCGGAGCTTGTTCCCAACCACATAACCGTTGAAGATATTTTTGCAACCATTAACTATCTTAACTGTATTGCACACGGCGTAGGCAATACAGACGATATTGACAACTTGGGCAACAGACGTATCCGCTGTGTCGGAGAGCTTCTTCAGAACCAGTTCAGAATCGGCTTTTCAAGACTTGAAAGAGTGGTAAGAGAGAGAATGACAACCCAGTCGCAGGATATGGATTCGCTTTCTCCGAACTCACTTATAAATATCCGTCCCGTAACTGCGGCAATCAAAGAATTTTTCGGTTCTTCGCCGCTTTCGCAGTTTATGGATCAGACTAACCCGCTTGCCGAGCTTACTCACAAGCGTCGTCTTTCAGCCCTCGGTCCGGGCGGTCTTTCCCGTGATCGTGCGGGATTTGAGGTTCGTGACGTACACTACACTCACTATGGTCGTATGTGCCCAATCGAAACTCCCGAAGGTCCTAACATCGGACTTATCTCATACCTTGCATCTTTTGCAAAAATCAACAAATACGGCTTTATCGAAGCGCCTTACCGTAAAATCAACAAAGAAACAGGCACTGTTACCGATGAAGTTACCTATATGACAGCCGATATGGAAGACAACTTTTATGTTGCCCAGGCAAACGAACCGCTTGATGAGAACGGAAAATTTGTTAATTCAAGGGTAGTAGGACGTTACCGCGACGAATTTGTCGAGCTTCCCGCCGAAAGATTTGACTATATGGACGTATCTCCTAAGATGGTTGTTTCTGTTGCTACCGCAATGATTCCGTTCCTTGAAAACGATGACGCAAACCGTGCACTTATGGGTGCAAACATGCAGCGACAGGCAGTTCCGCTTCTTACGGCAGACGCTCCGATTGTCGGCACAGGTATGGAATACAAGGCGGGAACAGACTCCGGCGTTTGTATACTTGCTGAAGACGACGGCATTGTTATGAGCGTTGACGCAAGAAATATACGCATTCAGTATGACTCGGGCAAGGTTCAGGATTACGAGGTAATCAAGTATTTGCGTTCAAACCAGGGCACATGCTTTAACCAACACCCGATTGTATCGCGCGGTCAGCGTGTTAAGAAGGGCGAGGTTCTTGCCGACGGTCCCGCAACCAGCAACGGCGAAATCGCACTCGGAAAAAATGCGCTTATCGGATTTATGACTTGGGAAGGTTATAACTACGAGGATGCTGTACTTATCAATGAAAAGATTGTAAGAGACGACGTCTATACTTCGATTCATATTGAAGAGTTTGACACGGAGGCAAGAGACACAAAGCTCGGTCCGGAAGAGATCACAAGAGATATTCCTAACGTCGGTGAAGACATGCTCAAATACCTTGACGAAGACGGCATCATTCAGATTGGTTCCGACGTCAAGGCGGGCGACATTCTTGTCGGTAAGGTTACACCTAAGGGCGAAACAGAGCTTACAGCCGAGGAAAGACTTTTGAGAGCGATTTTCGGCGAAAAGGCAAGAGAGGTAAGAGATACGTCTCTTCGTGTGCCTCACGGCGAATGCGGTACCGTTGTTGACGTTAAGGTGTTTACCCGTGCGGAAAGCCGCAACGAACTTCAGCCCGGTATAAATAAGGTTGTAAGAGTTTATCTTGCATTAAAGCGTAAAATCAGCGTAGGCGATAAGATGGCAGGTCGTCACGGCAACAAGGGTGTCGTTTCAAGAATACTTCCTGTTGAGGATATGCCGTTCCTTCCCGACGGTACTCCGCTCGACATCGTTCTTAACCCGTTGGGCGTACCTTCACGTATGAACATCGGTCAGGTGCTTGAGGTTCATCTCGGTTATGCGGCAAAAGCTCTTGGCTGGAGAATTATGACGCCTGTATTTGACGGCGCACATGAGCAGGATATTTTTGCCGCTTTGAAAGACGCCGGATACAGTGAAGACGGTAAGACATGGCTTATCGACGGCAGAACGGGCGAACGCTTTGATAACCCCGTAACAGTAGGATATATGTATTATCTTAAGCTGCATCACCTTGTCGATGAAAAAATTCACGCAAGAAGCACAGGGCCTTACTCACTTGTTACTCAACAGCCTTTGGGCGGTAAAGCTCAGTTCGGCGGTCAGCGTTTCGGTGAGATGGAAGTTTGGGCGCTTGAAGCTTACGGTGCCGCTTATACACTTCAGGAAATTCTTACCGTTAAGTCCGACGACGTTGTCGGTCGTGTTAAAACATATGAAGCAATCGTTAAAGGACAGAACATTCCTGCTCCGGGAATCCCGGAATCGTTCAGAGTTCTTATCAAGGAGCTTCAGTCGTTGTCGCTTGATGTTCGTGTGCTTGACGCAGACGGCGAAGAAATTGACATTAAGCAGAAGTTTGACGAGGATGAAGAAATTGCAGACGCAACAGAACCGTCAGAGTTTGAAGAAGACAGCATAATGACTTCTATGGACGGCTACACCCTCGACGAGGGCGGCGAAGACGGCAATATGTTTGACGATTCGCTTGCCGATGAAGAAGCCGATAACGATGACGATTTGTTCAACTTTGATGACTTAAGCGGAGACGAAATGTAAGGAGGCAGCACAATGATAGATAATAATGTTTTTGACTCAATTAAAATCGGACTTGCTTCCCCTGAGCAAATCAGAGCTTGGTCATACGGCGAGGTAAAAAAGCCTGAGACCATTAACTACCGTACATTAAAGCCTGAGCGTGACGGACTTTTCTGTGAACGCATTTTCGGACCTACAAAAGACTGGGAGTGCCATTGCGGAAAGTATAAAAGAATCCGTTTTAAGGGCAAAATCTGCGACCGTTGCGGCGTAGAGGTTACACGTTCAAAGGTTAGACGTGAGCGTATGGGACACATTGAGCTTGCGGCTCCTGTTTCTCACATTTGGTATTTTAAGGGTATTCCGTCAAGAATTGCCCTTATGCTTGATATTTCTCCAAAGCTCCTTGAAAATGTACTTTATTTTTCACAATATATAGTAACAGATCCCGGCGATTGCCGTGACCTTTCAAAATATCAGTGCCTTTCAGAGGCGGAATACAATGATATGCGAGAGAAGTACGAGGACGACTTCAAAGCCGGCATGGGTGCCGAATCAATCAAAATGCTTCTTGAGGAAATCGACCTCGAGGCACTGTCCTCACAGCTGAAAGAAGAGCTTGAAACCGCTTCGGGTCAGAAGCGTGTAAGACTTCTTAAGCGACTTGACGTTGCAGAAAGCTTCAGACTTTCGGGTAACCGTCCCGAGTGGATGATTCTTGACGTTGTTCCGGTAATTCCGCCGGACATTCGTCCTATGGTTCAGCTTGACGGCGGACGTTTTGCAACTTCCGACCTTAATGACCTTTACCGCAGAGTTATCAACAGAAACAACAGACTTAAAAAGCTCCTTGAGCTTAATGCTCCCGAGATAATTATCCGCAACGAGAAAAGAATGTTGCAGGAAGCTGTTGACGCTTTGATTGATAACGGCAGACGCGGCAGACCTGTAACAGGTCCCAACAACCGTCCGCTTAAATCGCTTTCCGATATGTTAAAGGGTAAACAGGGTCGTTTCCGTCAAAATCTGCTCGGAAAACGTGTTGACTATTCCGGACGTTCGGTTATCGTTGTAGGGCCTGAACTTAAAATGTATCAGTGCGGTCTTCCAAAAGAAATGGCACTTGAACTTTTCAAGCCGTTTGTTATGAAACGTCTTGTTGAAACAAAGGCAGAACAGAATATTAAATCGGCAAGAAAAGCTGTTGAACGTGCAAAAGACGATGTTTGGGACGCTCTTGAGGTTGTAATCAAGGGTCACCCCGTGTTGCTTAACCGTGCGCCCACACTTCACCGTCTCGGCATTCAGGCATTTGAGCCCGTGCTTGTAGAAGGTCGTGCGCTCAAACTTCATCCGCTTGCTTGTACAGCTTATAACGCCGACTTTGACGGTGACCAGATGGCTGTTCACGTTCCGCTTTCCGCAGAGGCTCAGGCAGAGGCAAGATTCCTTATGCTTGCCGCCAACAACCTGCTCAAACCGTCAGACGGACAGCCTGTAACTGTTCCTACTCAGGATATGATTCTCGGTTCTTATTACCTCACTCTTGACAAAGACGGCGAGCGCGGCGAGGGCAAAGTATTCCGCAACATTGATGAAGTTATGATGGCATATCAGACAGGCGTAATTGAGCTTCACTCAAAAATCAAAGTTCGCCGCGAGATGGAGATTGACGGCAAAATGCAGTCGGCTCTTGTTGATACAACCATAGGTAAAATCATCTTTAATAACCCGATTCCTCAGAACTTGGGATTTGTTGACAGAAGTATTCCCGAAAACAAGTTTAAGTTTGAAGTTGATTTTCTTGTAGACAAGTCAAAACTTAAAAAGATTATTGACAAATGCATTAAAATTAACGGAACCTCCAGAACCAGCCTTATGCTTGATTCAATCAAGGCTCAGGGATATAAATACTCAACAAAGGGCGCAATTACCGTTGCCGTTTGTGACGCCGTTATTCCGCCTGCAAAGAAAGAGATTATCGCAAAAGCCGAGCAGGAAGTTGACGATATTCGTGAAGAATATATGATGGGTCTGCGTTCCAACGAGGAGCGTTATGATGAGATTCTTCGTATCTGGGAAAAAGCTACAAACGATGTAACCGACGCGCTTCAGAAGAACCTTGACCGTTATAACCCGATTTTCATGATGGCTGATTCGGGTGCTCGAGGCAGTATGAGCCAGATTCGTCAGCTTGCGGGCATGCGCGGACTTATTGCCAATACTTCAGGTAAAACAATTGAAATTCCTATCAGGGCTAACTACCGTGAAGGTCTTAACATTCTCGAATACTTTATTTCGTCTCGCGGTGCCCGTAAAGGTCTTGCCGATACGGCACTTCGTACCGCTGACTCGGGTTACCTTACACGTCGTCTTGTTGATGTTTCGCAGGAGGTTATTATCCGTGAAGAGGACTGCGGCACAACAGAGGGACTTGAAATATTTGATATTAAAGTAGGCGAAAATAACGTTATCGAAGGTTTGCACGAAAGACTTATCGGCCGTTATTTGCTTGATGATTTCTGCGATTCAAACGGAAATGTTCTTGTTTCAAAGGATAAGATGATGAATGAACAGGACGCTGACGTTATTGTAAATTCCGGCGTTGAAAGCATAAAGATTCGTTCGGTACTTTCTTGCCGTGCAAAACACGGAGCTTGCAGAAAGTGCTACGGTTCAAACCTTGCAAACCGTCAGCCCGTAACTGTCGGTGAGGCTGTGGGTATCATTGCCGCACAGTCTATCGGTGAGCCTGGTACACAGCTTACAATGAGAACATTCCATACGGGCGGTGTTGCTTCGGCAGAAGATATTACACAGGGTCTTCCGCGTGTTGAGGAGTTGTTTGAGGCACGTAAACCCAAAAGCCTTGCAATCATCACTGAAATTGACGGTGAGGTTCGTTTTGAGGAAATTAAAAATGCACGTCACGCAGTGATTTTCAATAAAGAAACCGGCGACGAAAGAGCATATTTGATTCCGTTCGGATTCCGTGTTAAAGTTCAGGAGGGACAGCAGCTGAAGAAAGGCGACAAGATTACCGACGGTGCCGTAAATCCGCACGATATTCTTGACATTCTCGGTCCCGAGGCTGTAATGAACTATCTTATTTCGGAAGTTCAGAGTACCTACCGTTTGCAGGGTGTTGAAATCAACGATAAGCACATTGAGGTTATCGTTCGTCAGATGATGCGTAAGGTCAAGGTTGACGACGCAGGCGATACCGGCTTTATGTCGGGTCAGGTTTACGATAAGAACGAGGTTCTCTATGAGAACGAACAGATTAAAAAGCGTATTGCCGCAGGTGAAGACGGACTTCGTGAGGCTCAGTTTACTCAAATGCTTCTCGGTATTACCAAAGCTGCACTTGCAACAGACAGCTTCTTGTCAGCCGCTTCGTTCCAGGAAACAACGCGTGTTCTTACCGATGCCGCAATTAAGGGTAAGGTAGATCCGCTTGTCGGTCTTAAAGAAAATGTAATTATCGGTAAGGTTATTCCTGCCGGTACGGGTATGCAGAGATATGCGGGTGTTCAGCTTGAAAGCAATTCATTGTCTGACGCCGCTTCCGAACCTGTTCCGATTGCCGATGAGTCGGATTTAATCTGATAACAGGATATTATGATAAAAAGCCGGGGCTGATTAAGTCCCGGCTTTGTGATTTGGTAAATGTTTGAATAAATATATTGGTTTTCAAGCATAAAAAAGCCTAATGCAGATTCCAAACTTTCTGCATTAGGTTTCTTTTAGGCTATTTTATTTGGCAAAATCCGCTGCTCTGCTTTCTCGAATAATATTAACCTTGATTTGTCCGGGATATTCAAGTTCTTCCTCAATCTTCTTGCAGATTTCTCTTGCAAGCGGAATCATACGTTCGTCCTTAACAACTTCCGGTTTAACCATTACACGAACTTCACGACCTGCCTGAATTGCAAACGTACGGTCAACGCCGTCAAACGAAGAAGCAACTTCTTCAAGCTTTTGCAAACGCTTTATATAGTTTTCCACATTTTCACGTCTTGCACCCGGGCGAGCTGCTGAAATTGCATCGGCAGCCTGAACCAGACAAGCTACGATTGTTTTAGCCTCAACATCACCGTGGTGAGCATGAATAGCGTGAATAACTGCATCGCTTTCTTTATATTTTCTTGCAATGTCAACGCCGATTTGAATATGAGTGCCCTCAACTTCATGGTCAATTGATTTGCCTATATCGTGCAAAAGACCTGCACGCTTTGCTATTGTCGGGTCAAGTCCGAGTTCGCTTGCCATCATTCCCGCAAGATATGATACCTCAAGAGAATGATTAAGAACATTCTGACCGTAACTGGTGCGGTAGCGAAGCCTACCCAGCAATTTGACGATTTCGGGATGAATGTTGTGAACCCCGGCTTCAAGCACGGCTCTTTCACCCTCGCGTTTAATGGTTGCGTCAACCTCTCGTCTTGCTTTTTCAACGGTTTCTTCAATCCTGGACGGATGAATACGTCCGTCGGAGATGAGCTTTTCAAGTGCAATCCTCGCAATCTCGCGCCTGACCGGTTCAAAGCACGAAAGCGTAATTGCTTCGGGCGTGTCGTCTATTATAAGGTCAACGCCCGTCAAAGTTTCAATTGCTCTGATGTTGCGACCCTCACGACCTATAATGCGACCTTTCATTTCATCGTTTGGAAGAGGTACTACCGAAATGGTAGCCTCGGCAACCTGGTCGGCAGCAAGCCTTTGAATTGCAAGAGAGATAACATTTCTTGCCTTATTATCGGCTTCTTCTTTGAGCTGTTCCTGAAACTCCATAATTTTGAGCGACTTTTCATGAACAAGCTCATCCTCCAGCTGGGAAAGCAAATAGCTTTTTGCCTGCTCGGCTGTATAGCCCGAAATTTTTTCAAGCATTTCAAACTGACTTTTCTTAAGAGCTTCAATCTCGTCAAGCTTTTCGTCAGCTTCTTTAAGTTTTTTGTTGACCTTTTCTTCTCTTCGCTCAATATTCTCAAGCTTTCGGTCAAGCGATTCTTCCTTTTGCTGCACTCGGCGTTCCTGTCGCTGAACTTCCTTGCGTCTGTCCGAAATTTCTTTTTCGCTCTCGGTTCTGAATTTGTGAACTTCGTCCTTGCCCTCAAGAACAGCTTCTTTTTTCTTGGCTTCGCCGGTTTTAATGGCTTCGGAAACAATTCTTTTTGCTTCCTCTTCGGCACTGCCGATTTCTTTCTCCGCAGTGTTCTTTCTTACTTTGATTCCGGCAAAAACACCGACAACACCGCCGACAGCCAATGCAGCGATAATGCAGATTATTGCAACGAATAACTGCATTTTTGACACCTCCTTTGTTTAGTTTCTTTTAATCTCACAGTAATTCCCAATCAAAAAACCTTTAAGGTGCCGTTACAAGATATTAAGTTTTAATTTTAAATAAATGTGTTTATGATAATATTTTTTATAAAATAAAGCAAATAATGTCAAAATGCCATTCAAAACAGCCGGACATACCTATTAATGCGTTATACATAGAAATAGCATAAAACAAATGTGTTGTATAAACCGCAAATGAGTGAATTATAATCTGCGTTTTCGGAAATATTATGTATAACATCACAAAAACGCCTTTGTCAATATCACCATTGCTTGTTAGTATTTGTCGATAAGCTGTAAAATTAATAAAAAATATCTATAATATAACGGCTCTGTAAAGAGTCTGATTAAAAAATGACAAAAAGCAAAAAAATATACCGCTTTTTGCAGAACTCATAAAAACAGAATTCCGATAATTATTTTATAATAAAACAGGTGCTTTGTCAAGAAGAAGAGGGGTTATATCACAAAGCGATATTGTTATAACGAACAAAGTGTGGCTATTATGACGGTGAGCATTGAAAAAGTGACCTAATTTTAGAAATCAGAGAAGATATTTTTGCATATTTTGTGAAATTTAAAAAAACTTTTGTTAAATGTTTGTCAAACTATTGAAGAAACCAAAAAAATGTAATATAATAAAAACAACTCAAATATTAGGAGGAATTTTAATTATGTCAGTAAAAGTTGCAATTAACGGCTTTGGCCGTATCGGTCGTCTTGCTTTCAGACAGATGTTCGGTGCCGAAGGATACGAAGTAGTAGCTATCAATGATCTTACAAAGCCTTCAATGCTCGCTTATCTTCTTAAGTATGATACAGCACAGGGC
This sequence comes from Acutalibacteraceae bacterium, assembly GCA_963599905.1. Taxonomy (GTDB): domain Bacteria; phylum Bacillota; class Clostridia; order Oscillospirales; family Acutalibacteraceae; genus Ruminococcoides. Next base: position 10,484 of record CAVBYX010000014.1, read on the forward strand.
GGCTATGCAGGTAAAATCGGTGATGATGCTCACACAGTAACAGCTGATGATGAAGCTAACACAATCACAGTTGACGGCAAGACTCTTCAGATTTACAAAGAGCCTGACGCAAACAACCTTCCTTGGGGTAAGATTGGCGTAGACGTTGTTTTGGAGTGCACAGGTTTTTACACTTCAAAGGATAAGGCTATGGCTCACATCAATGCAGGCGCTAAGAAAGTTGTTATTTCTGCTCCGGCAGGCAACGACCTTCCTACAATCGTATACAACGTAAACAACGAAGTTCTTACAAAAGAAGACAAGATTATTTCTGCAGCTTCTTGTACAACAAACTGCCTCGCTCCGATGGCTAAGGCTCTTAACGACTATGCTCCCGTTGAAAGCGGTATCATGGTAACAATCCACGCTTACACAGGCGATCAGATGATTCTTGACGGCCCACAGAGAAAGGGCAACAAGAGACGTTCAAGAGCAGGTGCCGCAAACATCGTTCCTAACTCAACAGGTGCCGCAAAGGCAATCGGTCTTGTAATTCCGGAACTCAACGGCAAGCTCATCGGTTCTGCTCAGCGTGTTCCTGTTCCTACAGGTTCAACAACAATCCTTACAGCAGTTGTTAAGAAGGCTGACGTTACAGTTGAAGCTATCAACGCTGCTATGAAGGCTGCTGCAAACGAGTCATTCGGCTACAACGAGGACGAAATAGTTTCTTCTGATGTAATCGGTATGAAGTACGGTTCACTCTTTGATGCAACTCAGACAATGGTTAATAAGGTTGGCGACGACCTTTATGAGGTTCAGGTTGTTTCTTGGTATGATAACGAAAACTCATACACAAGCCAGATGGTTAGAACAATCAAATACTTTGCTGAACTCGGTTAATTAAAATTAACTTTCGGTATATTGGGACTGCCCACACGGGCAGTCCTTTTTGTTTGCCGAATTTTAAGATACAAAACGAACATTTGTTTTTGTCGGGATAAACGCTTCTTTTATCCCCCTTTGCTATCTGTCGCAAGCTTTGCTATAAATGACAATTATGATAAAATATTTGAAAAATAATACATTAAAAAGTGCGTTTTTGTAAGATTTAGTAAAGATTTATAAAAAATACACGAAAAATCAGTACAGAAATTTTCGGATTTGCTTGAAATTCACATATTTATTTGGTATTATATAAATTAAGAATAATTCATTGATTTCAGAAATATTTTTAACCGAGGAGTTGAATATATGAATTACAGCTTAAACGAGGACAGAAACGCTCAGAGACTATTTCATGACGGCGACAGCGTGCGTGCATACGATTTTTTTGGAGCACACCTCGTAAACTGGGACGGCAGGGACGGCGTTGTATTCAGAGTTTGGGCGCCTAATGCACTCAGCGTGGCTGTTGTTGGAAATTTTAATAATTGGAATAAAAATTCGCATTATATGTATAAAATCGGCGACGGCGAGTGGGAGCTGTTTATTGAGGGAATCAGAGAGTTTGATACATATAAATATTGTATTGAGACTCCGTGGTTTGAAAAAATAATGAAGTCGGATCCGTTTGCGTTTCATGCGGAGTCACGCCCCGACAACGCTTCAAAGGTATTTAACCTTGAAAAATACAGTTGGACAGATGACGAATGGTATTCAAACCGCAAGGAAACCGACTCTCAAAACGAACCGATGAATATTTATGAAATTCACATCGGTTCGTGGAGAAAATACCCCGACGGCAATTTCTTTGATTATCGAAAGCTTGCCGACGAGCTTATTCCGTATCTCAAAGAGATGCACTACACACACGTTCAGCTTATGCCGGTAATGGAATATCCGTATGACGAAAGTTGGGGCTATCAGGTTACGGGTTATTTTGCCGCAACGTCGCGGTACGGTGCTCCCGACGGACTTATGTACTTTGTTGATAAGCTTCACAACGAAAATATCGGAGTATTTATGGATTGGGTGCCGTCAAACTTTCCGAAAGACTCCTACGGACTTACCAAATTCGACGGTACGCCTTTGTTTGAAAGTGAAGATCCAAAGGTTGGCGAACGCCCTTCGTGGGGAACCTGTCTGTTTAACTTTGCAAGCAATGAGGTACTTAGCTTTTTGGTTTCTTCCGCTATGTTTTGGGTTGAGAAGTTTCATTTTGACGGTCTGAGAGTCGGGGCATTATCTTCAATGCTTTACCTCGATTATTGCAAAAATGACGGCGAGTGGACTCCCAATATGTACGGCGGAAAGGAAAATCTAGAGGCTATTAATTTTGTAAAAAGATTAAATACGGCTCTGCATCTGTTTAAACCGCAAACACTTACTTTTGCCGAAGAAAACACCTCGTGGTCTAAGCTCACCCACCCTGTCGAAGAGGGAGGACTGGGATTTGATTACAAGTGGAATATGGGTTGGACAAATGATATGTTGCATTATATTTCGCTTGACCCGCTGTGGAGACCGTTTAATCATGACAATCTGACATACAGCTTCTTTTATGCGTTTTCAGAGCACTTTTTGTTGCCGATTTCACATGATGAGGTGTCTCACGGAAAGGGCTCGCTTATTGATAAGATTCCGGGAGATTACGACCAAAAGTTTGCGGGAATGAGGGCTTTCTTTACGTATATGTATGCTCATCCCGGCAAGAAGCTTGTGTTTATGGGCAATGAAATAGGTCAGTTTGATGAATGGAATGTAAATTCAGCCGTTGAATGGAATTTGCTCAACTATGAAAAACATATGAAGTTAAAGCTGTTTTTTCAAAAGCTTAACGAATTTTACGCTTCCAACAAGCCTTTTTATGAGCTTGACTCAAGCTGGAAAGGCTTTGACTGGATACATCACGATGATTACACAAACAGTGTTATCGCTTTTAAAAGAACAGACAGCGGCGGCAACGACATTATTGCCGTGTGCAATTTTCAGCCGGTGAAGCACAAAAAATATTATATCGGGGTTCCCGAAAATGAAAAATACGACGAAGTGTTTTCTTCGGATTCCGAAGAATTCGGCGGTTCGGGAATAACAAACGGCAAAAATATCGAGCCGATTGATATGAAGATACACGGTTGCAATCAGGGTTTGAGTCTGGTGCTTCCGCCGATGAGCGTCATATATTTAAAACCGGCTGAAAAAAAAGATTGATTTTATTTTTATAACTGTCGAACAAATTCAAATGATGATTGCTTAAGTATTTTTATATTTTAAAATGCAATGTTATCGCATATAATTTAATCGGCGGTTACTTAATTATTATATAATCGGAGGTATAAAGATGTTTCCAAAACAGGAAGTTGTGGCAATGCTTCTTGCGGGAGGTCAGGGCTCGCGTCTTGGCGTTCTGACAAAAAAGCTTGCCAAACCGGCAGTGCCGTTCGGAGGAAAATACCGTATTATTGATTTCCCTCTTTCAAATTGTGTCAACTCGGGCATTGAGGCTGTTGGTATTCTTACCCAGTATCAGCCGCTTGTGCTTAACGAATACATAGGGAACGGACAGCCGTGGGATTTGGACGGAATGCATTCGGGAGTGAATTGTCTAAGCCCTTATCAGGCTATTCAGGGTGCCGATTGGTATTCCGGAACGGCAAACGCAATTTATCAAAATATCAATTATATTGAGCGTTATGACCCGGAATATGTCGTTGTTTTGTCGGGCGATCATATTTACAAAATGGATTATAACAAGATGCTTGAATATCACAAGGAGAAGAATGCCGCTTGTACGATTGCGGTGATTGATGTTCCGATTGAAGAGGCTTCGCGCTTTGGCATACTAAATACCAAGGCGGACGGAGAAATTTATGAGTTTGATGAGAAGCCGGAGCATCCCAAGAGCACAAACGCATCAATGGGTATTTATATTTTCAGTTGGAAAGAGCTGAAAAAGTACCTGATTGACGACGAGTCAAAGGAAGGTTCAAGTCACGATTTCGGAAAAGATGTTTTGCCGGCAATGCTTAATGCGGGCGAAAGAATGTTTGCGTATCCGTTTGAGGGTTACTGGAAAGACGTTGGCACAATTGACAGCCTTTGGGAGGCAAATATGGATTTGCTTGACCCCAATGTCACTCTTGACTTAAAGGACATCTATTCCCGCAACCCGATGATGCCGCCGCACTATGTGTCGAGCGATGCCGTTATACAAAACTCACTTGTTGCAGACGGTTGCAACGTTTATGGCAATATTGAGTTTTCAATTCTTTTCGCGGGTGTTACAATCGGCAAAAACGCAACCGTAAATTCGTCGATAATCATGCCCGGTGCGGTTATTGAGGACGGTGCAAACGTTCAGTTTGCGATAGTTGCCGAAAACACTGTTATCGGCAAAAACGCAAAAGTCGGAGAACGTCCCGAAAAGGTTGAAGATAAAGAAAAATGGGGCATAGCCGTTATCGGGGCAAATACCAAGGTTGCCGATAATGCGGTTGTCAAAGCAAAAGAAATGATTGACAGCGATACGGAGGTGTCGGCAGATGAGAAGTAATGACGTGCTTGGATTTATTTTTGCGGATACGCTTGATGATAAAATTCCCGAGCTTGCGGCATCCAGAACCACCGCAAGCGTTCCGGTAGGCGGAAAGTACAGAATGATTGATTTTGTGCTTTCGAATATGTCAAATTCCGGTGTGAATAACGTAGGAATTATCGCCAAAAGCAATTTTATGTCGCTTATGGATCATGTCGGTTCGGGCAGCGCATATGATTTGTCAAAAAGAAGAAGTAATCTGACTATATTGACGCCGTATAACGGCAGAACATTTTCAAATCATGTTGAAACCATATATAATATGCACGACTATATTGAAAACAGTCGCGAAGATTATGTGTTGCTTTCACCGGGAAATGTTGTGACAAATTTCGATTATAACGGTTTGTTTGATTTTCATTCAAAACATAATTCGGATGTTACTCTTGTTTATAAAAGAGGAATTGTTCCAAAAGGTTATGAGCGTCCGTTGACTATCAGCGTTGAAAACGACGGCAGAGTAAGTCAGGTGTTTGTAAAGCCCGAGAACATAGATTATGAGGTTAATCAGGTTTACGGCACGATTTTAGTAAAAAAAGACTTGTTGCTTGAGGAAATTCGACGTGCGATAAGTCTTAATCAGCTTGACGCCAAGAGGCTTATTCAGAGCATCCTGAACAGATTCGAAGTATACGCATATGAAAACAAAGGATATAGCGCTTCAATAAGTTCGATAAACGACTATTTTTCATTTAATATGGATTTGATGAAAAAGGAAGTCAGGGACGAGTTGTTTAACCCCAAAAGACCTATTTATACTAAGGTAAGGGATGACGCTCCGTCAAGATACGGCCTTATGAGTTGCGTTAAAAACTCAATTATCGCACAGGGCTGTGTTATTAACGGCGAGGTTGAAAACTGCGTTATTTCAAAGGGCGTTACTGTTGACGAGGGCGCAAAGCTCTCAAATTGCATTGTTATGCAGGATACAAAAATCGGTAGAAATACCAATCTTAATTATGTTATAATAGATAAGGATGTTACCATAAAGGACGGACGAAGTCTGATGGGCTTTGAATCTTATCCTATTTATATTGCAAAAAAATCTGTTGTTTAAATCGGAGGAATTATTATGAGAATTTTATATTGTGCTTCAGAAGCCAATCCGTTTTGCGGAAGCGGCGGACTTGCGGACGTTGCGGGAAGTTTGCCGCATACGCTTTGCAGAAAAGGTCAGGATTGCCGAATAGTTGTGCCGCTTTACGGTACAATTCCGCAGGATTTGAAAAACCGGATGAACTTTATTACCAATTTTACCGTGCCCGTCGCATGGCGTCATCAGTATTGCGGCTTGTTCTGGGCAAGGTGGAACGATTGCACATATTACTTTATTGACAACGAGTATTATTTTAAACGCGGTACGCTTTACGGTCATTATGACGATGCCGAGAGATTTGCGTTTTTCTCACGTGCAATTCTTGAAATGCTGCCGTATATAGATTTTCATCCCGATATGATTCATTGCAACGACTGGCAGACAGCCCTTGTACCTGTGTATTATTATTTGTTCTATTCGCACAGACCTTGGTATTACAACATAAAGAGCCTTTTTACCATTCACAATATTCAGTATCAGGGCGAGTACGGTTGGGAAGTAAACACCGAGTGCGTCGGAATCCCCGCTTCAGAAACCAAAATTCTTGAGATGAACGGCAAGCTTAATATGATGAAGGGTGCAATTGAAACTTCAACCCGTGTTTCGACAGTGTCTCCGAGCTATGCTGCCGAAATCAAAGACCCGTGGTACAGTTACGGACTTCACGACGAGCTTAATCTTCGTCACTACAAACTTTGCGGAATTAAGAACGGCATTGATGTTGTCAGTTATAATCCGGAAACCGACTATCAGCTGTATCGCAATTATTCTAAGGACGATATGAGCGGCAAGGGCGAGTGCAAGCGTGCGCTTCAGGAAAGACTTTGCCTTGAGCAGCGTTGGGATGTTCCGATGGTTGCGATGGTTACAAGACTTGTCGCACACAAGGGTCTTGACCTTGTAAGAATGGGACTCGAAGAACTTATGGATACCGAAAATATGCAGTTTGTAATTCTCGGCTCAGGCGACAAAGAATATGAGGATTACTTCAACTATATGCAGGCTAAATATCCCGGCAGACTTTGTTTCTGTCACGGCTTTGTGCCCGAACTTGCCCGCAAGATTTATTCTGGTGCCGATATTTTTCTTATGCCATCCAAGCAGGAACCTTGCGGACTCTCGCAGATGATAGCTCTGCGTTACGGCACAATTCCCGTTGTGCGTGAAGTGGGCGGTCTTAAAGATTCTGTTTTTGACAGTGCGGACAATTACGGAAACGGATTTACATTTAAAAATTACTATACTGCCGATATGCAGCTTGCGGTCAGACGTGCACTTTGGGGCATTCACGACGACGCAGGTTGGCATCAGCTGATGTGGCGTGCAATGATGAGTGACAACAGTTGGGATCGCTCCGCCCGCACAATTCCCGTTGTGCGTGAAGTGGGCGGTCTTAAAGATTCTGTTTTTGACAGTGCGGACAATTACGGAAACGGATTTACATTTAAAAATTACTATACTGCCGATATGCAGCTTGCGGTCAGACGTGCACTTTGGGGCATTCACGACGACGCAGGTTGGCATCAGCTGATGTGGCGTGCAATGATGAGTGACAACAGTTGGGATCGCTCCGCCCAGGATTATATCAACGTATATAACGATACTCTTAACTGGTCATAATTATACATTTCATTTTTACTTCCTATACAAAACAGACTGTCGGAATTGTGATCCGACAGTCTGTTTTTATGTTTGCACATCTGTACATATATTCTGTTTTTAACCTGTATCTATTTTCTGCCGAGAATGTAATCCGTGGAAACATTGTACAAATCGGCAAGTTTAATTAAATGCTCAACGGGAATTGACTGAAATCCTCTTTCATAACGCGAATAAACTGTTTGCTGAATTCCAAGATATTCTGCAACTTCGCTCTGCTTCATATCGTGGTCTTCTCGCAAATCACGCAATTTTTTAAAATACATATAATCACCTTGTATAGTATCTATCGGTACTATTGACTTTATCATAAATAGGTGATATAATGACTTTGTAGTACTTAAAAGTACTACAAAGCACGACTTAAAGTGCGGCGTAGTTTTTGAAAATTGGAATTGATTGACAAGATTTGTCAAATACAATACAACTAAACAAAGAAATATTAAGGAGGTAGCACTATGTATTGTGCAAAATGCGGAAAAGAAATAATTGGTATGAATAGAGGAACGACAGATCTTCCTATTTGTGAGGAGTGTTATGACTCAAATAATCAAAGTTTACAACCAAGTGTTAAAGCTAAGAAAGACTCTCAAAAAGTACTTCTGACCGTAAATGTTATTCTTACGGCAATTCTTATATGTATAACTTCTTGCTTCTATGTTTTTAGTTTTGTAAATAAGAGTGAAAATGCAAGAGAAGCTACCAAAAGTTATACTGAGGAAGAAAGGACAATAGCAAAGAACACTTTAAAAGTTTCTGATGTTGAAATAAAAAACGATAAATACAGCGATAAACTTTATTGTGATATTACCAATCTTTCTGACAAGGATCTCGACTCTATAAGGATCTGCGTATGTTGTTATGATGTTTTAGGGAATTATATAGGCTCAGCATCTCTTTATGAATCTTATCTACCTGCAAATGAAACAGTAACTCTTGATTCTTATGCGGTTGATGGAACCAAAAAAGTAGAAGTATATGATGTGCGAGCTGATTATATGGATTAATCGAAGTATCTAAGTATCCCCCCAACGACTTAAAGCCGTTGGGGGGATTTTTTAATTATTTAAACTTAACTTTCTTTTGTCGAGATAATCCTGCAAAATTATTGTTGCGGCAACCTTGTCAATAACATTTTTACGCTTTTTTCCTCTTGTGTTGGTTGTGTTTAAAAAATTATGTGCTGTCACTGTTGTTCCGCGCTCGTCCTGCATTACGGTTTCAAGTCCTGTAATGTCTTGAATTTTTTTTGCAAAATCTCTTGCGTTTTGTGCGCTCTCGCCCTCGCTGCCGTCCATGTTCTTGGGAAGTCCCACAACAATCAGCTCCGCTTTGACTTCTTTTGCGGCTTGTGCGACCTTTTCGGGCAGTTTATTCGGCGATTTTTCAAAAATAACAGTATACGGTGACGCAAGAAATTCAGTCTTGTCACAAACTGCAATTCCCGTTCTTGCTTTTCCAAGATCTACCGACATTATTACCATATAAAAAATCCTTTCGGTTTTATAATTACATTATAAATCAAAACTTCTTAATATACAATATAATTATTTTTTGTATTTACTGTTTTTCAGATATTGACCGATTTTCTACAAAAGCTTTTAAAATTGTTTATGCATACAACGACAAAACGATTGCAGGGCAGAATCTATAATATAAGCGTATTAACGCTGAGTGCCGACCGTTCTTTGATCGGAGTCGGCCTGACAATTTAAAAGGAAGTTGAAATTATGGACAGCATTAAAACCCTCAAGAGAACAAATCGGCAAAAACAATCCGACTTTGCCAAAAACGCATTGTGGTATACATCTTACTTTTTGTGCGGGATTGTAATATCACGCGGAGCGGTGCTTGGCACGCTTGCACCGTTCGGCGCTTCATTCGCCGCAGCTGCTCCGAAAAAATATCTTTTTCCGTCACTGATTGGTACGGCTCTCGGTTATGTTTTATTAAATCCGAGCGACAGCTTTCGTTATCTTGCCGTTACAGTGACAATCGGAGGAATACGATGGCTGTTCGGCAGTATTGAACGTATAAGCCAAAGTCGTATTTTTGCGCCGATTGCGGCGTTTGTTCCGATTCTTGCAACGGGAGCGGCGTTGTTGTTCGGAAGCACAAGTACACTTTCAAGTTTTGCCGATTGTGTTACAGAAGCTGTGATTGCGGCAGCGGCAGCGTATTTTATCGGTGTTACTGTAAGACTTTCTCAGGAAAAGCGAAGCCTTACGGCATATACTCAGCAGGAAAGCGCAAGTCTTGTTATGACCGGGTGCGTGCTTATTCTTGCTTTTGGCAGCATCACTTATGAAAATATATCTCTGGGCAGACTGATTGCGGTTATAATTGTGCTTTTGTGCGCAAGATACGGCGGAGTAAACGGAGGTGCCGTCAGCGGAGTTTCAACCGGCGCGATTTTCAGCATTGCAAGCAGAATGCAGGGCTTTGTTTGCGGAGGCTTTTCGTTTGGCGGATTGATGGCGGGGTTGTTTGCCCCCACAGGGAAATTAGGCTGCGCGATTTCGTTTGTCGCAGCAAATTCCGTAATGAGTCTTGCTTTTGGCGGAAATACTTCACTTGCTTCGGTTCTCATCGAAAGTTTAATAGGGTCTGCTGTGTTTATGTTGCTTCCCAAAGAGGTAGGCAACATAATTTCTCCGATATTTTCAAATGAAAAGAACGCTTCATTGGGCGAGGCTTTGCGAAAAAATGTCATAATGCGTCTCGGATTTGTTTCAAAAGCGATTTTTAATGTTAAGAATGATGTAAATCAAGTATCCGATATGTTAAAGGAACTTTGTTCGCCCACCTTTGACAGGGTTTGCGAAAATGTGGCAAAGGACGTTTGTACAGGTTGCGGTTTGAGGACTTATTGCTACGAACATGAGAAAAGTATTACCAAGGATGATTTTTTCAGACTCGAAAGCATACTTTCGGAGAAAGGCAGACTTTCGGAGAATGATGTGGAACGATTGTTTGTAAAGAATTGTTGCAAAAAAGGTGAAATTGCCGACAGTATGAATAAGAACTACCGCGATTATCTTTCCGCCATTGAAGCTCGGCAGCGTGTTGCCGAAGTCAGAAGCGCTGTTGCGGGACAATTTTGCGGAATAAGCGACATTCTTGACGACTTATCAAAGGAGTTTGAATGTTCCGTGAGGTGCGACAGTGACTGTGCGGACCGAGTAACGGCTGCGCTTGAGGAAATGGGGATAAGTGTAATCGAATGTGTTTGCCTTGTATGTGAAAACGGAAGAATGAGCATCGAAATTAACGTTAAAGCGGACGGCAAAATTGCAAAAAGCAAGGTGATGCGTGAGGTGTCCAAATGCTGCGGACGAAGATTTGACCTTCCGACGGCGATAAATGAGGGTAACCGCACAAGGCTTGCGATGTGTGAAATGCCCGTTTACGATGTTGAAATCGGTTCTGACCAACACATTGCAAACAACGGTAAGCTGTGCGGAGATTGCCTTGATTATTTTAACGACGGTTTTGGCAACACTTACGCTTTGGTTTGTGACGGAATGGGTACGGGCGGCCGTGCGGCTGTGGACGGAAATATGGCAGTTTCTGTAATGGGAAGGCTCTTGCGTTCGGGTTTAACTCCGGACAGCTCTTTGCAGATAGTGAATTCGGCACTGATGATAAAAAGCGAAGACGAATCGCTGTCAACCGTTGACGTTGCGGGCATAGATTTGTTTTCGGGAAAGCTGACTTTGAAAAAGGCGGGTGCGCCCACAACGTATATAAGAAGAGGCGCACGGGTAATAAAAAGAGAGATGCCTTCTCTGCCGGCAGGCATACTGAGCGGTATAAAATTTTCAACCGATACCGTAAATCTTTCAGTGGGAGATGTAGTTGTTATGGTGTCAGACGGCGTGGTAAACGGTGATGACAAATGGCTTGAAAGGCTTATAAAATCTTGGAATGAGGGGAGCGCACAGGGGTTGGCTCAGGCTGTTGTCGATGAAGCCATGAAACGGAGAAACGGCGAGAGGGAAGATGATATGACGGCGGTTGCAATCAGACTGACCGAAAACGAATAAAAAACCCCTTAGCGGCGATGCCGCTAAGGGGAGATTAAGTTGCAAAGGGAACCGCTGCCTCAGAGGCAGGGACATCCGTACTGCATTAATTTTCATTATACAATTTTCGTGCAAGCTTAAATATATTTTCCGCCGAGTCGGGAATGGAAAGCTTTTCGCAGTTCTTTTTCATTTCTTCAAGCTTTTCGGGAGAATTAAGAAGTTCTAAAATTTGTTCCGAACCGTGCTCCTTGGACAGCATAATTGCCGCATTCTGTGATATAAGAAAATCGGCATTGTCACGCTCTTGTCCCGGAAACGCACTGTAAATGGCAAGCGGAAGACGACAAGCCAAGCTTTCGGTAACCGTAAGTCCGCCGGGTTTTGTTACAATCAGGTCGGAAACATGCATATAATCCTCGACATTGTCAACAAAATACAAAAGCTTTGTGTTGTTGAGTGAACCGAGTTTTTCTTCAAGCTTTTGAAGGTGCTCGTAAAGACGCTTGTTTTTTCCTGTTATTACAATAAACTGGGCGTCGGTCTGAGCTTTTGCAAGTTGTGTATAAAACTTGGCGACATCTTTTACGCCGAATGAACCTGCCATAAGCAGAATGGTATGCAGATTCGGGTCAAGACCTTCGCGCCGACATATTTCTTCTTTTGAAAGCACAGGATTTGAGAATTTGTCAAATACCGGTATGCCGAAAGGATAAATGCGCGATTTGTCAATTCCATAGTCGGATTCAAGCTTTTTTGCCATATACGGCTCAGCCACAACATATGCGTCAATATTGGGTACAAAGTAGGTTCTGTGAGAGTCGTAATCGGTTATAAGGCTGATTGCCTTTACGTCGGCTTTGCCTTCCGCACGCAACTTTGAAATCATGGTTGTGACAAACGGATGGCATATTATAATAACGTCGGGAGAGTATTTTCGGATTGTTCTCAGGAGCTTGTTTGACATCATGGTGTTTGATTTCATAACACCTTTGAACATTAAGGTTTTTCTGTCGGTGATTTTATAACATTTTCCGTAAACTTTCGGCACCTTTGTAGCCATAAAGCGGTATCCGCCGCAGACCGTTTTGTTGTATGTTTTTCCGATGCTTTCAAGTGCGTCAACAGTATTGACGGTGGTTGACGGACTGATTGTTCTGATTTTATTTTCAATTGCGGCAGCGGCACGTTTGTGACCTCCGCCGGTAGATGCGGTAAGTATTAGAATGTTCATGGGGAATTAAACTTCCTTTCAATCGACTGTATGACTGTATTTAAATCAGAGTGTTCTGTTTTGCTTGCCAAAACAGAATCTGTCGCCTAAACATCTGTACTAAGTTATTATACTAATATCGGGATAATATTTCAATGGTTATTTTTTCGTTATTGTCGAAAAACGCGGGGGTGTCAGCGGAAGCTGAATTTTAGTTTTCGCATTGAGGATAAAATACGCAAAAAAATTTTTACTATTAAATTATTTTATTTTAATTTACTACTTTATTTTTAGAAAAATTTATAGTAAAATATAAAAGGATAACATTATGCAGAAAATGATTTAGTATATATTCTTGTGTAAAATGCATTTTCGGTTAAGGGGTGGTATTTTGAAAAAAGGTTATAATGATGACATTATATATGTCAAAGATGATGATATGGTAGATATTTCAAGCGGCAGGGCGAAAAAGAACGCACCTTTACACAGCTGTATTTCCGAAAAAAACGAAAAAAACAAAAAAATAGCCGCAATAACATCCGCTACGCTTGCGGTTATAATAATTGCTGCCGGTGTTGTGGGATTTTGCGTCAGACACAGCACCAAAACGGGAGCAAGCAAAACTTCGGATGATAAAACAACCGAAACCACGGTTAAAGAGTTTGAATTCGGAGACAATGTGAGCGTTTCGGGTATTTCGCTTGCGGGCAAGAATATGAAGCAGGCTAAGGCGCTTCTTAAACTCAGCGAAAAGAGTTTTGTTAAGTCCAAAAGCATCAGCATAGAAGTTAACGGTAAAAATACCGTGCTTACTCAAGACGATTTTACATATACTTTTAATATTGATGAGGTTCTTGAAAAAGCAAAAAGCGACGCAACCGCTTCAACAGGAGACACGACTTATGAAATTACCGCTACTGTTGACCCGGATTCGGTGAAGTCGCGTGCAAATGAAATTGCGGAGGAAAATCAAAAAAAGGCAACCAATGCCTGTGTTTCAAAGTTCACCCCGTATTCGGATAATCGCTTTGAATATTCCGAGGCGGTTCAGGGACTTAAGGTTGATGTTGATGACCTTAACACACAGCTGAACAATGCCGTGAGCGGTAACGACAGCGAGTGTAAAATTGTTGCAAAAACCGAAACGGTTAATGCGGATATTTCTGTTGCGGATGTCAAGAAAAATATTGTAAAGCTTGCGACATATGAAACTTATTCGACCAATACCGCAAACGGAACTTCAAATATGAAGGTTTCGCTTGAAGCTTGCAGCGGCTCGATTATCGAACCGGGCGATACATGGTCGTTTAACGAATGTACGGGAGATTCAAATCTTGAATCAAACGGATACAAGTCGGCTCACGTAATTTCCGACGGTAAGTTGGTTGACGGTATCGGAGGCGGAATTTGTCAGTCAAGCTCCACTATATATAATGCCGCAATCAGAGCAAATATGGAGGTTGAAGAAAGATATTGTCACAAATGGGCTTCTTCTTATGTTCCGACAGGACTTGATGCGACAATTGACTATCCCAACCTTGATTTGAAGTTGTCAAACCCCACGGACTATCAGATGTTTATGGAGTGTAAGTTGGAGGGAACAACACTTTCTGTTACTATTTGGGGATATAAGTCGAGTTCATACGATACAATCAAAACAGAAAATAAGCTTACCGACCAGGGCAGTTCGAGTTATTCGGTTAAGGCTTGGAGAGTGTATTATAAAGACGGTGAGGAGGTTGACCGCGAGTCACTCGGTTCGTCAACTTACGATAATGAAAACGGCATAGTGTTCATTGACGCCGAAAATGATTCCGGTGCAAAAACCGACGATACAGATTAATACATCGTTACACACGCAACCGAATATTGACAGCTTCTTATCGTCGAAGTCGGTGTGGACGGAACGATACACAGATTGGTACAAAAAACAATAAATAAAACGCTCCCTTTCGCAGATAATATTGATGAAAGGGAGTTTTTTTATGATTAAAAGAATCGGTGCAAGAACTGTCGGCTTTGAAGAAATGCCGGCAATTATCGGCTACGCCTCCGTAGCCGGAAAAAAGGAAAGCGAGGGCCCTTTGGGCGATTGCTTCGACAAACTGATTTTCGACAGCTATGACGGATTGGACACCTATGAACAGGCGGAAAGTCGTTTTCAGACCGAGGCGGTTTCTGTTGCTCTCGAAAAAAGCGGAGTGCGGGCGGATGAGGTTGATTATATTTTTGCCGGAGATTTGCTCAATCAGTGCGTCGGCTCGAGTTTCGGACTCCTTGATTTTAATATTCCGTATCTTGGGCAATACGGTGCGTGCTCGACAATGGCTCAGGGCTTGATTATGGCGTCGGTATTTGTTGAAAGCGGAGCGGCAAATGTTGCGATGTGCGCAACATCGTCACACTTTTGTTCTGCGGAACGTCAGTATCGTTTTCCTCTTGAATACGGCGGAGTTCGCACTCCGACTTCTCAATGGACGGTGACCGGTGCGGGCAGCTGTGTGCTCAGGAATGATAAAAAGGGGCCGTGTGTTGCCAAGGCTACCGTTGGCAGAATAGTGGATTTGGGAGTTAAGGACGCAAATAATATGGGTGCCGCCATGGCGCCTGCCGCCGCACAAACACTAAGAGATTATTTTGTTGATACCAACACATCGCCCGACGACTACGATTTGATTTTAACGGGTGACTTGGGAGAGGTCGGAAGCCTCTCGCTGTATGATTTGCTTTTAAAAGACGGATATGATATTAAAGATAATCACAACGACTGCGGACTTATGATTTTTGACAGAAAAAAGCAAGACGTTCACGCAGGCGGTTCGGGATGCGGATGTGCGGGTTCTGTATTTTGCTCAAAAATTTTAAACGAGGTAAAGAACGGAATTTTGAATAATATTCTTTTTACGGCAACGGGTGCGCTTATGAGTCCGACCACAAGCGGACAGGGGAGCAGTATCCCATCAATTGCTCATTTGCTGAACATTAGATTTTGTTAAACTTAACAAAATATTAATATTTTGAAAAAAAACGCTGTTCAAATCTAATCCTGTGTGATATAATTAAATTATTAATAAACGAAAAGGTTTTTTATATATTTACGGGAGTAATGTTTATGTTTGGCAGAATTAGGAACATTGACAACAGGGTTCTCGAAAAAATCGGCAGAATCCATAAACCTGTACTCAACAAAATAATGATAGTGGCTTCACGCTCGGCTAACATAGGATTAATATGGTGGATAGTCTGTATACCGTTTCTTGTTCATCCCGATTGGAGGGTTACCGGACTTAACTTTGTTTTGGCGCTTGCAATAGCTCACCTTATGGGCGAAATTATTATAAAGAATATTGTCAAGCGTGTGCGTCCGTGTCACAGTCTTGATGATGATGAACAGCTTATTCACCGTCCGAGATTTTATTCGTTTCCGTCAGGTCACACAACCGCTTCGTTTGCGTTTGTGGGAGTAGCTCTTTTAAGGTGCAGACCGATAACTTTTTTGCCTATTCTAGCTCTTGCGATACTGATAGGTTTTTCAAGAATATACTTAAGAGTACATTATCTTACGGATGTACTTGCCGGAATGCTTTTGGGGCTTTGTTGCGGAATCGGTTCGGTGTTTTTAATGAGTGCCCTTGCTTCGTCATAACAAACGGCAAATTTAACAGCTTTATTGATTTTAACCTCTCTGATTTTCAGGGAGGTTTTATTTTATGTCTGAATCGGGTGCACTGCGTTATGCTCGACTTGATTATGCATAGTATAAAATTTTCGCTTTGGGCAATAATTAAATTGAAGATTATTGCTTGGGGGTTTTGTTGTGCAGTACGGAAAAGTAGAAATTTGCGGAGTAAACACTTCTCAGTTAAAGCTGTTAAAAGAAAGCGAAAAGCGTGAATTACTCAGGTTAATCAAAACAGGCAGTGATATCGAGAAAAAGAAAGCCCGTGAAAAAATGATAAACGGCAATCTAAGGCTTGTGTTGTCGGTTATCAGAAAATTTACCAATAGGGGAGAAAACCCCGATGACCTGTTTCAGGTTGGAGTAATAGGACTCATTAAAGCGATTGACAATTTTGACCCCGGACTTGATGTCAGATTTTCAACTTATGGCGTTCCTATGATAATAGGCGAAATTCGCAGGTATTTGCGTGATAATAATTCCGTCAGGGTGTCTCGTTCGATGCGTGACACGGCATATCACGCAATGCAGATAAAGGAGCAGTTGACCGCAAAGAATAACAGAGAACCGACGATTGAGGAGATTGCAAAAATTATGGAGGTTCCGAAGGAAACGGTTGTTCTCGCACTGGAAGCAATTGTGGAGCCGGTTTCGCTTTATGAGCCTGTTTTTTCCGACGGAAACGATACTGTTTACGTTATGGACCAAATCGGGGACAAAAACGACGACTCTGCGTGGCTTGAGGAGATTGCGGTAAAGGAGGCAATTACGAATTTATCGGACAGAGAAAAAAGGATTCTTTCACTCAGGTTTTTCAGAGGCAAGACGCAAATCGAGGTCGCAAATGAAATAGGAATTTCTCAGGCACAAGTCAGCAGAATAGAAAAGGGAGCTTTGAGTACAATAAAGAAGAATATTTGATATTTATGTATATATTACTGTATTTTTGAAATATAAATGAAGCGTGCAACGGCTTTTTGCTTTTGCACGTTTTGTTATGTCAAATTCGGAAGTGAATTTATGCGGAGTAATTATGCATAAAAAGACTTTCTGATTATTGGTGAGTATGCTGTTTTTGAAATAATTTACAAAATTTGTGGAAAATGTATTCAATATGTGTTAAGATTGAAACGCATGAAAAAATATTTTCGTATTTCGTGCATATTTTTAGAAGTTTTGAAAGGAGAAAAACACATGAAGAAGAACGGAGTTTTAAGATGTGTGAGTGTATTTTTAACACTGTGCACACTGCTGACTTGCGTTTCCTTTGCGTTTTCAACAGCAGGTGCAGCTGAGATAACTGATGACAACGCAGCTTCGCTGTCATCCACTGCGGCAGGTTCGGTTGTTGAGGAAGACGGCTTTACATGGGATAATGCAACAGTATATTTCCTTCTTACAGACCGTTTCAGAAACGGAAACACTTCAAACGACCACTCTTACGGCAGAGCAACCGACGCAAACGGAAACCCTATTTCGGGTTGGGACACAAATCCCGGTACATTTCACGGCGGTGACTTTGCGGGTGTTACACAGTCAATCGAGGAGGGTTACTTTGATAACCTCGGCGTAAATGCTTTGTGGATTTCGGCTCCGTATGAGCAGATTCACGGTTATTGCGATTCCGGCAAGGGATTTGCACATTATTCTTACCACGGTTACTATGTTCTCGACTACACCGAAACAGACAAAAACTTCGGTACCGCCGAGGAATTTGAAACTCTTGTTGACACTGCCCACAAGCACGGCATCAGAGTTATTATGGATATAGTTATGAATCATGCCGGTTATAACACCGTAAAGGATATGGAAGAGTACAACTTCGGTACATTGCTCAGCGGTGCTTCGGACTTTAAATATAAGCTTAACGGCATAAGCGAAGTGAACAGCTACATTGATTTTAAGTCATCAGCTTCCGATTGGGGCAGATGGTGGGGCAATGACTGGATTCGCAGCGGACTTCCGGGATACACGGAGGATTCGGACGGAAGCGATTACACAATGTCACTTTCGGGCTTGCCTGATTTCAGAACAGAGCAGACCAAGTCTGTTTCGATTCCGCCTGTTTTAAAGACAAAGTGGACAAATGAGGGTACATACAATCAGAAGGTATCCGAATACGGCAGTTCAAACACAGTTACCGGTTACCTTACAACATGGCTTTCCGAATGGGTAGAAAAATACGGTGTTGACGGCTTCCGCTGCGACACCGCAAAGCACGTTGAAAAGTCATCTTGGAATAAACTTAAAACCGCTTGTGTGTCTGCTCTTAAAACATGGAGACAGAACAATCCCGACAAGGCGGGAGCAAGCTGGACAGAAGACTTCTGGATGACAGGTGAAGCTTGGGATCACGGCGTGGGATACGACTCGTATTATTCTGAGGGCGGATTCGACTCTATGATTAATTTCTCAACCTGCGGTGCAGGCGGATTGGGCACCTCGAATATTGCAAACGTATATCAGGGATATGCTGACAGCATTAATACAAAAGAAGGCTTTAACGCACTTTCATTTATTTCTTCACACGATGAAACACTTGCACGCGGTGATGAAAAAACAATGATTTACAACGGTTCGGCATTTCTACTTCTTCCGGGCGGAGTACAGATTTACTACGGCGACGAGTCAAACCGTCCGTTATATTCGGGTGTTTCGTTCGACGGATACGGCGGTTCCGGTCACGCACTCAGAAGCGATATGAACTGGGACAGCCTTGATGAAAACGTTCTTGAGCATTGGCAAAAGGTTGGTACCTTCCGAAAGAACCACGTTTCGGTGGGTGCCGGTGCAAACTCTGCGCTCACAACAACAAACGGCGTGGCATTCGGCAGAACATATGACAAGAACGGCGTTAAGGATAAGGTTGCGGGCGTTATCGGTTGCAGCTCGAATAAGAGCGTTACGGTTGACGTTTCTTCACTTTGGTCGGACGGTCAATTCCTTGTGAACGCATATGACCAGTCTTCGGCACAGGTCAGCGGCGGCAAGGTAACATTCAACAGCGGCGAAAACGGCACAATCCTTATTCAGGAGCCCGACGGCAGACCGCTTATGTCGGTACAGGGCGAATCTAAATTCTCGGGTACTCAGACTCTTACGGTTTCACTCAAAGAGTGCGAAACGGCAAAATGTTCAATCGACGGCGGCAACAAGTTCATTGTTAAAGACGGCGATAAAATTACAATCGGTGACACTGCTTATGAAGGCGATACAATCAAAGTGACCTTTGAATCAACAAACGATAAAGGTACTTCACAGTCAAGCTTCAGTTTCCAAAAGGTTGCTCAGGGCGACGCCGAAGACCCGACAACACCGACAACTCCTGCCGAAAAGGCGGTACTTACAGTTGAAACATGGGACGGTTCCGCACCGTATGCTTATGTATGGACAGGCACAAGTACAGCTCTTTGCGGAGCATGGCCGGGCACAAAGCTAACATCTAAGGACGCTGACGGCAACTATTATATTGAGCTTGACACAACAGAATCTTACAGTGTTGTTCTTAACAACGGCAGCGGCACACAGAGCAAGGATATAACCAAGTTAAACGGCAAAACCACTCTTCAGGTAACAGACAGCTCTTATCAGAATGTAAAGGTTGTTTCAAGCGGTTCGGGAGAGCCGTCAGAGACAACGGACGAGAGCGTTACAATTCGCCTTAAGCCTTACGGCAACACAGTTCCGTATTTGTATGTATGGGATGATACGGATACCGCACTCCTTGGAGCTTGGCCCGGAACAAAGCCGACCGAAAAGGACGAAGACGGCAATTATATTGTTACGATTCCAAATAAAAAATCTGTAAGTGTAATTGCAAACCTTGGAAGCAATGCGGGACAGACCGCTGATATTACCGATGTGTCGGGTGATGTAACAATTGAAATTACAGACTCGGGTTGCACAACATATAAGCTTACAAAGAACGAACAGCCGTTAAGCGGCATGGCGCTTCTCAGAAAAGAAGCAAGAGAAGTTAAGATTATGTCGTCAGGCGATTATACGGCGTCAAGTTGGAGCAAGGTAAGCGCACTTATGACTTCTGTTGATGCACTTATTGCACAGGGTGACGAAGCAGACGAGCAGGCTGTTGAAGATGCCGTTGCCAAACTTCAATCTGCAAAGGCAGGTCTTAAGCTTGCCGTACCGACGCTTTCTTATGCAGTTGCGGGTCAGAGCACAATCAAAGGATATGCTGCACCGGGTGCGACTGTAACGGTTACAATCGGCTCCGATACTTACAAGGCAGAGGCTGACGATGTTACAGGCGAATACCGGGTAACGGCAACTGCTTTGACTTCCTCAACAACAATAAAGGTTGAGGCGGTAAGAAACAATATATCTTCCGAAGTATATTCTTATAATATGTCAAACGGAAATATAACAGACGGTGATCGTCCGACTCAGCCTGCAACAACCGCACCGCAGCCGACATCAACTCAGCCTGCAACAACCGCACCGCAGCCGACATCGACTCAGCCGTCAACCGACGCTACAACACCTACTCAGGGTTCTGAGGGTGTAACCGTAAACGCTACATCAAACTTCTTCCCTTCGTCAACACAGAGTTTTGACGAAGATACAAACACGGTTACCGTAACCTACTTCCTTAAATCCGAAAAAGGTTTGCTGAACAGCCAGTGGAAGCTTACATACGACCCCGAAGTTTTGAGCTTCAACAAAGAGAAAAACAGCAATGTTGATTTCTTGATGCCTAATGCAAGCGGAGCGTATGCAAATCTCAATCCGACCGATAAAGACGGTAATGTTATCTCCGGAGCGATTTACGGCAATAATTCAAATTGCAATCTTGACAGCCTTGTATCGGCAAGCGGCAAGGAGGTTGCGTTTGTTACCGCAACATTCGATGTAATCGGTACAGGTAACACATCGGTAAATCTTAATGTTGAATATCTCACAATTTCAAATTCCGCAAATGAGGATGAAATTATTGTTAACAACAGCGCAATCTGCGGTCATAAGACAGCGATTGACGCTACAACAAGCGTATATGAGGGATTGTATAGCGAAAGCGATAAATTGACTGTTACCGCAAAGTCAAACTTCTTCCCGACATATACTCAGACGTTTGACGAGAATACGGATACCGTTACGGTTACATACTATATCAAGTCGGATAAGAGTATGGAGAATAACCAGTGGGTACTCACATATGACCCGAGCATACTCAAGTATAATGAGTCTAAGAATCAGAATGTTACGGACTTTATGCCTTGCGTAACCAACGGCGGACATGCAAACGTTCCCTCGGAAGGAACAATCAAGGGCAACAGCACCACTCTGACGCTCAACAAGCTTAAGTCATCAAGCGGTGACAAGATTGGATTTATTTCCGTAACGTTTGATGTTGTCGGAACGGGCGATACATCGGTTGAGCTCAATGTCAGCTATCTGACAATCGGAGAGCTCGACAGCAAAACCCATATGATTGATCAGGCTTCGGAAGAACCCGTTATCAGAAACGGTGAAATTTGCGATTATACAACTGCCATTGATACAAGCACTTTGGTTTACGAAGGCTGTTACATCGGCAATGACTATGTTTACGGCGACGTCAACCTCGACGGTAAGATTGATATTACCGATGCTACAAGTATCCAGAAGTATATAGCGGATATGAACAGCTTTAACGAACTTCAGAAAAATCTTGCTGATGTTAACGGTGACGGAAAAATTACTGTTATTGATGCAACACTTATAAGTATGTATCTTTCCTCGGGACAGGACATGGGACGTGTAGGCAAAGTTTACAATTGACGGTATTAATTTCCGAAAACAGGTTTAATTTACGGCGACTGCTTTTTTGCAGTCGCCGTTATTTTATTTTGTAATCTTAAAAACAGGCTTTGCCTTCCGAAACACGCTTAAAATAAAATGCTGTTTTCAGTGATTTAGCAGACTGAAATCACGCCTGAAAATTCTTTTTTCACATAATAATCACAAATATATATATTTACCATATTGTTCTGATACAGAAAATATATATTGTTATAATGTTAGTACGGACTATAAAAAGGAACTATAATTTGAAATTCAAACACCCCAAAGATTGTAAGTTATTGGGACTTGTATTACCGACAAACGGACTGTATAATGGCATAAAGCTTGTAAAGAGCTGACAAAACTTTTCTTAAGGAGAAATTAGTACAATGAAAAAAAATTCGATCAAAAAACTGACAGCTTGGCTTGCGGCAGCAACTATGGTATTCGGAATGTGTGTTACAGGCGTAAGCGCATCTGCGGCAACAGCAACAGAAGACAAGAACAGTACATCGACAGTTTATCTTAAGCCAAATGCAAACTGGGAAGAAGCAGGTGCTCGTTTTGCAGCTCACCTCTGGAATGGCGGCGGTGCCACAACATGGGTGGATGCAACCGACGCTGACGGAGACGGTTACTATGAAGTATCGGTTCCCGAAAAATATACAAACCTCGTATTCACAAGAATGAATCCCGCAACAACAGATAACTACTGGGATTACATGTGGAATCAGACAGAAAACCTCAACGTTGAGTCCGGTAAGGCTTATGTAATGACAGAGGATTCTTGGACAGACGGTCAGTGGAAATCTTTCAACACAATATACCTCAAGGTTAACGCAAACTGGGCAGAGGCAGGCGCACGTTTTGCAGCTCACCTCTGGAACGACGGCGGAGCAACAACATGGGTTAACGCAACAAAGTGCTCTGACAACGTATATGCAGTAACAGTTTCCGAAGAATATACAAACCTTGTATTCACAAGAATGAATCCCGCAACAGCAGATAACAACTGGGACAACAAGTGGGATCAGACAGAAAACCTCAGCGTTGAGCCCGGTAAGACTTATGTAATGACAGAGGGTTCTTGGAAAGACGGTCAGTGGAAAGATACAGACAACCAGTCAACAACAGTTCCCACAACAGAACCTACAACAGCTCCTGCAACAGAGCTTGCAACAACTCCCGCAACAGAACCTACAACAACACCCGCAACAGAACCTACAACAACACCCGCAAGCAGCAGCACAACATATCTCGAAGTTAACGCAAACTGGGCAGAGGCAGGCGCACGTTTTGCAGCTTACCTCTGGAATGACAACGGTGCAACAACATGGGTTGACGCAACAAAGTATTCTGACAACGTATATGCAGTACAGGTTCCCGAAGGATATACAGATCTCGTATTCACAAGAATGAATCCGAAAACAACAGATAACAGCTGGGATGCAATGTGGAATCAGACAAATAACCTCAAAATTGAGTCCGGTAAGGCTTATGTAATGACAGACGGTTCTTGGAGAGACGGTCAGTGGAACGCTTTAAACACAACATACATCAAGGTTAACGCAAACTGGGCAGAAGCAGGCGCACGTTTTGCAGCTTACCTCTGGAACAACGGCGGAGCAACAACATGGGTTAACGCAACAAAGTGTTCTGACAATGTATATGCAGTAACAGTTCCCGAAGGATACACAAACATCATCTTCACAAGAATGAATTCCTCAACAACCGACAACAGCTGGGAAACAAGTTGGGATCAGACCAATAACCTCAACATAGAGCTTGGAAAAACTTATGTAATGACAGACGGTTCTTGGACAGACGGCGAGTGGAAATAATTCGCCCCGACCACAAAATAAGTTTAATTTACGGCGACTGCTTTTTGCAGCCGCCGTTATTTTGTGATTTTCGGGATTTGCATTTTTATACGAATATACGTTTATAACTCAAATGTTGTTTTAACTGATTATAATAAAAATAAAATTTTGTCTGAAAATTCTTTTTTCACATAATAATCACAAATATATATATTTACCATATTGTTCTGATACAGAAAATATATATTGTTATAATGTTAGTACGGACTATAAAAAGGAACTATAATTTAAAATTCAAATGCCCCAAAGATTGTATGTTATTAGGACTTGTGTCAGGGGTACACAAGCTGTATAATGTCATAAAGCTTTTAAGGAGCTGAACAAAATTTTTATGAAGGAGATTTAGTACAATGAAAACAAATTCGTTCAAAAAGCTGACAGCTTGGGTTGTAGCCGCAGTTATGGTATTCGGCATGTGTGTTACAGGCGTAAGCGCATCTGCGGCAACAGCAGATGACAGCAGTGCCAAAACAACTGTTTACCTTAAACCAAACGCAAACTGGCTCGAAGAGGGTGCTCGTTTTGCAGCCTACTTTTGGAACAAGAACGGTGGCTCGACATGGGTGGATGCAACCGATACTGACGGAGACGGTTACTATGAAGTATCGGTTCCCGAAAAATATACAAACCTCGT
>CAVBYX010000015.1:0-99769 GCA_963599905.1 Acutalibacteraceae bacterium
AATCTTCCAAAAGCAGGTGAACCCATCAGACGAGATGAAAGTTACCGTTCAGAAAATGTACTTCGGGCAGGCCAAAGATACGAGGAAGGTTAAATTCCTCGTATTTTTTATATAAAAAGTGCGAGAACAGAGGAAAGAGCCCGAAGGGATTTGAAGCCGAGCGTAAAGAAAACAGTCCGGTGGACTGTTTTTAGCGAGGAGCGATGATGGAATCTTCCAAAAGCAGGTGAACCCATCAGACGAGATGAAAGTTACCGTTCAGAAATTGTACTTCGGGCAGGCCAAAGATACGAGGAAGGTTAAATTCCTCACACGCACAGGCATATCTTTCGAGTGCATTGTTTCAAAATGATGTTTTTGTTGGCTTAAAACCGCTTTGGAACGGAGAGCCTGAGGTTAAAATTTATACGGTTGCTTAAAGCGGTGTATTAACAGCTCAGGTGACGTTCCTTGTAATTTCGTACTCAAAATCGCAAGCTCAGATAAAAAATCTCCCTCTTAGCTATAAAGCTAAAAGGGAGATAATTTTTAATGCGGATATTTTTCAAGAAGCTCGTGCAAATCGTACGGGGTAGCCTGATATACAAAATAGTTGAGCCAGTTTGTATACAGCAGTGTTGCGTTGCTTCTCCATACCATCGGCGGAGTTTTTGACGCGTCGTCCTGCGGGAAATAGTTGTAGGGAATATCGGGGTTAAGTCCCTTGTTTTTGTCTCTGAAATATTCGTTGGCAAGCGTTTCCCTGTCATATTCCGCATGGCCCGTAACATAAACCTGTCTTCCCGTTTTGTTTACCGCCACGGACACTCCTGCCATATCGGATACAGCAAGCATTTCAAGATACGGACATTTTCTGACGTCCTCTTCGTGCACTCCCGTATATCTTGATTGCGGAAGCTCGAACGTATCGTCAAATCCCCTCATAAGCGGATGATTCGGATTTAAGACCTTGTGCGAATAAATGCCGCTGAGCTTTTTATCAAGTTGATATTTCTTTATTCCGTAATGGTAATAAAGTCCCGCCTGTGCGCCCCAGCAAATGTGAAACGTTGAATAGACGTTGTGCTTTGACCATTCCATAATTTCGCACAGCTCGTCCCAATAGTCAACCTCTTCAAATTCAAGTTGTTCCACCGGTGCTCCCGTAATAATAAGTCCGTCAAATGTTTCGTCTTTAATTTGACCGAAAGTCTTATAAAAGGTGGTAAGGTGGTGAGGAGAGGTGTTTTTTGAGGTGTGCGAAGCCATTTGCAAAAGTTCAATATCAACCTGAAGCGGGCTGTTGCCAAGCAACCTGAGAAGCTGAGTTTCGGTTGCGATTTTTGTGGGCATAAGATTCAAAATCAAAATTTTAAGCGGTCGTATGTCTTGCCTGAGCGCAACATCGTCCGGCATAACAAAAATGTTTTCCGATTCAAGAACCTTGATTGCGGGCAAATTGCTTTGAACTTTAATAGGCATCCTCTCACCTCCTTGTGAGTTTAGCGAAAATAAGTATTAATATTGTTTTCCCCAGTATACCATATGTTTTGCGGGCTTTCCGCAGCAAACGCAGGTATCGGCAATATGTTCTTCCTCAAACGGAATACATCTGCTCTTTACGCCTCCGGTAACGTCCTTGAGCTTGTCTTCACACTCTGAATTGCCGCACCACATAGCTTTGATGAATCCCGGATGATTTTTTGCAATGTCAATAAATTCATCATAATTTGTAGCTGTGAAAGTCTTTTCCTGAGTGTTTTTAAGCGCTCTGTCGTACATATCGTTATGAATGGTTACCATAAGTTTTTCAATGTATTCAACAACATTGTCAAGCGGAACAAAAGCTTTTTCTCTTGTGTCACGTCTTACAACAACACACTGATTCTTTTCAATATCTTTTGGTCCGATTTCAACTCTTACCGGAACGCCTTTCATCTCGTATTCGGCAAACTTCCATCCCGGAGCGTGGTCGGAGTCGTCAAGCTTAACTCTGAATTTCTTTGCAAGTTCTGCTTTTAATTCGTCAGCCTTTTCAAGCACGCCTGCTTTATGTTGAGCAACAGGGATAAGAGCAACCTGAATCGGAGAGATTTTCGGAGGAAGAACAAGACCGTCGTCGTCGCTGTGAACCATAATCAATGCACCGATCATTCTTGTTGAAGCGCCCCATGATGTCTGGTGCGGATAATGTTGCTTGTTGTCTCTGCCCGTAAAGGTAATTCCAAAGTTCTCTGCAAAGCCGTTGCCGAAGTAATGTGAGGTTCCGCCCTGCAAAGCAACTCCGTTGTGCATCATAGGCTCAATGGTATAGGTTGCTTCCGCACCCGCAAATTTTTCTTTCTCGGTTTTCTGACCGACAACGGCGGGGATAGCGAGTGTTTCTCTGTAAAAATCCTCGTAAACGTGAAGCATTTTTAAGGTTTCTTCCTTTGCTTCTTCCGCTGTTTCGTGCATTGTGTGACCTTCCTGCCACAAAAATTCGGATGTACGCAGGAAAGGACGGGTGGTTTTTTCCCATCTTACCACGCTGCACCACTGATTATACAGCTTTGGCAAGTCACGGTATGTGTTAATGATTTTTTTATAGTGTTCGCAAAACAGGGTTTCGGACGTGGGACGAATGCAAAGGCGTTCGTTGAGCTTTTCCTGTCCGCCGACCGTTACCCAAGCGCATTCGGGAGCAAATCCCTCAACGTGGTCTTTTTCTTTTTGAAGAAGGCTTTCGGGGATGAACATGGGCATATATACGTTTTCGTGTCCGGTTTCCTTGAATCTGCGGTCAAGGTCAGCCTGCATATTTTCCCAAATTGCATAGCCGTAGGGTCTGATTACCATACAGCCTTTAACTCCCGAATAGTCAACAAGTTCCGCTTTTTTTACAATGTCTGTGTACCACTTTGCAAAGTCCTCGTCTCTGCTTGTGATAGCTTCAACCATTTTCTTATTGTCAGCCATAATGTATCCTCCGTAACTAAGGGCAAATATTCAAATTTCCCCTGCGTTGTAACATTTCTATTATACTATAATAATTAATTTTTTCAAGTGTTTTGAATTTTGTCACGACGAAGTTATTGTGAGCCTGCCGATTACCGAGTGACCGTGTTTGCTCTCTATTGACAAATTTTAAAGTTTATGATACCATTTATTTATATTTTATGTTTAATTATTTGAATCGCAAGGAAGTGATTACGGTGCGCGGTTTTTACGGAAAATCTTCTTTTTGCAGTGCGGGTGCTTTTTATGCAGCTGCAAATTGTTGTGCCGCAAAAAATATTTCCCTGCTTGACACTGCCGCCGTTGCAGTGTCTGTTTTTTTGTTACGAATCGGCAAGCCGGTTTTTGCCAAGGTTAAAGATTCGGTCAAAATTACCGGTGTGACAACCGACGTTTTTCGGCTTGATGTGAGGAGTAGGGTTAAAAATAATCTGTCGGTTCCGATTTAGCCTTTTAAGGTAAATCGAAAATCTCGGTTTTGTTTGCGACTTTGCTTTTGTAAAGTCGCTTTTTTATCGGTTAATTTCAAGGTGATTTCCTTGAACGGAGATTGTATTTATTTTCTTATGAAAGAGGTAGTAAAATGAAAATGTTTAAGAAGGCGGCGGCTTTTGCGTTGGCTGTAACGATGCTCGGCACCTGCCTTGTCGGTTGCGGTTCGGATTCCGAATCAGGCTACACGGGCGACGATTCGTCATCCGCACTCAAAATCGGCGGCATCGGCCCTTTAACCGGTTCTGCCGCAATTTACGGTCAGGCTGTAAAAAACGGTGCGCAAATCGCTGTTGATGAAATCAACGAAAAGGGTGATCTTCAGCTTGAGCTTAAGTTTGAAGACGACGAAAACGACGCCGAAAAAGCGGTAAATGCTTACAATAAGCTTAAAGATTGGGGGTTGCAGATTTTGTTGGGTTCTGTTACGACACAGCCCTGTATCGCCGTTTCGTCAGAGAGCAACAGCGACCGCGTCTTTACGCTTACTCCGTCCGCCTCTTCAACGGATGTTTTGGGCGGTCAGCCCGATGCGGACGGCAATGTTTCCGTTGACCGTAAAGAGTGCGTGTTTCAGATGTGCTTTACCGACCCTAACCAAGGTGCGGCTTCCGCAACATATATAAAGGAAAGGAATCTCGGTTCCAAAATCGCGGTAATATATAACAACTCAGACGCCTATTCAACGGGTATCTACCAGAAGTTTAGGGCAAAAGCCGAGGAGATCGGTCTTGACATTGTCAGTACAAAGACATTTACGGATGATTCCGCAAATGATTTTACTTCACAGCTTAACGAGGCAAAGGATGTGGGGGCGGATCTTCTTTTTCTTCCGATTTATTATACTCCCGCTTCAATGATTCTTGCTCAGGCTGACAAACTGCAATACAAGCCTAAGATTTTTTCCGTTGACGGTATGGACGGTATTCTTACACTTGACAACTTTGACAAGAGCCTTGCCGAAGATGTAATGCTTCTTACTCCGTTTACCGCCGACGCAACGGACGACCTTACTCAAAACTTTGTAAAAACCTACAAAGAAAAATATTATGACACACCTAACCAGTTTGCGGCGGACGCATACGATTGCGTTTATGTAATTTACGAAGCTGCCAAAAAGGCTTCCGTAACGGGAACAGACTCTGTTTCTGATATTTGCGATAAGCTTATTACGGAGTTGACAAGCTCAGACTTCACATTCAGCGGACTTACGGGCGACAATGTGACGTGGCTGGCTACAGGCGAGGTTTCAAAGGATCCAAAGGGTATGATTATTAAGAACGGTGTTTATGTAGGTATGTAATCCGGTCTGCATAAGCCTTATCAATCGGATTAATGTAATCCGAAATTACGTCTGCGATAATGAGGCGGCTGTTTGATTACGGTTTTCTCTTGTTCGCTTTTTATACATTTATATAATCGGAGGTGCAAACGAATATGACTTTGGTTTCTAATCTTATAAACGGCATAAGTCTCGGAAGCGTTTACGCCATAATTGCATTGGGCTACACAATGGTTTACGGTATTGCCAAAATGCTTAACTTTGCCCACGGCGATGTTATTATGGTAGGCGCATATACGTGCTTTTGCGCTGTGAATTATTTATCTTTGCCGCCAATTGTTTCGGTAATTGCAGCAATGGTTGTATGTACGCTGCTCGGTGTTATTGTTGAGGTGCTTGCATACAGACCGCTCAGAAAAGCGTCGTCGCTTGCGGTTCTTATTACCGCCATCGGCGTCAGCTATTTCTTGCAAAATGCGGCTCTCTTAATTTGGGGCAGTGCGCCCAAGACGTTTGGCTCGATAGTGCCGTTTGGTTCGGTGTCGCTTTTTGGCGGCAGTCTTATTATCACGGGCGAATCCATAGTAACGGTTGCGGTTTGTGTTGTGATAATGATCGGGCTGACAGTATTCACAAAGAAGAGCAGAACGGGCAAGGCAATGAGAGCGGTTTCCGAGGACAAAGAAGCCGCTCAGCTTATGGGTATCAACGTGAACAAAACCATTGCCGTTACATTCGCTGTCGGCAGTGCTTTGGCTGCCGTTGCCGGTGTGTTGTTGTGCTCCGCTTATCCTGCGCTTACTCCGACAACGGGTTCAATGCCGGGTATAAAAGCCTTTACCGCAGCTGTGTTCGGCGGTATAGGTTCTGTTCCCGGGGCAATGATTGGCGGAATTTTGCTTGGCATTATTGAGATTTTCAGCAAGTCTTACATATCATCGGAGCTTTCAGACGCAATAGTATTCGGTGTTTTGATAGTTGTTCTGCTTGTCAAGCCGACAGGCTTGCTCGGCAAAAAAATCACGGAGAAGGTGTGAGGTGTACTATGGCAGTTATTCCCAATAAATACAGAAGATTAAAAAAGTCCGCCCGCACCGGCGTTTGGTCATACGGCATTGTAACAATACTTTTTGCGGTGACCTTTACAATGCAGTCCACAGGCACAATGAGCTACTCGTTCAGAGGACAGATTGTGCCGATTTGCACATACATTGTAATGGCGCTTTCGCTTAACCTGACCGTCGGATTTTTGGGCGAGCTTAGTCTCGGCCACGCAGGGTTTATGAGCGTGGGAGCTTTTTCCGGAGTTGTTGCGGCGGTAAGCCTGCAAGATTCAATGGGGTCAAGCACGATGCTTTTGATTGCGGCAATTGTAATCGGAGGATTGTTTGCGGGCATTGCGGGTCTTTTAATCGGTATTCCCGTACTCAGACTTCGCGGCGATTATCTTGCCATTGTAACGCTTGCTTTCGGCGAAATTATAAAAAATGTTATAAACTGTCTTTACGTCGGCGCTGATGCGAACGGATTGCATTTCAGCTTAAAGAGTGTAAGCGACCTTGGAATGAAAAACGGCAAAATCATTGTCAACGGCCCTCAGGGAGCTCTCGGAATCCCAAAACTTGCAACGTTGACGGCGGGTTTTATACTTATTTTATTTACGCTGTTTATTGTTCTGAATCTTATTAACAGCAAAACGGGACGTGCCGTAACGGCAATTAGAGACAACAGAATTGCCGCAGAATCGGTCGGTATCGGTGTAACAAAGTACAAGCTGACAACTTTTATTATTTCTGCGGCGCTTGCCGGTATGGCAGGAGCTTTGTATGCAATGAATTTTTCAACGATTGCGGCAAAAAAATTCGACTTTAATACTTCGATTCTCATTCTTGTGTTTGTTGTTCTGGGCGGTATGGGCAATATTGTCGGCTCAATCGTAGCAACCGCAATTCTCTATATGCTGCCCGAGCTGTTGAGAGATTTTGCGGATTACAGAATGCTTTTGTATGCAATTGTGCTCATATTCGTTATGATTGCAACAAACAGCGAAAAGGCAATTCAATTACGTGATTCTTTTTTGACAAAGCTTTCGTCAAGAAAGCGAAAGTCAAAGATCGGTTCGGAGAAAAAGGAGGCTGTAAACAATGAGTAAAATGGTCTCGCTTCCGTCAAAATCCATTGTGCCCGAACGTGACGCAAACAAACCGCCTATTCTTGAGACAAACCGATTGGGTATTGATTTTGGCGGTCTTACGGCTGTTGACGACCTCTCTCTTGCGGTAGGCCGCACGGAAATTGCGGGTCTTATCGGGCCGAACGGAGCAGGCAAAACCACTGTGTTTAACCTGCTGACAAATGTTTACCGACCGACAAGGGGAGATATTATGATTGACGGCGTTTCAACCTTAAATAAAAGCACCGCTCAGGTAAACAGAATGGGAATTGCAAGAACTTTCCAGAATATTCGGCTTTTCGGGCATATGTCGGTTCTCGATAATGTAAAGGTCGGACTTCATAATCATACAAAAGAAAATCTTGCGGTGTGCCTTACGCATATGTTCGGTTACAGAAAGACAGAGAAACAGGCAAATAAACAGGCGCTTGAGTATCTTGATTTTTTCGGAATGGCGGATATGGCAAACTTTCCTGCCGGTTCGCTTCCGTACGGTGCACAGAGACGGCTTGAAATCGCAAGAGCTCTTGCAACCGAGCCGAGCATTGTTTTGCTTGATGAGCCTGCCGCGGGTATGAACCCGTCGGAAACGGCTGAGCTTATGAACAACATAAGGCGAATCAGAGATAATTTTCAAATTGCCGTAATGTTGATTGAACACGATATGAACCTTGTTATGAACATTTGCGAGGGTATTTGTGTTCTTGACCACGGCAAGGTTATCGCAAAGGGTACGCCTGACGAGATTAAGAACAATCCGACGGTTATCGAAGCGTATTTGGGCAAAAAGAACGACAAAAAGGTTGAGGCAAAGGAGGGTGAAGCCGATGCTGAAAGTTGATAAAATCAATGTTTATTACGGCAAGATCCACGCATTAAAAGACGTTTCGCTTGAGGTTCACCCTGATGAGACGGTTGCCCTAATCGGTGCCAACGGTGCGGGAAAAACCACAACTTTGCACACGGTTTCGGGACTTTTGAAAGCAAAAACGGGAAGCATTACCTTTATGGGCGAGGATATAACTCGTGTCGGGGCGGATAAGTTGGTTCCAAAGGGGCTTGCCCATGTTCCCGAGGGCAGACACGTTTTTTTGCAAATGACTGTTCAGGAGAATCTTGAGATGGGAGCATACACAAACGGTGCCTATATCAAAGACGGAATCCTTGACGCTTTTAATCGTTTTCCTCGGCTGAAGCACCGCAGAAATCAGATTGCGGGAACACTTTCGGGCGGTGAACAGCAAATGCTTGCAATGGGCAGAGCTTTGATGAGTCAGCCCAAGCTTTTGATGCTTGACGAACCGTCAATGGGACTTGCTCCGATACTTGTTCAACAGATTTTTGATATTATTGCCGAGCTTCATAAGTCGGGAACCACTGTTTTGCTTGTTGAACAAAACGCAGAAATGGCATTGCAGATTGCCGACAGAGCGTACGTACTTGAATCGAGCAGAATTAAACTGTCGGGAACAGGCAAGGAACTGGCGAACAGCAAAGAAATCAAAAAAGCATATTTGGGCGGTTGATTTATATCCTGAGTTACAATACTCAGGATAAGGAAAAATCCCGAACATCCGACATCACAATTTTTTCAAAAGGAGAAGGTTAATTATGTATATTTACCAAACAGAAATTTTACAGGTCAGCACAAAATGGTTTTCCGATAAAGCAAATGCGGCGGATACTTCAAAGCTGGATAATCTTATAAACGAGAGAGCTTCCGAAGGCTGGGAACTTGTAACATATGATTATATGGCAACATCCATGCAGATAAAGGGAGCTTTTGTTATTACTTTCAGAAAGGAAAAGGAGTAAATCGAAGTTGTATTATACGCAGCAGCGATGTCCCCGAGTTTCTTAGGCGGCGGATTACCTCCTTTGTAATCTGCCGCTCTGATTTGAATTAAAATAAAAAACAAAAAATTACTTGACATTACCGCTGTACGGTGATATAATTACTACTGTTATTGTGAGTGAAAGCTAAATAATTCGGTGACATAGCCAAGCGGTAAGGCGTGGGTCTGCAAAACCCTGATTCCCCGGTTCAAATCCGGGTGTCACCTCCATTAATGCAAGTCGAAAGGCTTGCATTTTTTTGTGCGTATATCAAGACTTCAAACTGCTTCAATGCTAAACCCCCTTTATGTAATGTGTTTTGCACATTCAAACATAAAGGGGGTTGTTTTTGCTAAATCAGTTTTATTATTTTGTTTCTTCTTGGATTAGGCAACCAAGAAGAATTTTACGAGGAACAAAAGTGAGATTGCATATGTGAGAACAGAAACCTGTTTTGCTTTGCCTGTGAAAAGGCAGATAACTGAGTATGAAATCATTCCGATACCGATTCCGTGACCGATAGAGCCTGAAATCGGGATTGAAATCATCATCAGAGCAACAGGAATGCCCTGGGTTAAGTCGTCAAAATTAATCTTTTTAAGACCCGAGAGCATAAGAATACCAACATAGATAAGTGCTGAAGATGTTGCTGCGGCAGGAATTATTGCCGCAACGGGAGCAAGGAATATACTTGCAAGGAAGAGTATTGCGGCGGTAAGTGAAGTAAGTCCCGTTCTTCCGCCTGCCTCAACGCCCGAAGCAGACTCAACAAATGTTGTAACTGTTGAAGTGCCTGTTACGGAACCTGCGATCGTACCGATTGAATCGGCAAGAAGAGCCTCTTTCATCTTTGGCATATTGCCGTCCTTATCAACCATACCTGCACGTGAAGCTGTGCCGACAAGGGTTCCGATTGTATCAAACATATCAATAATGCAGAATGTGATTACCAAGGTGATAACGGTAAACCAGCCTATCTGCATAAGGTTGCCAAAATCAAACTTGAACAATGTGGTTTCTGCCATATCCGAAAATGCGGGAATAAACGAAGCTGTTTCAAGTGAGGCAAACGGATTGGTGTGCAGGAAGATTGCCTCTCCGCCCCAATAAATGCATGAGGCTGCAAGCATACCCAAAAGAACGGATGCTTTTACCTTGTGGTGCGAAAGAATTATAATAACAAAAAGTCCGATAAACATTGTAACAACCGAGAGTACCATTTGGTTGTAGCCGCTTCCCATAGAGTTTTTTGCAAGCGACGGAGTAAGTGAGCCGAAGAAGTCTCTCATTACATAGAACGGGCCGCCGTCGTCGGAGTAAACGCCTGCGTTTGAGCCGAGACCGATGTTTAAAAGCATAAGTCCGATTGCAGGAGCGATTCCAAGGCGGATTCCTAGGGGAATTGCGGTTACGATTTTTTCACGTACCTTGATAATTGAAAGAATTGCAAATACAATACCTTCAATCAAAATGATACACAACGCAGCTCTGAAGGATTGCAGATAGCTGAGTCCCGTAATGCTGACAATATTTGCAACAACTACCGCAAAGAATGAGTTAAGTCCCATTCCCGGAGCCATTACAAACGGTTTGTTTGCAAGAAACGCCATAACCATTGTTCCGATTGCGGAAGCAATACAGGTAGCCAGGAACACGCCGTTCCACAGTACTGTGCCGCCGTCCTGACCGAAATTGGTAAGCAGGTTGGGGTTTAAGGCGATGATGTAAGCCATTGTCATAAACGTTGTACAGCCTGCAAGAATTTCGGTGCGAACATTGGTGTTGTTTTCTTTGAGTTTGAACAGTTTTTCCATAGATAACACCTTTCTCTTTTTATTCTGCCGTTTTCGACAGACAACTTCATAATTATATCACATTAGCTGATATATAACAATATAAATTATGACAATATATTTAATTTTTTGTGCATAACATCAGGTGAAATTTTAAAAATTATATTATTCATTATTTTTTTGCAAATAGATTTTATTGTGTTATAATAATTCATAAAGTTATTATAATTTGAATAAAGGAATTTTAGTTTATGAAAAGAAATCTTTCTGAGGGCAGTATAGTGAAAAACATTGTGTTTTTCTCGCTGCCTTACCTTTTGTCTTACTTTTTGCAAACTTTGTACGGAATGGCTGATTTATTTATAATCGGTCAGTTTGACGGAATTGACAGCACAACCGCCGTTTCAATCGGCAGCCAGGTTATGTATATGATAACGGTGATGATTGTCGGACTTGCCATGGGCTCAACGGTGGCAATCGGGCGTTCTGTGGGGGCAGACGACAAAAAGCGTGCCTCAAATGAAATCGGCAACACCGTAACGCTTTTTATGGTTGTGTCGATTGTTCTTACCGTTGTGCTCTTGATTTTGGTTAAGCCGATTGTATCTGCCGTATCAACGCCGACCGAAGCCGTTGACGGTACGGTTTCGTACCTTACGATATGTTTTATCGGAATACCGTTCATTACAGCCTATAACATAATAAGCTCAATCTTTAGGGGAATGGGCGATTCCAAAAGCCCGATGTATTTTATTGCCGTTGCCTGTGCGGCAAACATAGTGTTGGACTACCTGTTTATCGGTGCTTTTGATTTGGGCACGGCAGGAGCGGCTCTGGGAACAACATTGTCGCAAACAGTCAGCGTAATTGTTTCGCTTACCGTAATTATAAAACGCAAAAATTTAATAAGCATTTGTCTCAAAGATTTGAAGCCAAAGGGCAATTTGATGAAAAACATACTCAAAATCGGTATTCCCGTGGCATTTCAGGACGGATTTATACAGATTTCGTTTATAATTATTACCGTAATTGCCAACAGGCGCGGACTTGACGACGCGGCGGCAGTCGGAATAGTTGAAAAGCTGATAGGAATCTTGTTCCTTGTTCCGTCGTCACTGCTTTCAACCGTTTCGGTAATTTCAGCCCAAAACCTCGGAGCGGGAAAGCCCGAGCGTGCCAAGGCTACATTGAGATATGCCACAATTATTAATGTAAGCATAGGAATTAT
Source organism: Acutalibacteraceae bacterium (assembly GCA_963599905.1). Taxonomy (GTDB): domain Bacteria; phylum Bacillota; class Clostridia; order Oscillospirales; family Acutalibacteraceae; genus Ruminococcoides. Next base: position 11,781 of record CAVBYX010000015.1, read on the forward strand.
TTCCGCCGTGTCAATGCAATTTTTTGCCGAGGGTGCGGTGGGATTGTTTGCCTCAGACCCCAATGTAATTTTGTACGGCGGCGAATATATGCGAAGTTATGTTTGGGATTGTATTCTTGCAGGCGTTCATTTTTGTTTCAGCGGATATTTTTGTGCCTGCGGCAAATCGGGAATTTCGTTTTTGCACAACTTTTTGTCAATCGTGCTTGCACGTGTTCCGATTGCGTATTTTGCCTCAAAGATGTTTGCCGATACGCTCTTTCCGATGGGATTTGCGGCTCCGATAGGTTCGGTTTTGTCGGTTATAATTTGCGTTATAGCTTATATCATAATTAATAAAAAATCAAAATCTACAAAAGCTGTTTCCGCTTAGATTACGGCGAAAATCCGATAAAATATACAATTTAAATAAACTCCTTCTGACTTTAAAATCAGAGGGAGTTTTTAATTGAAGAGAAAAAAGCCTTCGCGCATTTCCCGATAGGAGAGTGCGGAGGCTTTTGCAATGGAAAAAATCAGTCGATTTCAACCATAATTTTTTCTTCGCTGCGAATAGCTGCGCTGCGGGCGATTGTGCGGATAGCTTTGGCGATTCTGCCCTGCTTTCCGATAACTCTGCCCATATCGCTCTCGGCAACGTGGATGTGATAAACAATTGTTCCGTCCTCGGTGGGAGCATCGGCTTCAACGTTTACGGAATCAGGGTTATCAACAAGTCCCTTTGCGATAACAGCAAGTAATTCCTGCATATTAATATCCCTTTCAGTTTGAATTAGTCAATGATTCCGTTCTTCTTGAGAAGAGCCTTAACCGTATCTGTCGGCTGTGCACCGTTGGCAATCCACTTTTTAACGGCTTCGCCGTCAACGTTGAACTCCGACGGCTTCTTGAGGATATCGTATGTTCCGATTTCTTCAATGAAACGTCCGTTTCTTGGGTATCTTGAATCTGCAACTACTACTCTGTAATAAGGAGCTTTTTTTGAACCCATTCTTCTAAGTCTGATTTTTACTGCCATAATTTACACCTCTGAAATTTTTGGTTTAATATATATTCATCAATCTTTAAGATTGTATGAACGGTTTATTTAAACGGCGGCATTCCGTCCGTCGGCATTCCGCCCATCGGCAGTCCGCCGAGTCCCGGAAGCATATTTTTCTTTCTTTTTTTGCCTTTTTTGCCGTTTTTGCCTCTTGACTTCATTTTCTTCATCATTTTTTGCATTTGGTCAAGCTGTTTGATAAGCCTGTTGACCTCTTCGACGCTTCTTCCCGAGCCTGCGGCAATTCTGCGCTTGCGGGACGGATTAATAAGACTCGGATTGCTTCGCTCTGCGGGAGTCATTGAATAGATAATTGCCTCTATCCAATCAATCTGTCTGTCGTCAATGTCAACGTTGTCAAGCTGGTTGCCGATTCCCGGAATTTTTGCCAAAATTCCTTTCAGCGGGCCCATTTTCTTAACCTGTTCAAACTGGTCGAGCAGATCGTTGAAATCAAGCTTGTTGTTGAGCATTTTTTGTGCCATTTCTTCGGCTTTTTTCTCGTCGAGCTTGTTTTGTGCGTCCTCAATGAGGGTGAGCACGTCACCCATTCCGAGAATACGGCTTGCCATTCTGTCGGGGTGGAAAACCTCAATATCGTCAAGTTTTTCGCCCGTTCCGGCAAACTTAATCGGCTTTCCCGTAACAGCCTTTACGGAAAGTGCGGCACCGCCTCGGGTGTCGCCGTCAAGCTTTGTGAGAATAACACCCGTAATGTCAAGCAACTCGTTAAACGTCTTTGAAACATTTACTGCGTCCTGACCTGTCATCGAGTCGATTACAAGCAAAATCTCGTTCGGATTTACCGCCGCTTTGACTTCCTTAAGCTCATTCATCAATGCTTCGTCAATATGAAGTCGTCCTGCGGTGTCGAGGATAACAATATCGTTTCCGTAATCCTTTGCGTTGCGGATAGCCGCATTGGCGATTTTTACGGGATTTTCCTTTCCCATCTCAAAAACAGGCACGCCCGCTTTTTCGCCCACAACCTTTAACTGTTCGATTGCGGCGGGGCGGTAGATGTCGCATGCCGCAAGCAGAGGCGTGTGATTTTTTGCTTTAAGCATTTTCGCAAGCTTTGCGGCGTGGGTGGTTTTACCCGAACCCTGCAAGCCGCACAGCATTATAACCGTAGGCGGTTTTGAGGCAAATTCAAGCCTTTCGTTTTCTCCGCCCATAAGGGAGGTGAGCTCTTCGTCAACTATCTTAACAACCATTTGTGCGGGAGTCAGGCTTTCCATAACGTCCTGACCGATTGCACGCTCGGTGACCCTGTTGGTAAAGTCTTTGGCAATCTTGTAGTTTACGTCGGCTTCAAGAAGTGCAAGGCGCACCTCCCGCATGGCTTCTTTTACGTCGCCCTCGGTCAGCTTGCCTTTGCTTTTTAGTTTTTTGAACGCTTCGCCAAGTTTGTCTGCAAGTCCTTCAAATGCCATAGTGTCCTCTTATTCTTTGAGTGCGCCTGCCTTTTGCTCAATGCTTTGGGCAAGTGCCTTGATAGTGTTGTCTTGTGAATCGGTTTTGATTTTCTGTGCAACAGCCGCAATTTCGTCAAGTCCCTGTCTTAGGGCTTGAAAACGGCGAAACATTCCGAGCTTTTTTTCAAAATCAAAAAGCTGCTGTTCACACCTTTTTATGCTGTCTCGCACACCCTGCCGTGTTATGCCCGTTTGGGCGGCAATTTCCGCAAGCGACAAATCGTCGTTGTAATACAAATCAATTGCCTGCCTGCCCGACGGCTTTAAAAGCTCGCCGTAAAAATCAAAAAGCAGGGAAATTTCAATGTTTTTTTCCATAGCGAAAACTCCTTGCTATGAATAAGTGTAAAGCAAATTTCTTTACACCTTTGGTATTATAATACATATATTGCGATTTGTCAAGGATTTCGGCAAAACAAAAAGCCCCTCATTGAGAGGGGCAAGGGGTAAAAATTATTCGGATTTTTCGTCCTCGATATTTTCATTTTCGGAATTTGCTTCCTCGGAATTCACATCCGTCGAGATGTCATCGTTGTTTTCCTGTGCCTGTTCGGCTGCGGTTTCCTTGATTTCTTCAACCTTTTCGATTGCGTCTTCTATCTTTTCTTCAACGGCTTCCTTCACCTGTTCAACGGTTTCTTCAGCCGTTTCGACAACCTCTTTGATTTCCGGCTCAGCCTTGTGGAGTCTGTTCTTGAGGTTATCCGCTCTGCTTGAAACGGTAGCTCTTATTCTTCTTACCGATTCGCCGATATGTCTGTTTAAATCTTTTCCGAGCTTATTTTCCTGTTTGGGTTCGGATTTCGGCTTCGCTTCTGTTTCGGAGTCGGTTTGCTCTTCGCAACTTTCGGGAGCTTCCTGTTCGGCTTCTTCGGAGTTTTCTGCGTTTGCCTCAGCGTCGCTTTCAGCTTTTTCTGTTTCGTCCGAATTAATCTCTTCGGGATTTATTTCCGTTTCGGATTCCTCAAGAAGAGCTTTTTCGTTCTTAATCTTTTTAATGGTAAAGGTTGTTGCGGCTGCTGCGGTCAGTGCGGCAGCGGTTCCGATTGCGCCGATTATTACTTTTTTGTTTATATCGGGATTTTTAGACATTTAGGTCACCTCAATATTATTTAATATCAGTTATTATATATCATTTTTTAGGAAAAGTAAATATACAATGCATAAAAAATGCCTAATTATTTGTAATTTGGGCTGATAAATTGGTAACAGTTGCTGTAATTTTATTCCTTTGTTTTTGAAGTGAATTTATACACAATCAGATTAACAGCCAAAAACAGCACTATTGCGGCAATTGAATATATCATCATAAACGTAAAATCAACTTCGTTGCCGAAAGCATGCAGCTTGATTGCAAACAATTTGTTCATCTGATTGGCAAACTCTTCGCCTGCCGCCGTGCCGAGTATAGATTGGGCGTTTTCTACGGCGGATTTCATAAGAATCGAGCGCATCATTCCTGCGATTTGTGAGCCGGGAACAAGGTTTACAAATGTCTGAACCGCTGGCGAAAACTGCGATACGGGAACGTATGCGCCGATTATGAATCCTATTGCCGCCGACACCAAAGCGCTGAATGAGCCGTGGGTAGAGCTTTTTTTGAAAAACGTTGCAATAACCATAAGTATCAGCGTCGAGGATATGGAGCCGAGAGCTGCAATTCCGTACATTTGCAGCATTTCAATCGGGCTGTATGCGGTGTCGCAGCTGATTTTTAAAAATACAAAGCTTGCCGTCAAAAGAATTGAGCTTATGATAAACGTGTTGATTACCGAAGCCGAAAAGTACGAAAGCACAACCGTGTGCGGCTTTACGGGTGACGCAGTGTAGTCATAGTGTATTTTGTCTTCCTTGTCTTTAACGATAACAACGAGGGAATTAAGAGCTATTGTTACCAAGGCTGTTCCGATTACGCCCGATATCATCCATCCGTTTACGATTTTGTCAACGTCCGAGTCGCTCAACAGGCTTTGAAGCTCTCCGAGTCCGTTTTTAATTGAGTCTATGTAATTGTCGCGCAAAAACAGAACAAAAAGTCCGAGAGCAATAATTTGCGACAGCATAGAGAGCAACACGGCGGTTTTGTCTGTCATATAAATTTTTACGTTTCTTATTGTCATACCTTTGTATGCGTTCAGTGCGGAAACCATTTTATTCACCCAGCCTTTTTCCCGTAATGTTAAGAAATACGTCGTCCATATCGCCCTTGATTACCTCAAAATCTTTTATATCAAACTTGTTTATCAATCTTAGTCCGTCAGAGCTGTCGTTGATTTTTATTTTGTAGGCGTTGTTTATATACTCATAATCCTTGCCCTCGCACAAAATCAGATTTTCCGTTTTGTCTGATTTTGCGGTGTACCAAACAAGTCGGTTGTTTGCGTAGAGCTTTTTCAGGTTGTTAGGCACATCGTCGGCAAGAATTTTGCCCTTGTCAAGAATTACCACTCTGTCACATTCCGCTGTTTCTTCCATATAGTGAGTGGTTAAAAATACCGTAAGACCGGTTTCTTTTCTGAGCTTGTGGATAGTTTTCCAAACCTGCAACCTTGTTTGGGGGTCAAGTCCCGTTGTGGGTTCGTCAAGAAAGAGTAGCTTAGGTCTGTTAAGCAACGCCCTTGCAATGTCAACACGGCGTTTTTGCCCTCCGCTTAGGCGGCAGTAACGCCTGTCGATAATTTCCTCGAGGCTGAATATTTCCGATAACTCTCTGATGCGTTGATTTGCCTGTTTTCTTGCAAAGCCGTAGTAGGCTGCGCGTGATAGCAGGTTTTCTTTTACCGTAAGCTGCTTGTCAAGCACGGAATTTTGAAAGACGATTCCGATAAGAGACCTTATTTTGTCTTTGTCGCTGTCAAGGTCAAATCCGCCTATGCTCAGTTTTCCCGAGGTTTTTTCCAGCACGGTGCAAAGTATATTTATGGTTGTGGATTTTCCTGCGCCGTTTACTCCGAGAAAGGCAAAAAACGAACCCTCTTCAACACAGAACGAGATGTCTTTTACCGCCTCAACCTGTTTATAATTTTTGACGAGATTTTTCACTTCGATTATATTCTTCATGGATTTCCCTCCTTTTGTGAACATATCATATCACAGTACAAAACATAAAACAAGCACCTTGCGGCAAGCTGTTAAAAGTTTGGGGCAAGATGCAAAAGTCACAGTGTAAAATACAGTTAATCTTCGGTTTCGTCGTTGTTGAATTTTTCAAGCGCATTGTTTATTCCGTTCACAATATTTCTGTTCATCAGGCACGTGAACAGCCACACAAAGAAATATATCGCAAGGATTGAAACGAAGATAATCACTCCCTCTGAAAATTTGTCGTACCAGCCGACAAGCCTGCCCTCTGTAAGAATCAGGGAGGCTATCAGAACAAAGTGTATTACTACACGTGTATAGAATTGTTTTTTGGTGGGCTCTTTTTTAAAGTAAAACAAAAACGTGGGCAGTGCGCCGAGCAATCCCGTAAGCATTATAACCCAAGGATATTCGGCAGGGTACTTGTAGTCGGGACCGCCGATAATCAGGTTTTGGGCACTTATTACGAACATGACGGCAACGGTTATTACAAAAAAATGGGTTATGACCGCTTTTATTATCTCTTTCACAGAAAAACACCTCACATTCCCAGACGTTTTTTTAACGCCTGAACATACTGCCTTGATATAACCACGGTTTCGCCGTTGGTGAGTTTTGCGTCAAGTTTTCCGTTTACAGACGGAGCAACCGAGCGAATTTTTCCGAGGTTCACAATCATGGCTTTTGAACAACGAAACATTTTTGTTCCGCCAAGCTGTTCTTCAAGCTCATAAAGTTTGAGCTTTGACTGATAAACATTGTCCTTGCCGTATATAAACGTTTTGTTGTCAACCGATTCTATGTAAAAAATATCACGAACGGTCAGCCTGAACATCTCGCTGTCTTTGCTGCCGAGAATTATATTTTCGTTTGTCTTAAGTTTTTGCACAAGTGACAGAACTTCATCGTCAATCTCGTGACACTTGACAACAACCTCTTCTTCAAGGCGTTTGTCAATTTGAGTTATGGAAATTTTGAACATAACCCGCCTCCGTATTTTTATGTCTGCAATCGGGCAGTCTGTTTAAATCAAAGCAATGCTCCGCCAAAAGTCGGGAGACATCTGCAATATCATTATATATTTGATTTTATCATATTTGTTTTTTAAAATCTATTGTTTTATCTCATTAACCGTTAATCCGTCATATAAAAATACAGCGCCCTTTAACGTGGGTGAAAAAATCCCCCGCCTAAGAGGTGGGGGACTTTTGGTATTTCGGTGGGAGATTACAACTCACGCTGAAACCCTGAGGAGCTAACGCTCCTTTACACCCTTGCAATCTGTCGCAAGTTCTGCTTATTGCAAGCAAAGCGTTGCTCCGATTAAAAAAGAACGCTGTAAATTATTGCTTTATTGAGATGTTAATTATGCTTCGGAACGGTTGATTGCGTTAAGCACGCCGAGAACCGAAGCAACGTTTACGTTTGAATCTATGCCGATTCCAAAAATGTTTTTGCCGTCGGGCTTTTTAAGCTCAATATAGGAAACAGCCTTAGAGTCCGAGCCCTGTGAAATAGCGTGCTGGCTGTATGAGATAAATTCGTATTTATCAAGTCCGACTGTCTTAATGGCATTGAAAAATGCGTCTATCGGGCCGTTACCCTCTCCCGAGAGATGAACTTCGTTTTGTCCGTCAATCAACATTCTGCCCTTAAAGTGAACATAGTCCTTGCCGTTTTCGCTTTCTTCGTAAATTTTTCTGCGCGTAAGCTGATACTTCATCGGGTGTTCAAGGTAGTTTTTCTCAAATACCTCAAACAGCTCCTTTGGAATAAGCTCTCGTCCGAGTTCTTCGCATTTTGCCTGAACAAGCTTTGAAAATTCAGGGTGCATACGCTTTGGCAGGTCGTAACCGAAGCTGTGACTCATAACAAACGCTGCGCCGCCCTTGCCCGACTGTGAGTTAATGCGGATTATAGGCTCGTATTCTCTGCCGACGTCGGCAGGGTCAATCGGAAGATAGGGGATTTCCCACATTTCCGAGTTGTGCTCTTTCATATACTGAGTGCCCTTGTTGATAGCGTCCTGATGTGAGCCTGAGAATGCCGTGAATACAAGCTCGCCGATGTACGGCTGACGAGGGTCGATCTTCATATTTGTGCAACGTTCGTAAATTTCTTTGAGCTTGGGAAGATTTGAAAAATCAAGCTTCGGGTCAACACCCTGAGTATACATATTAAGCCCCATTGTTACAATATCCATATTGCCCGTGCGCTCTCCGTTGCCGAACAGTGTGCCCTCAACACGCTCTGCGCCCGCAAGCAGTGCAAGCTCGCCTGCCGCAACGCCGCAGCCTCTGTCGTTGTGGGGGTGAACGCTGATAATTGCCGCCTCACGGTTTTTGAGGTGACGGATAAAGTATTCAATCTGGTCTGCATATGTGTTTGGAGTGCACATTTCAACCGTGTTCGGCAGGTTAAGAATTACAGGATTTTCCTTGGTTGAGCCAAGCTCCTCCATAACCCTGTCGCAAATCTCAACCGCATTGTCCGGTTCAGTGCCGCTGAAGCTTTCGGGAGAATACTCAAAGCGAATATTTGTGTCGCCCGAAAATTCGTCGGTAAGCTGTTTGATGAGCTTTGCGCCGTCAACGGCAATGTCGATTACACCCTGCATATCTGTCTTGAAAACAACCTTTCTCTGCAAGGTTGACGTTGAATTGTAAAAGTGAACAATAACGTTTTTGGCTCCCTTAACAGCCTCAAATGTTTTGCGGATAAGGTGTTCTCTTGCCTGAACAAGCACCTGGATTGTAACATCGTCCGGAATGTGATTGTTTTCAATCAATTCACGGCATATTTCGTATTCCGTTTCGCTTGCGCTTGGAAATCCGATTTCAATTTCTTTAAAGCCCATATCGCAGAGAGCGTGGAAAAATTCGAGCTTTTCTTCAAGGTTCATCGGGTCAACAAGTGCTTGGTTGCCGTCACGCAAATCAACGCTGCACCATATCGGAGCCTTGGTAACGGTATTGTTTGGCCAATGTCTGTCCGGAAGATTGATTTGCTTGAACGGAACGTACTTTTTAAATGACGGTTTCATAAATAAAAGCCTCCTGAAAATTCACACAAAAAAAGCCCCTCAAAGCAATCTGAAATTAATTGCAATTAGGGACGAAAAATATCGCGGTACCACCCGAATTCAGACGCACATTGCTGCGCGTCCCTCACAGACTTCCAACAAAGTCCTGACTGATAACGCTGTCAGGCGTTTCGCATTACATACAACGTAATTCACACGAAAAACTCAGGGATGAGCTATACACACAAGCCTTTGCGTCGGCTTACACCCACCGCCAACTCTCTTTGCCAAAGGGGATTGCATCTTGTTCCCGTCACAGTCTTTAAGGGGATTTGTTTGTTAAAACTATTATATACAGACAAAACAAAGTTGTCAAGAAAAATTTTGTTTCAAATATTTAATTAAAATGACTGCTAAGCTTTGAGGTTATAATAGATTTACAATATTTACAAAAGCACAGACCGTTAATTCAGGTCTGTGCCCTTGCTTTTTTTGAGGCATTAATGAAAGATGAAAACAACATTTTGCTGTTATTGTCGGTTTTATAAGAAAATTCGGGATGCCATTGAACTGCCCAAACGTAGCTTCTGTTCGGCATATACAACGCTTCCGTCAGTCCGTCCTCAGAATACGCCGCCGCTTTAAGACAGGGCGCAAGCTTGTGCACCGCTTGGTGGTGATAACTGTTCACGTTAAGAGAATCGCATTTGAGAAGATTGTAAAGCGGTGTGTCTTTGACCAACTTGACGCCGTGAATCGGTTTGTCATATGGAGGGGATTGGCAGTGTTTAATATTTGATTTGTGCTGAGTCGGCAAGTCCTGATATAATGTTCCGCCAAGTGCGGCGTTTATGAATTGAATCCCGCGGCATATGCCGAATATCGCTTTGTCGCTTTTTAGAGCCTGAATTAAAACTGCCTGTTCAAACCTGTCACGTATCCCGCAAAGATTGCCGCACTCGGCAATCGGTTCTTGTCCGTATATTTTGGGCGAAACATCGTGACCTCCCGTGAACAAAATTCCGTCACACATTACGACTGTTTGTGCAATGTCGTCTTGATTTTCGGCAAACGGCAAAACAATCGGCAAACCGCCCGCCTCAATAATTCCGTTCATATATCCCGGCAACATCCAGTAAGAATCTTTTTCCTCATCCACAAGAGCAATCAATCCGATTACAGGTTTTTGCATAGCGACCTCCGTTTATTTAATGTTAAAAGAAAACGGCGTTTGACACAGAACAACTGAATCAAACGCCTTTGTTATATTTATGATTTTAACACCTTTATATTTGTTTGTCAATCAAAAAAGGAAAGACAGAATATACGAGCTTGCAAAAAATGCATTAATTTTTATCAATGCAAGAAAATGTTTGCTGATTTTGCAATGTAATAATATCTTAAATGCATATTTGATATTTAAAATCTCATATGACGATTGGTTTCCGTAAGCCGAATTGCCTTGAAACACCATATTCGTTATGTTATAATCTAAGTGAAAACTGTTAAAAGCGAAGCGGAACACTGCTCCGATTTAAATCCAATGCAATTTGTATAAATGATAATTTTTAAGACGGGAGATTATTATGGAACTTGTTAATGCAGTAAAAGAGAGAAGAAGTATTCGCAGATTTTCCGATAAATCGGTTTCGCCCGAGATTATAAGCGAGATTGTTTCAAACGCCGTGTATGCTCCAAGCTGGAAGAATACCCAAACAACAAGATACATAACGATTGAAAACGGTTTGATAAAGAACCAAATTGCCGATGACGCCGTGTGCGGATTTGAATTTAATTCAAACACGATAAAGAACGCACCCGCTTTGATAGCGGTAACAACACGCAATTTGCGTTCGGGCTATGAGCGTGACGGAAGCTTTTCAACCTCAAAGGGAACTCACTGGCAGTCTTTTGACGCAGGAATCGCAACCCAAACGTTTTGTCTTTTGGCTTATGAAAAGGGGCTTGGTACCTGCATTATGGGAATTTATGACGAGAAAAAAGTCAAACAGATACTTAATATCTCAGATGATTATTCGATTTCTGCGTTGATTGCAATCGGATTTCCCGCAAGTCCCGTTGAAGTACCAAAAAGAAAAACCGCAGACGAAGTTTTGTCTGTAATTGAATAAGGCGTCCGTTTGCGAAGTTATGGAAAAAACAAAATATAAAATTCTTACAGCGGTTTGTATCTTGATTTTTGTTTTGGGAGTGACAGGCTGTTTGTTTGTTATGTTTTCGCCTGCACAAAACACGGTGAACATTGTGCGTGACGGCGAGATTTTGTATTCGTTTGACCTGACAAAAACCGAGGACACAACATTTGACATTTACTGCAAAGACAGCAAAAACACGGTTGAAATAAAAGACGGAAAAATCAGAATTTCCGAGGCGGAATGTCCCGACAAAACCTGTGTTAAGTCGGGTTGGCTGAGTTCGTCGGCAATGCCCGTGGTTTGCTTGCCGAACCATCTGGTTATTGAGTTTGCAAACGATAATTCAGAGGTGGACGCAGTTGTGGGGTAAGAACAATAAAATGAGTGCGAAAAGAATCGCAAATCTTGCAATGCTTACGGGCATTGCGCTGATAATATTTGTTGTTGAATTGCAAATTCCCAATCCGTTTCCGATTCCCGGCATAAAGCTCGGACTTGCAAACATTGTAACCGTTTATGCCGTGTATCACTACCGTGCGTACGAGGTGTTTATGACGGTGTTTGTCAGGATACTTCTTGCAGCCGTATTCTGCGGCAACGTTACGGCTTTGATATTCAGCTTTTCGGGCAGTGTGCTTTGTTTGGTCGGAATGTTGATTCTGCGAAAAATCGTTGATGAAAAGCACATTTGGATTGCAAGCGTATTGGGAGCGGTTTTGCATAATACGGGTCAGATGATTGCCGCCTCGGCGGTTTTGCAAACCGTACAGATTTGGCTTTATTATCCGTTCTTAATTGTTTCGGGATGCCTTGCGGGGCTTTTTACGGGCTTGTGCGCACAACTGCTTGTTTTAAGGCTGAAAAACCGATTGGATTTATGAATCCGCAGTGAAATAATGAAAACAAAAATCGGGCGGATGTTCTCCGCCCGTAAGTTAATGACGACAATTAAAACGATTGTCTGATATTAAATTACATAATCGTTAGCGTACTTTTCTCGCTGCATATCCAAAATGTCCTGAAGCGTAATGCTGTCAAGATATTCGTTGATAACTTTGCCGAGACCTTTCCAAACGGGAAGCGTCATACAATCGGCGCTTCGTTCGCACTCAATCGGGTTGTGATCAAGGCATGCAACGGGCGAGAGACTGCCCTCCGTAAGTCTGAGAATGTCGCCGACCGTGTATTTGCTCGGATCTTTGGCAAGCCGATATCCGCCCTGGTATCCTCGGTTGGCGTTAAGAACATCGGATTTGTTGAGAATAGGAATGATTTGTTCAAGATATTTTTTAGATATCTCCTGACGTTTTGCAATATCTTTAAGGGCAATGTAGCCGTCGTTTTGATGTTCGGCAAGGTCGAGCAGCATGCGCAGAGCGTAACGCCCCTTGGTTGAAATCTTCATATTATGTCACCTCTTGTCTTTGTATGATAATAACATATATTTGATAGGCTTTCAAGTGCAAAAACGACAGCCGTTATATGACGGCTGTCGTTGCGGATGATTTTTTAGGCAGGCACAACGGATAAATGCCCGACAAAATTTCCGGGTAAATCCGCAAAGCTTATTTTATACACATAAACGCACTCATTGTGCCTCTGTGTCCTTTGGTTGCACGGTGACTCCAAAGCAGTTCGCTGTTGCAGTTTGTGCATACGTCGCAAACCGTTATGTTTTCGTTCTTTACGCCTGCGTGCACAAGAATTTGGCGGTTTGTTTCAAGCAAGTCAATCATAAATTTTCCGTTGTCTTTCGGAAAAACAAACTTTGTCGAATCAAGCTCGTCAAGCGCCAAAAAGTTGTCTGCGCAGGGTTTGTCAACCTCGTAACAGCACACCGAAATTGCAGGGCCGATTGCTGCCTTTATGTCGCTTGGGTTCGTGCCGTAAAGGCTTTGCATTTTTTTGACAACGTTGTCGCCGATTCTGCCCACCGTGCCGCGCCAGCCTGCGTGTGCAAGTCCGATTGCCTTTTGCTTTGTGTCAACAAAAAACAACGGAGTACAGTCGGCGTAATATGTAACAAGGGTAACGCCGGGTTCGTCGGTTATCAAAGCGTCAACGCTTTCAATATCCCCGGGCTTGTAAATTCCCACACCGACGTTTTCTTTGGTTACGGCGCGCACAAATGTGTGGTGGTCTTGAGACGAGGCTGTCAGACTTTTGTAATCAAATCCTGCGCTTTTGCAAAAACGCTTGTAGTTCTCTGTTACGTTTTCCGGGCTGTCGCCCCTGTTGAACGCCAAATTCATAGAGGTAAATTCGTCGGTTGACACTCCGCCGAGACGTGTTGAAAAAGCGTGGTTGATAAAATCAATTTCAGACAGCGAATTGTATGTGAGATAGGGAATGCCGTCAATGTTGTTGAGCTTCATAACGTTTGAAGAAAAATTCAAGCTTATACCTCCAATAATATATTTACTTGAAAGTGCGTCGGTTCAATGATATAATTTAAATGAATCAACAGGCTCTGCCGCTTGCGTGCAACAGAGCGTTGCGTTTGTATTAAATATCGGTATCACGAGGTGATTTTATGAGAAAAAAACTTTTTGGCAATAATATTGCGCCTGATTGTATGTACTGCGAGAATGCGGTGTTTAATAAATACGATGTATTTTGCAAAAAGTCAAAGGGAATAAGAAACGGCAAGTGCAGGTCGTTTAAGTACGACCCTCTTATGCGTGAACCCAAGTCGCTTTCTCTCAGGGGCAACTATACCGCCGAGGATTTCAGACTTTAACTTTGCGGTTTGTGCATAGGATTTATGCAAGCTGAAAGTCCTTTATATATCCGTCGATTGAGTTTTGAATAACATCCTTTGCTATTCCGACTCCGCCAAATTCGGTCACACTGGTTTCTTTGCCGTTTTCCAGGGTTTTGTAAACCTGAAAGAAGTGCTTGATTTCGTCAAAATAATGTCGCGGCAGTTCGTCAATGTCGCCGAAACAATTATAGTTGGGGTCGTTGACGGGAACGGCGATGATTTTTTCGTCGTTGCTGTTGTCGTCTATCATATTAAGAACGCCGATCGGCTTACATTCAACAAGGGTCATCGGCTGTATTTTTTCGCTGCAAAGCACCAAAACGTCAAGCGGGTCACCGTCTTCGGCAAATGTTCTCGGAATAAATCCGTAGTTTGCCGGGTAGTGGGTTGAGGTAAAAAGAACACGATCAAGCTTTAAAAAACCCGTTTCTTTGTCAAGCTCGTACTTGTTCTTGTCACCCTTTGATATTTCGATAACAGCATAAAACTTATCTTTTGTAATCCTTTTCGGTGAAATGTCGTGCCAAATGTTCATATAATGCCCTCCCGGTTTTAAATTATGTTTGGCATAGGTGCATACAGACCTTGCCTTTCAATTAAATTATAAATAAAGCTTCGGGCGTTGTCAAGATAAATGACAACGCCCGACTTTTTTATTTGTTGAATTGTCAGATGCCGTGAAAAAGGCATTTTAAAGAAAATTTATTTTTTGATTTTTTCCGAAATTAACTTTACAATTTGAATTATCACTGTCGGGATAAATGCCAAGAGTCCGATAAATCCTGCCTGAGCCGCCGTGAGCGGTTCAACGCTGAACAACGGTTGCATAAACGGTACGAACAGCACAAACGAAAGTAAGAACACGCCTGAGAAAAATGCGCCTATGCTGTAATAATTTGAGGTAAATCCGAGTTTGAAGATTGAGTGTTTGCTTCGGCAGTTAAATCCGTGGAACAGCCTTGCAAGAGTCAGAGTTGAAAACGCCATCGTGCTTGCCGTTGCGGCGTTTGTCTGCAATCCGATATAGAACGATATGAGCGTTGAGACTGCAATCAGCGCACCCTGACCGAACATAAGACAGACAAAGTCCCTGCTCAAAATTCCCTTCTTAGGGTCACGGGGCTTTTGAGAAAGCAAGTCTTTTTCGGGTCTTTCCATACCTATTGCGATTGCAGGCAGTGAGTCTGTCAAAAGGTTGATAAACAGAAGATGCACAGGCTCAAACGGTATTGGCAAAGACAAAAGCGATGTGTAAATTACCGCAAAAATTGCCGCCATATTGCCCGACAGCAAGAACAGAATCGAGTTTTTGATATTGCGGTAAACATTACGTCCGTTTGCAACAGCCTTTATGATTGTTGCAAAGTTGTCATCCTGCAAAATCATCGAAGCGGCGTCTTTTGAAACCTCTGTTCCCGTTATGCCCATCGCAACGCCGATGTCCGCCTTTTTGAGCGCAGGTGCGTCGTTTACGCCGTCACCTGTCATCGAAACAACGTTGCCCTTTCTTTGCCATGCTTCCACAATGCGAATTTTATTTTCGGGCGATACACGGGCATAAACCGATATTTTTTCAATCTTTTTGTCAAGTTCCCCGTCGCTCATTGCATCAAGCTCAAGCCCTGTAACCGCAAGATCGCCCTCTTGCATAATTCCGATTTGCTTTGCAATTGCCGACGCGGTGATTTTGTGGTCGCCTGTTATCATAATCGGTTTTATTCCTGCTCTGATTGCGTCCGCAACCGCCTGCTTTGATTCTTCTCTCGGCGGGTCTATCATTGCAACCAAGCCGAGGAAGATGTAGTCGTACTCCGTCTCTGTGCTCAGTTCTTCTTCCGATTCCTTGTACGCAAATGTCAGTACTCTGAGACCGTCCTCGGAATACCTTCTGTTTTGCTCCGAAATTGCCCTTTTGTCGTCTTCGGTGATATTTCGCACACCGTCTTTTGTGGCAATTTTAATGCAGCGTTCAAGAATAACGTCAAGCGCACCCTTTGTAAGTATGTGTGAAACGCCGTGCATTTTATATTTTGTGCTCATCATTTTGCGGTCGGAATCAAACGGAACTTCTTCAACCCTTATAAGACCGTCTCTTACGGTGTTTTCGTCAAAGCCGATGTGTCTGAATGTCTCAAGCAACGCATATTCTGTCGGGTCGCCGATTCCCTTGCCGTCAACTATGCTTGAATCGTTGTTGAGCACCATGTCATAGAGCAGGTGGCGGTGACTTTCGTATTTAAGGTCGAGTTGTTCTTCGATTATGCTTTCACCGTTTATATAGATTTTTTGAACGGTCATTTTGTTCTGGGTCAGAGTACCTGTTTTGTCTGAACAGATTACCGAAACACAGCCGAGACTTTCAACCGCCTTTAAGTCTTTGATTACGGCGTTTTCCTTTGCCATTTTCTGCGTGCCCATAGCCTGAACAATGGTGACGATTGAGCCGAGGGCTTCGGGAATTGCGGCAACCGCAAGCGCAACCGCAAACATCAGCGCATTGAGGATTGTGTCCTGATTGATTGTTCCCGCCTGCCACAGGTTAAGTCCGAAAACAACAACCGAAATTATCATTATGATAATTGCCAGTCGGCTTGAAAACTTGTCAAGGCTTTGCTGGAGCGGAGTTTTCTTCTCTTTTGCCGAGTTCATAAGTGTGGCGATTTTGCCGATTTCGGTGTTCATTCCCGTGCCTGTAACGGCAACAATTGCTCTGCCGTAGGTAACAAGACTGCCCGAATAAACCATATTGGTTCTGTCCGCAAGCGGAACCTCGCCGTCGATTACGTCTTCGCTTTTGTCAACGTTTGTGGATTCTCCCGTAAGCGAGCTTTCGTTGACCTGCAAAGAATAGTTGTTGATGATTCGTCCGTCCGCAACCGCCAAATCTCCTGCTTCAAGCACGATGAGGTCACCCTCAACAACGTCTTTGGAGTCAATCTCAATCTTTTGACCGTCACGAATAACCTTTGCGCTCGGAGACGAAAGCGATCTAAGACTTTCAAGCGATTTTTCGGCTTTTACGTGCTGAACCGTGCCCAAAATCGCATTCATTGTGATTACCGCAAAGATTACGATTGTGCTTTCAAGGTTGCCCGAAAAAATTGAGACGATTGCCGCAATAATAAGTATTATTACAAGCAAATCCGCAAACTGGCTGAGAAAAACCATAAGCACAGACTGCTTTTTGGTTTCCTGCAAAACGTTTTCGCCGTTTTTTTGCAACAGTTCTGCGGCTTGTTCGGAGGTGCGTCCGTCCTTTGTTACGCCAAGGTTTTCGAGCACCTCTGATTTTGAGAGCTGATAGGGATTTTTCATAAAAATTCCTCCGATTGTTTTTACGGAAATCAGTGCGTTCCGTTGTATTTGGGGCAGTTCACAATATATTATGCAAACAAAAAAGACTTTTATTGCAAGGCACAACAACGCTTTGCAATAAAAGTCTCGTTCTTTAAAATATATCCGATACCGTAGGTATGTGTACTGACGAAATATATCACAGATATCTCTGCGAACTACTCCCCTTTATTAATGCAATTTTATCATAGATTTTCTTCGGTGTCAATACCGATTCGTTCGACTTTTTCTTCTTCCGTTTCATCAAATTTCGGCTGTTTTTGCTTTGGCTTTTTCGGCTTGCTGAGCATTGCGAGAATGATTCCGACAAAACACAGCAAACAGCCGCTTCCCGTAAATACTGCGGAAAAATTGAGTTTGCCGAAAAGATAGGCGACAATTATTCCGGTTATCAGCAGAGGAATACAAATGCACAGCAGGATAAAAGCAATCTTGAACAGCACGTTCATCTTTTTGGATTTTTCCATTAATATCATCCTTTCTCAAGGCGGTTTGCAATGTCGGCAAAGTTCTGCATACTCAGCTTTTCGGCTCTTGCGTTTGTCGGAACACCCGAATTTTCAAGCATGGCGACAACCGCTGATTTTTCGATTCCAAGTCCCGAGCTCAGCGAGTTTGCAACGGTTTTTCGCCTTTGAGAAAATGCCGCCTTTACAACCGAGAAAAACTTTTTTTCGTCGGCTTCAATCGGCGGTTGTCTGAGCACGTCAAGCCGCATTACAGCCGAGTCAACCTTTGGTGCGGGCATAAACGAACCTGCGCTTACGCCGAACAGCATACTCGGCTTTGCGTAATAATTAACGGCAACGGTTACGGCTCCGCTTTCTCTTGAGCCCACCTTGGCGCACATTCTCTGTGCCGCCTCTTTTTGCACCATAACCGTAATTGCCTGTATGGGCAGTTTGCTTTCAAGCAATTTCATAATTACGGGCGAGGTTATGTAGTAGGGGAGATTGGCGCATACCACAACATTCATACCGTCAAATTCTTCCGTTATAAGTCTGCCTAAGTCAAGCTCAAGCACGTCGGCGTTTATTATTTTTATATTATCGTATTCTTTGAGCGTTTCGTCAAGAACGGGCAACAGTCTTTTGTCAAGCTCAACGGCAACCACTTTGTCCGAAAGCTTGCAAAGCTCGTTTGTAAGCACTCCGATTCCCGGACCGACTTCAATAACTCCTACTCCTTTGCCTGCGCCCGAAAGTTCCGCCATTCTCGGGCAGACAGACGGATTTATTAAAAAGTTTTGTCCCAAAGATTTTGAAAAGGTAAATCCGTGCCTGCTCAAAATCTCTTTTATTACACCTATATCTGACAGCTTGTTCATTTTAAAGTTCGCAGTCCTTTCGGATATTTGTTTTTCAGCCTGCCGTTTGAGGCTTTGCCGAACCCCGTTGTCATTCCGTTCACGCACACAGCCGTGTAGCCTTTCGCTTCAGATGAAACGGGAATTTCTTCGCCGTGAAGAAACGCCTTTATTTCTTTGTCGTTTACGTCAAGGTCAACAAAGCTTACGCAGTCGTCGGGCTTTGCCGCCATAAATGCGCTGTGGTGCGGCTCAATTCTGTTCTTTGCGATTTCTCCCAAAATTATGCCTGCTCTGAGAATAGGCAGTCCTTTTGTTTCAAAATTAAGAGCTTTCGGTAAAATTATAATTTTATCTTTTGCGGTAATAATATTTTCGCCGAACGGACGATTTTTAAATATACTGTCGTAAAATTCCGTTGCTTTGGCGTCGGGCTTTTGATTGAAATTTTGATTTACGGATGTTTTGTAATGTTTTCCGGATTTTTTCAGCCGTGCGGCAAAGTGTCCTTCGCCTCCGTCCATAGGAAAAATTCTTCTGGCGTATTCAAGCGACTTCCTGCCAAACGTTACTCCCGAATCTTCGAGTTCAAAATCGGGATTTTCTTCAAGAAATTTTGTGATAACGCCCTCGTTTTCTTCCCGTGAAAATGTGCAGGTGGAATACACCATTACTCCGCCGCTTTTCAGGGCGTTTTTTGCGCTGTTAAGAATCAAAAGCTGGCGTTCGGCACAGCTTTTTACGTGTTCAACGCTCCATTCGTTTTGCGCTTCGCTGTTTTTGCGGAACATTCCCTCGCCGCTGCACGGTGCGTCAACCAGCACTCTGTCAAATTGTCCCGAAAGCCTTTGACAAAGAACATCGGGGTGACAGTTTGAGACCACAGCATTGGCTGTTCCCGTTCGCTCTATGTTTGAAAGAAGAATGTTAGCCCTGGTTTTAACGATTTCGTTGCTCCACAAAAGTCCCGTTCCGTTAAGCTTTGCACCGATTTGAGTGCTTTTTCCGCCCGGTGCCGCACACAAATCAAGCACAAAGTCTCCCTCTTCAACGCCGAGCATCTCAACCGCCGATGTTGCCGACGGTTCCTGAATATAAAAGGCTCCTGCGTGGTGCAGGGGATTGTTGCCGAGTCCCTCTGTTCCGCTTGGAATGTAGTAACCGTCTTTGCAGAACGGTGTGGGCGACAGCGTGAAGCCAATCAGGCCTTTAAGTTTTTCGGCTGTGCATTTTAGGGTGTTTATGCGCAGTCCTCTGAAATTTTCGGCGGAATAGAACCTGAGAAATTCCTCAAATTCATCGCCTAAAAAAGATTTCATTCTAAACAAAAAATCATTCATTGAATATTACCGTAAAATTCGTTAATAATAAAGGCATAAGGAGGTGTTAATATGAACCGTAACAACAACCAAAACAACAGCCAAAACAACAGCCAAAACAACAGCCAAAACAATAATCAAAACAACATTCGGAATAACAACCGCAACAACAATCAGAATAAGAACAGAAACAATTATCAGAACAAAAAAGAGCAGGACTGCAAGTAATTACATTGCTTCTGTCGGAAACAAACCGTGTCGTTTAAACACGGTTTGTTTTTTGTTTGCATAATTGATTTGCGTTATCAATATCCGTATTCTTCTCCGATAATGATTACTTTGATTCTTCCGACGTGCCTTTGCTGAGCCGACACTACATAATTACAACATACTCTGCCTGCCGAGTGACATCCGTCGCACAGCTCGGGGTTGTCCTTTTGCAAAGAAACGCATTTCCCTGTTTTGTTACAATATGTGTCAAGGTTCAGCCTTACCGTGTTTTGCGGAGCGGCTACGGCTTTTACTCTGTAAATTGCTTCGTCAATGTCTTTTACAAGCTTGTTTACGCCCGCAACCACAACAACGTTTTTCGGGCCGTAAAGAATTGCCGCAACACGGTTTGAGTTGCCGTCAACGTTGTAAAGCTCGCCGTTTTCGGTAATTGCGTTTGCGCTTGTAAAGAAAGCGTCCGCACGAAACGCCTTGAGATAGATTTCCTCTACCTCTTCACGGGTAATGCCCTCACGACTTCGGTCAAGATAGTTGTAATCGGATGAGCTTATTACGTCGTAAACGCCCGTTTGTTTCAGGGTAGCCGAACCGCCGTTTGTGATGGTGTCGCCCTTTTTAATCAGCGTTTTTACAAGCTCTCTTGCTTCTTTTGCATTTTCGCAAAAATAAGCGTCCATATTGTTTCTTTTAAGATTTTTTAAGGTTTTTTCAACCCTTGCTTTTAATTCGTCTGTCATAATATCACCGCTTTTATAGAATAGAAATTTTAAATCGGAGCAATATATGCTTCGCCTGCAAGGAAACAAACCAAACTCCTCGGGAGATGTCCGCACTGCGTTAAAACCGTGTCGAAATTTCGATATGCGCCGCTTGTCTCGGAAGAGTCCGGCACCTTTATACTGTAATTATAACTCAAAAACTTTGCCAAAGCAACAGCCGCCCTGCAAAAAACAGAACGGCGTGTTGTTTTGAAGAAAATATTCGCTTTGTAATCGGTTCAAAGTTAATCACGGCTCAACAAACGGCACTTCCAAATAATCCGCAACCGATTGCGAAAGACTTTTTGCAATATTGTTTATGTTGTCTCTTATCCACATTGCGTCGGTCGGGTTGTCGTGATAGGCAACCTCCGCAAGCGCGGACGGAGCTTTTGTTCGGCGAACTTCGGCAAGCGAGGTTGTGGGGATTGTCTGAACTTTGTTCGGATACACATTTTGATAGTTTTCTTTTATAATATCCGCAAAGCGCTTACCGTTTGTGCTTGTCGGATAGTAGTAGATTGCGGCTCCCGTGTTTTGTCCTGCGGTTGCCTGAGGAGAGGCGTTGCTGTGGATTGCAAGGTGCAGGTCATAGTCACCCTTGTTTGAATCCGCAATAGCCTGCGAAAGCGTCATATCGGGTTTGTTTCGCGAAAACTCTATTCCGCTTGCTTTCAGATACGGCTCCATTGCGTCGGCAACAAGGTTCATATAGTATTCTTCGTTGCCGCCGCCGCTGTAAGGGTTATATTCCTGAAGTGACGGGCTGAGATAAATTTTAGGCATAAAATCCCTCTTTCAAAGCTTTGGGCAACGCCGCACAACGCTCTTTTAATTTAGGTTGCTTTTTCACGCATTTGTGCGACATTGCTTTTTTGATATTATTATATTCAGTTTTTTTAAAACGGTACACAAAACGGTACACAAAATATTCGGTTGTGAAAAACAATCTACAAAAGGTTGTTTGTTAATTCCAAAACAGAACTAAAATGTGCATTTTGTGTGATAAAATGAATTTGACAAACAAATAATTGTCAAACTTTTACAGTGTTAAATACCGTTTTAGGAGGTTATTGTTATGAAATGGGTCTGTTCGATATGCGGATATGTTCACGAAGGACCGGAACCGCCGGAAAAGTGCCCCGTTTGCAAGGCACCTGCCGCAAAATTCAAGAAAACCGAAGATGACGCAGAGTTTGCAACCGTTCACGAAGTCGGCGTTGCAAAGGGCGTAAGCGAAGACATTCTCAAAGATCTCAGGTCAAACTTTGAGGGCGAGTGCAGCGAGGTCGGTATGTATCTTGCAATGGCAAGAGTTGCCGACAGAGAGGGTTATCCCGAGGTTTCTGCGGCATTTACAAAGTATGCTTTTGAAGAAGCGGAACACGCAGCAAAATTTGCCGAGCTTTTGGGCGAAGTTGTAACCGACAGCACCAAGAAAAATCTTGAGATGCGCGTTGCAGCCGAAACAGGCGCCTGCGAGGGAAAATTTGACCTTGCAAAGCGTGCCGAGGCACAGAATCTTGACGCAATTCACGACACCGTTCACGAAATGGCTAAGGACGAAGCCCGTCACGGAGCAGGATTCAAGGGTCTTTTGAACCGCTATTTTAAGTAATTTTAATTGCGTATGCGTCAAACTTAAAACCGAAAAAATTGAAGGCTGTACCGGTCGGTACAGCCTTTTTGATGTTTGTTTAATGTTTGTGATTACATACTGTCGGGGCAGGAAATGTTAAACATGGTAAGAACGTTTTTAATTACCGCCCTTGTGCAGTCGCAAAGCGCAAGCCTTGCCATCATAAGACTTTCGTCTTCACCCTTAACTCGGCATGCGTTGTAGAACTTGTGGAAAAGGGTTGCGGTTTTTGTTACGTAGCGTGTGATTTTTGTCGGGTCGCAGTCTTTTGCGGCACTTACAATTTCGTTTGAATACAGAGCAAGGTGGGAGATAAGCTCTTTTTCTTCGGAGGTTGTAAGAAGCGCAAGCTCTTTTGAAGTGCACTTGCGGGGTGCAATGCCGTCTTTTGCAAGAGCCTTGAATATGCTGCAAATTCTTGCGTGAGCATACTGAACATAGTAAACAGGGTTTTGGTTGTCCTGAGTTACCGCAAGGTCAAGGTCGAAATCCATCTGTGTGTTTGCCTCACGTGTGTTAAACAAAAATCTTGCGCTGTCAACAGGAACTTCTTCAAGCAAATCTCTCAGCTGAATTGCCTTGCCCGTACGCTTGCTCATCTTTACAAGCTCTCCGCCCTTAACAAGCTTGACAAGCTGCATAAGCACTACGTTGAGTTTGCTTCCGTCGTAGCCGACGGCGTCCATTGCGCCTTTCATACGCATAACGTGACCGTGGTGATCTGCTCCCCAAACGTCTATGAGTGTGGTAAAGCCTCTGTCAAATTTGTTTTTGTGATAGGCAATGTCTGCGGCAAAATAAGTCGGGTTGCCGTTCTTGCGCACAAGAACATCGTCTTTTAGCTCAAGGTTGTCAATGTACTTTTGACTTTTGCCCTCTTTAAGGTACTTTTGTGTGAGCACCTCTTTGTTTTTGTACCAAATTGCGCCCTCTTTTTCATATGTCAAGCCCTTTGAGGTGAGAATGTCGATAACCTCTTTTACGGCACCGCTTTTGTGAAGCCCGCTCTCAAAAAACCACTTGTCATATGTGATTTTGTATGCCGCCATATCTTCCTGCATTTTTTTGATGTTTTTGGGCAGTGCGTAATCAACAAGTGCTTTTCTGCGCTCTTCGGAAGAAACGTCAAGCAACTTGTTACCGTAAATATCCTTGTATTCGTTTGCAAGGTCTGTGATGTCGGCGCCTTGGTATCCGTCTTCGGGAAATTCAATTTCATCGCCCTTGAAAATTTGAAGATAACGTGCTTCAAGCGAACAGCCGAATTTTTCAATCTGATTGCCTGCGTCGTTTACATAAAACTCTCTGTATGCGTTGTAGCCTGCTTTGTCAAGAACAGCCGCCAGACAATCGCCGAGCGCACCGCCTCTTGCGTTGCCCATATGCATGGGGCCTGTCGGATTTGCCGAAACAAATTCCACCATCACGTTTTCGCCCTTGCCAAAGTCGGACTTTCCGTAGTCTTCGGGGTTCGACAAAATTTCTTTGACAACGCCCGAATAAAAGTCTGAGCCGAGGAAAAAGTTGATAAATCCCGGACCTGCGGTTTCAAAACGCTCGCAAACCGTATCTGACAAATCAAGATTTGCCGTGATTGCCTGAGCAATTTTGAACGGCGGCATTCTGAATGATTTTGCTCCCGCCATTGCGGCGTTGGTTGCAAAATCTCCGTGAGTTGTGTCGGCAGGGGTTTCGATTATAAATTCGGGAATCTCCGCCTTTGGAAGTTCTCCGTTTTCGATTGCTTTGTCAATTGCGTTTGTAATTGCCGATTTAAGGCTTTTTACCGCCTTTGCATACATATCCATATTATCTCCTCATTCTTTTGCGTGTTTTTCTTCAACCCTTATTTTAAAGCTGTTTTCGCTCACCAAGTCTGTGTTAAAGTCAAGCGTATAGCTTACTTCAAGCGTTCCGCCGTTTTTGCCGAGGGTGCTGTTCATCGTTTTTGTAAACACACCGATTGTCAGGTCGCCCGCTATTGTTTGATAGATGCATTGATGACGTTTGTCTCTTTCAAGAAGAAGCTGAGAGCCCATCGGCCCTTTGCGGTTGATTGTAACCTTGTCTTTTTCAACTTTTATAAGGTTGTTAAAGACAACGTTCGGGTCATCGTCGTCATACTCTTTGTAGCCGATATAAAAACGGTCTTTTTTTACAAGATAATTTCCTTCGGTGAGCACCTCGATTCGGTCGGTTTGTCCGTCGAGCCTTTGTTCGCCGATTATTGAAATCATAAATTTTTCCTTATCCTTTTCAGCCATTTTTCCCTCAGTATTGTTCAATATCGATTTGGTTTACCGTGTGTTCCATATCACGACCCAAAAACAGTCCCGCAACGTTTTCAAAGCCGTCGGGGGTGTCGCTGACGTAAAATTCCGCATTTTTGACCGAACTGTCATTGTTGAGCAGGTTTTGCTCTTTTAATACCTTTGCCGCATAAACCGCAGTTTCGTATCCCGAATCAATCAGCGTTACGCCGTTGCCCATAAAGTCGGAAACAGCCTCTCTTAAAAGCGGATAATGGGTACATCCCAAAATCAGCGTGTCGATTCCGTTTTGTTTCAGGTCTTTGAGATACCTTTCAATCACGAGTTGGGTAATTTTGTCGTTTCTGTCGATAAATCCGTTTTCGACAAGCGGAACAAACAGCGGACAAGCCTGTTCAAATACCTCAAATTCGGAATTAAGCTTTTTAAGCCTGAGCTTGTAGCTGTGGCTGTTTATCGTGGCTGTCGTTCCGATTACGCCGATTTTGCCGCTTTTGGTTTTTTGAGCTGCGGCAAAAGCCGTTGGATTAACAACTCCGGTATAGGGAACGGGAAGCTTGGATTCAAGCTCTTTGCCCGCAACCGAGCTTACCGTGCCGCAGGCGGCGACTATCATTTTGACGTTGTGTTTCAGTAAAAATGCCGCGTCCTGAAATGCGTATTTTTTGATTGTATCACGGCTTCGGTTGCCGTAAGGAACCCTGCCCGTGTCACCGAAGTAGATGATTTGCTCGTTTGGCAGAACGTGCAAAAATTCCTTTACTGCGCTCAAGCCTCCGAGTCCTGAGTCAAAAACTCCGATTGCGTTTCGGGATGACATATTTAAAACCTTCTTTTTATTTTGATATACAAAACAAATAATACCACATTATTCCCCGTGTTGCAAGTGCCGAGGGTCAAAATACGGCGGTTGACAGCGGCGGCAAAGAATATAAAAAAACTTGACACGGACTCGGCTTTGAATGTATAATTGATTAAATGTAAAAATAATATTATCCGATGAGGAGAGATTAGTTTGGATTTTAAAAGTGCATTTAATTTAATAGTAGGCAGAGTTGAGGAAGAACTGACAAAAAGCGGTTACACAAAACAAAAAGTTGCCGCCGAAAGCGACAACGAGCTTGTTGCGCTTTTTACAAGCACAAATATTGCTTATTCCGTTGTATATTTTAAGGACAAAGAGCAAATGGTTCTTCGTTCGTGCGCAATGACCGAGGACGGGCCCGACAACGAATGGAAAACACTCGCAACGTGGCTTTTTGACGAAACCGTATCTACCCAAAAGGACGCGGAAAGCATTGCCAACGATTTTGTCGAGGGCGTATCGGGAACGGTTGCGATCAAGCGTGCAAAGCAGGTTAAGCAGAAAAAGAAAAAATCCGACGACGGCAACGCCGACCCTAAGTTTTTTGCAAAGCGTTTTGTAAGCTTTTTCCCGGAATTAAAGGAAGAAATTAAAACCGAGGAGGATTGCTACTATCCGTTCCGCGGCGCAACGTTTGCAAAAGAGCACATTGCTCCGAAAGTCGCAACGTATATTAAGCGTGCAAACAAAAAGGAACTCGAAAAAATCGCCAATGTTTTTAACACTCAGTACGGCAACGGCGACGTTGACACCCGTTCCATTATCACCATCGTGGTTTTAAATTCTCTTGACGAAGAAGAATTTAAAACAGTTTCGGAGTTTTTTGACGACGACCTTTCAAAAGCAGCCGTTGCCGGAAGAAAGTATAAGGACAAAACCGTTAAACCCGAAAAACCCAAGAAAAAGAACGTGTCAAAGGCAAGCACTCTTCTTCAGCAGTAATTAAGATGTATGAACTATTTAATTAATTGCGGTTTAGGAGGAATCAAAATGCAAAAAAAGAGCAGTTTGCAGGAAGCCAAAATCAGATACCCGATTGTTTTTGTTCTGGTATTATTTATAGTAACTTTATTGGCGGCAGGTGTTTTTTCTGCGATTATAAATACTTTTATTAATAATATCGATGTCAGCGGGTCAATTTCCAGAATTATCATAAGTGTATTTATAATACTGTTGTTCTATACCAAAAGTAATTTAAAGTACAGCTTCAGGGGTTTTAAACTTATGTTGCCTTTGTTGTTGTTCGGATTGTATAAAATTCCGTTATGCTTTTATACAAAGGGCGGAGTTTCAGATGATGTAAATGATATATTGGTTGCAGTTATCTGCGGCTTTGCACCGGCAATTTATGAAGAGGTTTTGTTTAGAGGAATATTAATTGACGGATTAAGCCAAAAACGTGTAAGCAATCTGAAGACATTGTTTATTTCCGCATCGGTATTCAGTTTGGTTCATTTGACAAATATTGTCGGGAAGGATTTAATCGATGTGGTTTTTCAGGTTGTTTTCTCTTTTTCCTGCGGTCTCGCTTTCGGCGGTGTTTACATAAAAACCAAAGACATATGTTCGGTGATAACGGCTCATGCCATTACAGATATTGTCGGATATATGTTAACAATCAATAAGACGGATTCTTATGTGGTTATGATTCTGTTGCTTGTATTATTGATATTGGAATCGTTATACGGAGTTTGGTTGGCAAAAAGAGCAGACAAGTTGTATGACGAATAAAAACAGTCGGAGCACCTTTGAGTGTTTCGACTGTTTTTTTGCGAAGCTTTATCAAACGGACGGTAAATCCGACAAACATTCTGTTGCTTGCGGGCAAAGCGGAGCGTTAAACCGATTTAATCTCAGTCGGTTTTTCGTCAAAACCGTCGATTTGAAATCTCAGACCGCAGGTTGAACATTCCAGATACGGAGTACCGTTGTTAATTTCTTTGCTTTCGTCCTCAAAAACAATCATCGGGCTTTCGCAGAACGGACAAAGCTTCAGTTCCTCGGCTTTCATTTGATTACCTCCAAATATTCGTATTATCGTTATTTTAATCCGGGCAAGCTCTGTTTTGTTGCCAAAAGCGGAGCCTGCGCTGTTTGCACTTAGATTATACTATATTATACTATAAATTCGGCAATATTGTAAACCGTTTGCCCAAAAAATCCTTTACAAACAAAACGAAAAGATATAAACTATGAATAAATGACTTTTGTCAGGTTGTTCAACCAAGGAGGATTTTAATTGAACAGGGAAAATTACTCTATGCTCTGTGATTTTTACGAGCTTACAATGTCGAACGGGTATTTCCGCAACGGCTTTTATAAACGCAATGTTTACTTTGACGTTTTCTTTCGCAAGGTTCCCGACAACGGCGGTTTTGCGATTGCGGCGGGTCTTGAAAACATAATCGAATACATCAGAGAGCTTCACTTTGATGATGAAGATATTGAATTTTTGAGAAAAAAGGGGATTTTTAACGAAGAATTTCTTAAATATCTCAGAAACTTTAAATTCAGCGGCGATATTTACGCCGTGCCCGAGGGAACTCCCGTGTTTCCGAACGAACCGATTATGACCGTGCGTGCTCCGGCAATTGAGGCTCAGCTTGTCGAAACCTTTGTCTTGCTGATGATAAATCATCAGTCGCTGGTTGCCACCAAGGCAAACAGAATCGTTCGTGCCGCACAGGGAAGAACCGTTATTGAATTCGGCTCAAGAAGAGCGCAGGGAGCCGGCGGAGCCGTTGAGGGCGCAAGAGCCGCATACATAGGCGGCTGCAAGGGAACCGCCTGTACGCTCACCGACGAGCTTTACGGTGTGCCTGCCGGCGGCACCATGGCACATTCTTGGATACAGATGTTTGACAGCGAATACGACGCATTTAAAACCTATTGCGAGCTTTACCCCGACAACCCGACCTTGCTTGTCGATACCTATAACACGCTTAAAAGCGGTGTTCCGAACGCAATCAAGGTGTTTAAAGAGGTACTTTTGCCGCAGGGCAAGACAGCCTGTTCAATAAGACTTGACTCTGGCGATATTTCCTATCTTTCCAAAAAGGCCAGAAAAATGCTTGACGAAGCCGGACTTACGGAATGTAAAATTACGGCTTCAAATTCGCTTGACGAATATCTTATCCGCGACCTTATGATGCAGGGCGCGCAGGTTGACAGCTTCGGAGTGGGCGAGAGACTCATAACCTCTTCAAGTTCACCGGTGTTCGGCGGAGTTTACAAGCTTGTGGCTGTTGAGAGCGAAGCGGGTGATATTGTTCCGAAAATCAAGGTCAGCGAAAATACCACCAAAATCACCAATCCGCACTTTAAAAAGGTTTACCGTTATTTTGACAACGAGAGCGGAAAGGCTCTTGCGGACGAGCTTTGCGTTTATGACGAAACCGTTGACGGCACAAGACCGCATACGATTTTTGACCCGAGTGCAACATGGAAAACCAAAACTCTTGAAAACTTTACCGCAAAGGAGCTTCTTGTACCGATTTTCAAGAACGGCAAGTGCGTTTACAACAGCCCGACCATTGACGAAATTGCGCAGTACTGCAAGGAACAGATACATCTTTTGTGGGACGAGGTAAAGAGATTTGAAAATCCGCACACCTATTATGTTGATTTGTCAAAGAAGCTTTACGACATTAAGAATATTTTGCTCAATATTTATGAGGAATAATTTCGGGTAAGCGTTGACTTAAAGAAAATACCCGATAAAAACCGACGATCAGCCAAATCGGCTGACCGTCGGTTTTACATTTGCTTAGTTTAAGTTATTTGTTTTGTGACATTTCTTTAAGAATGTCGGCTATTATCTCCCGTTCGTCCATATGATATTTTACGCCTTTGATTTCCTGATAGTCCTCGTGTCCTTTTCCTGCAAGCACTATTATGTCACCGTCCTCGGCGTTTTGCATACAATATCTGATTGCGTCTCTGCGGTTCGGAACAACAACATATTTTCCGTCGGTTTTGTTTATGCCGGTTTTAATGTCCTCAATTATGTCCATAACGTCCTCATATCTTGAGTTGTCTTCTGTGATTACCGAGAGGTCGGAAAGTCTGCCCGAGGTTTCTCCCATTTCATATCGGCGAACCTTGGGGCGGTTGCCTCCTGCGCCGAACATAGTGACAAGGCGGTGCGGATTGTATTTTCTGAGTGTTGTAAGAACGTTTTCCATAGACAGGGCGTTGTGTGCATAATCAATCAAAAGCGTATAGTTGCCGTTTACCTTAACGGGCTCAACTCTTCCTTTGACTTTGGCTGCCTTAAGACCTTTTATGATTGCCTCGTCGGGAATGTCAAAAAACGAAACGGCACATATTGCGGCAAGAGCGTTGTAAACGTTGAACTTGCCCGGAATTCCGACATCTATCGAGAGTGTTTTAAGCCCTGTCGTTTCAAAGTGGACTCCGATAAATCCGCCCTCGGACAAAAGATGTTCGTTATATGCTTTCAAATCCGAGTCTTCGCCAAAGCCGTAGGTAAGCACCTTGCCGTCAAAGCCCTCGGTGATTGCTTTCCGGCTTTTATCGTCGATATTTGCGGCAGCCTTGCGACATTGACGGAACAAAAGACTTTTGCAATAAAGGTATTCAGCCATATCCTTGTGCTCAACACCGCCGATGTGGTCGTCTGAAAAGTTAGTGAATATCGCAACGTCAAATATCATACCCTCAAGTCGGTGGTGTTTCAGTCCGATTGACGACGCCTCGATTACCATGGCTTTGCAGCCTGCGTTAATCATATTGCGCATAGCCTTTTGAATTTCGTATGATTCGGGAGTTGTGTTGTCGGTTTTTGTGGTTTCTCCGTCATATACGATTCCAAGCGTTCCGATTGTTCCCGTTTTAATTCCGGCGTGTTCAAAAATTTCCGCAACCATTGCCGCAGTTGTTGTTTTTCCTTTGGTTCCCGTGATTGCAACCGTCATAAGCTCTTCGGCGGGTCTGCCGAAAAATTCAACGCTCATAAGCGCAAGAGCAAGTCGGGTGTTTTCAACCTTTACCACAGCGATGTTTTCGGGAACCTCAAAATCAAGCTCGTCGCTGATTACAAGCGCAGAGGCTCCGCTTTGTACCGCAGACTTCGCAAACCTGTGACCGTCGGACGTGTATCCCTTTAAACACACAAAAGCCGTGCCGCCGCCCGCTTTGCGTGAATCATACACAACATCCGAAATTTCGGGGTTAAGGTCGTTTATCATATTATACTCCGTATTAACAAGCAATTCTTTAAGCTTCATACCGTACCTCCGTACAATTATATTGTGTGATTTAATATATATTATGATTATACCAATACTTTCAGCGGATTACAACATCGCAGAAAAATTAATTGAAACAATTGCCGCAACGTTTTGAGTAAAATGTTTTTGAAAACACTTTTAAACCGGCAACTTTGTGCATATACTGTTTAATGAACAAGCCTTGACTTTGGAAGAGCCGAACGGATTTTGTGCGTTAGTGAATTTTAACCAAAAAAATGCCGAAATTAATTGTACTCGGACGTTTCGGAAGTAAAATGCTGACGAAAACAGTTGATTTAGCATAATGGGTGAAAAGGTGATTAGCTAATCTGCACAAATAATCTGTAAGCAAAATTAACAAAAATACTGCGGCGGTTTTGTTCAAATAGCGAAAACTGCGTGAATTAAAGGTCAAAATGCACAAATATAAATGCAAAATTTAACAGTTTAGATAAAAAGTACAAAAGAACTTGAATTTTGGTTGTATTTTTGCTATCATTTATGTAGTGGAAAACAGGTGCCGAAAGTTACCTGCTCCATAAATCCGTAAGGAATTAATTAATATTTTTGAAAGAGGGATATTTCCAATGAAAATGAAAAGAATTTTTGCTGTTCTTCTTGCCGGAATGATGACAGCAACTGCATTTGCAGGATGTGGCGGAAGCACATCTTCAACAGCAGATTCCGACACCTCAAACAGCGGTTCGGCTTCGACAGAACTCAAGGTTAAAGATTCTATCGTAGATTACTCATACTTCGGTGACGAAGACAACGTTACTCTTAAGGTATGGGCACCCGATAAGGCTGTAAGCCTTGTTAAAGAGCAGGTAGAAGACTTTAAAAAGGCTTATTCCGAAAAGACATTCAACATCGAGGTTGTTGCCCAGGGCGAAAGCGACGCAGCTACTCAGATTCTTAATGACGCATCGGTTGCCGCAGACGTATTCTCATTCCCGAGCGACCAGCTCAACAAGCTTGTTGAC
Organism: Acutalibacteraceae bacterium; assembly: GCA_963599905.1. Lineage (GTDB taxonomy): Bacteria > Bacillota > Clostridia > Oscillospirales > Acutalibacteraceae > Ruminococcoides. Next base: position 43,301 of record CAVBYX010000015.1, read on the forward strand.
GCTGACGTAATCGCAAAGGTTGCCTTTGTTGACACTGTTAAAGAGGAGAACTCCGAAGATACCGTTAAGGCAGGTACAATAAAGGATACACTTTACGCTTATCCGGAAACAAACGATAACGGTTATTACCTTGTATACGATAACTCAATTGTTACGGCTGAAGACGCTAAGACACTTGAGGGCACACTTGAAGCTTGTAAGAAAGCAGACAAGAAGTTCATCATGGACTGCGGCGACGGTTTCTATGCTTGTACTCTTGCTTTCACTGCAGGCGCTAAGATTGACGGTCTTGAAGAAGACGGCGAAACACAGAAGTTTGTTGACTATGACGAAGACGAAGCAGTTGACACATTGATGGCATTCGCAAAGCTCATCAAAGATTATAAGGGCACATTCCAGTCACTTAACGTTAAGCAGGTTGCTTCGGGCTTCTCATCAGGCACTTGCGCAGCAGGCGTTGACGGTTCTTGGGATACAGAAGTAAACAAAGAAGCTCTCGGCGACAAGTTCGGCGCTGCAAAACTTCCTACAATCAATGTAAACGGCACTGACAAACAGCTTGTTTCAATGTTCGGTTACAAGTACATCGGTGTAAACGGTTCTTCAAAATATCCTGCAACTTCACAGATTCTTGCTCTCTACCTCTCAGGTGAAGAGTGCCAGAAAGAAAGAGCAGAACAGCTCGGTTGGGGTCCTTCAAACCTTAAGGTTCAGGAAGACTCTGTTGTAACAGGCAGCACAGCTCTTCAGGCTATCAAAGAGCAGTCGGCAAACGCTTGCGTACAGGTTAATATTTCTTCAACATTCTGGAGCCCGATGGGTAACCTCGGTAACAAGCTCGTTGCAGATGCTTGGGACGCAACAGACAAGGAAGCAACAAAGAAGCTTCTTGATGACACAATCGCAAATGTTCGCGACGAAGGCTAATAGGCAACTTTATAGCAGAACAGAATAAACAATTTTCTTGCGGGGCGCTTTGAGTTTTCAGAGTGCCCCCGAGAAGTCCTTGTTTTACGTTTTCATTAATCACCAAACGAATAATGTCTTGTTATGGAAACGTAAAAGCCATTATTAGTTTGGTGCATTTTAACAAGAGAGACAGAGATTAACGATTAACGATTAAGGAGCGCTTATATGACATATGTTGAATATAAACAGCTCAATCCGTTTCAGAGATTTGCTCATAACTTTAAAAAGTTCATCGTAAGTATTCCGCATGGCATTGCAAAATTTTTCAAGGCTGTCGGAAGAGGAATTGTTAACTTTTTTAAGGCGATAGGCAAAGGCTTTAAAAATTACGGAGTTACCTTTTCAAAGGGTGACTGGGCAACAAAACTTTCATATTTGATTTTCGGTATCGGTGATATCCACAAGGGAAAATACTACAAAGGAATTTTATATTTACTTTCGGAAATATTTTACATACTTTATATGGTATTTTTCGGTTGGACTTACCTCAGCAAATTTGATACGCTCGGTACGGTACAAACCAAAGAGGTTGTTGAACCGGGTCAGATTATCGCACGTAAGGTATACGGTGACAACTCAATGCTTATTTTGTTGTACTCCGTTTTAACCATAGTAATAACGGTAATTATATTTGCGATTTATATTTCAAACATCAAGGATTCTTATCGTCACCAGATTATGAGAGCCAACGGTCAAAAACCAACTTCTCTTAAAACTGATGCAAAAGAGTTCCTTGACGGCAAATATCACGTTACACTGCTTTCATTCCCTGTACTTATGATTGGTATTTTTAACGTATTGCCACTCATATTTATGATTTTGATTGCATTTACAAGCTACGACAAAACTCACCTCCCACCGGGAACATTGTTCACTTGGATAGGTTTTGATAACTTCGGTTCACTTTTTGACGTTGTAAATAACTCCAAAAAGGCAACCACTTTCCTTGAGCTCACAAAATGGACGCTCTTGTGGGCGGTTATTGCTACGTTTACAAACTACATCCTCGGTATGATTGTTGCTCTTATGATAAACAAAAAGGGCATCAAGTTTAAGGGCTTGTGGAGAACACTTTTTGTAATCGCAATTGCTGTTCCTCAGTTCGTTTCACTTCTTCTTATGAACCAGATGCTCCAGTCAAACGGTGCAATCAACGTTCTGTTATCTAATTTGACCGGCTCAAACGTCGAGATACAATGGCTGAACAGCTCGGTATTTATGGCGAGAGCAACGGTTGTTATCATCAACCTGTGGGTTGGTATTCCTTATACAATCCTTTCAATGTCGGGTATTCTTATGAATATTCCCGAGGATTTGTATGAATCGGCGCGTATTGACGGCGCAAGTCCGTTTAAGACATTTACAAAAATCACACTTCCTTATATGATTTTTGTAACAACACCGCAGCTTATCACTCAGTTTGTCGGAAATATCAATAACTTTAACGTTATTTACCTTTTGACAGGCGGCGGCCCGTCTACCGAAAACTTCTATCAGGCAGGTTACACCGATATTCTTGTAACATGGTTGTTTAACCTTACAATCGGTTCTCAGGACTACGGTCTTGCTGCCGCAATCGGTATCTTGGTATTTATTGTTTGTGCTACGCTTTCACTCATTATCTACAATAATTCCAAGTCTATGAAGGATGAGGAGGCGTTCTCATGATAAAGAGTTATAAATTCAGAAGACATCTTGTGAACGGCTTGATTTATTTGCTCCTCGCAGTGTTGGGTATCATTTGGATTTCTCCGTTTGTATACTTGGTTCTTCACTCGTTCAGAGCAGAGGGTCTTATTGCGGTTCCGTACCTCATTCCTCACGAATGGACATTCCAGAACTATATTGATTTGTTTACCGGCTCGGGCGGCACCGCATCCATCAACTTCCCGAGATGGTTCCTCAACACATTTGTTGTTGCTTGCTTCAGCTGTGTAATTTCAACAATTTCGGTTCTTGCAGTAAGTTACACATTCAGCCGTCTTAGATTTAAGGCTCGTAAAAAGTTTATGAACGTTGGTATGATTTTGGGTATGTTCCCGGGATTCATGACAATGATTGCTATCTATTACCTTTTAAAGGCAATGGGTCTTACTCAGACTCTTGTAGCGCTTGTAATTTGTTACAGTTGCGGTGCGGGTCTCGGATTCCAGATTTCAAAAGGTTTCTTTGATACAATTCCTCGTGCTCTTGATGAAGCTGCCACGATTGACGGAGCTACAAAGAATCAGATTTTCTGGAAAATCATTTTGCCGATGTCAAAACCGATTGTAGTTTATACGGTACTTACATCATTTATCGGCCCTTGGACAGACTTTATTCTTGCCAAGATTATTATGGGCGATAGTCTTGATAACTATACCGTTGCCATCGGACTGCAAAAAATGCTTGCAAACGACTTTATTAACACCTATTACAAGCAGTTCCTTGCAGGTTCTGTTGTTGTTGCTCTTCCTATTACCATTCTCTTCCTCAAGATGCAGAAGTATTATGTTGAAGGCGTTACGGCAGGCGGTGTTAAGGGTTAATTCAAGTTTAATCAAACCCATTCGGGCAGCAGCCAACAACTGCTGCCCTTTTTATATTTGAACAGCTACAAAATTTGTTCCGCCGCTTTCTTTATTTAATTATCAATGCAGGCGGTACAATCCATAAAGTGAAAAGGATATGTTTTATGAAAAAATTACTTTCTATGTTGCTTTGTGCTCTGATTGCCGGCAGTTGTGTACTCTCGGGGTGCGGCGCAGAAAATTCGGCTTCTCAGAGCTCCGACAGCTCTGCTTCCGAGTCATCCGACCCGATAAGTGCAATAGAAGCTACCGCTTCAACCGATAAATACCGCAACTTTTATCAGATTTTTGTAAATTCATTTTGCGATTCAAACGGAGACCAAACAGGCGACTTGCAGGGTATCATCTCTCAGCTTGATTACCTTAACGACGGCGACCCGAATACGGGTGATGATTTGGGAATCGACGGAATTTGGCTTACTCCGATTATGCCGTCAAAGTCATATCATAAGTATGATGTGGAAAATTACTACGATATCGACCCCGATTTCGGAACGCTTGAGGATTTTGAACAGCTTGTCAGCGAATGTCATAAACGCGGAATCAAGCTGATTATCGATTTGGTTTTGAACCATATTTCGTCTCAGAATCCCCTCTATAAAAAGGCGGTTGAAGAGGTAGCCGAAAACAAACTTGACGGCAACGCAGAATATTTTGAAATTCACGAAACTTCATACTTCGGTACAGATACTCAGGTTAACGTGCTTTCAAACGGCTATGCCTGCGAGGCAAATTTCTCTCACGATATGCCCGAGTGGAACCTTAACTCGGAAAAAACCCGCGAAGAGTTTACCAAAATCGCAAAGTTTTGGCTTGATAAGGGTGTTGACGGCTTCAGACTTGACGCCTGCAAGTATTATACGAACAAAAGCACAGACGGCACAGAGTTTTTGAAGTGGTTCTGCGACACCTGCAAGGCAATAAATCCCGACGTTTATATGGTCGGAGAAAACTGGTCGGACGACTCGGACATCAAAGACCTTTACAAGTCGGGAATTGACAGCCAGTTTGCCTTTAAGTTTGCACAAACTTCGGGCACAATAGTTGAAAGTCTTAACACGCAGTCGGGTTCGGGACTTGTAAAGAAGCTAATCAGTTATGAAAATAAAATGCGTGAAAGCAACGAAAATGAAATCAACGCAATGTTTTTGTCAAATCACGACCAGGTTCGCATTGCCAATGCGCTTGAGCCAAAGGGACTTGACGCCGAAAAATTTGCGGCGTCTGTCTATATGCTGTTCCCGGGTAATCCGTTTATTTACTACGGAGAAGAAATCGGCACAAAGGCAGAAAGCACCTCAAGCGACGCATATTACAGAACCGCAATGGTCTTTGACAGCGACAATCTGCCGAATATTTATGTAAACACAATCGGTGAAGACACGGTAGCTCCAACAGGCGGCGGAGTTAAGCAGCAGCTTGAAGACAAGGATTCTCTGCTTAATTTCTATCGCAGAATTATTAAAATAAAGAATCAGAATCCCGAAATTGCCCGCGGTACAATCACAGGTCAACAGGATTTTGACGATAAGCAGGTAGGCGCTTTCTATACCGAGTATGACGGTTCAAAGCTGATGATTATTCACAACTTTAACGGCAGCGACAGCAAAGAGCTGACTATAACCGACGATATGATTAAGAACGCCGTTGTGCGTGCCGACCTGGTAACAACAGATACCGACACACACGTTGAGCTTAAGGACGGCAAGTTGACGCTTCCGCCTCATTCAACCGTTATTTTAAAATAATTGTTGTTGTCGGCAAGGTCATCTTCTGCCACGGCGACAATCCTGTCGGAAAACTTTCTCCGCAAGTGCATTTAATGCGGTTTTGAACGCATAGTATATCATATTGCAAAAAGGTCAACAGATGAAATCCTTTCTAAAATTTCAAGTGCCTTAAGCTTGCCGCTTGCATTTTTAGGATATTCCTTTGATTTGTATTCGAAAACAGCCCCGTGAAAAAAGATTCTGTCATAGTCTGCAATAATTTTGTTGCTGATTTTATGCAAAACGGTGGATGATTCGTACATTTTATCTTAAATCCGCTTTCCTAAAGGCGGAAGACTTCTCCGCCCGCATTAAAGGGCAGAAGCCGACAATAAAAACGGTTTGTTGACGTAGAATAACCGTTATGATAAAATTTAAGTACGGAGATGATTATATGACCTTGCAGCAGCTAAATTATGCAATTACAATTTCACAGACAGGCTCAATGAACAGGGCGGCGGAGCAGCTTTATATTTCTCAGCCGTCGCTCACAAACTCAATCAAAGAGCTTGAAAAGGAGCTTGGAATAACAATTTTTAACCGCAGCGGCAGGGGAGTAACGCTGACTGCGGACGGAACCGAATTTATTTTATATGCACGCCAGGTTTACAGTCAGTATGATAATCTGCTTGAAAAATTCGGGAAAAACGGTAACATAAAAAAGAAGTTCGGGGTTTCGACTCAACATTATTCGTTTGCCGTAAAGGCGTTTGTCGGGATGGTTAATACATTCGATACCACAAAATATGAATTTGCGTTACGTGAGTGCAAAACGCTTGAAGTTATCACCGACGTAAGCAGCCTTAAAAGCGAAATCGGTATCCTTTATATGAGTGATTTTAACCGCAAAGCGATTCAAAAATTGCTCAGCGGCAACGGCTTGGTGTTCAACAAGCTCATTGACTGCGACGCATATGTTTACCTTTGGAAGGGTCATCCGCTTGCAAAGAATGAGTCAATCACCTTTGAAGAGCTGTCGGACTACACCTGTCTTTCGTTTGAACAGGGCGACAGCGGCTCGTTTTATCTTGCCGAGGAGATACTCAGCACAAACGAATATCCTCGCACCATCAAGGTCTGTGACCGTGCCACAATGCTTAATTTGATGGTCGGACTGAACGGCTACACGCTTTGCTCGGGAATTATTTGTGAGGAGCTCAACGGAACGGATTACGTTGCGGTTCCCTACAAGGCGGACAGAGTAAACCCCAACAGCGTTATGGAGATTGGCTATATCGTAAGAAAAAACATCATCCTCAGCAAAATGGGAGAGATGTATGTTAAAGAAATCAAACGCTATCTCGGCATAAAGGATGACTGAGTAAAAATAAAGGCTATAAATGAAAATCGGAGCCGTGATTTCACGGCTCCGTAATTTAGTTATTCTCAAATTTGCCCATCTTGCGAAAGCGATTATATCTGTTTTCAATCAGTTCGTCTTTTGGCAAAGCCAGGTTTTTTTCAAAGGTGCGGTTGACAAGCATTTTCAGGCTTTCAAATATAGCCTTGTCATATTCCTTTGGCTGGCGAACAATACGCTCAATCACGCCGAGGTCGAACAAATCCTGAGCTGTCATCTTGAGAGCTTCGGCTGCTTCGGGTGCCTTTGAGCTGTCTTTCCACAAAATAGAAGCGCAACCCTCGGGAGATATTACCGAATAAACCGAGTTTTCAAGCATCCATACTTCGTCCGCAACAGCAAGCGCAAGCGCACCGCCGCTGCCGCCCTCGCCGATAATAATGGAGAGAACCGGGGTTTTAAGAGTCATCATTTCCATAATGTTTTCGGCAATCGCCTGTCCCTGTCCTCGCTCCTCGGCACCTATTCCCGGGTATGCTCCGCTTGTGTCGACAAGACAAAGCACGGGTCGGTTAAACTTTTCGGCTTGTTTCATCAGCCTCAAAGCCTTGCGATAGCCCTCGGGGTGAGCTTGTCCGAAGTTGCGCTCCATACGCTCTCTGGTGTTGCGACCTTTTTCGATGCCGATAACCGTAACGGGCATATCGTAAAGCATAGCCAGTCCCGCAACAATCGCCTTATCGTCGGAAAACCTGCGGTCGCCGTGAAGCTCAAAAAAGCTGTCTCCGAACATATATTTTATGTAGTCAACGGCAGTCAGTTTTTTGGCGTCTCTTGCCGCTGCAACCTTTTCATACGCTGTCATTTTTCTGCCTCCCTATATCCGTGCAGTTTCAGCAGCCTTGCAAGTGTTGCTTTTAAGCAATCGCGGCTTACAACCGCGTCAACAAAGCCCTTTTGCATTACAAATTCAGAGGTCTGAAAATCCTTTGGAAGCTTTTGACGCATGGTCTGCTCGATTACTCTCGGGCCTGCAAACGCAACAAGAGCGTCGGGCTCCGCAAGTATGATGTCACCCTCCATTGCAAACGAAGCCGTAACTCCGCCTGTTGTCGGGTCGGTCAAAACCGTGATGTACAAAAGTCCCGCTTCGCTGTGTTTTTTTACGGCACCCGAGGTTTTTGCCATTTGCATAAGCGACAAAATTCCCTCCTGCATTCTTGCGCCTCCCGAAACAGTGCATACTGTTATCGGCAGTCGGTTTTCTGTGGCATATTCAAACGCACGGGTGATTTTTTCACCTGTAACCGTTCCCATACTTCCTATCATAAAATCGGGATCCATTACGCAAAGCACGGTTTTGATTCCGTTGATTGTACATTCGCCGCACATAACCGATTCTTTCGAGCCGCTTTTTCTTGCTTTTTCAAGCTTTTTTTCATAGCCCGGAAAGTTTAAAATATTTTGAGACTGCATATCGCCGTCGTGTTCGACAAAACTGTTTTCGTCCGCAAGGATTTGTATTCTTTGCCTTGCGTTGATTCTGAAGTGATGAGAGCACATAGGACAAATATGGCAGTTTTCTTCCATATCCGTTGTGAGCAGCATTGAGTTGCACTTTGGGCACTTGATCCACATTTCTTCGGGTACAAACGGCACGTTTTGCTGTTCGTTCGGTTGTGATTCAAGCTCGTTTTTGGGTTTTACAAAAGAAAAAAAATCCATAACTGCTGTCTTCCTTGTATTTGTATATCGTTATTGAAGATTGTGTTTTTCTTCAAATTCCGCCATAAAATCCGTTGTGTATTCGCCGCTGACGAAATGTTCGTCCGACAAAATCTCCGCCAAAATATCACGGTTGATGTCAACACCGTCAATAATAAGCTCGGAAAGCGCCATTTTCATCTTTCTGATAGCTTCGGCACGGCTTCTTGCCTGAACAATCAGCTTGCCAATCATTGAGTCGTAGTACGGCGGAATAAAATAATCCTGGTAAATCGCCGTATCAAAACGAACAAAAGAACCGCCCGGAATGTGAAGCTTTTTGATTCTGCCGCAGCTCGGTCTAAAGCCCTTTTGCGGATTTTCGGCATTGATTCTGCATTCTATAACGTTGCCGTGCGTAAAAATGCTGTCTTGTGTTCTTGTCAGCTTTGCGCCGGCGGAAATGCGGATTTGCCACTGAACAATGTCAAGTCCCGTTACCATCTCGGTAACGCCGTGCTCAACCTGAAGCCTTGTGTTCATTTCCATAAAGTAGAAGTTGTTGTCACGGTCAAGCAAAAATTCAACGGTTCCCGCATTGACGTAATTTACGGCTTTTGCCGCCTTGACTGCGGCAATCATCATATTTTTGCGGGTTTTGTCGTCAAGTGCGGGGCTGGGGCTTTCTTCAATCATTTTTTGGTTTTTGCGCTGAACCGAACATTCACGCTCACCAAGGCAGACGATGTTGTCATATTGGTCGCAGAGCAACTGCATTTCAATATGTTTTACCGGGTGAATGAACTTTTCAAGGTAGCAGGCTCCGTCGCCGAAGGCGGACTTTGCTTCCGCCGAGGCAGACAAAAACGCGTCCTCAAACTGCTCAACAAAATCAACCCTGCGGATTCCCTTTCCGCCGCCGCCCGAGCGTGCTTTGATGAGCAGGGGAAAGCCTATTTTTTCGGCTTCTTTCTTTGCCTGTTCAACATTTTCCACAACGTCGCAACCCGGAGTTACGGGAACTCCCGCATTGCGCATTGTCTTGCGTGCGGCGTCTTTGTCGCCGAGTTTTTTAATCATCTCGGAGTCGGGCCCGATGAACTTTATGTTGCACCTCTCGCACAGAGACACAAACTTTGCATTCTCCGACAGCAGCCCGTAACCCGGGTGAATTGCCTGGGCACCGCTTTCAATCGCAACGGTAAGTATTGCGGGAATATTAAGGTAGCTTTCGGAAACCCTGTTTCCGCCAACGCAATAGCTTTCGTCGGCAAGCTGAACATGCATTGCGTCTTTGTCGGCTTCGGAATATATCGCAACCGTACTTATGCCCATTTCCCGACACGCCCGAATGATTCTTACCGCTATTTCGCCGCGATTTGCGATTAAAATTTTAGAAAACATTTCTTCACATCCAAAAATAAACCTTATATATGATATTCAACAATAATCAAAGGCATTTTATCCAATAAACAGCCGACGGCTGAAAGCTATGGATATTGTTTCGCCGTAATATATTCGATTCGGATTTATGTATTCGGCAAAAGCCGAAAGACAAGCTCAATGAGATTAATTTACTGTTTGTTTTCAACCAAAGCAAACGAAAGTTCTGCGCTTACGCACAGCTTTCCGTCAACATATCCCTTTGCTTCAATAAAATAGAATGCGCCTCGGTTTCTTGTGAGCGTGCAAACGCTTTCAAGAGTGTCTCCGGGCTTTACGGGGCTTTTAAACTTAACCTTGTCCATCTTTGTAAAGTACGGAGTGCAATTTTTAACTTTATCCGCAAGCAAAACACAGCTTGCCTGACCCATCATTTCACACAGAATAACACCCGGAACAACGGGGTTGCCCGGAAAATGTCCCTGCAAAAAAAATTCGTCTCCCCTGACGGTGTATTTGCCCTTTGCGGAATTTTCGTCAATTTTCTCCGCTTCTTCAACCAACAGCATGTTGTCGCGATGCGGCAGTATTTCTTTTATTTCTTCTTGATTCATAATTATCTCCGTTATTTAATATTGAAAAGAGGCTGACCGTACTCAACAAGGTCGCCGTCGTTTACGAGAACCTCAACGATTTCTCCGTCTTCCTCAGCCTGAATCTCATTCATACACTTCATGGCTTCGATAATGCAAACGGTATCGCCTTTTTTTACCTTTTTGCCTATCGGAGCATATGGGGGGTTGCCCGGTGATGCCGCAGCATAGAAAACACCTACAATCGGTGATTTTATTGCCTTGCCTGCATCCTTAACGGGAGTCTGCACGGAAACCTGTGCGGACGTCTGCACGGGAGCCTGCACTGCCGGTGCGGCAACAGCCTCCGCCTTTGCGGATTTTTCAAGATGAATCTTTTGACCGTCGGAAGTTTGAAGTTCGAGAACGGAAAGGTTTGATTCTTCAAGAATTGAAATAAGTTTTTTTACTTCATCGTAATTTATGTCAAACATAATAAAATCCTTTCATCAAAGCTTTTTAAACACAACGCAGGCATCGTGTCCGCCAAATCCGAGGTTGGTTGAGGCTGCAACGTCAACATTGCGTTTTTTTGCTTTATTCGGAGTATAGTCGAGGTCAAGTCCCTCGTCAGGCTCGTCAAGATTTATTGTGGGCGGAATGATGCCGTCCCTTATTGCAAGAACTGCGGCAATTGCCTCAATTGCGCCTGTTGCGCCCAACATATGACCTGTCATCGATTTTGTTGAGCTGATACTTGCGTCATACGCCTTGCTTCCGAGAGCTTTTTTTATCGCAAGCGTTTCGGTAAGGTCGTTTAGGTGTGTGCTTGTGCCGTGTGCGTTTATATAAATCTGTGCGTCATCGGAAATTTTTGCTTCGTCAAATGCAATTTCGATTGCCATTGCAAGACCTGCGCCCTCGGGATCGGGAGCCGTAACGTGATGTGCGTCACAGGTGTTTCCGTAGCCTGCAAATTCCGCATAAATCTTTGCGCCCCTTGCTTTTGCGTGCTCGTACTCCTCAAGAACAAGCATACCCGCACCTTCGCCCATTACAAAGCCGTCACGGCTTTTGTCAAACGGGCGTGAAGCCTTTTTGGGGTCGGGGTTTGTCGAAAGTGCCTTCATATTTTGAAAGCCGGCGATTGTCAAAGGCGCAACCACCGCTTCTGCGCCGCCTGCGATTATTGCGTCCGCATATCCGTCTTTAACTGCGTGGAAAGCCTCGCCGATTGAATTGGTTCCGGTTGCGCACGCACTCATAACGGAAAGCGAAACGCCCTTTGCGTTAAATCTGATTGCAACGTTGCCGGTTGCTATATTTCCTATCATCTTCGGGATAAAGAAAGGGGAAACCTTTCTCGGGCCGTTTTCGTGAAGCGCAACGGTGTTTTCAACAAAGGTGTTGAGTCCGCCGATACCTGCGCCGATATATACGCCGAGGCGGTTTTCGTCAACGGTTCCCAAAATTTTGCTGTCGTCAACCGCCTGCTGAGCTGCGGCAATTGCATATTGGCAATATAAATCCGTCTTTTTTACATCTCGTTTTTCAATGTATTCGGTAGGGTCAAAATCCTTTACGGTGCCTGCAATGTGCACCTTTAAATCGCTTGTGTCAAAAGCGCTGATTTCTTCGATTCCGCAAACGCCGTCAACAAGATTTTTCCATGTTGTATCAGCGTCGTTTCCTACGGGGCTTACTGCGCCCACACCCGTTACAACTACTCGTCTGCTCATATATACCTCCGATCAAATGGCAAGTCCGCCGTCAACTCTGATAACTTCGCCCGTAACATATGCGGCTTCGTCGGAGCAGAGAAATTCCACTACCTTTGCAACATCTTCGGGGTCGCCTATGCGTTTTGCGGGAATTTGAGCCTGCATTTCGGTTTTTACCTTGTCCGAAAGAGCGTTCGTCATATCCGTTCCGATATATCCGGGAGCAACGGCGTTTACCGTAACGCCTCTGCCCGCAAGCTCTCTTGCAACAGACTTGGTAAGTCCGATTATGCCCGCCTTTGAAGCGGCATAGTTAGCCTGACCTTTGTTGCCGATAATTCCGACAATTGACGAGGTGCTCACAATTCTTCCGTAACGTTTTTTCATAAAATGTTTGTATGTGTGCTTTATCATATTAAACGTACCCTTGAGGTTTACGTTGATAACTGCGTCAAAATCCTTTTCGTCCATATTAAGCACAAGCTTGTCACGGGTGATTCCGGCATTGTTTACAAGAATTTCAATTCCGCCGAAGTCCTCGATAATCTTGTCTGTAACCTGTTTTGAGGCTTCAAAGTCGGACACGTCGCAAAAATACCGCTCAACCTTTGTGCCGTATTGCAAAAGCTCCTTTTTTGCGTTTTCGCCTTCGCTTTCGTCGCCGACATAAAGTATTGCGATGTTTGCGCCCTCTTTTGCAAGTCTTGTTGCAATTGCAAGTCCTATGCCTCTTGAACCGCCTGTGATTACGGCTGTTTTATTTTCAAATTTCATATTTTCCTCCGAATATGTTTTCGGCATTATCAAATGCCGAGAAAATCTGCGGTGCTTTGCCGCAATCGGGTGTATTAAAGCAACGGGCAACGAACGCCGGCTGCGCGCCCGAGTTAAATTGATATTTTTTCAAAATCCGACGGAACTTCAAATTTAAACTTCTTAACGTCGGGATTGATTCTTTTTATCAGATTTGTCAGAGTTTTGCCCACTCCGACCTCGATAAACGTGTCAACGCCGCTTTCAACCATATTTTCAACGATTTTTTGCCAACGCACGGGGTTCTCAACCTGAGCTTTAACCAATGCTTTGTAATCGCCTGCGTAAGGCTGAGCGGTGTAATTCGAGTAAATCGGGATTTCGGGTTCTGAAAATTCAACGCTTTTCATATATTCGGCAAGACCGTCTGCGGCGTCCGCCATAAACGGCGAGTGAAACGCTCCGCTTACGGCAAGTCTTTTTGCCGTTCCGCCCGCTTCCTTAACAGCCTCGCAGAGCTTATCTGCGATATCATCGGTTGTTGCAACAACCGTCTGAGCGGCTGAGTTGTAGTTTACGGGGTATGTTTTGTCAAATTTTTTGCATATTTCTTCTACTTTTTCGGCGGTAAGCTTGAGCACCGCAACCATTGTTCCCGGATTTGCGTTTGCCGCTTTGTCCATAAGCTCGCCGCGCTTGCACACAAGCTTAAATGCCTCTTCGTCCGAGAGCATACCGCAAAAAGCGATTGCGGCAATCTCGCCAAGCGAAAAACCCGCAACGCAGTCGGGCTTTATTCCTTTTTCGACAAGAGCCCGTGCGGCAGCCAAATCGGCTGTAAAAACACAGGGTTGGGTGTTTACCGTTTGACAAAGCTCTTCCGTTGTGCCCTCAAAGCACTGACTTGAGGTGCCCTTTCGGACGGAATCCGCCATATCGTAAACGGATTTTGCGCTTTGAGAGTTGTTGTAAAGTTCCTTGCCCATTCCGCTGTATTGGGCGCCCTGTCCCGAAAAAACAAATGCTATTTTACCCATTTTGTCGCTCCGTTCAATACTTCTTCGGCTTGAGTGAACATTTCTTCGATGATTTCACGTGCCGGCTGTTCTTTTTTTATCATACCGGCAACCTGTCCCGCAAGCACGCAACCGTGGGACACGTCGCCGCCTCGCGCAGCCGTTCTGAGAACGCCTGCACCCATTTTTTCAAGCTCTTCGTCGGAAACGCTTGATTTGTCGTATTCTGCCTTTGCATATTCTCTTGTAAATGTATTTTTAAGAGAACGCACGGGATGACCGAGCCTTTTGCCCGTTACAACCGTGTCAATGTCCCTTGCTTTCAAAACCTTGTTTTTATATTCCTGAGAAATTGTACATTCCTCTGCAACCAAGAATCTTGTTCCCACCTGAACGCCCACTGCGCCGAGCATAAATGCCGCCGCAATTTGTCTGCCGTCGGCAATTCCGCCTGCCGCAATAACGGGAACGGAAACTGCGTCAACAACCTGGGGAACAAGTGCCATTGTGGTGATTTCGCCGACGTGACCGCCCGACTCGCCGCCCTCGGCGATTACCGCAAAAGCTCCGTCCTTTTCCATTTTGCGTGCAAGCGCAACGCTTGCCACAACGGGAATTACCTTGATTCCCGCTTCTTTCCATTTTGGCATATATTTGCCGGGATTGCCTGCGCCCGTGGTTACAACCTTGATTCCCTCTTCGACAACAACGTCTGCAACCTCGTCGGCAAACGGGCTCATAAGCATAATGTTGACGCCGAAAATTTTGTCGGTCATTTTTTTGCACTTTTGAATTTCCTCACGCAGTTGCTCGCCGTTTGAATTCATTGCGGCAATAATTCCGAGTCCGCCTGCGTTTGAAACGCCTGCGGCAAGAGAGGCATCCGCCACCCAAGCCATGCCGCCCTGAAATATCGGAAATTCAAGTCCGAGAGAACGGTCTATTACGGTTGAAATCATATGTATGTTCTCCTTTATAAAGTTTCGTTTAATAAAATATCGTTAAAAATGATAATGTACGAACGTATCGAAAGCGGTGCGTAATAATACGGAGCAGTGCAACATAAGGTGCATTGGAATTTCTGTTCGTTGATTGCCGAATTGACGGCGCAAAAGCCGTGACAAGCCTGCAAAAACGGCAAAAATCCAACTTGACCGCAACTGCCGAAAACGCCATTTTTCCGCATAACATATCAGCTTTATACTACCTCAAATTCACCTAAAAGTCAATATATTCAAGCTATCTTTTTGTACAAAGAATAACCGATTGAAGAAAATCACGGGTGTTTCAGCTGCAATAATCTTCAAGCGTTTTTTTCAGGTTTGTTTCTCCTTCGATATCAATGCCGCTTTTCAGCCTGAGAATATCGCCTTTCGGCAGGCTGTTTGTGCGTGTTTCGGTAACAAGGAAAGGGGTGCTTTCACCGGATTTGTATACAACGATTACGTCGTTTTCCGATTTGATTATATAATTTTCTTCGCTTTTCTCCGCAGACCGCGTCGGCTCGGTTGCGGTTGATACGGTCGGCGTCTGTGCGGCTGTGGGCACGGCGTACAGATTGCTTATGCATATGCAGGCGATGAGTATTACGCCTGTGATTCCGATTATTTTTTTCATAATTATCATCCTTGCGTTGTTTAATACAACATTATTTTTACCCGAAAACGACGGTGTATTCACTCTATTGACTAAAATTCAACAAACAATCCGGAATATTTTCTAAAAAAAAAATAAATAATGATGTTTATTTTTTGTTTTCAAAGTGCTATAATAATTAATAACTGTTGTGCATTTACTTGTTATATTAAATATATTATTATTCATAAATATACAAAAAGCCTGCAATTTGCAGACTCTTGCGGACAAATTGCAAGGGTGCAAAGGAGCGTCGGCTCTTTGGGGATTTGGCAAGCGATTATTGCTTTAACCGAAAGGTCGCGGATATTTGCACCGTGTTATATTTATAAGGAGCCAATATGCGTAATAAGCGTGAAACTGACATAAGTCAGTATACTGAAGAAACAAGAAACAATAATATTTCCGAAATAAAAACCGAAAGCGGCGTAAAAAAGTTTTTTAAGGGATTCGGCAGATTTCTGATTACAGTGGTTTGCGTCGGAATAGTCGCCATGATAATAACCGGTATTTCAATCGGTATGTATATATATTCTCTGGCTTCGGAGCCGACGGGAATCGACCTTACGGCTAAGTCGATGAACCAGACAAGCTTTATATACACCAAAGACAAGGATACGGGCGAATTTAAGCAATATCAAACGCTTTACAGCACCGAAAACCGAATCTGGGTTGACAATCAGGACATTCCTCAGGCTATGAAAGACGCTCAGGTGGCAATTGAGGACAAGAGATTTTTTGACCACCACGGCGTTGACTGGGCAAGAACGCTCGGAGCTATGTTTAATCTTGCAAGCGGCAACGACTCTTACGGCGGTTCGACAATCACTCAGCAGCTTATTAAAAACATAACCGACGACAACGAGGTTTCAATTACAAGAAAGCTCAGAGAAATATGCAAAGCACTCAAGCTTGAAAAAGAATATACCAAAGACCAAATACTCGAAGCTTACCTGAACGTGGTAAACTTCGGCAACAACTGTCAGGGCGTTGAGGCGGCTGCAAAGCTGTATTTTGACAAGAGCATAAAGGATTGCTCAATTGCGGAGTGCGCCGCCATTGCGGGCATAACTCAGAACCCGTCGCGTTGGAATCCGCTTGTTTATCCCGAAAACAACAAGCAGAGGCGTGAAATTGTCCTGAAAGAAATGTACGAGCAGAATTACATCACAAAGGACGAGTACAATCAGGCAATGGAGGAATCGGCAAATATGACGTTTGTGGGCTTTCAGTCAACAAGCGAAGATGACGATGACGACGACTATGTTCAGAATTGGTACATCGACCAGCTCTATTACGACCTTAAATCCGATTTGGCTCAGTATTACAACATCAGCGAAGACGCCGCTTCGGACAAGCTTTATACCGAAGGACTTAAAATTTACTGCGCAATGGACGAGGATATGCAGAGTTATATCGAATCCGCCGCCCAGGAAATCGACAAAAGCTCCGATTCCGACATTCAGCTCGGTTCGGTTATGATGGACTTTGACGGGCGTGTAATCGCAACCGTGGGAAGCTCCAAAAAGAAAACTCAGGCACTTGAATGGGACAGAGCAACTCACTCCTCTTTGCAGCCGGGTTCTTCAATCAAGCCCGTGCTTGTATATCCCATAGCAATTGAAAACAAACAGCTTTATTATTCGTCAACCGTTCTTGACCAGCCGATTGACAAATATGAATATGACGAATCAACGGGCACGTACAAATCAGGTCCGGAAAACGCATACAAATACTACAAGGGTAATATTTTGCTTCCCGACGCTATCGAATGTTCGTCAAACGCAACCGCGGTTCAGGTTATGGAGCTGATTGGCGGCCCCGAGGTTGCTTATAAACAGGCTGTAACCAAAATGGGATTTTCTCATCTTAACGAAGAAGACGCACAAATCACGGGTTCGCTTTCCATCGGCGGTATGAACGGCGGTGTTTCCGTTCGTGAGATGGCTGCGGCATACACATATATGGGCAACGGCGGACTTTATTACGAGCCGTATACCTATTATTATGTTACGGACTCCGAGGATAACGTAATAATTGACAACCGCGACGCTGTTCCGAAACAGGCTTATTCTGCGGAGACGGCAACGATTATGAACAGGCTTTTGCATTACAACGTTACAAACAGCGTAAGCACAAGAGCTATGTATGCGCGTGTTGACGGATGGGATATTGTAGGTAAAACAGGTACGACAAACAGCGACAAAGACTGTTGGTTCTGCGGAATGTCGCCTTACGGCGTAATGGCAACGTGGACGGGCTTTGACCAGCCGGATACGATTTCCGATACAACACGCTCTGCGAAATTCTTCTCAAAGGTTATGGGAAAATACCTTGAGGACAAAGAGCAAAAGGATTACAAGCTTTCCGAAAACTGCATAAAAGCGCAGTATAATCCCGTTACGGGACTTATCGTATCCACAACCGATTTGTCGGGTAAATATATCGGATATTACACCGAAGACAATATGCCGTCACGCGGCTCGGCATATTACGGTGACAGTTATAAAAACTACAGTGACGGCAGCAGCCGCAGCGACAGTAACAATTACAATAATTATTACTACGGCGATTCAAGCTCCAATTCATACAATAACGGAGGTTACGGAAGCAGCAGCGGCGGAGGCGACAGTGCTTCGTCAAGCCACTCGGGTGAAAACAGCGGCGGCGGAGGTCAGGAAAGCTCAGCCGAAAGCGGCGGCGGAGGTCAGGAAAGCTCTGCCGAAAGCGGCGGCGGAGGCGGCGGTGCCGAAAGCGGGCCTGTTACCCCGGAACAATAACAAAACAATTTAAATCGGAGCAATGCTTTGCTTGCATGAAGCAGAGCATGCGCCGGATTGCAAGGGTGCAATGAAGACGCCCTAGAGGCGGTGACATTTGCACTGTGCTGTATGGTTATATAAGTTTACGGTTTAAAAACCCCGAAAGGTAAGGTAAAGATATGGTTTCAGTAGCGATTATGGGTCACGGAGTGGTAGGCTCGGGTGTAGCCGAAATTCTTTTGACGCACAAACAAAAGCTTTTTGCGAGTCTAGGTGAAGAGGTTTACATCAAAAAGGTTCTCGATTTGCGAGAGTTTCCCGACAGCCCGATTGCAGACAGATTTACAAAGGATTTTAACGACATCATCAACGACCTTGAAATCAGGGTTGTGGTTGAAGTTATGGGCGGACTTAATCCGTCATACGACTTTGTTAAAAGATGCCTCAAGGCAGGCAAAAGCGTTGTAACCTCAAACAAGGAGCTTGTTGCCGCACACGGCGCAGAGCTGCTTGCCATTGCAAAGGAAGAAAACGTAAACTTCCTGTTTGAGGCTTCTGTCGGCGGCGGTATTCCGATTATCCGCCCGATGAGTCAATGCCTTGTTGCAAACATTGTTTATGAGGTTGCCGGAATTTTAAACGGTACAACAAACTTTATTTTGACTAAAATGATAGAAGAGGGAATGCAGTTTGAGGACGCATTGAAGCTTGCTCAGGATTTGGGCTTTGCCGAGAGAAATCCCGCTGCCGATATTGAGGGATTTGACGCCTGCCGCAAGATTTGCATACTGGCTTCGCTTGCATACGGAAAGCACGTTTATCCCGACTCGGTACATACCGAAGGTATCACAAAAATCACTCTTGACGACGTTAAGTATGCCGAAGCATACAAATGCGTAATCAAGCTTATCGGCAAGGTTAAAAAGCTTGACGACGGCAAAATCGACATTATTGTTGCTCCTATGTTTGTTCCGAACAAGAGCCGGCTTGCCAACATTGACGATGAATTTAACGGAATTATGGTTCGCGGCGACTGCACGGGCGACGTTGTGTTCTACGGCAAGGGTGCAGGAAAGTTGCCTACCGCAAGTGCCGTTGTTGCAGATGTTATTGATTGTTGCAAGCACCTCAAAACCAGAAAATACTTGTACTGGACAGACGGCGACGGCAAGAATGTTCTTGATTATAAGGATTCTGTTGCGGCAATGTATGTTCGCACAAGCGGCAAAGACGCTTTGAGCAAGGCTGAGAGTGCCTTTGGTAACATCAGCGTAATTAAAAAGGACGATGCACCCGCAGACGAGGTTGCATTTGTAACCGAAGAAATGCCATACGGAGAATTTTTAAATAAAAAAGAAGCGCTTGAAAATAACGATGTTAAGGTGCTTTCATCAATCCGTATCGGTGATTTATAATAAAAAGGGGTATTTGAGCAGATGAGTTTGATAGTTCAGAAATTCGGCGGCAGCTCCGTTGCAAACGCCGAGCGTGTTATGAATGTTGCAAACATCGTAACCGACACATTCAAAAAGGGCAACGACGTAGTGGTTGTTGTTTCGGCACAGGGCGACACAACCGACGACCTGATTGAAAAAGCCAACGAGATTAATCCAAACGCCTCACGCCGTGAGAAAGATATGCTTCTTGCCGCAGGTGAGCAGATTTCCGTTTCGTTGCTTGCAATGGCAATTGAAAAGCTTGGTTTTCACGCTGTTTCGCTTCTCGGATGGCAGGCAGGTTTTGAAACAACCTCCGCACACACAAGCGCAAGAATCAAAAAAGTTGAGGCTTCAAGAATCCGCCGTGAACTTGACAAGAAAAACATTGTAATCGTTGCGGGCTTCCAGGGCCTTTCAAAATACGGAGATATTACAACTCTCGGACGCGGCGGCTCAGACACAAGCGCCGTTGCGATTGCGGCTTCAATGCACGCAGACTTGTGCCAGATTTATACCGACGTTGAGGGCGTTTATACTGCTGACCCTCGCAAGGTTAAGAACGCAAGAAAACTTAAAGAAATTTCTTATGACGAAATGCTTGAGCTTGCAACACTCGGTGCGCAGGTTCTTAACAACCGTTCGGTTGAGATGGCTAAAAAATACAACATAGAGCTTGAAGTGCTTTCAAGTATGGCTAAGGCTTCGGGTACAATTGTAAAGGAGAAAACAAAGATGGAAAAAATGTTAATCAGCGGTGTTGCTAAGGATACGGATGTTGCAAGAATTTCGGTTAAGGGAATCCCGAACGTTCCGGGACTCGCTTTCAAGCTTTTCTCAAAGCTTTCCGCAAAGGACATCAACGTAGATATTATTCTCCAGTCTATCGGTCACGACAATAAGAAAGACATCAGCTTTACGGTTGCAAAGGGCAGAGGCAAAGAAGCTGTTGATTGTATGAAAGACTACACCGAGAACATCGGCGCAGAAGAAATTCTCTATGATGACAACGTTGCCAAAATCTCAATCGTCGGCGCAGGTATGGAAAGCCACGCAGGCGTTGCAACAAAGATGTTTGAGGCTTTGTATGACGCTCAGATTAACATTCAGATGATAAGCACAAGCGAAATCAAGGTTTCCGTTCTCATCGACGCTGCCGACGCCGACAAGGCTGTAAGCACAATTCACGACAAGTTCTTTGACTGATATTGAGCTTTCCCGATTGCATTTGGCAACCGACTTGAAATAAGGCAAATTTAATTTTGTTTGGATATGAAAAGAACCGCCTAATCTCCTCCGAAACGTTGCGTTTCGGGGTGAATTTGGGCGGTTCTTGCAATATAAGCATTTGTTTTTTCAGTAGTCGATATTTTATTTATGAGCGGATTTAACGCTGTTTGTGAGTTTTAGGGTAAGACAAAATTGCAATTATGCCATTTTTACGATATAATATAATATCAATTTTTATATTTAAGGATGTGACATTATGCCAAAAACTTCGAGTAAAACACTTTCTGATTTTTCTGTTTCCACAGAAAATATTGAAAAAGAGTTTGAGCATATTATGACAACAAAATCTCAAATCAATGACCTTCGTTTTATATTCAAAGTCGCCCTTAATGATATGTCTCTTTTCCCAAATATCAACTTAGTAGAAGGAGCAACATATAAAGATTATATTGAACGATGGGTGCGTGGATATCAAGAAGCAATGCTTAATCTTCCTAGCAAAAGAACTGCTGGTCCTAAATCCAGTTGCTCAGACCCTGCCATTAAAACTATTGTTCAATATGTGACAAAAGTTGATGATGCAGAAGCTGAAAATCAGAGCAACCATCATAACCTTTTTATGAGCGCAGAAAATATTCAAGGTAATCTGCTAGAAGAGTATATCGCTTCCGTTGTTAGAAAATATGGATGGCTCTGGTGTAACGGCAATGTGCTTAGAGCTGTTGATTTCTGTACTGTTGACGGAAGTGCACTTTTGCAAATCAAAAATAAATCAAATACTGAAAATAGTTCTTCGAGTGCAATAAGAACCGGAACCACAATTCAAAAATGGTATCGTCTTGGAACAAAAACTCGTCAAGGTGTTCGATTGCCTGATTACAAATGGGACAACTTAAATTCAATAATCAATACCCATGTCTTCGGTAACATTAATGACTGTAATATGACCGAAGACAGCTATAATACTTTTTTGCAAAAGGTTGCAACACATAATCCTCGAATAATTACATATTTATAATATTAAAAAGAGAGATTTGCTCAGTAGGCTTTGGACGGGCTTTGTCTAAAGCCTTTTTCATTTGTTCTTGCCAAGTAATCTCATTAGTATTCACATAACGAGAATATCTAAATCCATTGCTGTTATATTTAACACCCTTCATATCATTTATGATGGTTTTTGCAATAGCTTCTCCTAGTTTAATTGGAACAGCATTACCTATTTGCTTATATTGTTCTAGGATAGGTCCGCATATTTTCCAATCAGTAGGAAACTCTTGAATACAAGCATATTCTTCAACACTTAAGGGACGGTTCTCGGTCGGATGGCATAAATCTGTCGCCGGCATGGTTGGATTTGTTACAAGGGTTGGTGACGGTTTACTGTAGCTCAATCTGCGGAAAAATCCTGTTTTGCCACCTCCCATATGAATCTTCCGACCCATAGCTTCTTCCTGAGCTTTAGGCGGTAAATCTTTCCAATATTGACCCTCACCAAGCATCCTATAAAATTTAAGTCTTTTTTCAGGAAACTCAATATAGTGATGTTCAGTGTTGTCTGGAAGAACAGAGAGAGCCTCTCTCAGTGTACGCCAAGGCAATAATCCATCATTACCTTGCTCATTGTGAGTTGGCTTAAGGTAGCTAACCTTTTCCGTACCGAGCTTTCCTATCATAACAATTCTTTCTCTAATCTGAGGTGCACCGAAATTTGCCGCATTGTAGAGTTCAAAAGACATTGTATATCCCGCATCTTTTAAACAATCCATAATCACGCACAATGCACCACCTTTAATAGGTTCTTCAACATCACCATAGGGATATGGAGCTGAAAGAAGTCCTCTTACATTTTCAATAACCAAATAGGTAGGCTTTATTGCTTTTACTACTTCAATATATCTTAGAAAAACGTTACCTCTTTCGTCGTTCAATGCTCTCCGTGCACCAGCTGTACTAAAAGCTTGGCAAGGAGGACCACCAAAAATAACATCCACCTTATGACCTTCAGGTATCCTTGCCATATGAAGTATTTCCTCGGGTGTGTATTTATTTATATCTCCAATCAGTGCCATATTTGGCTCATTTTGTTGAATTGTCATTCGGCAATATTTATTAAATTCACAAGCCAGTAAAGCCTTTATACCACCTTTTTTCATGCCAATGTCTAAACCCATTGCTCCTGAAAAGAAACTTAATGTCACTATCTCAGGAATGTCATTGCCAATTCTTTCATGGTCATCCGGTTCAATAATAACATCATAGTCTTTAATATACTGTTCCAGTTGTTCTTTTGATACAAGCCACTGTTTTCCAACTCTATTCGCTTGCAATTTTTCTTCGCCAATTAACTTTCTTACATATTGAGGAGTAACTTTTATTCTTTTTGCAACATCAGAAACAGTTAATAATTCATTTATATCCACCATTGGTATATGTTCACTTTCTTTATCGAAACTTTTTATAGACCCATTGTACCACATGTGTTTTCATATTTCAAGTAGACAGAATAAATTAACGTAATCTACCCCTTACACGATATCCCCAACGTATTAACCTCTTGACCTCTTGAGAGAGAAAAGCCACTGCCAATTGACAGTGGCTTCTTTAATTTTCAAGCGTTCGGTGTTGTTGCACACCTGTTTTCAGAGCTTTTTGCCGAAAAAATACATCCGCAGTAATTTTGGCGATACAGGTTGTATTTGTGCGATAAAACGATTGAGCGCTTATATCCCTCTCGTTTTTTAAAATCACTGCAAAGCCAGTTTACGCCAAATTCTTCGCCAGCCTCTTTTCCGATTCGGTTCAGCAAGTCGGCATTTTTCAGCGGGCTGATTGTCAGCGTGGTGGTAAAACAGTCGCTGTTAAGCTCCTTGGCTTTTTGTGCGGCTGCTCTTAATCTCAGCTTAAAACACTGTTCGCATCGCCTGCCGCCCTCGGGCTCGTTTTCAAGTCCCTTGGCTGCGGCAAAAAAATCTTTTGGGTTGTATTCGCCCTCAACAATCTTTACGGAATTTTTAAAATCCATAAGTGAAATCAGCCGTTTTTCCTCCTCAAGGCGGTAATCATACTCCTGCTTTTTGGAGATGTTGGGGTTAAAATAAAATACCGTTATATTAAAATATTCGGAAAGATATTCAAGACAATAGCTTGAGCAGGGCGCACAGCAGGCGTGCAGCAAAAGGTTTGGAGTAACGCCTCGGCTTTGGCAGTCTGCAATCACCTTGTCAAGCTCTTTTTGATAGTTTATCTTATTCATGGTTTGTGATGTAATCAAGCAGTTCTTCCGCTGTGTCCGCAACAAACGGAGCGCCTGCGGACTTTAGCTCGTCCTTTCCTCGGAATCCCCAGGAAACCCCTGCCATCTTAACCTTTGCGTCCTGCGCTGTAAAAACGTCAACATCGCTGTCGCCGATATAGATACATTCTTCCTTTGAAATTTCGTGCTTGTTAAGCATAGCAATCAGGGCTTCGCCGCTTGGCTTGCGCTTGTATTCGGGCTTGTTGCCCCAAGCTTCCGTAAAGCTGTGGTTCGGGTAAACCCTGCTAAGAATTTTTGCGACAAACTCATCGGGCTTGTTTGACAGCACGGCGGTTTTTATTCCCTTTTGCTCAAGACCGTTAAGCATCTGTGCACAGCCGTTGTATGCGGTTGTGTTGTCGTTGCAGTGAATTGCGTATTCGCTGTTAAACGTGTCCTCAACAATCTTAAAAAGCTCTTTGTTATCCGAAAGCTTTCCCATAGCCTTGGTTATCATAACTTCTCTGCCGTTGCCGACATATTGATTATAATTTTCAATCGGTTCCGCTTTTATTCCTGCCTTTACAAGTCCCTTGTTTACGCTTTGAGCCAAGTCGGTCAGCGAATTTACAAGCGTTCCGTCCAAATCAAACACAACAATTTTAATCATATTACCTGTTAAGTCCTTTCTCCTGCTCAAAAAGAATCGCTCTGCACGGTGCCGCTTCAAGCCCTCCGAGTTTAATCGGAAAACAGCTTAGCTCGTATTCTCCGTCGTGCACAGCCGACAAATTCAGATTTTCAAGCACAACAATTCCCGCACGTGCAAGCTCATAATGCGTTTTTACCTCGTCAAAGGCGGGAGCGATTGAATCTGCGTCCGTACCGACAAGCACAACTCTGCTTGAGGCAAGCACAGCAGCCGCAGAGTACGACAAAAACGTTTTGCCCTCGCCGTGAAACAGCACACGCCTTTTGCAGTACGGCAAAAGCCTTTCAACGTCGTTTCCCGTGAGTATTCCCCGAACAGTGATTACCGTGCACTTGCCGTAAAATGTGTTGAGCCTCACCTTGTCAATCGGGCTTCCGTCCTCACAAAAGTGAAGCGGAGCGTCAATGTGTGTTCCGAGGTGCGAAGTAGCCGAAACGGCGGACAGATTGTATTCGTCGCCGTTTTCAATGCTTTTAAGCTGTTCAACCTTTGTCTGTGGGTCGCCGTCAAAAACGGGAACTTTCAGTGCGTCACGTGAAATGTCGTGAATAATCAATTTTGTCACCGCCTCATCTAATTGTCTTTGTATCTATTTTAGCACAAAATATGTAGGTTTGTACAGTCATTTTGCGGTTTTATGCGGAATACGGACTGTCAATATCTGTATTATAAATTGTAATACAAAATGCAATACAGTTTTGTTCAAAGCCGGAGGCGGGTTAAACGGGCGCAAAAACCGACTTTTTTCTCCGATTTAACTCGGAGCGGTTATGTATGTTGACTTTTTGAAGCATATCGGTTATTATTTGAATAGCTGTTATTATTATTTTGTATGTTGCGGGAAAGGAAAAATTATTATGAAATGTTCAAATTGCGGCTTTGAGTCGGACGGAAAATTTTGCTCGAATTGCGGAGCCGAGTTGCCGCAAAACGATGTCAAAAATCCGAATGTAAACAATGAATTTACCGACAGACCCGATTTAAACGCTCCGAACCCTGCCGATAATGCGGGTTGGGGTGAATTTGATACGAGTCAGCCGCAGTCACGGCAGGACTCTCGGCAGAACGAAAACGCTTATCAGCCTCCTGTTTATGCTCAGCCGCCGAAGAAGAGCAAGACACTGCCGGTATTGCTTGGTTCGATAATCGGACTTATTTTAATTGTCATAGTTGCCGTTGTGCTTATATTGGTTGCCGTTTATGATAAGGGCTTTTTAAAATCCGACAAAGAATCGGAAACTTCATCAGGCAGTTATGATTATTTGCCCGAAGATTTTGCGGATTCTTATAAAATCTACGGCGATTACGGAAAGTTGCACGAAACCGACGAGGTGTTTGAATGTCCCGTCGGAAAGGTTAGCCTTACCGACGTAAAGGTAACAAACGAAGAGCTGTCGGACGAGGATTATTGCGTTTATGCGGTTACGTTTGAGTTTGAGAACACAACGTCTCAGCCTCTGTGTCTTGATGTATATTCAAGTGTGCTTGAAATTGAATCCTTTGAGTATTGTGACGATGCGGAGTACCTCTATACCGATGCCGATACAAAGATGCACGGCAATAACGGCTATGTGGTTAAAGCGGGTGAGACAATTAAATTTGTTGAGCACTACAAGGCTTTGAAAGACGGCGAAGAGGTTGTGCTTGAGTTTTACCTGACGGAAGTTAAGGATTTTGATTTTGAAATCGACATAATGTATGATGTTGATTTCAGCGATTACATCGAAGATACGCAGGAAACAAACGAATAACTCGGGGCAGCCGAACGGCTGCCTTTTTGTTTATAAAATTTTAAACAGTCGGATTAATTTATGTCATCAAGAATATTTATCTTTTCAAGCTCGTCAATATCATACGAGGCTTTGCGTTTAGGCTCTTTTGGCAAATCCCGGTCAAGCCATTGAAGCAAAACCGCATAGTGATTGCGATAGAACTTTCCCGTTGAAGCCAAATAACGTGAAAGACGTTCGATTTTATCCGAATAATCGTCGGGATACTTTGATTTAAGCGAGTCAAGCTCCCGCTGAGTAAGAAAAACATTATTGAACAATCCCTGCGCGGGGAGGCTCGCCTCTGTATTCTTATCATTTTTATAATTCTTTTCTTTATTATCATTCTTATATTGTGGTTGAACGTTGGTTGGAGGATGGTTGGCTGACGGCGGAGAGGCGGTTGACTTGCCGGGAGTTTTTTGATATTTGTCGTAGCTGTTTACCGTAATAATCGAGTATTTTGAAAATCCTTTGACGGTTATTTCGTTGGTTGATTTAAGGTGTTCAAGCGATGTTCTGACGCTCTGCTCTGAAATCCCGAGACTTGCCGAAAGACTGCGGCGGCTTGTCAAAAGCTGACCTCTGCAAACGGTTATGTTTTCAAAGTCACGGTCTGTCACGTTTGCGTTTAGCAGCAGGTGAATAAACAGGCGGAACGTGTTTGGATTTTTGTACCAACGCCACCGAAGAATGTTTCGGTCGAGTTTTATAAATGTTGTAGGTTCGGACATAAAAAATCTCCTTTCAATCATATGCGAAAAAAAGGGGGAATTGCATATTTTTATGCAACCTTTGAAAATTTTGTTTGTTAAGGGGGTTGAAAAAATCTTTGATGTCAATAAAAATAATTGCGTTCGGTTTATGTGCGCCGATTCAATAAGCCGAGATACCTGCAGAGCAAACAAATCACAAATTCTCCCAAAATATGAATACAAAATCTCCGAAATGCAATGATAGTAGTATATATCATTCTCGGAGGAGTTTTTATGGTTTCAAAAAACGTTTCGCTCAAAACGAGTGTTTTGCAAAGCCCGATGTTTGCGTTGCAATTTGTTTCTGCCGCCGAAAAATACAAGTGCAATGTAACAATTCGGCTCGGCACAAGCCGTTACAACGCCAAAAGCATTATCGGCACGCTTGCTTCGTGCTTTTCGTGCGCAGACGGATTTGAGGTGATTTGCGACGGAAGCGACGAGGCTGTTGCTTTGGAGAAAGTTACCGAACTGTTTAAAACCGACGGGTTGTTTAACCCACATTCGGATTTTTGAACAAATATAATTAATTTAAAGACGAACAGGCAACCGATGAAAGGATTTTTGCAATGAAAATTACCGACAACCGCATTGACGGCGGAAAAGCTTGATTTTCCGAGCAACAGCTTTGATGTAATCACAGCCTGCCGAGCTTAGAGTAAAAAAATAAATTTTGACGTTTGTTTTCGGTTTTACCGCCCGTATGCAACGCAAAGTCTCACCGTTTTTAATAACACTTTTCGATAATCTGTTGACTTTTTGCTTTTATAATTTATAATGATATATATCTTAAATTTTGACAAATATTTTAAATTTCTGTTTGTATAAATCCGTTGTTTATAACGGCATCGTTTGAAAACAGTGATTTACATACGAAAAGAGGGGTTTTATTGAAAAAATTACTCGCACTTCTTATATCTGCGGCAATTTTGATTTCGTTTGCGGCTTGCTCAAACGGTGCTGCTTCAAGCGACAATACCGAACAAACCTCGTCGCAAAGCTCCGTGACGGAAACCGTTCAGGCAACTTTTGCGTCCGCAGAAACAGACAACTTGGATTGGGTGCCTTTTAAGGAGTATAACCTTGACAGCAATGCGAATGTAAAAAACATTATCCTGATGATAGGCGACGGTATGGGCGAAAACATCATAAAAGCCGCCGAAATCGTAAAGGGCGACAAGACGGTTATGTCGGGCTTGCCAAACAAAACCCATGTTACAACATACTCTCTGTCGGTTACCTCGGGCGAGGCTGAGTTTACCGACAGTGCCGCCGCGTCCACCGCTATGAGTACGGGGGTAAAAACCTATAACCGATACATCGGTGTTGATAAGGACGGCAACGACCTTGAAACAATTTGTGAGTTTGCGCAAAAGTATGATATGAAAACGGGGCTTGTTGACAGGCATTATGTGAGCCACGCAACCCCGGCGGGCATGGCGGCTCACAACTCAAGCCGAGAAAACTATGTCCAAATTTTGCGCGATATGGCAAGAACCGGTGTGAACGTAATGTTTGGCGGCGGTGAGCAATTTTATAAGGACTCAAACAAAACCAAGACCTATATAAGCGAAAAGGGATATACTTTTATTGATACCGAAGAACAGCTTTTGGCTCTTGACGGCAGTGACGATAAGGTTTTGGGGATGTTTGCTTACGAAAATATGAAAAACGCATACCGACAACCCACCTTGACAACAATGACGTCAAAGGCTCTTGATTTGCTTGACAACGACAAGGGATTTTTCCTTATGGTTGAAGGCAGTAACATTGACGTGTGCGAATCCGAACAGGATATGCAGGGAACAATCGAGCAGATGATGGCGTTTGACCATACCGTTGACTATGTTCTTAATTGGGCGCAAGAACATCCGGGAACATTGGTTTTGGTTACAGCCGACCACGAAACGGGCGGTGTGCAAATTCCCGACAATGCCACGGCTGACGACATAAACAACGACTGTTTTACCTCGGGCGGCGAACATACCGACGCAAATGTTTTGCTGATGGCAGGCGGCGCACAGTCGGCGGAAATTTGCAGTTCCGATGTTATCGACAACACAGACATCGCAAAGTATATGCGCAAGGTTTTGAACGATTCTCACAAGCAATAGTATTTGCGGTGATTTTCGGCTGATTAATTGTCAGACAAATCAAAAGCCCACCGAAAAGACGGGTACATTTGCACTGATTTAAAAATTCGGCGCTGTGCGTGAAATAATAAAACAACGGCAGACGCTTTTTGTGTCTGCCGTTGTTTGCGTTTGATTAAGCCCGAGTGTCTTTAAGTTTTTGTGAGCGGCTTACCGCTTCGCAAAGAGCCACAAAGATAATAAACAGCGGTGTTGTGATTGGCTGAGAAATATTAACCAAAGCCTGTGCCGAATATCCCACAACTGCGGCAAGAAACACAATAACAATCGGATTTTTTGAGGCTGTCTTTACTGCCCTTACAATTGCAGAACCGACAAAGGCAAGGTATGAGCCGAGTCCGACTGTTCCCGTTGTGATAAGGCAGTTGATGTATTCGTTGTGTGCCGCATTGGTTGAACTGTCGCCAAACTTCATAAGCCCTTCAAAATATCGGCTGAACGGATAGTAAAACGTGTCCGGACCTGTGCCGAACAGCTTTTGCCAAACGGAAGCGTCGCCGAAAATCCACATTGACCTTATCCACATATAGCCTCTGTGAGTACCCCACTTGTCGTTGAATCTGAGAAGTTTTTCAAAGTTGCCGAGATTTGTCTGTGTGTCAACCGTGCTGAAGTATACCACGGTTAAAATCAGACCGATAACGGCAGCGGAAAGCAGTATTGCAAGCACAATCGGAACCGCTTTCGGCAAAATCAGGTTTGGCTTTTTTGCGTCGGTCAAATACAAAGCAATTGTTGCGGCAAGGCAGATTCCAAGCAAAACATAACCGAGGTTTGAGAATACAAACATCTGTTGCAAACTGCCTATTTCTTTGTATTTGTCACCCATAGCAAGCGAAAACAGTCTCAGCAGTTTTGCGCAGGCAAGCATAACCGTCAAAGCCAAAAAATATTTTTTTAGCTTTGATATTTTGCGTGAATACACAATGAAGTATATCATAAGAAAAGCGCCTATGCCCAAAATTCCCGAGTCGCTGTCAGAAACCATAAGCGACATAAAGCCAAAGCCCGAAGACGCAAGGTAAAGAATACGCAGAGGCTTTTTTTCGGTGTGAACCGACATTGCGACAACAACGGGAAGCGAGATGCAGATGTAGCTTGAAAGCAGGTTTTTGTTGCCTATTGTCGAGATAAAGTCGTTTGCCTGGGTTTTTCCCAAAATACTAAGAGTGCCGAGCGGGTCAAGATAAAATCCGTTTAAAACCGACAAAAGGTAAACGCCGATTGAAGCCGCCGCAAACACCGCAAGAACGTATTCCGCATAGCAAAACAATCGTGTGATTAAAAAATATGCAAGCACGTAAAACACAATCAGTATAACGCCGTTGTTTCTTCCGTTCGGTTCGCCGAAAAACGCCGTTTCGGTATAAGGCGAAAACAAAGCCGAAATCAGGCTTGAAAACAGCAGAGCAATCAATGAATAATCCACAAACGAAAAACTCTTGAATATGTTGCTTTTTGGTTTTATGTTGTCGGAACTTTTTGCGTTTTCGCTGTATGTTGTTATCAGCAAAAGTTCCGCTATTGCCGTAATTCCGGTAAGTATCAAAAAAAGATAATATTTGTCGTGTCTGATGGTTGTAAAGGCGTTGTCAAAGTGAATAAACGGAAAGTTTCCGTCCGCAAAAATTGACAAATAAAGCGGAAACAGTGAAAACATAAGCGCAAGATAATAATTAATCGAGGCGTATTTCAAAGGGATTTGTTTGTGCTTGTCTTGCCGGGCAAGATGTTGTTTGTTTGAGTCGGACATGTGATTAACCTTTCATAAATTTATGAATAAAATAGTATGCACAGCGCCGTTTAACGCAGACAGAAAAGCTTCCTTTTCTCGGGCGGAGTTTTTAATTCCCGAATCAGCCGCAGGCTTTGCCTGCAAAGCACAGCGTTGTTCCGATTTAAATTTTATACCGTAACAATAACAATGTCAAATAAAAAGTATTGTATTTATTAAGATTGAGTGGTATAATTATGTGCAATAAAAAGGAAATCATATTCAGTTAAATATCAGCGCACCAAATATGCGATGTTCTTTAAAATGCAGTGGTATATCTGAGGTGATATATAATGAAAAAGCTAATAATCTTCGGCTTTGAGGGCACAATTGCCGATACCTCTCCGGGTACGCTTTATTGTTTTAACACAACGGCGTCGGCTATGGGATATTCTCCCGTTGACCGTGACGCATTGCAAAAAATAATAGGTGCAACGCTTGAGCAGGGGTTTGAAATACTCTACGGAATGAAAGGCGATGAAATACAGTACGCCGTCAACAATTACAGCAAATTGTATTCGCAAAAGGGCGAAGAAATGATGATGATGTACGACGGAATAGAATCGTCGCTCTCGAAGCTTAAGAAAGACGGATACAAGCTGGCAATTGCCACACAGCAGAACAAACGTTACACAGCCGATATGTTGAAAACCTATCACGACATCGGAAATTTGTTTGATATTGTTTGCGCAACCGACGTCGGTTCAAACCTCAACAAGTGTGATTTGATTATGCAGGCTTGCAACGGGCTCGGAATTTCGGTTCAGGACAGTGTTCTTGTCGGCGACAGTTACGTTGACGCCGAAGGCGCACGCCGGGTGGGAATGGACTTTGCCGCTGTGAT
The DNA here is from genome assembly GCA_963599905.1 of Acutalibacteraceae bacterium. Classification (GTDB taxonomy): domain Bacteria; phylum Bacillota; class Clostridia; order Oscillospirales; family Acutalibacteraceae; genus Ruminococcoides. Next base: position 75,363 of record CAVBYX010000015.1, read on the forward strand.
TTACGGAGTCGGATTTAAGAGCAAAGAAGAAGTCGAAGGGTACAATTGTGTTGCTTATCTTTACTCTGCCGAAGATATTTATTCAAGACTTTCCGTGCTTTGACAAAATTCGGAACACATTCAAGTCGGAGTTTGCACCCGGTGCAGACTCCGATTTAAATGAACAAACCTAATTTTATAAGACGAATGTATTGACAAACCGAGAAACATAAGTTATAATAGTACAGCTGTCGTAAATCGGCAGATTTCGAGGTGTAACTCAGTTTGGTAGAGTGCTTGGTTTGGGACCAAGATGCCGCAGGTTCAAGTCCTGTCACCTCGACCAAAAAAGGTGGTTTTTTAACCGCCTTTTATTTTTTGTCAAAATTACTTAAAATGCCTTAAAAGTGGCTTAAACACCGGGTTTTTGAGATTTTAAAAATTCAGTTGAGTAATTTTGAATTAAGTTAAAACAAGATAAAATGCAGTCAAACTTACTGTCATTTCAGTTTGCCTGCCGATTTTAAAGGAAACAAGATAATATATTTTTAAAATTTATTACACCGTAGCACAAAGATTTTTCTATTATTAAAACAACAAAGAGGTTAAGCAATTTTTTCTGACTGAACCGCCCCGGATTGTGCAGACAGTACAATCCGGGGCGGTTCGGTTCTTACCCCAACTTTTATTATAGAGACTTAAAACAGTCGGCATATGGTAAAAAAGCTGTACCGTGAAAATCGATGATTTAGCTCTAAGCATAATTGGTGTGTCGGATAAACTTTACAATTTTAGGCTTTGATATCATAAATTAATAAGATAAAAGCACAGTTTCTTATATCGGTTTGTGCACAAGCACAAATATTCTTGTGCTAAAAAAGGTTGCATATTGGATTTTTGATGATATAATATAGACATAAACAAAAGAGTTACAGAGCAATGGGGCTTCGATAATGAAGTTCCATTTTTGTTTAATCTTTTATATTACTTCGGTAAAGGGGAAATAACTATGACACCTGAAAAAATTGTTGAAAATCACAAAAAGTACGTTCTTCAGTCTTGGAGTAAACAGAAAAATTTAAATCCGATACCCGTAGCGAAAGCGGATGGTATTTATTTTTACGATTTTGACGGTAACAGATACAGCGATATGTCGTCACAACTTGTAAACCTTAATCTCGGCTATGGAAACAAAGCTATCGGAGAGGCAATAAAAGAACAGGTTGACAAGTTTTGTTTTGTCGGTCCTTCTTATGCAACCGAAGCTAAATCAACACTTGCGGAAATGATTATCGATTTGCTTCCCGAAAGTTTCGGTAAAATATTTTTTACCAATGCAGGTGCGGACGCAAATGAAAATGCCGTAAAAATTGCCAGAATGTATACGGGCAGAAACAAAATATTCAGCCGTTACAGAAGTTATCACGGTTCATCTTTCGGTGCGGGCAATCTTACAGGCGAACCGAGAAGATATCCGCTCGAACCGGGTATTCCGGGTTTTGTGAAATTTTTTGACCCTTATGTTTACAGAGAAGCAATTGAGTTTGAGTCCGAGGAAGCGGCTACCGAGTTTTATCTTACAAAGCTTCGCGAACAGATTATATATGAAGGCCCCGACAGTGTTGCCGCAATTGTTATGGAGACTATTACAGGTTCAAACGGAGTAATTATTCCGCCGAAGGGTTATTTGCCGGGCGTTCGTAAGATTTGTGACGAATTCGGAATATTAATGATTTGTGATGAAGTAATGGCAGGTTGGTGCAGAACAGGCAAAATGTTTGCTTTCCAGAATTTTGATGTAGTTCCTGATATAGTAACCTTTGCAAAGGGCGTTACTTGCGGCTATGTACCTTTGGGCGGTGCTGCTGTTTCAAAGAAAATTGCCGAATATTTTGATGATCATCTTCTTTCCTGCGGTCTTACATACAGCGGTCACCCGCTTGCCTGTGCGGCAGGTGTTGCCTGCGTAAATTATTATACAGAGGCAAAAATCCTTGATAATGTTGCAAAATCCGGTAAGGTTCTCGGTGAAATCCTTGAAGAGATGAAGTCAAAGCATCCTTGCGTCGGTGATGTACGATATATCGGATTGTTTTCGTCAATTGAGCTTGTTAAAGATAAGAAAACCAAAGAACCGCTTGTTCCATACGGAAAGGATGAAAAGGGTATTATGGGCAGTCTTGTGGGAATGCTCAAGAGTAAGAAATTTATGACTTATTCACATGAGAATATGCTCTTTGTAAACCCTCCGCTAATCATTACAGAAGAGCAGATAAGAGAAGAAATGGTTAAAATGGATGAAGTCCTTACATATGTGGATAACGAATTAATTTAAGGAGATTGTACAATGTCACATTTTGTTGTACCAAATCATATAATTGTCGGAAACGGAGTTTTGAATGAGGCGGCACCTATACTGAAGAATATGGGCAATAAAGCTTTCATTGTAACGGGCAAACACGTTGCGATTTCCGATATGATGAAGAAGCTTATCTCGTTATTGGATAAAAATAAGATTGAGTATGTTGTGTTTGACGGGATAACCGGAGAACCCGACGATGTTATGATTGAAAGCGGCGTTAACCTTTTAAAAAGCTCAGATTGCGATTTTATTATCGGAATAGGAGGAGGAAGTCCTCTTGATTCCTCAAAGGCAATTGCGGCGATGGCAGTTAATGACGGAAGCATCTCGGATTATAACGGAAAAGAAATTTCAGGAGAAATTTTACCGTTGGTTGCAATTCCGACAACAGCCGGAACAGGCAGCGAAGCAACAAAATTTACTGTAATTACGGATTCTCAAAAGGGTATCAAAATGCTCTTAAAAGGCGATGTTCTTGTACCTCGGCTTGCAATTGTGGACAGCGAGTTTACGGTAAGTTCTCCCAAATCGGTAACGGCAGCAACAGGTCTTGACGCTTTGACGCATGCCGTTGAGGCATATACCTCGAAAAAAGCATTTTCAATGACCGATACGCTTGCTGTTTCAGCTGTAAAAAGAATTATGAAATACTTACCTTTGGCTTTCAACGATCCGAAAAATATCAATGCAAGGGAGCAGATGAGTATTGCGGCTCTTGAAGCGGGTATTTGTATCAATAATTCAAGCGTTACAATAGTTCACGGTATGAGCAGACCGATCGGAGCTTTGTTTCATGTTCCGCACGGAATGTCCAATGCAATGTTGCTGAAAGAATGTCTCAGCTTTGCGGTATCCGGTGCGTATGAAAAATTTGCAAATCTCGGCAGAGAAACAGGCGTTGCATCGGATTCGGACAGCGATAAGTCGGCAGCAGAGAAATTCATTGATTCTCTTAAGAGTGTTTGTGATGTGTGTCAAATTCCGACTTTGGAGGAATACGGAATAGATAAAGACGAATATTATTCCAAAATTCCTAAAATGGCAAAAGATGCGGTTGCCAGCGGAAGTCCTGGCAACACCGTAAGGAATGTTACGGAGCAGGACTGCATTGAAATATACAAAAAATTATATGCTTAATCGGCATTAAGACTAAATATTAAAGCACAGCAAAGGCGCGTGAAAGGCTATTTTGCTGTGCTTTTTCTTTTTAATCAAAGTTAAGGCGGAGGTTTAAAAACAGTTTTACCGTCTGTACGCAGATTATCAACAGGGAGGCACAGAGTATGAGTTTGAACGACAATGCAATTATAAAAAATGATGTTGAAATTGCGATAAATAATGTATCGGTGGTTTTTAAGGATAATCAGGGCAATGATGTAAAAGCGCTTGATAATATTGATTTTGACATTCACAAAGGAGAGTTCATTTCACTTCTCGGCCCGTCGGGCTGCGGCAAGACAACCCTTTTGAGAACAATTGCCGACTTGCTTGAACCGACTTCCGGCAACGTAAGAGTAAGCAATATGACACCCAAGGAAATAAGGCTTATGCAGAAATTCGGAATAGTGTTTCAAAATCCCGTGCTTTTTGAGTGGCGCACGGTTAAGAAGAATATTGAGCTTCCTCTTGAGATTATGGGCTACTCAAAGAAAGATCGTTCTGACAGAGCGGATGAAATGCTTGAAATGGTCGGACTTACAAAGTTTGCGGATCATTATCCTCAACAGTTATCGGGAGGAATGCAGCAAAGGGTCGGAATTGCACGAGCTTTTGGAATCAGACCGGAAATTTTGCTGATGGATGAACCGTTCTCCGCACTTGATGAATTTACAAAGGAAAAACTCCATCTTGACCTTTTGAAAATATGGGAGAAAACAAACAAAACGATTGTTTTTGTTACTCATAATATTCAGGAAGCGGTTTTTCTTTCCACAAGAATATGTGTCCTTTCGCCTCATCCCGGCAGACTGTCTGCCGTTGTTGACGCAGATTTGCCTTATCCGAGGACGATTGATATGAGAGACACCGCTCATTTCGGAGAACTGGTTTCAAAGGTAAGAAACAGTTTTGAAGGTGGCAGCTTATGATGAAAACACTGACAAAAATAAAAAACTCCAAGGCTCTCGTGACTTTGGTTTGGGTACTTGGAATTTTGGTAATATGGGAAATATTTGCTTTTGTTGTACAGGCAACAAAGAGAACTCCCGAAAACATTATGCCTCATATATGGCAGATTGCATATTCATTTATTGATTCCAAGCCCGTTTCAAACGGAATGACTTGTTTTCAGGTAGTGATTTACAATGCGGGTCAAACGCTTTCAAGGGCAGGACAAGGATTCTTTATAGGAATGATTATAGGATTTGCACTTGCAATTTTGATGAAGCTTTCAAGAATTGTTGAAAAAATAGCGGCACCGTATTTGATGCTGATTCAGCTGATTCCTATTTTGGGTATGGCTCCTATTATTCTTGCAATGACACATGATATAGGTTCAAGTCGAATTATAATAGCTGCTATTCTTACGTTTTATCCGGTGGCAACAAATACTCTTGCCGGACTTAATTCGGTTGAAAAACAAAAATATGAGCTTATGTATTCCTACGCCGCAAAGCAATCGACTGTATATTTTAAAATGCTTATTCCGTCATGTATCCCTTATTTTTTCACGGGACTGAAAATTGCCGCTCCGATGGCAATTACAGCATCAATCCTTGTTGATACCCTTCAGGGTGACGGAGGTCTCGGATGTATGCTTTCACAATCTTTGAAGCACGCTATGTCAATATATGTATTTTGGGATATTGTGGTTTTCAGTGCGGTAATAGGTGTTCTGAGTTGCTCGCTCATGGGTTGGATTGAAAATCTTGTATCGCCGTTAAAGAGAATCGAGCGCAAAACGGGGAAGAAAAAGGGGGCGGCTTAATTGATTAGAAAAAGAAAAAGTTTATGGCGAAAACTCAAGGAAAAAAAGGCTGTTCAGACATTAAGCTCCATACTTCTTCCGGTTTTGTTCGGTGTTCTGATTTTGATTTTATGGCAGGAACAGGTTCTTCATAAATTGTTTAATACAGACACAAACACACTTCCTCTTCCGTCAAGAATTTGTCAAATAATAATTGATAACATTCCTACATTTTCTGTTAATGCACTTTATACGGTTATTGTTGCCGTTGTCGGTTTGCTTGTGGGTTCGATAATCGGCTACCTTATTGCGGTGTTTGCGGCAACGTTTCAAAAGTGGGGCAAGGGAGGTATTACAATTGTCGGAGCATTTAACGCAATTCCGATAGTAGCTCTTGCACCTGTTATGACTAACTGGACTAAGGACATCAGCAATGACCCTAATATAAGAAGTATGGTTGCAAAAACGTTGGTTGTTATGATAGTTTGCATTGCAAGTATGAGTATTAATGCGTTCAGAGGTCTTACGGAGCTTAAACCTTTTGCACTTGATCTTATGAAATCATATGCAGCCAAAAAGAGCACGGTTTTCTTTAAGCTTAGATTGCCTAACTCGATTCCGTATGTATTTACTGCGCTGAGAGTCAGTGTTCCGATAAGCATTATAAGCGCGGTGGTTTCAGAATATTTTGCCGAGTACATCACAGGTGTCGGCAGAGAAATAAGAGAAAACATTGTACTCGGTCAGTATCCGACGGCGTGGGCTTATATAGTGGTTGCGTGCCTCATCGGTCTTGTGATGTACGGATTGCTTATGTTAATCGAGTCAATAGTATTAAAAAATCGCAGAATAAAATAAATATTATTGTTTGTTTGCCGTTTATTCGGTTTACATAGACTTAAAATTGGAGGAATCAAAATGAAAAAGACAAAAGAGTTTAAAAAGTTGCTTGCATTAGTATTTGCGGGAACAATTGCAGTTACCTCATTTGCAGGATGCGGCGAGTCTGCCTCATCATCCGGTTCATCAGGTTCGTCAACCGGCGGCGAATTAATGTCAAACGAAGAGATTATCAAAAAAGCCGCATCGGAAGGAAAGATAGGCAACTGGGGACTTGGCAACGAGTATGAAATTCTTGCACTTCTTCAGAAGTATGATCTCCCGACGAAATACCTTTCGCAAGACTTTACAATGGACGGATTTGACCAGGATAATATCACTTTGGCTTCTGCCATGACGTATAACGAACTCGGACTTGTTAAGAACGATTATGACGGCGGTTACAAGTACGGCGATACAGTAGGTACAATTGATATGAACGATGAAGGCGTTGCAATGCTTGAAGATAATATTTTCTGTACCAAGGAGTTTGCAAAGCAGAACCCCAATACGGTGAAAGCATTCCTGTATGCCTCAATGAAAGGTTGGAAATACGCTGTTGAAAATCCGGAGGAAGCAGCACAGATTGTTTTTGATGCCGGTTCTTCGGTATCATCGGATCACCAGTTGTATATGGCAAAGGAAGTTGCAAAGCTTGTAACAACCGATACAAAGGGTAACACCGTTAATAACTACGGCAACATGGACGAAGAAGCTATGCAGCAAACTCTTGATCTCAGCAAAAAGTATATACAGCTTGACGATTCGTCCGCAAGTTCAAAGCTTGAAGGTTTTACGCTTGATGATATTCGCGATACTCAGTACATTGACGAAGCAAATAAGTCAACAGACGGAAAGTTCGGCGATCTTGAGAAAACAGAAGTTACAATCCAGTTAAAATGGCTTCCTCAGGCTCAGTTTATGGGATATTACGTTGCACAGGCAAAAGGATATTATGACGAGGTTGGTCTCAAGGTTACAATCACTCCGGGCGGCGGAGACATTTCAGAGACAACGGCGGTAAGCAACGGTACGGTAGACTTTGGTGTAACATGGGTTGCTAACTTAACATCCGCAAACGCAGGCGGTATGGAACTTTTGGAAATTGCTCAGGTTTATCAGAGATCGGGTCTTGAACTTGTATACAAAAAAGACCTCTTTACCAAATAAAAATCAAGACGGCTGTGCGGCGGCGTTTCACCGCCGCAACAGCAAAATTAAGAAAGGAAAGATAACAGTATGGATTTATTGATTAAAAACGGAACAATTGTAACCGCAAAAGGCAGTTATACGGCAGATGTAGCTGTAAAAGACGGGAAAATTGCAGAAATCGGTAAAAATATCGAGGTTTCTGCCGACAAAGTGGTTGATGCAAAAGGCAAGCTTGTTCTGCCGGGAGCTATTGATGTTCATACACACCTGGCAATGCCTTTTGGAGGAACTGTTTCAGCCGACAGTTATCTTTCAGGAACACGTGCGGCAGCTTGCGGCGGTGTAACAACGGTTTTTGATTATCCTGTTCAGCACAGCGGAGAGACAATTATGGGGCTTGTCAATTCAAAAAAGGCTGTGCTTGAAAAGGAAGCTTGTGTTGACTATGCTTTTCACTGTTGCATTACCGATTTAAACGGCGGCGAAATTCTTGATGAAATGGAAACTGCCGTAAACGAAGGAATCACAAGTTTTAAATGTTTCTTTGTTTACAAGAAAGAAAAAATGATGGTTGATGACGCGACATTTGTCAGGTTGCTGTTAAGGGCAAAGGAGCTTGGCGCAAAAATCAACCTGCATGCCGAAAATCCCGACCTTATTGATATGAGAACAGAGCAGTTCCTTAAGGAGGGAAAGACAAGCGCCTGGTATCACTACCTGAGCAGACCCGAATTTGTTGAAGCGGAGGCAGACAAAAGAGCAGTCCATTGGGCAAAACACCTTGAAGCTCCGCTCTATATTGTACATATGGCTGATAAAGAGGGACTCGAAGAATGTATTAAGGCAAAAACCGAAGGTCACGAAATATATATTGAAACCTGTCCGCAATATTTGGAATTTACCTGTGATGTTTATAAAAGAGAGGACGGCAGAAACTTTGTTTGTTCCCCTCCGATGAAAGGAAAAGAAAGCCAAGACGCTTTATGGACGGCAATAAAGGCAGGTCTTATCGACACTGTTGCGACCGACCACTGTCCTTTCCAAAGTTATGAAAAGGATTGGGGCAAGGATGACTTCACCAAGATTCCGAACGGATGTGCCGGAATTGAAAATCTTTACCCGTATATGCTTGATGCGGCAAACAGCGGCAAAATCACATTTGAGAGAGCTGTTGAGCTTTGTTCGACAAATCCCGCAAAGATTTTCGGTTGTGACGACAAGGGTGCAATCGAGATTGGCAAGGACGCCGATATAGTAATCTATGATAAGGATAAGGACTTTACTGTCAGTGTAAGCAATATGCACTCTGATTGTGACCATACTATATGGGAGGGCAAAAAGTTGCACGGTTATCCCGTTCAGACTTATCTTCGCGGTAACCTTGTTTATGATAACGGAAAATTCACGGGAACACCCGGAAACGGAAAATATGTAAAGAGAAGTACCTCAAAATAGTTTTGAAAGCAGTTGATGTTATGGGATACAGAGAAGTTGTTCTAAAAACCGAGAGCAGCAGATGCCTGCTGTGTGAAAACGCTCCTTGTGCACAGGCCTGTACATACGGTGTGAAAATTGACCGAATCATTCGTTCGGTAAACTTTGACAATGAGCAGGGAGCAAGATATATGCTTGCGGACAATCCTTGTGCGGATTGCATAGACGGTGGTTGTATGCAGGCGTGCAATCGGGCGAAGTTTGATTTGCCTGTTCGTATTGATAAAATCACCGAACTTCTTTCGCAACAGAATCCCGTTCCGATGTCTGAAATCGATCTTACCGCAAGTCTGTGCGGAGTAAGGTGTGAAAACCCGTTTTTCCTTTCGTCTTCTGTTGTCGGAAGTAACTATGATATGGTTGCAAAGGCGTTTGATTGCGGTTGGGCGGGAGTAGCCTTTAAAACAATCGGAATGTTTACGCCAAACGAGGTTTCGCCGAGATTTTCCGAGCTTAATAAGGAAGATACGAGATTTGTGGGATTTAAAAACATTGAACAAATATCAACTTATTCTCTCGAAGAGAATTTAGGCTTCTTTAAAGAACTTAAAAAAAATTACCCCTCAAAAGTAATCATTGCATCTATTATGGGAAGTAACGAGGACGAGTGGACAAAGCTCGCTTCACTTTGCGAAAAAGCCGGAGCTGATATTATTGAGTGCAACTTCAGTTGTCCTCAAATGGTGGGTGAGGGGCTTGGCAGCGATGTCGGCATAAACCCGGAGCTTGTATATCTGTATACAAAGGCAGTTAAAAAGGGGACAAATTTACCTGTTCTTGCAAAGATGACGCCGAATATTACCTCCATGATTCCTCCCGCCGTTAAAGCGGTTGAAGCCGGAGCGGACGGTCTGGCGGCAATCAACACAATAAAAAGCATAATGAACGTGAATCTGGATAATTTTTCAAGTTCGCCTGATGTTTGCGGAAAGTCATCTGTCGGCGGATATTCCGGGAAGGCGGTAAAGCCGATTGCACTCAGATTTATCAATGAAATGAGAAGCAACGATAAACTAAAAAATGTTCCGATAAGCGGAATGGGCGGAATCGAGACTTGGTATGATGCGGCGGAATTTATTTCGCTGGGTTGTTCAACGGTTCAGGTGACCACGGCTGTTATGCAGTACGGTTATCGTATAATCGAAGATATGATTGACGGACTCAAAAGATATATGGCATCGCATAATTTCGGCAGCATTAACGATTTTACGGGCTTGGCTGAGAAAAACATAATTTCTGCCGATGATCTTGACAGAAGTTATATTTGTTTCCCAAAGTTCGACCGTGAAAAATGTATAGGCTGTGAAAGGTGTTATGTGTCGTGTTATGACGGAGGTCATCAGGCAATAAAAATGAACAATGCCGGAAAACCTGTTCTTGACGGTAAGAAATGCGTTGGATGTCATTTGTGCAAAGTGGTGTGTCCCGTTAATGCAATTGATTCGGGAAAAAAAGTAAGCAAGTCGGTATTGACAGGTCATTAAATTGACACTGAAGATTATTATATACTAAAATTATTAAACTAAGGATGTGCAAAGAGTATGTATAAGTGCAGTAAAGAAAGAATGCAGGACAAAATTTCAACTTTCAGTAAATTCGGTGATGCAGGTCACGGTGGAATTACAAGATATTCGCTTTCGCCCGAAGCATTACAGGCAAGAGCTGAGTTTGTTAAGAGAATGAAAGCCATCGGTGCGGAAATTAAAACCGATGACGTTGCAAATGTTTATGCAACTCTCAAGGGTTCTGACCCGTCGCTTCCGGCAATTGTAATGGCTTCGCATTGCGATTCTGTTAAAAACGGAGGAAACTATGACGGTATTCTCGGTGTAATGGGAGCAATGGAGGTTCTTGAAACCGTGGCTACGGAGAATATTCCTCACAAACATAATTTGGTTGCTATGATATGGACAAACGAAGAGGGTTCTCTCTATCCGCCGGCAATGATGTGCTCAGGCATTGTATGTTACGATTATCTTCCTGTTGATATTGCCAAAAACTTTAAAAAGGAAAATATGCTCGCCTCAAAGTCAATTCTTGATCCAACCAAAACATTTGAAATGGCTTTGGACGCATCTGGTTACAAAGGCGATGAATCAAACAGACTTAATCCCAAGGATTATAAGGCTATGTTTGAACTTCACATTGAACAGGGCCCGATTCTTGAAGCTGCAAATAATGATATAGGCGTTGTTACCTGTGTACTCGGTATGGTAAACTACCGCATAAAAATTACAGGTCAGGCTGACCATGCGGGCACAACACCTATGAAGTATCGTCACGACGCTTTGTTTGCCGCAGCACAAGTTCTTACATATCTTCACAAAGAACTTGATAAGCTCGATCCCGAGCTTGTTTATACAACCGGTGAGATTCTTTGCCATCCGAATGTTCACACTGTTATTCCGGATTATATCGAATTTTCAATCGACGCCCGTCACGAAGACCCAAAGGTTATAGAGCAGGTGGTTTCGATTATCGAGAATATGCCTAAAGAGGTTGCAAAGTGCAAGGTCGGATATGAGGTTGCATGGACAAGAGACACTGTTTATTATGATAAACAGCTTGTGGATTTTGTTCAGGAATCGGTTGACGAACTCGGTTATTCCAACCGGAAAATCAATTCCGGAGCCGGTCACGACGCTCAGTTTGCTTCGTATATGTTGCCCACAACAATGATTTTTGTTCCTTCAAAGGACGGACATTCACATTGCGAACCGGAGTTTACCTCAACAGAGCTTTGCACCGAAGGTGCGTCAGTCTTGCTGAATGCGGTACTTAAATGCGACGCCGTTGACTGATAAATAACGGAGGGTTCACTATGGATAATTACATTATCACAATAGCACGCAGTTTTGGAAGCGGCGGCAAGGAAATTGCCGCTCTGCTTTCGGAAAAGCTTGGTATTCCGTGGTATGAAAGACAGATTTTGACGATGGCGTCGCAGGCAAGCGGAATTGATGAGAGCGAATTTGTTGAGGTTGACGAAAGACTTCACGGCAGCTATCTTATCAAGTCACTTACCAAGTTGCCTACCGCCAATGTCCTCAGACCGGAATCAAGAGCTTTTGTCTCGGATTTGAATCTTTACAATATTCAAGCCGAGATTATCAAAGAATTGTCTCGTACGCAGTCCTGTATAATAGTCGGAAAGTGCGCAGACAATATTTTGAGAGACAGACCGAATGTGTTCAGCGTTTTTGTTAATGCGTACTATGACGACTGTATTGCCGAAATACGCTCAAGAATTTATGTTTCGGAAGAACGCGCAAGGGATATGAAAAAGCGAACCGACAAATATCGTACCGCATATTACAAGTATTATACAAGAGGCGAAAATTGGAAGGATCCGCTTAACTACGATATGTTCCTTAACACGTCAAGAAATTCAATACAAGACTGTGCCGATATTATAGAGAGAGCGGTACAGATTAAGTTTGGCAAATAATACAGCGGGTCAGCCGGGAGGTGAGTTATATGGCGGTAACTCTTGGTTCATTGTGTGAAAAAGCAGGATATCTTTACGGAATGCGTGTGATTGCAGGTAAAGAGGGAATGTCGAATATAGTTCAATGGGTTCATACCGTGGAAGATATAGAGGTAAGCGATTTTCTTCATGGCGGCGAGCTTATTTTTACAACCGGTATAGCAACAAAAAAAACTCAGGATTGGATGTTGCCGTTTGTAAAAAATCTCATAGCAAAGCATGTAAGCGGACTTGTACTTAACATCGGGCCCTACATTAAGGCTATCCCGGCAAAAGTAATAAGTTATTGTAACGAAAACAACTTTCCGTTGATGGATATTCCGTGGAAAACAAGAATTGTCGATATTTCCAGGGATTTTTGCAACAAGATAATATTAAATGAGCGAAAAGAAGAAACCATAGGTGATACACTCAAAAATTTTATTTTTTTCCCGGGCGATTATGCAAAATACATTCCGATTCTTGAATGTAATGATTTTGACATTGAAGCAGATTATACAATTATCGGAATAAAAGCGGATATGGCTGAAAATATTTCAACACGTAAAGTCGAATCGGCTTTTGAAAGAATTGTTTATTCGTATCAGAAGCACTGGGGAGGATTTAAAGTTGATAATCTGCTGTTTTATGTATTGAGCGATTTTACCGACGGGGAAATCGAAGAACTTGTAAACAGGGTACAGAGCGAAGAAGAAAAGTATATAAGTATAAACAAATTATACATTGCAATCAGCAAAACCAAGAATAAGCTTAAGGTTTTATCAAACAGCTATCAGATAGTGCTCAGAATGTTAAAACTTGCACAGCGCAGAGGCATTACGCCCATGTTTTATGATAAGCTGGAAATAAAAAAGTTAATTCTTGCGGTTGATGATGTTTCGTTGCTTGAAAGCATATATGAAGAAAATCTCAATAAACTTGAAGTTTATGACAGAGACAACGGAACGGATTATATGAACTTTTTACGTATGTATTTAAAATACGACGGAAGTGTTCAAAAGGTGGCGCAGGAAACTTTTGTTCACCGAAATACGATAAATTATCAGCTTGCAAAGATAAAGAAAATTCTCGGCAACAACCTTAAAACGTTCGACGAACGCTTTAAAATAATTTTGGCGTTTGAGATCCGTGATATTCTTTAATGTTTGTTTACAAATTCAAAATTACGCAAAGTGAAATATTTCAAAATAAAGCAAGAGCAACCGACAATATATTCGGTTACTCTTGCTTTTGTAATGTATAGTAACGGTTTTTTTGATTTTAAGTGAAATCAAAACGTATTTAGTACGAAGTGATTTTTTTTGAATTTTATTATGCCTTCTTTTTGCAATTTTCCCAATTCGTGCGACAGTGCGCTTCGGTCAACATTAAGATAGTCTGCAAGCTGTTGACGGTCAAACGGAATGCTGAAATCCTTGCTGTTCTTCTTTATGGAAACGGTGTTCAGATATGAGAGTATTCTTTCTCTGATTGTTCTCGGCGAAATGTGAAAGCTCCGCCCGGACAGCACTGTGTTTTTGTTTGCCGATACACAGAGCAAATTGCGGATAAATTTAATTGCCCATTTTTCGTAAATTTCATTTGTATGCTTTAGATTTGAGATATCAAAAAATAAAACCTTACAGTTTTCGTTTGCACATACGTCTACAAGCATTGGCTCATTTTCAAGTATGGCATAAGTTTCCGCAAAAAAATTCAGCTTGCCTACGTGACTCAGGATAGTTTTGTTGCCCCAGATGTCGTTGCTCTCAATTGTTACACTGCCGCTCAGCACTAATCCGAAAAGGCTTGTAATGTCGCCGGCGGATAAAATCAGCTCTCCTTTTTTGTATTCCTTTTCTTTTGTATTAAGAGACTTAATACATTTTTCTATGTCATTTTCGTCCATTCCCTTAAAGGCAATGGAATTTTTTAATTCTTTAATGTTCATGTATTCTCCGAAAATCAAATTTTGTTGTAATTACAACGTACTTTATAAAAAAATAGTATTATAATGAGCTCACAAAGTCAAGGAGGTATTGCAAATGATTAGAAAAATTATTAAAATAGATGAAGAAAAATGTAACGGTTGCGGCGCTTGCGCCACCGCCTGTCACGAGGGTGCCATTGATATGGTAAACGGCAAGGCTAAACTTATGCGTGAAAATTTTTGCGATGGATTTGGCGATTGCCTGCCTAGCTGTCCGACAGGTGCGATTACATTTGAGGAGCGTGAGGCACCCGAATATGATGAAAATGCCGTAAAAGCCGCTCAGCAGCTGAAAAAGGCTAATGCGCAAAGTCATCACGGCGGTTGTCCGGGCTCAAGATTTATGCAGTTTAAAAAATCCTTGTCACCTGAAGATGACGGCGTTTTAACAGCGGGAAAACCTGTTTCAAGGCTTAACCAGTGGCCTGTTCAGATAAAATTGCTTCCTGCCGAAGCTCCGTTTTATAAAGGTGCAAAGCTGCTGATAGCGGCGGACTGTACGGCATATGCTTACGCCGGTTTTCACGAAGAGTTTATAAAAGGTAAGATTACGCTCATCGGTTGCCCAAAGCTTGATATGGTTGATTATACAGAAAAGCTTACCGAAATTATATCTTTAAATGATATTAAGAGCGTTACCGTTGTTCGTATGGAGGTGCCGTGCTGCGGAGGCTTGCAGGCAGCTGCGGAACAGGCGCTTAGAAACAGCGGAAAATTCATTCCCTGGCAGGTTGTAACAATTTCAAGGGACGGCAGAATTTTAGATTAATTATCGGAACAGATTTCGATAATTATATTCGGTTTAACCGTTTTGTTATACTTTGTTGAGTGACAATGCTGCCGTGAATATTCGCCTGAAAAATAATTTTGCGTAAACGGATAAATTAAAGGAATAATAAAAGGAAAGGCAGTATGGAAAAAATGAACATTAACGAAAAAACCAAAGTAACCGATATAATGGCGCAGTATCCTTGGTTGCTTGACGAGTTGATAAAAGTGAACAGTAAGTTTAAAATGGCAAAAACTCCTGTCGGAAGGATGATGCTTAAAAATGCTACCGTTGCGGATGTCAGCAAAAAGTCAGGAATTGATCGGGATACAATATTAAGAGAGCTGAAAAAATTCATTGACGAACACGAAGCGAAGTGATTTTATGAACGAAATAACCGGACAGGTCTTTTGCGTTGCAAAAAAAAATCAACCTGTTGCGGGGTGCACAATTTCTAAAGAAGTATTTTCAAACGGCGAAGATTATATTTTGTATTTCTCACTTGCAAAAGACACAGATATCAGCGCAGAAATCTATGATTATCAAAAACTGATAATTATGTCTGACGGAAATATGGAGGTCTATACAAATAAAGATGTATGGAAACTTAATTCATCGGATTGCATTCTTACACCTGCAAGTATTCCCGTTGGAATGCGAACGAATACAAAAGCGGTTTATACCGAAGTAAGCATAAGGAGGAACAATATGAATAATGTTGTTAACCCGGGAGAAGTCTTTAAGCTTGCAGAACTTCTTCCTTATCGGGACGGAAAAATTGTGAATATGGATATTGCACATAATGACAAGATGAAGTTTGTTGTTATGAGCTTTGACGAAGGCACGGGACTTGCCGAGCACGCAGCCCCGGGAGACGCATTGATTTTTGCGCTTGAAGGTCAGGGAATAATCGGCTATGAGGGCAGCGAGCATACAATCAAGGCGGGCGAGAATTTCAGGTTTGCCAAAAACGGAAAGCATTACGTTAAGGCTGATGGCAAATTTAAGATGGCTTTGCTCATAACCTTGGAATAAAAATCAAATTTTAGATGAGCTCGGAGATTTTTCGAGCTCATTTTTGTTTGTATTTATTAAAATAATTTTAAAATTACAGAAATTTATCTGGATTATTTATTATTTGCTTTATTTGAATGATATGTTATAATTATAATGTTTATGTTACTTGCCTCTAAAATCTCAGAGGATATTTTTGAATTAAACCGACATTATTGTTTTATATCGGACAGGAAAAATAAAGAATGAAAACCGTGCTAATTACAGGGGCTTCGGGCGGAATCGGTTCGTCAATTGCGATTGCTTTTGCCCAAAACGGCTATGATGTTGCCCTTAATTATAATAAAAATGAGTCTAAAGCAAAAAAGCTTGCAGGTGTATTGAGGAAAACTTACGGAGTTAATGCCGCCGCTGTCGGCGCAGATGTATCCGACAGAGCTGCGGTAAACAGTATGTTTGACGAAATTGACAGGTTGTTTGGCAATCTTGATGTGCTTGTAAACAACGCCGGAACTGCTCAGCAAAAATTATTTACCGACATTTCAAACAATGATTGGTGTTCTGTGCTCAACACTAATCTCGGCGGTGTGTTTAACTGTGCACAAGAGGCTTTGAAACGGTATATGCTCAAAAATCACAGCGGAGTTATTTTGAATATAAGCTCAATGTGGGGGCAGGTCGGAGCTTCATGCGAAGTGCATTACAGTGCCGCCAAAGCCGGTGTTATCGGACTCACAAAAGCACTTGCCAAAGAAGTTGGTCTTTCCGGTATTCGGGTTAATTGCATTTGCCCGGGTGTCATTATGACTGATATGATGAAAGAATTTGACGATAATACCGTTGCCGAATTAAAAGAGGAAACGCCGCTTAATTTGCTTGGCACACCTGAGGATATTGCCGATTCCGCTGTATTCCTGTGCAGCGAAAAGGCAAAGTTTATAACAGGACAAATACTTGGGGTAAACGGCGGCTTTGTTATATAACCTAAGTTTTAGATATTTGCATTAAGTGCAAATTTGACAGTTTAAACGAAAGTGGGAAGTATGAGTAAAATATTATCAAATGTTGACGGATTGATTACATCAATATACAACAGCTTTTACAGGTTTGATTCAAAAAGCGCAAAACGAAAAAGATTAAATTATTATTTTGTATATACTGTTTTGTTTGTTGCCGCCGTACTTATTGTGTATTCGGTTTTTTACTTTAACGGAAAGTCCTTTATTTGGGATGAAAGTACAAAGGACGGATTGGTTCAGCATTTTAACTCTTTGACATACTTGGGGAAAATGCTGAGAGAATATGCAAAAAACATACTCGCAGGTAATTTTGCGTTTCCCATGTGGGATTTGAGTATAGGGTACGGTGCAGATGTAATAACAACTTTGCATTATTATGCCCTGGGTGACCCTTTGTGCTTGTTGTCCGTATTTGTTCCGGCTTCAAAAACCGAAATTTTATACACGGCGTTAATTATTCTCAGGCTGTATCTTGCGGGAATTGCATTTTCTGCTTACAGTTTGAAGATGAACCGAGGTCGCCTTGGTTCTGTTATCGGCTCTTTATGCTATGTATTTTGCGGATATGCCGCATATGCTGCTATTCGTCATCCTTATTTTACAAACCCGATGATTTATTTGCCGTTGTTGCTGATAGGCGTTGAGCATATTTTTGAAAAACGCCGTCCGTATTTGTTCATAATAACGGTGGCTTTGTCGGCAATAAGCAATTTTTATTTCTTTTATATGCTTTGCGCTCTTGTCGCAATCTATGCCGTAATCAGATTTTTTGATTATTATAAAGAAAAGTATGTGAGAAATCTATTCTTGGTTTTCTTTAAATTTCTGGGATTTGCAATCATCGGCGTTTTAATTGCGGGCTTTATGCTTTTGCCTAATGTTCTTGCGCTTTCATCGTCTTACAGGGCTTCTGTTTCCAAATTGTTTGAGCCGTTATATTACCTTTCGTATTACGAAGGATTTTTGCCGTCGTTCATATCAATTCAGCCGTCCGACAAGTGGACGATTATGGGATATGCGTCGATTGTGTTTTTAGCTGTTGTGTTGCTGTTTGCCGAGCGCAAAAAATACAGATCGCTCAAGATAGGCTTTGCGGTTACAACAATTATTTTGTTGATCCCGCTTCTCGGAAAAATTATGCACGGAATGTCATATGTATCAAACAGATGGATATGGGGATACAGTATGCTTGTGTGTTTTATTGCCGCAACCGTAGTTCCGAAAATGCTTAACGTTACAAGAAAAACTCTTATGATAATTGCCGGAGCGGCGGTAATTGTAGGATCGTATCTGTTTGTTTTTACAAAGACTTCAAGCAAAGGCGCAATTATTTCTTCGGTTGTACTGTTTATAACAGTCTTTCTTATATATATCATTTACAGAATAAATGTTTCGTATAAAGCAAAATTATATGTCGGGTTCGTTTCAAAATTGATTTTGGTATTTGTCACAATGCTCAGTATCTGTGTCAACGCAAAGTTTCTTTATTCAACCAATACTCAGAATTATGTCTATGTGTTCGATGACAGAGGAACGGCTCTCGAAGACCTGGTTGATACCACCCATGCAAAAGCGGCGTCATACGTTGAAGACGACAGCGATTTTTACAGATTTGATGAGAACAGAATAAGCAACAGCGTAATGAGAAATTCGGCTGTGCTTAACGAGAATCATTCGGTCTCATCATTTTACAGTCTTACTGACGGCAATATTTTTCAATATATGCTTGAAACGGCAAATAATATTTACTGTGACTCAATAATTGACGGACTTGATAACAGAACTATGCTTGAAACCCTTGCGGGCGTTAAGTATTTTGTTACAACAGAGAGCGGAAAAAACACGAAGCCGTTCGGTTTTGATTCAAATGCAAAAACAAAAGAAAGTGTTGGGAAATATACGGTTTATCAAAACTGTAACGCTCTCGGCCTCGGTTATACTTATGATAAGTATATTTCACGCAGCGATTATGAAAATATGACCGCTGTTGAACGTCAACAGGCTCTTATGCAAGGCATTGTGCTTGACGACGACACCGATTTTGCGGAAAATGCAGAGCCGAGTTATAATCATCAGTCAGTACCGTATACAATCGAAGAAAACGATAATATTGTTGTCGAAAACGGAAAAATCACGGTAAAAAAAGAAGATTCAAAACTGACGCTCAAATTCAACGGCAAGACTGACTGTGAAACGTACTTGTATTTTCAGAATCTGGAATTTGAAAGTGTTGACCCGGTTAGCATTTATTCGGATGACGAATGGGAGAACTTGACCGAATATGAGCAGAAACAATGTGAAACAAGTAAAAAATATTGGACGCACGAGGGAAGAGCTTCTCTGGAATGCACGTGTAACGGCGTGTCAAACGATACGTATGTTTGTAATCCGTATTTTCAGTGGTATGCCGGCAAGGAGGATTACATTATAAACTTTGCATACAGCGATGAGGCGAGAGATACTTTAACAATTGAGTTTTCGGAACAAGGTTACTATACTTTTGACGAGATGTCGGTTATTTGCCAGCCGATGGACGAATATGTGGAACAGGTTTCAAAGCTCGGCGAAAATCAGCTTGAAAACATTGTCACGGATACAAATACAATCAGCGGCGACATTACGGTTGACAAGGACAAAATTTTGTGCCTTACCGTTCCTTACAGCAGCGGCTGGACAGCCTATGTTGACGGCGAAAAAACCGAGATAAAGAGAGCCAACACCATGTTTATGGGATTGGAACTTACCGAGGGAAGCCACGAAATCAGATTTGAGTATCAAACTCCCGGACTTACGGCAGGGGCTTTGGCTACGTGTGTGGGGCTTGGTGTGTTTGCCGTGTTGATTATTATGTTTGAAATACATTACAGGAACAAGGCACGGAAAAACAATAAAATCGAGAATTAAATTAAAATTATTTCGTGTCATACGGAGCACAAAAGCCGTATGGCACGAATTTTGTATAAAAAAGATATAAATTTGCAAAAAAGTATTGACTATACCTTTACAATATGGTAAAATAACTTTACCTCTGAAAGGGGCTTATTTTTTATGCCCTGCTAAGGGTAATGCCAAATACTTGAGAAAGTTGTTTAAAATATTTGTTCGTTTCATTAACGCCTTGAAAAAGACGGTTGAACAAATTTTTGTGAGCTTGCGTTTTTGCGGCTGACGGCGTTACTGTTGAGGGAGGCTAAAATATTCCGAAAAACCGGGAGGTGCCGTTATGAGAGTAAAAATCACATTGGCCTGCACAGAGTGCAAACAGCGTAATTACAACACAATGAAGAATAAGAAGAACAGTCCCGACAGACTTGAGATGAACAAGTACTGCCGTTTCTGTAAGAAACACACTCTTCACAAAGAAACTAAATAATGGAGGTACATTATGGCTGACAAAAAGCTTGACACAAAAAAAGCAGATTCCAAAAAGACTGCTAAAAAAAGCAAAAAGCCTAACGTCTTTGCACGTATTATTAAGTACCTGTCCGCTTGTAAGGGTGAGTTAAAGAAGATATCTTGGCCAACCGTTTCTCAAACAACAAGAAATTTCGGTATTGTTATTGCCGTAATCATTGTTATGAGCGCATTCATATTTGCTCTTGACCAGGGCTTGTATGCTTTGCTTGGTTTGGTTATGGAAACTTCTGCCTAAAGTGCGTTATTACTGAGCTTACGAAAGGAAGAAAGTTATAATGCCTGAAACAGATGCAAAATGGTATGTTGTTCATACCTATTCGGGTTACGAAAACAAGGTTGCCGCTGACCTTATGTCAACAGCTGAAAACAGACAACTTCAGGATATGATTGTTGACGTTAAAGTACCGACAGAAATCGTTACCGAAACCGTTGGCGAAAAGACCAAAGAGATTGAGCATAAGCTCTATCCCGGTTATGTTTTTGTAAAAATGGTTTATACCGATGAAACTTGGTATGTTGTTCGCAATATTCGCGGATGCACGGGGTTTGTCGGCCCGGGATCAAAACCCGTCCCCCTTACTGATGCTGAGGTTTACAGAATGGGCGTTGAAACACGCAGTACCAAGGTTAACTATTCTGTGGGCGATTCGGTACGTATTATTGACGGTCCGCTTGAGGACTTTATCGGCGTTGTTGAAGAAATTGACGCAGACAAGAATTACGTTCGTGTTGTTGTTTCTATGTTCGGACGTGAAACTCCGGTTGAGCTTGAACTTGGTCAGGCTGAATCGATAGAAGAATAATTTAAAAATAATCAGCCAACCGGCTTTTTATTGGGAACTTGTTCCCTGTGGGAGGGACCCTACACAGTGGCGTTCCGCAATTTACCACGAATTTTGGAGGTTAATCACAATGGCTCAGAAGGTTGTAGGCTTAATTAAGCTGCAGATTCCTGCCGGAAAAGCTACTCCGGCACCACCTGTTGGTCCTGCTTTAGGTCAGCACGGTGTAAACATTGTTGCGTTCACTAAGGATTTTAATGAGCGTACAAAGAACGACATCGGACTTATCATTCCTGTTGTAATTACAGTATATGCCGATCGTTCCTTTACTTTCGTTACAAAGACTCCGCCTGCTGCGGTTCTTCTTAAAAAGGCTTGCGGTATCGAAAGCGGTTCAGGCGTACCGAACAAGACTAAGGTTGCCCAGATTACAAAAGAACAGCTTGCAAAGATTGCAGAGCAGAAAATGCCCGACCTTAACGCAGGTTCTCTTGAGGCTGCTGTCAGCATGGTTGCCGGTACGGCAAGAAGCATGGGTATTACAGTAGTTGACTAATTATCCGGGTGGGAGGAATTTTCCGATTGACCACCTAACAATGGAGGAAAAGTAATGAAACACGGTAAAAAATATGTTGACGCTGCTAAGCTCGTTGACAGAACTAAATTATATGACTCAAAAGAGGCTCTTGCCACTGTTGTAAAAACAGCAACAGCCAAATTTGACGAGACAGTTGAGCTTCATATCAAGCTCGGTGTTGACAGCCGTCACGCCGATCAGCAGGTAAGAGGCGCAGTTGTTCTTCCTAACGGCACAGGTAAAAAGGTAAGAGTTCTTGCAATTTGCAAGGGAGCTAACGTTGACCTTGCTAAGGAAGCAGGCGCAGACTTTGTCGGTGCTGAAGATATGACTCAGAAGATTCAGCAGGAAAACTGGATGGATTTTGACGTTCTTATCACAACTCCCGATTGCATGGGTCTTGTCGGTCGTCTCGGTAGAATCCTCGGCCCTCGCGGTCTTATGCCAAACCCCAAGGCAGGTACTGTTACTCCTGACGTTGCTAAGGCTGTTAAGGAAGCTAAAGCAGGTAAGATTGAGTACCGTCTTGATAAGACAAACATCATTCACTGCCCTATCGGCAAAGTAAGCTTTGGTCCTGATAAGCTTGCTGAAAACTTTGACACACTTATGGATGCGGTTGTTAAGGCTAAGCCTGCCGCTGCAAAGGGACAGTATCTCCGTTCTGTTGCGGTAACTTCAACAATGGGCCCAAGCGTCAGAGTAAGCACTTCTAAATTCGGTGCATAAAATTTTATAGTTATTAACACATCGGTGTTAATATAAATTCGCTGTTCTAAAGACAGCAGGTGCATTGCGTAAGGGTTATCCCGCCTGCCGAGGAAGATGCAAATTACTTTGTATTTTTGCAACCGTCCGAGGTATGTTCGGACGGTTGTTTTTTGAACTGCGACAAAAAATTTTGGAGGTGAAAATTTTGCCAAGTCAAAGTGTTTTAGAGCAGAAAAAAGCCGTTGTGGCTGAGCTTTCGGAAAGACTTAAGAACTCTATCACAGGTGTTGTTGTTTCATACGAAGGTATCAACGTTGAAGACGATACAAAGCTCAGAAAAGAGCTTCGTGAGAACGACGTAAAGTATTCGGTAGTTAAGAATACACTTTTGTCACGTGCTTGTGAAGAAGCAGGTCTTGAAGAAATTAAATCTGTACTTGAGGGTACAACAGCTATCGCAACAAGCGATACCGAATATGCGGCTGCAGCAAGAATCCTCTGCAACTATGCAAAGGATCACGAAAACTTTAAGGTTAAGACAGCTTACCTTGACGGTGCTGTAATTGATATGGACACAATCATATCTCTTTCAAAGCTCCCAACCAAGGAGGTTCTTCTTGCAAATGTTCTTGGTGCATTCCAGGCGCCTATCGCATCATTTGCCCGTGCCGTACAGGCTGTTGTTGACAAGGGCGGCGTAGAAGCTTGTGCCGCTGAAAAAGCAGACGCTCCTGCCGAGGAAGCTCCTGCTGAAGAAGCAGCAGAATAATCTGCTAAAATTTTGAAATTATTAATTTATAATATCGGAGGTAAATTACAATGGCATCAGAAAAAATTACTGCTATTATTGAAGAATTAAAAGGCCTCACAGTTCTTGAGCTTTCAGAGCTTGTTCACGCTGTTGAGGATGAGTTTGGTGTATCCGCTGCTGCTGCGGTTGCAGTTGCAGGTCCTGCTGCCGACGGCGGCGCTGCTGCTGCTGAGCAGACAGAGTTTGACGTAGTTCTTAAGTCAGCCGGCGGCAACAAGATTGCTGTTATCAAGGCTGTTCGTGAGATCACAGGTCTTGGACTTAAGGAAGCAAAGGCTGTTGTTGACGGTGCTCCTAAGACTGTTAAGGAAGCTGTTTCTAAGGACGACGCTGAAGCTATGAAGTCAAAGCTCGAAGAGGCCGGCGCAGAAGTAGAATTAAAGTAATTTTACTGAATTACTTAATACTTTTTGTAATTGTTTGCACACCGCAGAATTTTGTTTTGCGGTGTGCATTTTTATACCTAATTTTTTAAGTTGGCTTTTAAAGACTTGTATAACGCAGTTCATATTTCTAAGTTGTCAGCTCCGTTTGTACATTGAAGATACAAGAGCGTTGCCAAAAGGGATTAAAGACAAATAATAACAGCGTAGCGGTTTTGTAACCGGTACGCTGTAAAATGCCTGATTGTTTGTTGTAAGTTCATACTTGAACTGTTTTATCCTTTTTTCTTAAATCCGTCTTTAAGATTTACACTGCGGTTGAATACAAGGTGCTGTGGTTTGCTGTCTTTATTATCAACGCAAAAATAACCAAGGCGCATAAACTGAAAACTTTTCGGTGCTTCCGCTGTTTCAAGAGATTTTTCGACTTTGCAGTTATTGAGAACTTCAAGTGAATTAGGATTAAGATAATCGAGGAAGTTTCTGTCGCCGACATCAGGGTCGGGAACAGTGAAAAGATTGTCATACAGGCGAACCTCTGCTTCGGCGCAATTATTACAGTCAACCCAATGGATTGTGCCTCTGACCTTTCTGCCGTCAGGTGTGTTTCCTCCTCTGGTTTGTGGGTCGTATTCGGCATAAACCTCAACAACGTTTCCGTCATCGTCTTTTTTGCAACCCGTACACTTTACTATAT
>CAVBYX010000016.1:0-5049 GCA_963599905.1 Acutalibacteraceae bacterium
ACGGGAGACACCGTGCAAAACTGAAACAGAGAGACACTCTATAAACTGAATACGGGAGACACCCGAAAAACTGAAAGGATATGAAAAAATGGCAGAACCAAATCCAAACCAAACACCACCCACCGAATCAAAGCCCAATTCGGAACAGACGCAGCCTGCGTTTGATTATGACAATCTTGCAAGCCTTATTACAGGCAAACAGAGCGTAGCCGAAGACACGGTTTTAAAGTCGTATTTCAAAGAACAGGGATTGTCGGCAGAGGAAATGAAGCAGGCTATCGGAGCATTCAAGGAACAGAAAGCAAAGAATACACCCGACTTAGCAAAAATGCAGTCGGATATAGATACCGCTAACAATGCAAAAACAACAGCGGAGATTAATCAGTCTGCTACACTTGAAGCAATCAAACAGGGGGTTGACGTGACAAGCGTGCCGTATGTGCTTAAAATGGCGGATTTTTCAGCCGTTATAACAGACGGTAAAATCAATGCCGAAAAGCTTACAGAAGCCGTTAAAAAGGTGCTTGACGATATTCCCGCACTTAAAGGCAAACCAGCCGAGAACGGCATGGGAGTTCAGAAAATCGGCGGTGACGGCAACGGTACATCGGACGGCACGAAACCCAAGGCGAATGTTCCGACAAAAAAATGGAACAGATTTAATATTTAACCGAAGAAAGGATTGAAAAAATTATGGCAAACACAAATAACTATGCAGAGCAGTTCAGCCCTGACCTGCTCGAAATTCTCGTTCAGGGCACACTCACATCACCGTTTATCACTTCAAATGTAAAGTGGGTCGGCGCAAGAACATTCCACTTTACACAGATGAGTACATCGGGCTTCAAGAATCACAATCGCAACGGCGGTTGGAACATGGGTAAATACACTCAGACAGATGTTCCGTTTACCTGCGAACACGACCGTGATATCGAATTTCTTGTTGACAAAGCGGATGTTGACGAAACAAATTCAACAGCAAGCGTTGAAAATATATCAAAGACATTTGAACAGACACAGGTTGCTCCCGAAACAGACGCACTTTTCTTTTCAAAGATTGCGACAAAGGCTCAGGCAACAGAGGGTTATCATTCGTCAACAAAAGCCTCGGAATGGACTAAGGAGAGTGCTTATTCAAAGCTTAAAACCATTCTTTCCGCAGGCAAACTCCGCAGATACAAGGCAAGAGGTACACTCGTTGCATACGTTACATCTCATATTATGGACTGTCTTGAGCAGTCAACGGAATTCAGTCGCAAGATTGAACTTACACAGATAGCAGAGGGCGGTATTGGCATTGAAACAAGAGTGACCGAGATTGACGGTTGCCCTATCATCGAAGTTATCGACGATGAGCGCTTCTACGACAAGTTCAACTTTAACCCCGATGACGGCGGCTTTGAACCTGCGACAGGTGCGCACAAAATTAATGTTTTGGTTGCCTGCGGCGAAACCTGCAAGACTGTTCCGAAAATTTCAAGCATTTACTTCTTTGCTCCGGGCTCACACACAGAGGGAGACGGCTGGCTCTATCAGAACCGTTCGCTTTCAGACACGTTCGTGTTTCCGAACGGCAAGGACGGTAATATTGACAGCATTTATGCCGATGTTGACACAACGGCGGTTGCGTAATGTTTGCCGATTACGTTGAACAGCAGGACGGAGATGAGAGCAGCGTTAGATCCGCCGAACACATTGATGTTCTGACTTTTAACCGCATTGATTTTGAAAAACTTTCGGAAATGCAGAAGAGAATCATCGGCAGAGTGCATAGCAGACTTACTGCTTTTGAAAAAGAAAATGCCGATATGATTTCTTCCTATCTAAAAAGCTATTCAATCAACGGCACATCAATGGAATTCGGTGCAACCTGGAATTTAATGTGTATCAGTGGTGTGGCAATTCCTGCCGACCTCTATTCTCTGCTTAAATCAACGGGACTTTGTTATCCTGCAATCTGAAAGGTGCGTGAAAACCGTGAAATTTCCGTCACTTGTAAAAAAGCAGTTTTGCAAAACTCCTGTTGAGGTTACAATCTACGGTGAGGGCGTTACCGAGGACGGTGCGCCTGTTGTCGCTTTTGAGTGCAAAAACCTGTATCCCTGCGAAAGTCTTTATCCGTCAAATCTTCTTTGCGGCGGCAATGCTTTGTGCAATGTACAGTCAAAGGCAAAGACGGTCTACACTAAAGAGCAAAAAATTGTTCAGGTGTCGGCTGTCTTGCTTTTTGACGGCGATATCGCCCCAAACAGCACGACCTTAAGCGGCGGCTTTGTAATTCTTGACGGCGTGAAGCGGAATATCATACAAGGTACAAAGAACAGAAACCCTGACGGCGCAGTTAATTTTACGGAATTGGATGTGATTTAATGGGATTTTCTGTATCGTCAAAAATCAAACTGAATACAGGTGTAATTAATCAGCTTGACAGCAATGCAAAGCGTGCGTTAAGAGACACAACCGACGCACTGCTTACAGAGATTAAAAATTCTCAGGTAATGCCGTTTGACACAGGAAATCTTCAAAATGAAAGCACATTTGCGGATTATTCTCAACTGGAACAAGGCGTTACAAGTATTATAAGTTCTACTCCGTATGCAAGACGGCTGTATTTTCATCCGGAATACAATTTCAGTCGTGAAGAAAATATTGCTGCCGGTGGCTTATGGTTAATACCTTGGCTTGAGGGCGGCACACGGCAAAATTTTTGTTCACAGACATTTGCAAAAATCTATAAGGGGTTGACAGGGGTATGACACTTGCATACATAAGAGATTGGCTTAAAACATTTGAAATTGCAGAGCATTATTATATCGGTAAGCTCGATAACAAACAAGATAAGTCCTTGGGTGTTTATACTTTAAAAAGCAACGGTGCTCCCATAACCGCCATAGGTACTCAAAGTACATATGACATTATCGGTGTATCGTTGCTTTTGCATTGGAACAACAATGCGAATGAAACAGAGGTTACAGCTCGCACCCTCTATGAAAAATTGCGAACGATTAAAAACTTTAAAATTAATGACAAGCAAATATATATGATAGAATTACTTGTTCCTGAGCCGATAGACGTCGGCACGGACGACAAGGGGATATATGAGCGTGTCATTGAAATGAATTTATATTACGAAAGGTAGGAAAAATCATGTCAGCAATTACAGGAGTATTCCCATGCTATGAAAATCAGTTTAAAGTTTCAACAACTGCTTCGGATTCGGAACCGTCAACAACTGTTGCCAACTGCGAAAGTTTTTCAGTGGCGTTCGACAACGGAGTCGAGGAATGGAACGCATTTGAGGAAAAAGGCTGGAAGTCACGCCTTATGACTGCAAAAAGTGTCACCATATCAATCAAAGGTAAGAGAACGATAGGCGACACCGGTAATGACTTTATCGCAGGGCTTGCCTACAAGAACGGTCGTGACAGTGAAGCAAGCTTCCTTTGGACATTTCCCGACGGGTCAACGGTGCTGTTCTCGAATGCCGTTATATCCGTAACATCTAACGGCTCGGGTGATTCGACAGCTGCCGCTCCCCTTGAATTTGAGGTTATGAGCAACGGCAAACCAACCTATACGCCTGCGGTTTAAAAACCTAGAAACATAAGCGGTCGGGGATCTGAAACCCGACTGCGATTTTTATAATTCTAAAGGAGAATATAATATGTCAAAAATAATTGATATTACGGATAAATTTAATTTCGAGGAACGTCCTCAAATCAAAATCAAAGATACGCTTGTTAATGTAAACAACGACGCAACGTCAGTGCTTAAAATCACAGCGATTTTTGAAGACGAAAAAAACAGCAAGATTACGACGTCAAGCTTGCTCGGTGTTTATAAACTGCTTTTCGATGATGAAGCGAGAGCCGAAATTGATAAGCTGCATTTGTCGATTGACGATTTTGCAACTTTAATTCTTGAAACAGCGTCATCAATCATCAATAACGGTGAGGAGTCTGAGGGGGAAACGGTGACCCCGGCTACGACTTAATAGATGATTTCGATTTAATCGTATCGTCGTTTAAGTCAAGCTATGGGGTCAGCATTTATTCAAGAGACTTTGCAAAAATGAGCTGGAGCGAGTTTTGTTCACTTCTGCAAGGCTTAGGACCCGAAACACCGCTTGCAAGAACGGTTCAAATCCGCCTTGAAAATGATAAAGACGTTCTAAAGAATTTTACAACGGCACAGCACAGAATCCGTGACAAATGGCGTTCAAGGAATGTAAAGCATTATTCAGACGAAGATATGAACACCGTTCTTACGGAATTTCAAAACTTCTTTGCTAATTTGTGAAATTGTACATAATTATTATCACATCTACAAAAATCTTGACAATATCGGCAAACGATGATAAGATATTCAACGAAGATCATTAAATATAGCAAAGGAGAGTATTTTATATGAAGAAGAAAATTATTATTGGCTTGTTAGCAGCAATTATGGCAGTTTCAGCAACTGCGTGCAGTACATCGGGTTCATCAAGCAGTCAGTCGTCACAAAAGACAGGCACTGTTGAAGCAACCGTAAAGGTTACTGAGGAAGAGACTACCGAAGAGCCCACAGGTTCTGAGTCATCTGCTATTAAGCCGGGGAATTATGTTGAACACGATAATCTTAAATTCTCGTTCCAGTATGCCAAAACATATGATGAAATTAAGCAGAGTGATTATTACAGCGATAAAGCTGGTGACGGAAAAGAATTTCTTGTACTTTTCTTTGAAGTTCAAAATGTTTCAGAGGAAGACGAATACCTCAATATGTTCTATTTCGAGGCTTATGTTGATGACTACGATGTTGATATGAAAACATTGCTTGCAGACCCTGACGGTTACAGCCTGCTAAGTGGTGATATTGCCAAGGGCAAGAAGATGAAAGGCTGTGTTGCCTATGAGGTTGATAAGGGCTGGAAGAAATTTGAACTCACCTATACAGACGGCATTTTAAATAATTCACCGTCATATGATTTTGTTGTTACACCTGATGACCTTAAATAATTATAAGCTAATATAAGCTAAAACAAAAAGCCACTCCAATGGGGTGGCT
>CAVBYX010000017.1:0-188890 GCA_963599905.1 Acutalibacteraceae bacterium
AAAGGTCTTGGCGTAGTATCTCCACTCGGTAACGGGTATTCAGTTGTCAAGGTTCAGTTGAAGGGATTTAATAACCCTCTCACTTGTTTGAACTGGGAGAGCAAAAAGTCAGGGTTTTTCCGAAAAAAATATTTATCCCTCTACTTGTTTGAAATGGGAGAGCCGTTTCTGGGGGGTATTTTTCAAAAAAATTTTTATCCCTCTACTTATTTGGACAAAGGGTAGTGAAATGCACACCCATTTCCGCTGGTTTGAAAGAAATTTCTTAAAAATTTTTTTGCTGAAAAATCAACCCCTTCACTCATTTGCACAAGGGGTATCAAAATGGACACCCATTTTCGGCTTGTTCCGGAAAATTTCTTTAATTTTTTTAATCCCTTCACTATCTCCAAGTGAGATTGGCGTTTGTACACCCTAAAAGGGCTGATTTCACTTAAATTTCTTTGAAAAAATATTTCTCCCTTCACTTGTTTGAACCGGGAGAGCCGTTTTGTACCCCCCTTTTTTTTCAGAAAAAATTTCAAAAATAAAAAAATCCCTGTCGGGATACAGGACAAATTCTGTAAACCCAACAGGGATTTTTACTTTGCAACTTTAGAAGCAAATATATCTGAGTTTTTATATTGGCATAGTGCGTTCTATGAAACCGTTTACTCCGGAGCACAACAATTGATTTGACATATCTATAATGTCAGTCAAAGGAATTTTTTTACCGTCCGCAACCCATCTTTTGTAAATTTCCAAGGCTCCGCTTTGAATAAAGCCAAGCAGTATAACTTGTTTGGAAGGTTCTAACAACTGAAACCATGAGGATTGTCCCCATGCTGTATTCATCACATTATTTACCATTTTATTACGAATATTATGATAGCTTTCGGAGCAGGTGATTTTTTCATACAAAGCGCCTTTTTCGACCGAGTAGAGATAAAATTCACGGTTAATTTTATCCAGATCTTCAGGTATTCTGTAGTTTTCTATTCGTTTTAAATACTCTTGAGTGAAGATATTTTGTAGTTCTGCCAGTAAATAATCAAGTGTTTCATAGTAACGGTAAAATGTTTTCTTGTTGATTCTTGCACGTTCGCAAAGCTCTTTTACGGTTATTTTTTCATAATTCATTTCACATATCATTTCATCGAATGCTTTGTGAATAGCATCTATTGTTTTTTGTACACGAAGGTCTTCTGTGCCGTTTAATATCATGCTGTTTTCTCCTTTAATCCATTGTTATGCTACCTTTTTGCTGAATGAGTGTCATATTCTACCGCTTAAAAAATATTGCCCATGGTTTCTTGCTTAAAAGGGAAATATAATACAAGTACAAGGAATAAGCAACTCGCGTTGCACTAAATGATATCATAGATAAAAATACAAGTCAAGAATTGAACATCGACAAAGTAAATAAACGGAGGAAGAAAATATGAAACAGACATACGTAACTTTGAATGACGGAAACAAAATCCCACAGTTTGGACTTGGTGTATACATGATTCCGGGGGATAAGAATACCTGTGAAGCCTGCCTTAAGGCATTGCAGATGGGATATCGTCATATTGATACCGCCCATGCTTACCAAAATGAGCGTGGCGTCGGACAGGCTGTAAAGGAAAGCGGAATTTTGCGTGAAGAAATCTGGATTACCAGCAAGCTCTGGCCAAGTGAATACGGCGAGGGCAAAACGATGGAAGGCATTGATAAGATGCTTAGTCGCCTTGATACAGATTACATTGACTTGTTGCTACTTCATCAGCAGTTTGGCGATTACCTTGGTGCATGGCGTGATATGGAGAAAGCAGTGGCACAGGGCAAGGTGCACTCTATTGGACTTTCTAATTTTGAATCAGAACGATTGGAAGAGGTTCTGACTACCGCTAATATCAAGCCCTCTATTTTGCAGGTAGAATGCCACCCGTATTATCAGCAGACTGCACTCAAAAAACGCATTGTGCCTTACGGTACAGAAATCGAGTGTTGGTATCCGTTAGGCCATGCGGATGCAGGGCTTCTGAATGAGCCACTGTTTGTACGGCTTGCACAGAAATACGGAAAGAGTATCGCTCAAATCATATTGCGCTGGCATATACAAGAAGGTAATATTATTTTTCCAAAGACTACAAATCCACAGCACATGAAGGATAATTTTGATATTTTTGATTTTGTACTGAGTTATGAAGAAATGACCGAAATTAGCAAATTGGACAAAGGTCAGAGATTCTTTACTATGACACTTGCCGAACAGGAAGCTCACCTGAGCCAGTTCGTTCCGGCAGATTAAGGTGGCGTCTATGAAGAAAGAAGAATTTGAACGCATAGATATGCGTATTTCCGATTATGAAAATACATGGACTGAAATCAGCCGTTCCGGCAGCCTGTGCTTCAAGATCAATCATACCGACCCGATGGAGGAAAGTTCCGAAAAGCTTCTACGAGAATTGATTCCAAGTATGCAGGAATCCAGTCGTGTCACAGCTCCCATGCAGATTGATATGGGTGCTAATGTGAAAATTGGAAATCATGTTTTCATCAATCACAGCTTGACTGTTATGGCGAGGGGGAGGCGTTGAAATTGAAGATGATGTAATGATTGGACCGGGAGTGAGTCTTCTGACAGCAAACCATGACGTATATGATCATCAGGTGCTGTTCTGCGGAAAAGTCACAATCAAGAAAAATGCATGGATTGGGGCTAAGGCTATTATTTTGCCCGGTGTGACCGTAGGTGAAAATGCAGTTGTGGCAGGTGGCTCAGTTGTTACAAAGGATGTGGAGGCAAACACAGTGGTCGGAGGGAATCCGGCACGTGTCCTGAAACATTTGGATGCACCTCAAAAATAAACAGAATAACTGAGTAATGAACACTTTAGAGATTGGTAAAGGAGAGCGCCATGAAAAGATTATTTACACTGATTTTAGTAGCCGTTATAATGCTGACTCTTGCAGCATGTGGAACTTCTGCTCCGGCAGAGTCCGCTTCGGAAGGTGACAGCAATGCGCCAAACAGCACAAATGTGCAAACAGAGCCAGACAGTTCGCAGGTGGATGATACCGCACAGGCTGAACAAACAGAAGGAGGCAGTAATATGTTAGTAGCCTATTTTTCTCTTGCAGGGGAACAGTATGGTGTTGGTGTGATTGAAGAAGGAAACACCAGCATTATCGCCCACATGATTGCAGAACAGACCGGAGCCGATCTCTTTGAGATTGAAGCCGTTACACCGTACCCTACTTCACACAGCGAGCTATTGGATGTATCCCGGCAGGAAATGGCGAATAATGCCCGCCCGGAAATTGCCGGTACTGTGGACAACATGGATGATTATGACACGATCTTTATTGGTTATCCCAATTGGTGGGGCGACATGCCGATGATTGTCTACAACTTTTTGGAAAGCTATGATCTGTCCGGCAAGACGATTGTTCCGTTCTGCACACATGGCGGCAGCGGACTTTCCAATACCGAATCCACGATTGCCGACATTACGGGCGGCACGATGAAGGATGGATTTGCTATTTCGGGTACAACTGCTCAGAATGACCGGGATACGTCCCAAAATAAGGTCACGCAGTGGCTGAAGGAAGGTGGTTTTGTTGAATAACCGATATAGAATGTTCACTATTGTGATGCTGAGTGTGGGGATGATTGCATCCCTTGCAGCCTGTGGCAACGCAGAGCAAATAAGCTCTTTTGTCTCGGAAAACACATCAACAGTCACAGTGGAACATACACAGAAAGATAATACCCAAAACTACACAGGCAGCGATGCGGTGTCAGAGCAAACCGTAATTAGTCTGGTATTTGGCGATACCGTTATGACGGCGATGCTTGATGATAGTGAAACAAGTCGAGCTTTCATAAAAATGCTCCCTCTTACACTTACCATGAACCGATATGCCAACCGTGAGTATTATGCAGCACTTGGTGAATTGCCGGAAAACGGAGTGGGCATTGATGATTTTGAAAACGGAGACGTGACCTATTATACAAACGGAAAATCGCTGGCGATTTTCTTTGGCAATGAGGATATATCTAATCAGGACGGTCTGATCCGCATGGGGCGGATTACCTCGGATTTGAGCCTGTTTGATACCGTTGGCGAGAGTGTGGAGGTAATGATCTCTATTTTGGAAAGAGAGGAAAACATGACGGATTTTGATTTTTCAGCTTTCAACAATGTAAAAATTACCGGCATAAATACATCTGTATTGACTGACGAAGAACAGGCTGTCCTTTATCAGCAGGCAAGATATTGTCAGGCTATGACCGAAGCCGATACAGAAACCATGCGGGAAATTACATCACCAGATATGATTTTTACACACATGAGCGGCAGGCAGCAGACAAGAGAAGAATATTTTGCAGATATAACGGATGGTAATCTTCAATACTTCACGATTGGAATTGAAAATCCGGTAGTCAATATCAATGGTAGCTATGCGTCTGTGTCCTACACTTCTGTTTTGAACGCAAATGCTTACGGAGCCGGAGGCACTTACCGGATTGACGGAACCCATTGGTATGAGAAACAGAATGAAAACTGGATTGCGTGTAATACACCTGAACAATGAAGAAAAAAATTAGAATTACAGTAGATTGCGTAATGGTGCTGCTATTGCCTTTGCTGATGGCATATTCTCTGGTGGGAGAAGCCGCCCATGAATATCTTGGCATTGGGATGTTTCTGCTTTTCATTGCCCACCATATTTTGAATATTGCGTGGTGGAAACATATTTTCCGTGGAAAGTACACACCCTTCCGAATTTTAGGAACAACTGTAAATTTAGCCCTTGCGCTTATTATGCTGACATTGCCAATCAGCGGAATGATTTTGTCCCGCCATGTGTTCCTCTTTTTACATTTTAATGGAACATCCACTGCCAGAACAGTACATCTGTTGGCATCCTATTGGGGGCTGGTGCTGATGAGTTTCCATGCCGGTATGCACGGACAGATGATAGCAAAAAGACTTTTACGAAAAAACAAAAGTACATTGCTAAAAATAATATCATATATAAACATCAGTTTATTGGTTGCGTTTGGTGTTTTCGCATTGAAACGAAAAAACATTGCTGATTACTTATTTCTTCGTTCTCAATTTGTGCTTATTGATTTTTCTCA
The DNA here is from genome assembly GCA_963599905.1 of Acutalibacteraceae bacterium. Lineage (GTDB taxonomy): Bacteria > Bacillota > Clostridia > Oscillospirales > Acutalibacteraceae > Ruminococcoides. The sequence goes on from CAVBYX010000017.1 coordinate 5,117, forward strand.
GCCTGCAATTTTAGCTGTCGTAGATTATTTGCTGGTCAGCATGATGTTCATGATTGTGGGGTATTATATAGCAAAATTTACGAATTGCAATTTTGTAAAAAAGCACTACAGTTCTTAGGGTGTCCCTAATGGGTCAGCACTTTAGCGGCAACCGATTTTGACAAATTTGTACATAATCGGTCTGCTTGCTACGAATGCGCAACAAAATTTTATAGAAAAACTGGCACAGCCGATGGATTTTTTATCTCCGTCAGCTGTGCCTTTTCTCAATTGAAAATTACTTCTGCATTCACAATTTCTGTAGCTCGACTACGAATATTGTTCATTTTCTGTACCCACAACATCATATTTTCAGTTTTAAGTTTTTCCGTAATATGCTCCTGTTCGGCAAGCGATTTCACGGTATGTTCAAATAAAAATTTTGCTCTTTCTTCGACATCGGCAAGGTAATCGTAGAGCTTTTCACTCGTAAGAAGATTGTAATATCTAATCTTGTGATGTTCCTTAAGGAATCGTCTGTGGCGGTTTGCCCACACGCCTAAATGTATTTCTTTCTGCTCCTTAGTTCTTATGCAAGGGATAAGGTAATCGCCTTGCTGTTCATACTGCACATTCATAGTCAGCCCTCCTGATAGATAATTTTGAATTTCATTTTCTTTGCACCGATAAACTTCACAAGCACATCATCGACCGCATCGGTGTATCTGCCCTGTGCTATAAGATTGTTTCTCAGGTCATTTAGTGAGTTGATGATTAAGCTGTATTCGCTATCGGTCAGTGCAAGGTGGTATTTGATATTTCTCATCGTGAATCCCTCCTTGACTATATTCTACTCGGCTGGTTTTTAAATTGCGAATGTGCGGATTTTCTAAGCATAGAAAAAAGGCTCTGACCTTTTACAGTCAAAGCCTTAATCGCCTCTTTACTATGCCCTATAAAATTTCATTTATTGATTTTTAATTACTGCCTTATGTGGCGTTAGCAAAGACAACTGCCTGTATTTTTTATTCGTAAAATTTATTTAATGCTAATCTGATTTAAAGCAGTCTTACAAAGATATATATCGGTTAAGGTGAACAGAACAAATAATGAGTTCCTTGACTTTATATTCCGTTGATTGCTCCATAGCCTGTTTATACAATTCCAGTTGTTTCTTGTATAACGAAACAAGCTTAGCTATATCCCCTACTCTGTCTGTCTTATAATCGACAATTACGAGCTTTCCGTCTTCAACAAATGCTAAATCTATTGCGCCCTGCATAATAACATATGTGTCCGAGCTGATATTTGCATAATCTTCAAACGCTTCCGAAGCCTTGATTTTCACAGTAAATCTTTCTTCACGATAAATTTTTTCAGATCTTATTATTCTGTCAAACAATTCCGAATGTAAAAGTTCTGACAATTTAACTGAATCAACACACCGTGACTGTTCTTCGGTCAATCTCCCACGAAACACAAGACGTTCTACTTCTGAATTTATATCATCTCTTGCCAACTGAAAATCACAATACTGTAAAAACAAATGATGTGCTGTTCCGCGTTCGACAGAGGAAGCGGCTGAACGGTTTATAAACGCAGGTTTTGTAAGCACCTTATCAAAATAATCTTCATTCTGATTATGTGCAATCTGCGAAGCGCTGACCTTTTGCGGAAGTGTCATAATCTCGGTATTTTTATATTTAAAATCTAAGTTTTTCTTCAAAAGGTCACCGTAATTAAAATTATCAAAAACTTGCTCGATTTGCTGAGTCGAGTTCAAAACAAAATCAAGTGTTCCTTCTGTTCTCGTACTTAAAATATCACTGCGCTTATCTATTATCTCGAATTCCCAATTTGGATAAGGTTGTGATAAGCGAATGGGATTTGCTGAAAAATCAGCCGATTTTCTCAATTCATACAAAGACGGATTAACAAGAGCAGTAAGCATAATCCAATCACAAATTGATTTACAACGTTCAACCGTATAAGGCTCAATTATTGACTCAAACACTAATTTTGAATAGAGATTTGAAAGATACTTTTCGATATTTTTAATTGAAGCAACCATAATGAGTTTTTCTTTTGCCCTTGTCAAAGCAACATATAAGACACGTAATTCTTCTGCAATTTCATTTTTGGATATTTCAATTTCAACCGCAAGCCTTGGCAAGGTATTGTACCTGCAAATTCCCTGCCTGCGCTTTATTCCGAGACCTGCATAGCTGTCAATCAAAACATCTGACTTTAGATCGGTTTTGTTAAACTCATGTGCTGCATCTGCAATAAAACAAACAGGAAATTCAAGTCCTTTGGATTTGTGTATACTCAAAACTCTTACTCCGTTAAGTGTGGTCGGATTGATACTTGACGACGCAGGAACGGCAGTTTTATTGTTAATAAGGTTATCAATGAATGATACAAAGTCTGACAGGGTTTTAAATCCGTTTGCTTCAAAATCACGTGCATAAACTCTTATAAGATTTAAATTTTGCAGAGGAGACTCCCCGCCTCTTACGGCCGAGGTAACCGCTCCCAGTGCAGTAGTTTCATATATTTTGGCGATAAGCTCATCAACGGTACTTATGCATGAATATGCCCTGAGATCAGATAATTCTTTGAGAAAATCTTTTGCCTTTTTATCGGTCTTTGAAAATTTGACAAGTGATGTATAAAGATTGGAATAACGGTCATTGCTGCGAATTAATGAGAGTTCATCGGGTGTAAAGCCGTAAAGCGGACTGCACAGTACGGACAAAAGCGGAATATCAAGCGTCGGATTGTCAATTATTCTCAAAATATTCAGCAAAATTTTCACTTCTAATGCATCAAAAAAATTTTCTTTTTCTTCACAGTAGGCAGGAATTCCGCACTCGGCAAGCACATTTACGTATTTGTTGGCTTTAGATTTTGTTGAGCGCAAAATCACGGCAAAATCTCCGTAAGTTATACTACGCTGAACATCACCGTCTTTGACGGTAAAACCGCTACCCATCATTTTGTGAATTTTATCGGCAATGTGTCTCGCTTCAATTTCCACATAATCTTCATCTTCAAAAGCAAACTTTTCTATAAGTGACATTTCAAAATTGCAATTCTCGCTTTCAGGATATTTTGCACCTACATTCAGACGTTCGTCTGCTGTGTAGTCCATTCCGGAAACCTGTTTGGTCATAAGTCCGGAAAAGATAAAGTTAACGGTATCGCAAACCTCTTTTCTGCTTCTGAAATTCTTGTCAAGAATAATAGTTGCGGGATAAACAGGATTACGTTCATCGAATTTCTGATAGCTTTCTTTTCTGTTGATAAAGATTTGTGGTTTCGCCTGACGAAATCCGTATATACTTTGCTTAACGTCACCGACAACGAACAGGTTGTTTTCATCATTGCTGGCGCAATTAAAGATAAGATTTTGAACATCATTTACATCCTGAAATTCATCAACTATTACCGCATCATAACGTTCGGAGATTTCATATGCCTGCGGAGTTTTTATGTAACCGCCTTTTTCATCGGGTTTTGCAAGCAATTTTACCGTCAAAAGCTCAACATCGGCAAAGGAAAGTATATTCTTTTTGGACTTTAATAAATCAAACTCTTTTATATATTCTCTCACAAGTTCAAAAAGTACAGCCACAATGCTTTCCAGCTCTGAAAATTCAGCACAGGCTTCTTCCTCGCTCCTGCAAAAATATGAATTTATCTGCTTTATTGTGTTTTTAACTTCGTCGCGGTTGGAAGAAACGGCAAGTTTGAGCGGATTATCCTTATATCCCCTCGGGGCTGACATTCTGCCGGATATAAATGAAGATAAGTGCATTATAATATCATCCCAATTTGCGGATAATAATCTTTTACTCAACTCATTTAAAAATACAAGGTCATTCTCGAATAGCTCTATTACCTTTTCCTTGAGTATTTGATCTTCGTCAAGGAGCTTAATGGAATTTTCGGTCAGATTAACTGCATGGTTTACCGCAGGAACAGAATAGTCTATTATTATTTTCCCCCATATTGAATCGGCGACCGAACGCTCACCGTAACTGTCGAGCATATCATCAAGCCATTTATTCGGAAACGGCTGTGTAGACAAAAACGTACAAATTTTCAGTACGGTCTCACGCAGTTTGGTGTCTCCGCCCTTACTTGAAAATGCATCAAGCAGAGATGAAAATTCTTTGCTTTCATTCTCGTAAAAAGTTTCAAACGACCTGTCAAGAGCTTGATTTCTTAGAATTTCAAGTTCTCCTTCGTCCGCTATTCTAAAATCAGAGGACACACCTACCGTATGGAAATATTCACGGACAATATTTCCGCAAAAGCTGTCAATTGTTGATATGCTTGCGCTATACAACAATTGTTTCTGCATAAGCAGCCTTGAATTATATGGATCATCTTCAAGCATACTGTTTAATGATTCAGTGATTCTTTGCCTCATCTCAGCGGCTGCTGCACGGGTAAAGGTTACAATAAGCAATCTGTCAACATCAATGGGGTTATCCTTACGTGTAATAAGATTAATTACGCGTTCAACCAAAACTGCGGTTTTTCCGGAACCTGCGGCAGCCGAAACAAGAACAGAACCGTCGGTTGAATATATTGAATTCAGCTGTTGTTTTGTCCATTTTCTGCTCATTTAAGCACCTCCCCGTCAAGTTCTTTTTCTATCTGCTTAAAAACTTCTTTATTATCAACATCAAAAGTATTTCTCGCTTCACTCATACGATATGCACAAACACTGTCATATGGGCAGTATTCACACGCATCGTGCGCTCCTTTTGCAGGAGATGCGGGAATATTTCCGGAATAAAGTTCCTGACCCATTGAAATTATTGTGGCGTCAAGTTTTTTAAAGATTTCTCCGAACTGAGCGATATTTGCAAGGCTTCTGTCTGATACGGGTGTATCAAGTTTAATTTTCACAGGAATATATTTTCCGAGCTCTGACTTATCCATTCCACGAATCACTTTGACATTATCAAGCAAAATACCGTTCATTTTTAATTTTGTATCAAGCGTGCTTTCTATTTTTTCCGCAGTTGTATTATCATCGGCAGAAATAACGGGAACTGTAGCAGGCATATAAAGAATACCGGCAGGTACAAAATCACCGTATTTTTCTTTTCCGTTCATTTTGACGGCATAAAGATAAAGTAACATTTGGAGGTTAAGTCCGTAAAGAATATCCGATAGTTTAAAGGTTTTGGTACCGGTTTTGTAGTCAACAATTCTTATATATTTTTCTTCACCGTCATTCATAATGTCAACTCGGTCTATGCTGCCATATACTGCTATATTTTGACCTGTCGGAAGTTTAATTGTATATGCGGGTATATCTGTTCCGATTTTCAGCTCACAATCCGAAACATCAAAATCACTTTGCGACAATTCTTTTATTATATGTTTCATTAAAATCAAAACATTAGTCTGTAAAACGTTGAGTTTATAAAGAAATGATTTGCTTTTGGTGTCGGCTCCGCCAAAGTGACTGTCAATATATATACCGACAGTCGAATCTATAAAACTTTTAATTTTATAATCATCAAACATTGAATATTCTTTTTTAGAATATTTATCAAAAAATTGTTCCAGTAAATAATGTACAAGCGTTCCGTATTCGAGCGGATTAATCTCTGCTTTTCTGCGTTCACGAATGTTGAGCCCATAGTTACAAAAATATGAAAAATGGCAAAGACTGAATTTTTCGATTTGAGAGGCGGAAATTTTTAGATTATCACCGAATAAAAGCTTTGCATTTTCACTGTTTTCTATTTTAAACGGCGAATTATCAAGTGAACGTTTTACCGCTCCGCACTTTGCAGAATAATACTCATTATTCTTAAAAATTTCATCTAAACCAAAAAGAGATGATGAACCGCCAGACATTGAACGGGCATATTCTTCAAATGCAGATGATTTGGCAAACATTGCGTCTTTTCTCGAATCGAAATCGGCGCTGTCAAGCATTGGAATGTGCGGAAAAACTTTTTTAATTTCGTCGAATATAACAGACGGAGTATATTGCGTACCGAGCAAATCGACTGCAGGATATGACACAAACAGTTTTTCTGACGGAGAAGTCATACAACAATAAGTCTGAAATGTTTCAAGATTGGAAAGGTCAGAAGAATCTACGGAAAGTTTGATTTCATTTAATGACAGAAGTTTCATTTCATACGATGAAAACAATCCGCTTGTCTGCGGAACGGCAGGAAAGTTGCCGTCCGTACAGCCTATCAAAAATGACGCTTTATTATCGCACAACCTTACTCTCTCCGATGTTGTAACATTGACGCAGTCAAGAGTTTGGGGTATTCGGGAAAACTCAATTGAGGAAATTTGTATTGATAAAAGCTCAAAATATCTTTTTGCGGAAAGCCTCATTTCAGAGGTTACTGCAACGGTCTTATCAAAAGCATCCATTAAAAGATTCCAAATTCTTATTTGCTCCGCACCGAGTCCTTTTTGAATTTCATTTTCAATCTTGTCATACATATTGCAGAGAGTCTTCGGTACATCAAATTCACAAAGTAAATCATAAAGTCGGGTCGTTATTTCTCTGCCGCTTTTATCCTTTATATTATCTTTAAAATCAAGTAAAGATTCAACAAGTGATTTTCTTACTTTCTCGGCAATCCTGAGATTTTTAATGTCAGATTCCGAAAATTTGTCGGAAAAGCCTCTCGGATTTTGCTTAAACTCAGATTTAAAAGCAGAACCGTTAATATTCCATATAAAAACATAATTCTCGAATATGCTGATTTCATCGGGAGAATTATTTGTCAGCCCGGTTTTAAGCAACGACAAAACATCCTCACGCTCAAAATCATCCAGAATTATTCTGAAAACAGAATTTACAAACCTTATAACAGGCTTAACGTCAACAGTCTTATGAACATCCATAAAATACGGAATATCATATTTTTCAAAAACCATATCAAGTATTCCGTTATACGGTAAGGTATCATGACAGATGACTAAAATATCAGAATATTGATAACCACGATTTATAACCAGGTCTTTTATGCGCTTGGCTACAAACGCACACTCATCATATGTATCGGAAGCAGAATATAATTTTATATTCTGAGGTTCCGTATCACTTTTAGCATATTCATTGCGAAAAATTGAACTTTCAAGCAAAGCCAATTCATCGTTTTTATATTTTTTTGATTCCGAAAGTTTAATTGGCGTTCTAATGTCGATAAAATCCTGTTTAGCATAATTTTTCAAAATCTTATATGTCTTATTTGACGTTGCAAACAATTCTTCGTTTTCATTGGAAAATACATCAAGTGTGAGCGAAACGCAAATGTATTTACAGCGTGAAATCAAAAGTCTGAGGACTCTTAGCTGCTGAGCCGTAAAATCGCTGAACGAATCTATATAAAGATAATAGTCTTTCAAAAGCTCATTATTCTCTGCAAGAATATCATATAATCTCGTTAAATCATCAAGCGGATCAATATAGCTTTGAGAAACAATTGCATCGTACGTATCAAGAACAAGTGCGGCATCGGAAAGTTTTGATTTTAACGTATTATCAGTAATGAAATTTGAAGCATTTCTCAACATTTCGGGAGAAATGTTATTTTTTTTGCAATCCGATAATGTACCGAGCATTAGCGAAGTGTTACTTTTGGAATTTTTGGAGTTAAGTACAGTCAGTTTTTCGGACAGCTGTTCAAGTGCAATATTCATTACTACAGCACGTGTTCCTTTATCAATTGCATTTTTTGGATTATTGGAAGTCAATTCAAAAATATAATTACAAAAACGTGAAAATCCAAACACTTTAACATTATTTGACTTTCTCGCACCGAGAATATCGAGGAACGCTTTTTCCGTTTCAAAAGTTATCTGGTCGGGAACAAGCATTATTATATTTTGATTATTGCTTTCGACAAGTTCCTTTATTGAATTGTAAACATATGTGGTTTTGCCCACTCCGTTTTTTCCGAGAATAAATTGAAGCATATTTCCTCCCGAATTTGTGTTAAATACGTTAAAATTAAATTTATTTTTGATTTTCAAAAGAAGAGCAAAATTGTTCAAACAATTCTATAATTTTGAATTTATACCGATACTGTTCGTTTTTTACAATATCGTACTGCTTTTGGTCAAAAACCTCACGGGCCTTTGAATCTTTTTCGCTCTCGCTTGAAATGCAAATTGACGGGTACATTACACACCACCAATTATGCCCCTTTCCCTCTCCTATTGTTATTCTGAGAGCATCGTACATTCCCGACGGAAGAGTATAATTATCGTAGTACCTTGTAGAAAAATACATATTCGTTACTTCAGCTTTTACGGAATAATCAAATCCGTTACTCAATACTTCCGCATATGCAGTATCAGCTATACTTTGAAGATTTTCGGAAATTACTTTTTCCGCTTCTTCTTTGGATTTTGCGCTTTCAAAAAGAGACTGCGTAAAACAAAGAACCTTATCTCTGACTTTCAGTTTCAAATTTTGGTCAAAATCCGAATCTGAATTTGCAATAATGTGCAATCTGAAAACCTCATCCGAAATTTGTGAACACTCAGCCTGAAACGGTATCATTGAATAAATAACTGCAAGCACAAATGCTATGCAGGCTGATTTAATAAATATTTTCATAAAAATAACCTGTCCTCTCTTGAAAAAGATTATGGGCAGGTTATTTTGGTATTATACAACAAAGCAGCCTTTTTTTACAGGCTTGCATAAAAATGTTTCTTTATATGTTGATTTTAAAGCTTCAGCGCATTTTTTAGCCTTTCTGTCAGATGTAAAAACAGCAAATACCGCCGAACCGGAACCCGACATTCCTGCTCCTCTCGCACCCGATTTAAGCATAATACGTTTAATATCCGCAACCTCGGGAATTTGCAGGGCAAGTTCAAAGTCATTAAATATAGTTGTTGAAATCAAAAACATATCACGGCTGAAAAGAGCCTTAATCATCTCATCCGTGTATGACGGATGGGGATTCAGCGCATCAACCTTTTTATAAGCTTCCGCAGTTGACACACTTACATTATCAGGCTTACAAATAACAATTGAAGAGCAATTAAAAGACGGCATCTTTTTTAGCACGGTTCCTATTCCCGTTGCAAGCATAGTACCGCCTTCAAGGCAAAACGGAACATCCGCTCCGACTCTTTCGGCAATTGCATGCATCTCGGCAGGCTTGAGCATTGAATCAAAAAGGACATTAAGTCCGAGTATTACGGCAGCTCCGTCACTGCTTCCGCCGGCAAGACCTGCCTGTGCGGGAATAGTTTTGTTAATATCAATATGAACACCTTTAACCTCTGTTTTACAGTAATCAAAAAAACGATAGGTAGCTTTGGCACATATATTACTGTCATCGCAAGGTATTCCGTCATAGTTACAGGATACGGTTACTTTTCCGCTGTCATTATCTTCAAGAGTGATTATATCGTAAAGGTCAACAGCCTGCATTATTGTTGAAATATCGTGATATCCGTCAGTGCGCTTTCCCACAACATCAAGAGTAAGATTAATTTTTGCCGGGGCTTTTACCTCAACCTTCATGGTTTAGCTCCTTTAAAAACTCTCTTATGCGTTCAAGAGCTATTTTTAGATGTTTTAGTGAATAAGAGTATGAAACACGCACAAAACCCTCTCCGCATTTTCCAAAAGCGGTTCCCGGTATAACGGCAACGTGCTTATCCATAATCAACTTTGTGCAAAATTCTTCGGATGTGAGTCCTGTACTTTTTATGCAAGGAAATACATAGAACGCACCGAGAGGCTCAAAGCATGAAAGACCCATTGAGTTAAAGCCGTCAACCACAAGCCTGCGGCGCATATCATACTCGTCACGCATCTTATTTATATCACGGTCTCCGTTTTTCAGTGCCTCAATTGCGGCATACTGAGCTGTTGTGGGAGCCGACATTATACCGTACTGGTGCAACTTTGTCATCTGAGCAATTATGGGAGCAGGACCGAGCGCATAGCCAAGCCGCCAACCTGTCATCGCATACGACTTTGAAAAGCCGTTAATTACTACGGTTCGTTCGTACATTCCGTCAATTGATGAAATTGATGTATGAGCGTTGCCTCCGTATGTAAGCTCGGAATATATTTCATCGGACAACACAAGCAAATCGTGTTTTTTTATAACCTCTGCTATTTCTTCCAAATCCTCTTTAGCCATTATTGCACCGGTCGGATTGTTAGGATAAGGAAGAACCAAAAGTTTTGATTTTGGAGTTATTGCGGCTTCAAGGTCTTTTGCTTTAAGGCGAAAGCTGTCTTCATTCTTTGTTTTTATAATTACAGGCTTTCCGCCTGCCATTACAGTAAGCGGTTCATAACAAACAAATGAGGGTTCGGGAATAATTACTTCTTCTCCCTCATTTACAAGCGTACGAAAAGCAAGGTCAATTGCTTCACTGCCGCCGACAGTCACAAGGACTTGCTTATCAGCCTCGTATTTTACACCGAATTTGCGCTCAAAATAATCTGAAATTCCGTTCAAAAGCTCAGAAAATCCGCGATTCGGAGAATACCATGTCTTTCCTTTTTCAAGGCTTCTTATGCCCTCGTCACGAATGTGCCACGGGGTTTGAAAATCGGGTTCGCCGATACTCAGTGAAATAACGTCGTCCATCTCATTTGCTATATCAAAAAAACGACGTATGCCGGACGGAGGAATTGCTTTTATGCTATTGTTAATGTAATTGTCATAATTCATCAGAGGATTAAGCTCCTCTCGTCACCACGGTTATCGGGATTAATCAAATTCATTCCTCTGTCCTTATAGCGGCGCATAATAAAGTGTGTTCCTGTCGAAAGCACACCGTCAACAGTTGAAAGCTTTTTGGCAACAAACATAGCTATATCCTGCATTGTTTCGCCCTTAACGATAAGAGCAAAATCATAAACGCCTGCCATAAGATAAACAGACTCAACCTCGTCAAACGCCATACACATTTCAGCCATTTCATCAAAGCCCGTTTCTTTTTTAGGCGTTACTCTCAACTCAATAAGTGCCTCGACAAATGAGTCGTCCAGACTGTCCCAATTTACAACAGCCTGATAACCTTTAATTATTCCCTTGTTCTCATATTCTTTTATCTGTGCTTTTATGTAGTCCTCAGGCTCTCCGAGCATAGAGGCAATTTCGGATGTGGTAAATCCGGAATTTGTACTTAAAAGTTGTAGTAGCTTATCCATTGTAATTCCTCCTGTTTTTCAGATATTATACTGCTTGTACGGCAAAATTGTCAACAGTGTTAATAAGACTCACGCATATTGAAGTTGCAATGCAATACAGTTCGTTTAAACTGTCTGTAATTGTCAGCTCATAAGAACCGCCGCAATTTTTCTGTGACAAAATAACCGAGTTGTCAACATCAATAATGCTGAAATTTTTTGTAATAACTTCGCCCTTGATATGCCAGTTGTTTCCGTAAAAATACGAATGAATACCTTTTTGTGTCAGAACAGTTACAAAAGTCACATGAGATTTCCCTACCTTAAAAACAAATGTGTTGGTTCCGACAATCGGCAACTGACGTATTTTTGCCATAATGTTATTTTGTGTATCTTTTAACTCAATGGTAATATTTGATTTTGGTTTCATTTTTTTAAACGAAGCATAATATTTAGGGTTTCCGAGTTCATCATAGACCGTACATACAGCCTTTGAAGCGGAATCATCTTTCTTTATAAAAAGCTTCATATATATCACCGAAAATTAATTTTTTAAATCGGAGCAACGCTCTGATTTTTACTGCGTTATATTATCTAATTCATTTAACCAAACATTTACGGAGGCGTCGCTCGGCATTCGCCAGTCGGAACGCGGGGAAAGAGTAACAGAACCGACCTTCGGCCCGTCGGGTAAACAAGAACGTTTGAACTGCTGAGCAAAAAACCTCTTCACAAAAACAGTAAGCCACTTTTTTATTGTGGCGTTGTCATACTTGCTCGAAAAGGAGAGCTTTGCCATATAATATATTTTACTCGGAGTAAATCCACAGCGTACCAAATAGTAAAGAAAATAATCGTGGAGTTCGTACGGTCCGACAACATCTTCTGTTTTCTGGGCTATCTCACCGTTTTTATCCGGAGGCAGTAATTCGGGACTTACGGGCGTATTTAAAACATCGAGCAAAACAGATTTTAACGGTTCATCGGATTTGTCTGCCTCATAAGCTGTAAGATAACGCACAAGGGTTTTGGGAATTGACGCATTAACGGCATACATACTCATATGGTCTCCGTTATATGTTGCCCAACCAAGTGCAAGCTCGGATAAATCACCTGTACCGATTACAAGCGCACCGTACTTATTTGACAAATCCATAAGCACCTGAGTTCTCTCTCTTGCCTGTGAATTCTCATACGTTATATCGGTTAAATTCTTATCGTGATTGATGTCTTTAAAATGCTGTCTGACAGCAAGGGTAATATTAATATCTTCAAAGGATGTTCCATACGCCTGCGCAAGTTTTTCAGCGTTGGATTTTGTTCGTCCTGTTGTTCCGAAGCAAGGCATTGTTATTGTATGAATATTTTTTCTGTCTATACAGAGAGTGTCAAAAGCATGTACACATACAATAAGAGCAAGAGTGCTGTCAAGTCCGCCCGACAAACCAAGCACAACGTTTTTTATGCCTGTATGGGCAAGACGGGTAGCCAATCCGGTTGACTGAATTGTGATAATTTCTTCGCATCGGCTCTCAAGGTCGCCTGCGCTTGACGGAACAAACGGAGTTTGAGAAAATTTTCTTTCCAAATTAACCGCTCTTTTTGGCGTCTCAAATTTTTGGGTTTCGTAATTACCGTTAAATGTATCAGAAAATGTTGTGGAACGTCTGCGTTCATATTGCAACCTCTCAACATCTATATCTCCGTATATAATACCTTGAGTGAATCTTTTACTTTCCGAAAGAATTGACGCATTTTCGGAAATTATGTTATGTCCGGAAAATACCATATCGGTGGTGCTTTCACCAAAACCCGAATCACAGTAAATGTATGCGCAGTATAATTTTCCGCTTTGCATTCTTACAAGCTCATGCCTGTAATGTGCCTTGCCGATCAAATCATCGGATGATGAAAGATTGCAAATAACGGTTGCACCGTTGAGTGCCAGCTGAACAGACGGAGATGAGGCAACCCACAAATCTTCACATATTTCAATTCCGAATTTAAAATCGGGCATATCCGCACATTCAAAAATTTGATAAGGAGATAACAAAACATTCTCCGAACCTGCATAATCAATATAAACGGAAACATCCTTACCGCTTGCAAAATGACGAACTTCATAAAACTCGCCGTAATTCGGAATGTTCACCTTGGGAACAATTCCGAGAATTTCACCTTTACAAATAACGACGGCACAGTTATAGAGCGACTGCATAACGGCGATAGGCGCACCGATTACAATTACGGTATCAAGAGACTTTGATGACTCCTGTACTTTACGCACTGCGTTTTCAGCCGATTTTAACAAAGCCGTTTGTAAAAAAAGATCCGAACAAGTATAGCCGGTTACACAAAGTTCGGGGAAAACAACAATTTCGGCACCGTTCTTATATGACTCTGACACAAAATCAATTATCTGATTTGCATTATAATTACAGTCGGCAACACGGATTTTTGGAGTTGCCGCCGCAGCTTTTACAAAGCCGTATTTCATCTTCTCATCCTTTATAAAATAATAACCACAGGTAAAATATACCTATGGTTATTATACAACATTACACATAATTATACAAGCACTTAGATAATTTTAAATCGGAATAAAAAATCAGCGCACAATAAGCAAAGCTTTTAACAAATCGGATTCTAAGGGTTACCGCAGCGACGACTCCTTGGATACGAGAAACATCCGTAATGACGCTGTATTATCACAGCATTGTGCGTGTAAGTCGGTCTCTGTGGAATAAATACTGAGTTTCAAGCATAGGCTCAAATCCTGCGATATAACAGCTTGTGTATCCCATCATAAGCCAAAACCACATTACAATAAATGATATGTCATATAGCAACGCTTTTTCAAACAGTGAATAAAATAAATATGCAAACAAAAATGAGAACAAGCACGGATAAACATCATTTCTGAAAATTTTATCTCTGCGCAAGAATAAATGTTGAGCAGCGTGTTTTGCAAATCTGAATCCGAAAACTCCGAACAGGCTGAATCCGATTATACCCGTTGACACAAGAATAGTCAAAAATCCGTTGTGCAAATCACTGTTGTGATAGGAAAGATTCAGCGTTCCGTTTAAATACTCTTCACTGTAGAAGATAATATTGCCGTTTGATATACCGATTATCGGAGAAATTTTAAACAAATCAATAGATTCCTTCCATAATTTAAAACGACCGCTGTCAATATTTTTGTTTTGGTGGTCAAAAGTAACCTTATTACTCGTTTCTTGTTTGGCGGAGCTATTGTCATTATCCGAAATAATGCTGTCATCATCAAACAAAATATCAATCATAGCATTGGTTTTTGACGTTACCACGGAAAATCCGGCTTTAAATATTGACCTGAACATCAACGAAGAACCTGCTATAAAACAAGTTATTAAAATCAAAGACACTATTTTCAAAATAACCTTTGAGGCGGTAAGCCCGGATTTTTCGGCAAAGAAAATATAAGTTATATATACAACGGCATATCCCAACACAAGAACAAACGAAGCATTTGAATCACACAACACAAGTGAGAATACATTTGTAATTATGCAAATCGCAAACCATATCCTGTTTATCACCGGCTTTTTTATTTTGTTTAAAAAGGTGTATTTTGAGAGCATATGACAGCAAACTATTGAAATAACCGAACAAAAACCGAGAAGATTGGGATTTACAAACACACCGGTAAAGCGATTTTCGTAAATAGGAAATTTAACCCATTCCCACGAAAAACTAATACCGAACATAAGACAAAACATTCCCAGTATATTAGCTGTTGTTGTAATATAAATAATCAGTTTTGCAATAAAATAGAGTTCTTTTCTGAAATCAAAATCAGGCTCCGTGTGTATTCCGTAAAAAACAAAAAAGCAAATCAAAACATGCAAAAACATCAACAGACTGTAAAATAACGTAACGGAATAATTAAATAAAATGGTAACAAAGGAAATTATCAAAAATGCGCCAACCCACAAGCCGAATCTCAGTTTAAAAAAGGTATTGTATCTGCGTTGATTCAAAAGCACAAGACGAACGCCCCACAGAAAAAGCGGCACAAGAAAAACATATGCGGGGATTTGAAGAAAAGAGACGTTGCAAAAAAATAAATCAATAATATAAAGCGTCCTGAACAGCGAAGTATCTTTTAATTTTTCTTTAAAAGCAACCATTTTAACCTCTCAAATGCGTAATTGCAACAATATTTGTTAAACAATTCAACAAAATACATCTTTAACTGTTTTAAACATTAACTTAATATCGGAAAAAAAGCCGAAATTCTCAGTATACTGCAGGTTGTACTTCATTTTCCCCGGCAATATTTCATTAATGTAGACGTAATCGGCATCTTTGCTTGAGCTTAAAAGCTTTTCTTCGTCTTTATACATAATGGAAGCGAGTGATGTTATTCCTGCGGGAATAAGCAATGTGGCATAATACTCGGGTTTATATTCATTTACGTATTTAGGAACCTCGGGACGCGTGCCGACAATTGACATACTGCCAGAAAGCACATTAAAAACCTGAGGAAGCTCATCAAGACGATACTTTCGCAAAAAACGACCGATACCGGTAACGCGCGAATCACTGTCGGTAGTGACTAATGTACCGATTTTATCGGCGTTTTGTACCATTGTGCGAAACTTTAATATTTTAAAAACTTTACCGTAAGTCGTAACTCTTTCCTGTCTGTAAAAAACAGGGCCTTCGGAAGTGAGCTTCACGGCAAAAGCAATAATTATTATCGGAACAATCAATAAAACCAACAACATAAACGAAACCGTAATATCAAAAGTTCTTTTTAAAATCAGACTGCCGGTTTTGCGACTGAGGATATCATAATATGCCTTTACTTCATCACACCTGAACTGTGGCGGAAGCTTAGAAAACGACTTCATAAAAAAACTCCTAAATTCACACAATTACATTTTATTATATACTTTTTAGCCCGTATTTTCAATAAATATGTCAAAACATTCATAATTTACGGCATAACATAAAAACCGACGGTATGCAGCCGCCGGTTTTTATGTAATTTTATGGAGTGATCAAACACATGAAGTTTTTTAATTTAAAAAGAAACTCAACATCTAAAAAGTATTTACTGAATTTCTATAATATATAGTATCACGTTTTTTGTGCAATGTCAACACATTTTTTATGAATTATTCAAAATTTGTGGATTTGTTTTTAAGTGTATAAATACTTGACTTCGAGACTAAAAAAATGTAAAATTAAAAGCGTAAGGAAGTTGTGCTATGAATAACGAGTTTTCACCCGATTTGGTTTCACTGTTAAACGATGACGGTAAAGAAATTGAATTTGATATTCTCGATACTGTTGATTACAAAGAAAGTACTTATTACATACTGTCGCCTCACTTTGATAATCCGAGCGAAGCACTTAACAGAGCTTTTGAGTACTATATATTTGAGGTTATCAACTCCGACGGTGAAGAAAAACTCATCGAGATTGAGGACAATCGCACAGCACAAGAGGTTTATAAAATATTTGAGGAACGATATAATAACTTGCTTTTTGAAAATTGCGAGTAGATTCGTTTCCGCTTCATATAATAACTAAACATTGTTTTTTATTGAAAACAATTAATTTACCATAAAATATAAGTTTAAAAATTAAAATTCCTGCCCGATGCGTGTATGATTTTAAAATAACCCTACAACACTTAAATCGGGAGTCCGGCTCTTTGAGCGGTGTGCAGACCTCCCAATATATTTGGATGAAGGGAACCTGAAACTCAAAGGAGGGCACCCACCTGCTTTTTTGTAGGCAGGTTATTATTTAAATCTTACGGTCGGGTGGGGTTTTATATTTTTATATGGAGATATAGGAGAAAATTATGGATGTTTCAGTTTTAGGATGCGGAAGATGGGGCAGTTGCATTGCTTGGTATCTTGATAAAATCGGTCACAATGTATTAAGTTGCGGTCTGAAGGATGCACCCGAATTAATACAACTTAAAAAATATCACAAAAATGACTATTTGACTTTTCCTGACAGTATTGAAGTTTCGTCAAACCTTGAAAAAGCCGTTACAAGAGCCGAGGTAATCGTTGTTTCTATATCTTCTCAATATCTTCGTTCATATTTTGAAGATATTTCTAAATATAATCTTGACGGAAAAATCATCGTGCTCTGCATGAAAGGCGTTGAGGCTACAACAGGAAAAAGATTAAGCGAAGTAGTCGGAGATTTTGTTGACGAAAGTAAAACTCCTGTTGCAGTATGGGTTGGTCCCGGACATCCGCAGGACTACGTAAAAGGTATTCCGAACTGTATGGTTATTGACAGTAATAATCAAGAAGTAAAGGAAAAGCTTGTAAACGAATTTACAAGCGAGCTTATACGATTCTATCTCGGAACAGACTTGATAGGCAGTGAAATTGGCGCAGCCGCAAAAAACGTAATAGGTATTGCGGCAGGCATTCTTGACGGACTCAATTACACATCATTAAAGGGCGCGCTTATGGCAAGAGGAACAAGAGAAATTTCAAGACTTATAAAAGCTCTCGGCGGAAATGAAATGAGCGCATACGGTCTTTGCCATCTCGGAGACTATGAAGCAACCCTGTTTTCGCAATGGAGTCACAACAGGAAATTCGGAGAAGAGTATGTTAAAGGCAATAAATTTAACAAACTTGCCGAGGGTGTAATGACATCAAAAGCTCTTTACAGGCTTGGCAATGAAAAGAATGTGGAATTGCCTATTGTTGAAAGCATATATAATGTTTTGTTCAACGACACAGACGTTAAAGAAGCAATCGGAAAATTGTTTTTACGTTCGGTAAAAAAAGAATTTTAATACATACTTGGGAGTGTTTTTATGAACAGTAAGTCTAAAAACAGGGGTAACTCAAAAGCTCCTAATAAAAAAAGCTCATTAAGCACGGTTAGTACCATTAATAATCAAAGCAAATTTGAGAGTATTATTGTAAATATCATTGCATTTCTTACAATGTTTGCGTTTGGTTACATTGCAATTATGAGCTTTATTCAGACAAGCGTTTTTGATGTTAGCAAATATTCGTCTGAGGTAGTCTTGTATCAAACAGACAACATAATTTTAAATATTGCCTTCACTGCATTGTTTGTATTCTTATTGTTCAAATTAAAGCGGTATTTCAATTTTTTTGCAAAAGTAAATATTAAATATATGGAAATTGCAATTGTTGTGTTTCCGATAATTGTAGGTCTGATTTGGATATTGTCTGTCACCTCGGTGCCGGGTGCCGACAGTTACAGCCTTTTTGAAGCCGCAACAAGGGCGGCAAAAGGCGATTACAGTGCCATGCAAAACGGTACCGATTTTTATAATAATGAGTTTTACAAAGGTTATTCATATTTTAACTATTATCCGTTTCAACTTGGCTTTGTGTTATTCAGTGAAATAATTTACAGAATCTTCGGTACCGAAAGTTCAATGCCGATTCAAATTATTAATGTGTTGTGTGTCGGTATTGCATATCTCGGTATAGCAAAAATCACAAAATACCTGTTTAAAAGACGCTCAATAGAATTTATTGCAATTTTGCTCCTTGCAGGATTTGTCCAGCCAGTTTTGCTTTGTACTTTTGTATACGGCAATATTATCGGAATGTGTTGTGCCGTTTGGGCAAGTTTCTTTCTAATCAGATATTTTCAAACATCAAAATACTTGCTCTTGATACCAAGCGGGATTCTTTTGGTGCTTGCCGTACTGGTGAAATACAACAATATGATATATGTTATTGCGTTTACAATTGCCCTCGTTTTGCATACAGTAAGAGCTAAAAGATGGCAAAGTATTGCGTTTGCCCTTGCATTATGTATCGCTTCGTTGGGGTCGATTCAGCTTGTCGTTATGTCTTATGAATCAAGAGCAAATAATGAATTTTCAAGCGGAGTTTCACAGGTTTTGTACCTTGATTTGGGTCTTTCAGATTCATATATGGCACCGGGGTGGTACACAACAATTGCCAAAGATACATACGCTAACAACAGCTTTAATGACAAAGCCGCAAATGCTCAGGCTTGGAATGATATAAATCAAAAGTTAAAAAAATTCGGCAGTAACGCTTCATATACAATTGACTTCTTTGGCAAAAAAATTCTCAGTCAATGGAACGAACCGACATTTGAAAGCATATGGATAAGCAAGGTAAAAGCGCACACCACCGATATTAACGCTATCGGAAAAAGTGTGTATGACGGTAGCTTGGGACAATTGTTTGAGCTTCATTTTAACTTCTATATTCAAATTCTGTATTCGCTTTTTGCTGTTGGATTATGTTTGCTTATAATAAGGAAATCTACAAACTTATGCACAATATTGCTGCCCCTTGTAATTTTGGGCGGATTTGGATATCACCTGCTGTTTGAAGGAAAATCGCAGTATGTTTTGACATATATCCCGCTTATGATACCAACGGCGGCATATGCAATGAACAGTATTTTAGAAGGAAAATACATTTTGCTTCATAAATATATTGATAAATTAAAACAAATACCTGAAGAAAAGCAGGCATAAAACAACGGGATGGAAAGTAACCATCCCGTTGTTATTTTAATCTATATTAGAAAAGTCATCAAATCCGACTTCTTTAAGAATACCTTTGTAGTAATCAACATCTTTACTGTTATAATCAAGCCTGTTTTTCAGTCCCGTTTTCAGACTAATGTTTTTCTTGGTGAAGATTCTTTTAAACCACATACAACACCAACTGAAAGGAAGCAAAAACGGAGCTTTTTCCAAATACGGATACGATTTTATCATTGAAGATTTTTTTGGGCAAGCAGAGAAAAACAAATAGGAAAGTTTTCCCAAGTTTCTCCCCTCTTTTTTTTCTTTTTCAAGATACTTATATGTACTAATCATTATCCCCGCACTTGACCGTCCCAAACGACCGCTGAGCAAAACAAGCGTTTCAAAATCATCAAATTCAAAAACCGAGCAACTGTCTGAAAACCATTTAAAGGCTGTTTCTCGCACTCGCTTTTCAAATTTTACAAGATTAAGCAATTCAAGCCTTTCGTTTAAATAGTTCATATCAAACTGAGCTTGATGGTTTTTGTAATAAAAGTAAATATCCAGTATCATTCTTATTCCCAAACCCGCTATTCTCAGATGATTTGAGGAATGTACAAGAAGATACACGTAATGATCTTCATAAGACAGCCGATACGAATAATCATAACCGTCACGCTTAACTGTTTTGTCAAGTTGGTCAAAAAGATACGGATAAAAGCTTTCGTAATTATGAACAAGAGTCTTATGCATTTCAACGTACATATAAGGCTTCTTTTGAAAATGATACTGATTTTCACCGTCCCTACGTACAAATGAATATTCAAGCTCCTCAAACGCAGAATTGACGCTGTCAAGTTGTTTTTCGTCAAACAAAATATCATAATCCGAGATTGAACGAAAATCACTGCGGGGATACTCTTTTTTTAAGAAATAGCCTTTTACGGGTGCGTTTTTTATTTTGTACTTGTCAAACGTTTTTAACAGCTTTTCTATTTCATAATTTAAATTAGTATCAAGCAAAAGTTCTCTGCCCTTTATGCCGATCAAATTACGTCTTACCGAATCCGGAATACAGCCGTTTGGCAATTTGAGAACAGTGTTTGCAAATAATGCGGAAAGTCCGCAGTGCTTAACATTCAAGATTATATTTTGCCAGTTGATTCCTGAAAACGGAGTCGGAACCTGAGTGTTATTTGCTGCAGATGCAACAACATTTATAATGTAGTTAAACTCTTTCTCTTCAGTTTTGTTCAGTTTTGTTTTCATCGTCAACTTTATCCCTTTTGCCAAAAATTCTTTCCAACTTATTTTTACCAATAAAATACAAATGTCTGAAAGTTTTACTGTAAAACCAAAGGTTGAGATACGCTCTGTATGTAAATGATTGCGTAGTATAAGCCTTACCCTTTCGGTAAAAAGCCGTTACAACACCATAAATATCTTCATCGTAAATTCCGTGTTCCTTTGTGAATTGATTGTCACCCCTCAGAACATAGCCGCCGTCAGCATCAAAATCAACAATACGGTGTAAAACATACGTACCGTTTTTGCGTTTATACAAAGGAATGTCAAATAAATGCAGGCGTCCCGTAGGTTTAGATAACACAACAACATCTTCCCCGTCTCTCAGCATCGGAAGCATACTTGTTCCGCTCGGAGAAAATGTAACAGTTCCGCCGTTTTCAAGCTTTTCGACAAGAATTTCGATAATATCATCAATTGAAACTTCTTTATTCAAGAATATCCGCATCCTTTAGCTTTTGTATAAATATATCAATATCCTTTTCCGCTTTTTCTGACGTTACCTCATATTCAGAAAGCATTTTATCAAGCAATTCTTTTTTATCGGCTCCCGTTTGAAGAATTTCAAACAAAAAAGCGCCTGTTTCGTTTAGATTTATAATTCCGTTGAAATCCACCGTCATATCATTGACAGGTACAACAACATAAGAATCCGCAACTTTTCGCAGAATAAAATTCTCTTTAATCTTCATATTTACACCATCTCATTTAATATTTAAAGCAGAACTCACAACAGTTTGAAAGACGATAAAGGGGTGTTAACTCCTCTAAGATTAGCTATTCCGCCTTAAACCCTACCGTCTAAGAGGTCAGGGAACATCTGCACTGCATTAACTGCATTATAGGATTTATTATAATATAAACATATAAAAAAAGCAAGGGCATTGCAACGAATGCAATGCCCCAAAAACAAAATCTAAATCGGGATAATAGTTAATACATACCGCCCATATCGGGTGTGGCTGGAGCGGCAGCCGCAGCCGGTTCTTTAATATCGGCAACAAGAGACTCTGTTGTGAGCACCATTGCAGCTACCGAAGAAGCATTCTGAAGAGCCGAACGAGTAACCTTGGTAGGGTCAACGATACCTGCGGAAACCATATCCGTATATTCCTCGGTAAGAGCGTTGTAACCATAACCAACCTTGTTAGCCTTTTTAACATTCTCGGCAATCACACTGCCCTCAAGACCTGCATTTGCGGCAATTTGACGAAGCGGCTCTTCAAGAGCTTTAAGAACAATCTTTGCGCCTGTTTTGGCATCGCCCTCAAGAGTTTCAACAAACTTTTCAACAGCAGGAATAGCATTCATACAAGCAATACCGCCGCCCGCAACAATACCTTCTTCAACGGCAGCCTTTGTTGCGGCAAGAGCATCCTCAATTCTAAGCTTCTTTTCTTTCATTTCTACTTCAGTTGCAGCGCCGACCTTGATGACAGCTACGCCGCCTGCGAGCTTAGCAAGACGTTCCTGGAGTTTTTCACGATCAAAGTCAGATGTTGTGGTTTCAATCTGCTGTCTGATCTGAGCAACTCTTCCCTTGATAGCATCCTTGTCACCGGCACCGTCTACGATAATTGTATTTTCCTTTTCAACCTTAATCTGACGTGCGGAACCAAGCTGATCCATAGTTGTGTCTTTAAGTTCAAGACCAAGATCGGATGTAATCACCGTACCGCCTGTAAGTGTTGCGATATCCTGAAGCATTTCTTTTCTTCTGTCGCCGAAGCCCGGAGCTTTAACGGCAACACAAGTGAATGTACCGCGAAGTTTATTGAGTACAAGAGTTGTAAGAGCCTCGCCCTCAACATCTTCAGCGATGATAAGGAGCTTTTTACCCGACTGAACAATTTGTTCAAGCAAAGGAAGAATCTCCTGTGTTGTTGAGATTTTCTTATCTGTGATAAGGATAAGCGGATTGTCAAGCTCGGCAATCATCTTATCCGAATCCGTTACCATATAAGGTGCGATATAGCCTCTGTCGAACATCATACCTTCTACTACTTCGCTGTATGTTTCTGCGGTTTTTGACTCTTCAACTGTGATTACGCCGTCAGTTGTAACCTTATCCATTGCTTCGGCAATAAGTTTTCCGATAAATTCATCTTGTGAAGAAACTGTTGCAACTCTTGCAATATCGTCTGTGCCCGCAACCTGCTGGCTGTTGTCACTGATTGCCTTTACAGCAACGTCAACAGCGTCGGCAATACCTTTTTTAAGTACCATCGGATTTGCACCGGCAGTAACATTCTTCATACCTTCACGAATGAGAGCCTGAGCAAGAAGTGTTGCGGTGGTTGTACCGTCACCAGCTACATCGTTAGTCTTGATTGAAACCTCTTTGACAAGCTGTGCGCCCATATTTTCAAACGGATCGTCAAGTTCTACTTCTTTTGCGATAGTAACGCCGTCGTTTGTAATTAACGGAGCACCGTATTTTTTATCAAGTACAACATTTCTGCCCTTTGGACCGAGTGTGATTTTTACTGTATCAGCAAGCTGATCAACGCCCTTCATGAGAGCCTTTCTTGCTTCTTCTCCGTATGCAATTTGTTTAGCCATAAGATTTTACCTCCAAAAATTATTCAACAGTTGCAAGAACATCCGACTGACGTACTATTGTAAACTCATCGCCGTCAATTTTAACCTGTGTTCCTGCATATTTGCTTGCAATTACCTTGTCACCGACATTTAAATACATTTTCACTTCGTTGCCGTCAACAACCCCGCCCGGACCTACTGCAACAACAGATGCAAACTGAGGCTTTTCCTGTGCGGCTGACGAAAGAATGATACCGCTCTTGGTCTTTTCCTCTGCCTCTTCAACTTTTAATACTACTTTGTCAAGTAATGGTTTGATAGTCATAAAACTGCCTCCTGAGATATCTATAATTATTTAAGAGTTAGCACTCTTACCAGTTGAGTGCTAATTATATTGTATACCATTTTTTTGAAATGTCAAGAGTAATTTGACTATTTTTGACCTTTAATTAAAAAAATTTAAAATCTAAGCAACAAGCGTATATAACATAGCCGTCACTCCGATTTAAATATGATAGCTTATACAGCTCAAATCAACATTGGCAAATGATAAATTTATAAAATTAATAATTAATATAAATTTATTCGTCTTTAACGTTACGGACAATATAAAATCAATTGACAAACCCTTTGATTTTATGATAAGATAATCCCTGAAATTTGAATGCTGTCTAATTTTTACAAACAGCTTTAACGAATGATAAAACAAATTAAAGAAGGAATTATAATGAACAGCAGATTTAATTCACCGGCTGAAATTTCATCGGCGGTGTCAAAATCAGGTGTGGCAAAATCAAAGCTATCCATGCCGAAAATGATTTTGCTCGGACTTATGGCAGGAGCTTTTATCGCATTCGGCGGTGCGGCAAGTAATGTTGCAATGCACGGAGTTGCGGATGTCGGACTTGCACGGGTGATTGCGGGTGTGATTTTCCCGGTAGGACTTATGCTTGTTGTGTTTACCGGAAGTGAGCTTTTTACAGGCAACTGTCTTATGATTATTCCGACACTTGAAAAAAAAATCAAGGTTTCTTCAATGATAAGAAATCTCATTACGGTTTATATCTCAAATTTTGTCGGCGCACTGATTATTGATTTACTTATTACCTTTTCCGGACAGCTTAATTATTCCAACGGCGGGCTCGGTGCTTTCACAATCAAGGTTGCACTTGCCAAAACAACAATCAATCCCGCAACGGCAATTGTCAGCGGAATACTTTGTAACATTCTCGTCTGTCTTGCAATTGTTATGGCAACAGGCGCAACAGACGCAATAGGCAAAATTTTCGGTGTATTTTTCCCTATTTGTGCGTTTGTGGTTTGCGGATTTGAGCACTGCGTTGCAAATATGTTCTATATTCCGACCGGTATTATGGCGGCAATGAATCCCGAATATGTTGCAAAAGCACAGGAGCTTTACGACATCACAACACAACAGTGCCAAAATCTCGCAAATCTTTCGGGTTGCGAATCGTTGCTGTTTGTTACAATCGGCAACATAATCGGCGGTATGATATTTGTAGGACTTCCGATTTACTTTTTATATGTGCGCAAAAATAACAACGAATAATAAGCAATATATATTAATTAAGGCAGCCTTTACGGCTGCCTTAATTTTTATTCGCTCAACAACATTCTGTCATTTTCTATTTTTGAACCGCTTACTTCCTCAAATTTTTGAAGAAGGTGTTCAACGGTAAGCTTTTTCTTTTCTTCACCCTCAATATTTAATATAACTTTACCGTCACACATCATTATCAAACGGTTGCCGTGTGTGATGGCATCCTTCATATTATGTGTAACCATAAGAGCCGTAAGGTGGTTTTCTTCAATTATCTTATCAGACAACTCAAGAACTTTTGCGGCAGTTTTAGGGTCAAGTGCCGCTGTATGCTCATCAAGAAGCAGAAGCTTTGGTTTTTGAATTGTAGCCATAAGAAGCGTTATAGCCTGACGCTGACCGCCTGAAAGCAATCCAACCTTTGTTGTCATTCTGTTCTCAAGACCAAGGTCAAATTCTTTCAGCATCTCACGATATTTGTCTTTCTCGGACTTTTTCACTCCCCAGGAAAGCCCTCTGCGTTTTCCCCTGCGAGCGGCGATGGCGAGATTTTCTATTATCTCCATATCTGCTACCGTACCGGTCATCGGATCCTGAAAAACTCTTCCGAGATACGGAGCACGTTTGTGTTCCGGAAGCCCGGAAATATCCTTGCCGTCAATCAAGATTTCACCGCTGTCCACAGGCCACACACCCGCAATTGAATTAAGAACAGTAGATTTACCTGCTCCGTTTCCGCCGATTACAGTACAAAAATCGCCGTCGTTAAGTTTGAGGTTAACGCCGTTGAGAGCACGCTTTTCATTGACGGTACCTGCGTTAAATGTCTTATAAATATTATTGATTTCAAGCATTTTTGCCACCGCCCATACGATTCTTCAAGTTTTCTTTTGCAAGCTTTTTAAACGAACTTTTGGATTTTCCTTTTAAATACGGAACCGCAAGGAAAATTGCCACTATTACGGCAGTGAAAAGCTTTGTATCGTCTGTAGGCATCTTCAGCCAAAGCACAATACCCATTGCAATATAATACAAAATTCCGCCGACTATAACAAAAATTAATCTGATAATAAAATTAATATGCTTACGGAACAAAGCTTCTCCGATTACTTCACCGATGATTACAGCAGCAAGACCGATTACGATTGCACCTCTGCCCATATTTACGTCTGAGAAACCCTGATATTGTGCCGAAAAAGAACCTGCCAAAGCCACAAGACCGTTTGAAAGAGCAAGGGCGATTACCTTTGCAACGTTAATATTAATTCCCTGGGCCTTGCTCATTGAAGGATTACTGCCCGTCGAACGAATAGTCGAGCCCTGTTCCGTACCAAAATACCAATACATCAGGATGATTATAATTGCAGAAATAATCAAGCCTACCAATATTGCCGTATTAATGTCGCTTGCAGAAATTACAAGAGTATAATTCCTGTAACTTATCGGAAGATTTGATTTTCCCATAATATTCAAGTTGATAGAATACAATGCTATTTGAGTGAGAATACCTGAAAGAATGTCGGGAATTCCCAACAAGGTATGTAACAGTCCGGTAATCAGTCCTGCCAAAATTCCCGCCGCAAGAGCCGCAATAACCGCAATCCATACAGGAACGCCGTTGATAAGCAGAATTGCAGTAACTGCACCGCCGGTCGCAAAAGAACCGTCAACCGTCAAATCAGCAAAATTCAGAAGTTTGAACGTGATAAACACGCCGAGAGCCATTATTCCCCAAATTATGCCCTGTGCTACATTGCCCGGAAGCTGTGATAACAGGTTCATAGGATTCAGGGATGAAAAATAAGATATAATTACATCCATGTTATTTCACCATACTTAAAATAAAACATTGGGGTGTGCGTTTTACAACACCCCAATAATTCTTAAATAAATTTAAATTTACTCAACAGGTTCAAAGCCGTCGGGAACTTCTATACCCAAAGCTTTACATCTGTCTGCATCATATTTCTTGGTAGTGGAGGAATTCTGAATTTCCATGGTAGAAACGTCTTTTCCGTTAACCAAAATATCGTACGCCATTTCGCCTGTTTTTTTACCAAGGTCATAATAACTTATGGAAAGAGTGGCAATACCGCAACCTTTGCATATTCCCTCTTCGCCGGCAATAACAGGAATTTCTTTTTCTAAAGCAATGTTGTTTACGTTTTCAGCATTTGCCGCTGCTGTGTTATCTGTCGGAATATAGAGAAAATCAACTTCGTTACATGCTGTTGTTGTTACAGAAGCAAGGTCGTTGGAATCGGAAAATGAGTATTCCTTAACAGTGTAACCTTCTTTCTCAAAATAAGGTGTTATTGTTTCAACCTGATATTTTGAATTCGCCTCAGCAGAACAGTAAAGAATACCGACTGTTTTTTTATCCGGCAAAAGCTCCTTTGCAAGCTCTGCCTGCTGATCCAGCGGTGCAAGGTCGGAAGTTCCCGAAACATTAATTCCCGTATAGCCTTTCCAATCGCTGATTTCAAGTGCGGTCGCATAATTGGTAACAGAAGTTCCCAAAATCGGAATTTTATCGGTAGCGGTATAAGCAGCCTGAACAGCGGCTGTTCCGTTTCCGAGAATCAGGTCGCAGTCAGAAGAAACAAACTGATTGCAAATAGTAATACAGTTCTGAGAATCACCTTGAGCATTCTGTTCGTCGAATTTTACTTTATCCGCACCGAGTTTTTCGGTAAGGGCATCCTTGAAACCTTTTGTTGCGGCATCAAGTGCGTCGTGCTGAATAAGCTGGCAAATTCCGATATTGTAAACCTTAGCGGTATCGCTCGAATCGGAAGAGCTTGAAGAAGCTGATTCCCCGCAGCCTGCAAAGCTAAGCGAAATTGTAAGTGCAGCAAGCGAACCCGCAATTATTCTTTTTGTCTTGTTCATAAATAATCCTCCTAAAAGCTTTAGAGCTTTTACACTTTTATGCGTTAATAATCTAACGTAAATAATTATACAAAAAAACAGTATGATTTTCAATAGCAATTAAAATATTTATATGTTATTTATAATAATGGGTATCGCTTTTTGTCTATTTTGCCACAACATTGGAATTGCCAAGTTGAAACTTGAGTTCTTTTACCATTACCTCGTTAAGACTTACCCACATATTGGCAGGTGCCTTGACTTTACGGTTCGTATTTGTAAGATAAAAAATAACAGGAGTGTTCCCTTCAAAAATATCAAGAATCCTTTTGGCTTTATAATACAATTCGGTATTTAAATCGTCGATTCTTAAATACAAAGCTTTAGGAATATTCGGTCTAGCACAGCTTGATGAAGTATTTAAATTATCAGCGGTATAATTCGGTGTTGCACTGCGATTGCTGCGGTAATTCTTACACTCTTCGTTTGTTCGTGCCTTTTCTAGCGAATCACAAATTATTTTCGGTTCTTCATTTTCTTTAAAATTCAGATGTCCTCTGATTATTAAAGCATTGGAGTCGTTTAAAAGCATCGCACACTTTTCGTAAATATTCGGAAACACAACGGCTTCGATTGTTCCGAATCCGTCCTCAACAACCGTAAAAGCCATCATTTTATCAGTCTTTGTAAGCTGAGTTTTCACAGACTTTACTATACACACAACAGTAACGCTTTTTCCGTCAAAATACAACTCGCTGTCGTTAGAAACCATTTCACCGATTCTGTCTGCATTTGTAATTCTTGCAAAATCCGCATAGTCGTCCATCGGGTGTCCGCTAAGGTACATACCTGCAATCTCATTTTCCATATGCAAAAGCTCACTTTTGGAAAATTCCGGTAAATCGGGAAGTTTTGGCATCGAAGATTTTTGATGATTATCATTACCGATTTCAAAAAACGACATCTGACCGTTAAGATTGTGCTTTGATTCATAGTCAAGATCGTCAAGAACCGTTTTGACAACAGCCAAAAGCTGACGTCTGTTTGCCCCCATTTCGTCAAACGCTCCGCATTTTATCAGACTTTCTATAGCACGGCTGTTCATATACTTTCCGTACAGACGTTTGCAAAAATCAAAAAACGATGTATAAATGCCCGAACTTCTTTTTGCTATTATGCGGTCTATAAACTGTCTGCCGAGATTTTTTACAGCCAGCAATCCGTATCTGATGTTTTTGCCGCTCACCGTAAAATCGTGATTGCTCTCATTGACGCTCGGAGGCAAAACATTGATGTTAAGGCGCTTACACTCGGTAATATACCGAGCGGTTTTGTTTTGGTTGCCGAGAACACTTGAAAGCAGTGCAGCCATATACTCTCGGGGATAATGACATTTTAACCAAGCGGTTTTATATGACGTAACGGCATACGATACGGCATGAGCCTTATTGTAAGCATATGAGGCAAAGGTTTCCATCTCGTCAAAAATGGCATTTGCCGTCTTGGCGTCAACGCCTCGTCTCACACAACCGTCAACTGTCACATTGCCGTGCTCATCAACAAGACCGTTGATAAAAATATTCCTTTCTTTAGCCATTACATCGTGCTTCTTCTTGCTCATTGCACGACGAACAATATCCGCACGTCCAAAGCTGTATCCCGCAAGCTTGCGGATAATTTGCATTACCTGTTCTTGAAATACAATACATCCGTAGGTATCTTTTAAAATATCCCTGAGTAAAGGATGTTTGTAATGTATATGAGACGGATTATGACGGCAATCAATGTAAGTCGGAATACTTCCCATGGGACCGGGTCGATAAAGTGAGACCACAGCAAGAATATCGTCAAAGCAATCCGGTTTTAACTGAATCAAAACATTCCTTATTCCCTGACTTTCAAACTGAAAAACGCCTTCGGTGTTACCCTTTGAAAACATTTCAAAAACCTGTTTGTCGTTCTCCTCAATATCATCGGGCGTATAGTTCGGATTGCTGTGTTTTATCAGTTTTTCCGCATCATCAATAACCGTAAGATTGCGAAGCCCCAAAAAGTCCATCTTGAGCAATCCGAGGTCTTCAAGGTCATTTTTCGGAAACTGAGTAACAATTACATCATCGTTTTTGGAAAGCGGAACATAATCGTAAACCGGTTTGTCCGTAATTACAACGCCTGCCGCATGAGTTGTTGCATGGCGCGGCATTCCCTCAATGCTTTTCGCAATATCTATCAGCGTTTTTGTTTGCGCGTCATTTTCATATTTTCTTTTAAGTTCCGAGCTTATGCTCATAGCACGGTCAATTGTGATATTAAGTTCGTTCGGAATAAGCTTTACCGTCGAATCGACAGCGGCATATGACAAAGCCAGAGCTCTGCCCACATCACGCAAAGCCGCTTTGGCTGCCATAGTATCAAATGAAATAATCTGTGCTACACGGTCACTTCCGTATTTTTCGATCACATAGTCTATTACTTCTTTGCGACGACGTTGACAAAAGTCTATGTCAAAATCAGGCATACTGACTCGTTCCGGATTTAAAAAACGTTCAAAAAGCAAATTGTGTTTAATTGGGTCAACAGCTGTGATTCCTATGCAATAAGCACAAAGCGAACCCGCACCCGAACCTCTTCCGGGCCCGACGGGAATATCTTTGGATTTTGCGTATTGAACAAAATCGTTTACAATAAGATAATAATCCACAAAGCCCATTTGTGAAACCGTATTTATTTCGTACTCAAGTCGCTCGATTACCGATTTATCGGGATTTTCTCCGTAGTGTGCATAGAGTCCTTTGTAACAGCTTCTGCGAAAATAATCAAGATGATTTTCATCGTTTGGCAAATCAAAACGAGGCAACCTGCGGACACCAAACTCAAACTCAACATTACATCTGTCTGCAATAAGCTGAGTATTGTCAAGAGCTTCGGGATATTCCGAAAACAATTCGCGCATTTCACGCTCGGATTTAAGATAAAACTCGTCAGTCGAAAACTCCATTCTGTTGCTGTCTTCGACCGTGCTGTTGGTCTGTATGCATAAAAGTATACTGTGCATTTGGCTGTCGGATTTTCTGATATAATGACTGTCGTTGGTGGCAACAGCATTGACTCCGATTTCTTTTGCAATTCTGACAAGTTGCGGTAAAACTTCGGATTCTTCCCGAATCCCGTGATTTTGGAGTTCAATAAAAAAATTATCCTTGCCAAACATATCTCTGTAAAATTCAGCCTTT
The DNA here is from genome assembly GCA_963599905.1 of Acutalibacteraceae bacterium. Taxonomy (GTDB): domain Bacteria; phylum Bacillota; class Clostridia; order Oscillospirales; family Acutalibacteraceae; genus Ruminococcoides. Next base: position 36,304 of record CAVBYX010000017.1, read on the forward strand.
TGCTTTGCAGCAGAATAATCTCCGCTGAGAAGCTTTTGCGGAATTTCACCCGCAAGACAGGCAGAAAGGCAAATCAAGCCCTCGTGGTACTGCTTTAACAGTTCATCGTCAATTCTCGGTTTGGAATAAAAACCCTCGGTAAATCCGAAAGACACAAGCTTTATAAGATTTTGATATCCGATATTATTCTCACAAAGAAGTATCATATGATAATACTTTTCATAAGCTGTGGTTTTGTCAAACCTTGAATGAGGAGCAACGTATACTTCACACCCGATTATCGGCTTTATCCCCTCGTTTTTACATACCCTGTAAAAATCAATTACGCCGTACATTACACCGTGGTCTGTAATTGCAAGAGAGTCCATTCCCATTTGCTTCGCCGCTTTTGCAATTTTATTTATTCTGCACGCACCGTCAAGCAAGCTGTATTCGGTGTGGACGTGTAAATGCGAAAAAGCCATTTTACTCACCTGCCGTTGCTGTCATTTTTCCGTCATAAAATTCAAGCGTAAATTTATCGCCGCTGCGAAGCTGCTTTTTTGAGCTTATTACCTTGCCGTCTTTTTCGGCAATTGAATATCCTCTTGCAAGGACAGAAATCGGATTAAGTGCGTCAAGTTTTGAGGCTGTATTTTTAATTTTGGATAAATCAAGATTAAACCTTTCTTCCGTTTTTCCGGAAATAACATGGGAAGTGTTTTTAAGATTCAACTCATATTGGTTAATTGCAATTTCAGGAGAAACAACTGAAATCCTGTGACGAAGATTTGACATCAGCAAATTGCTGTTATTTAACAGATTATCAACCGATGAAGCCACATACTGAAATTGCTTACGGTAAAATGCTCTGAGTTCATTTTGATCCGGTACCGCTATCTCTGCGGCGGCGGTTGGTGTTGCCGCACGTTTATCGGCAACAAAGTCACATATGGTGTCATTTATTTCATGACCGACAGCAGATATCACAGGAATTTTGCAGTCGTAAATCGCATAAGCAAGATTTTCGTTGTTAAACGCCCACAAATCTTCAACCGACCCTCCGCCCCTGCCGATAATGATAACATCACAAAGACTGTATCCGTCGAGCAGTTTTACAGCTCTTATAAGCTGTTCGGGGGCACCGTCACCCTGAACAAGGACAGGACAGATAACAATATCAACGCAAGGAAAACGTCTTAGCAGAGTTTTGCGTATATCCTGTATTGCCGCTCCCGTCGGAGAGGTTATTACCCCGACAGTCTTAGGGAAGCGAGGCAGGGGCTTCTTATGCTCAACAGAAAAAAGCCCTTTTTTAGACAATTTTTCTTTGAGCTGTTCATATGCAAGCGTTAACGCACCTATGCCGTCAGGCTGCATATCTTCGATATTAAGCTGATACTGACCTGTCGGAGAATAAACCGTAACTCTGCCTCGGCAAATTATTTTCATTCCGTTTTCAGGCATAAATTTCAGATACCTGAGGTTACCCGCAAACATTATACAGCGAATAACCGAATTTTCGTCTTTTAAAGTCAGATACGCATGACCGCTTCTGCTGTTGACGTTAAAATTAGATATTTCCCCCGCAAGAAAGACAGTGTTGAGTTTTATATCATTTTCCAACAGTGATTTTATATAGATATTCAGTTGTGATACGCTCAATATTGAGGGCGTTTTAAAATTCGGTGTGTACATTTTTATACTTCCTGTATGCAAGATATGCAATGCCAACCGCATTGTCCGAAGACAAGCTCGGTTGCGCAAAAGCCGCATTGTATTTTTCTTTAAACGAATTTTGTATAATGGAATCGGACATTACTCCGCCTGCATAAAGTACGGGCATTGTTCCGTATTTTAAAAACAGCTTATCGGTCATAATTGATAAGGTCTTTCGTATATACTCAATGCAATATGCGGCAATATATTCTTTAGATTCGTTATTTTCAAGCAAGCGCCTGCAAATGTTTTCAAGTCCGCTCAGGCAACAATCACATTCCTTTAGAGTAGGACGAACAGAAATTTTCTTTGTGTTTTGTAAAGCAAGTTTTTCAAGCTCTGCCCCACACGGAAATTTCAGTCCAAGCATAAGTCCCACTCTGTCAACAGCCTGTCCGGCATTTAAATCAAGCGATTTGGCAGCCGAATAAAGTAAAAATCCGCATCCGCTTCCTTTGGCAACTACCGCTTCCGTTGTTCCGCCGCTGACGTGAAATGCAAGGAATTTTTCGGTAAACAGATTCTCACTTTCGGAATCATACAAAGCCGCAGCAATGTGACCCTCCTGATGTGAAAAAGTATATAAAGGAACTTTGAGTGCCGATGATAAAATTTTAGCCGTGTTCTCTCCTACAGTAAAACACGGCATATATGAGCCGTCAACCGGTCGCGGTCTTGAAGATGCGCCGATTGCGGCTATATCTTTGAAATCAATATCTTTTACAAGCTCAGAAAACAGCGAATGAAGCTGAGCTGTATGATGAAACACAGCGTCACTTTGGCGCAAACCAAGCTCACCCGGCTTTACAGGCAAAAGTCTTTTCTTTTGAAAATATTTTCCGGTATTACTGTCGAAAGCAGCTGTTGAAGTAGTATAGTTTGAAGTATCAATCCCGAGAAAAATACTCATTGTTTTTCTCCTGCTCTTTTGCGGACATATGCGCCTAAAATTCCGTTGACAAACTTGCTTTCGTCAATAGTATATTTTTTTGCAAGCTCAACCGCTTCGCTGATTGAAACACTTTCGGGAACGCTTTCCACATAATTTATCTCGTAAATAGCAAGTCTGAGAATTGCAAGAGAAGCTTTTGAAATTCTTGAAATTGTCCAGCCTTTTTTCAGATAATTCGAGATTTCGGCGTCAAGCTCAGCCTGCTTTGCTTCAATGCCGCTTACAATCGAATGTGCATAACCGCAAACCCCGCCCTCAAAAAGCTGAGTGTCATCTTCAATCTTCGCCTCTGCCGATTCATTATCAAAGGAACCTGAGAACAAAAGCATAAACGCCTGCTCCCTTGCCTCGCTCCTTGAAAGAGTAACCTGACTGTTGTTAGATTCATTATCCATAATATACCAACTTTACATTTTAATTCAGGATAATTATAACACAGCAGATTTTAAAAGTAAATAATTTAGTGAATTTATGCACCCACTATTGAGATGTCATCATATGATACCTCATAGTGCGAAGTTACCGCATCGTCAATCACAAGTGCCGAAGTATCGTCAAGTTCGGTTTCGGGAACAACAACCGTTACCCCGTCATCGCTTATGTAGCACAAACAATCGGAAAATCCCTTTGCCTTTACAATACTTTCAATACTGTCCTGAACAGTAAAATTTCTGATAATTTTCTTGACATCATTTTGAGCCTCGGTCATATCATCATCAGAAATGTCTTCAAGCTTTAAAACCTCGTTCGCCTTGTCAATAACTTCATCCTGTAGCGACTGTCGCTTTGTGCGTTCACTTGCAAAGTAACTCTCCTGTTTTTCGGACAGTGCCGCCGTCTGCACATTTTCGTCCTCGGTAGCCGTTGATACGGTTGCATTTACATAGGAAGCCGCACCGAGCTCTTTGGCACTCGTGTCGGTTTTTCCTCCGCCAAACTGCCAGTTTACATATACCGCCGTGCCAAGTGCCAATACAAGTGCAGCCAATACAATATATACCTTTTGAAATTTCATAATACTCCCGACCTTTATTCTGATAATTTTGTAACACATACTTTTGCTGTTGATATGTCAAGTGCCTTTGTTACTGCCCGGGTAATCCGCTCGACTGCAACAGGACTGTCACCACCTTCGCATACCACAAGCACTCCTCTGATAAGAGGTTGAATTTCCTTTGTTTTTGTTGTGCTGTCATCAAGATAAACATATTCGACACTGTTTTCCATGGTGAGCAGCACCTTTGTTTTTCCGGCGCCCTCAATTTGCGATATAACAGATTGAAGATCGCTTTCGATTTCCGTACTGTAAGTTGTTACCGAAAACTCCTCATCCTTTCTTTTTCCGGAAGCAGAACCGAAATCAACATATGACGATAAAAATATTAACGCTATTCCGATAATACCCGCAATAATAATTATGCTGCGTATTTTTTCGGGCTTTAAAATATTTTTAATTTTTCCGATACGTTTGATTTCTTCCATATTCTACTCCGTGATTACATTGGGCTTTACTCCGAAATTATGTTGGGTTATGCTGCTTATACTGTCGGAGTAAGGCGTGTACTCTTTACTTATATATATGCTTATTGAAGATATGATTATGCTGTTATCATCCTTTACAGACAAAAATATTTCACAGCTTTTGATTTTGATACTGCTTTGTTCAAGAATTTGTTCAAGCGTTTTCTCAAGATTTGCCTTAGTTTGATTAACCACTTGCTTTTCGTATGCTTCATCATATGACGCTGAAACCCCGTTGCTGCTCTCATACCGAGACAAATTCAAATTAAAATCCCCAAACGCATTTTTTACTGGAATTATCAGTGAACAAACAATAAAAGCCCCTAACACAAGATTGATTATTTTTTTTGTACTGTTTTCCGACACAAAAGTTGAAACAAGGGTACAAATAAGCGAAGAAGCACAAATTACCGCCGCAACCGCACTCAGACTTTTCAACTGCCTCCACCGCCTACCAGCAAAACAACTGCGCTTGATATTATGTAAATTGACATTATGCAAAGCAGAATGGCTATAAGGGTGGTAAACACGGTTGAAACGCTTTGTAAAAGCTTTGCGGTCTGAGAGAGATTCAGTACCTCGGCAGTTGATTTTCCGACCCAAAGGGTTATTACCCACATAAAGCTTTGAATGACAACAGGCATAAACACTACAGCAATCGCTATAATTACAAAAACTCCCATTCCCGATTTGAGCATTGATATACTGCCTTGAACCGTGCGATATGCGTCTGATAAAGCAGACCCTACGATCGGCACAAACGAAGTCAACGCAAATCGAACAGCCCTGCCCGAAACATTGTCAAGCGAAGCGGTTATTAATTGCTTTACGGCAAGAATCGACGTAAAAATTGTCATTGAAAATCCAAGCAGCCATTTGATTATTTTTGCAATTATATTTGTGAAGCCGCCAAGGTTTATACCCGGAGATATATTTGACGTTATGCTCAAGCCCAAAAACATATTTAAAAATGGGACAACTATTTTGGAAGAAATTTGGCCCACTCCCTCTCCGGCGGCTATCATTGAAGCATAATAAGCCCCCGAACTCACAGCCTGTCCCGACGAAACCATAATAACCGTAATAATCGGAATATATGAAAGCATAAGATTACTTGAAATTTCGATTACCGATGCGGCTGAATCAATTACCGATATTGCAGGCATTACAACCGCACAGGTTATACAAAGTGCCGACACTATATTTATGGCAGTCGATATTTCGCTGCTTAAGGTATTGCGATACGCAGACAATATTGAGCATAAAAGCAACAACGCTATGATTGTAATCAATCCCTTAAGAGGCATTTCAGAATTTTGTGCGGCAATATTTGAAATTTCACCTATAACCGAACCAAAAGAAATTTGACTTAATTTTTGCACGTCAACAGATTCTGCACCGATGTTTTCAAGACTCTGCATTGCTTCATCGGACAAGCTTTCGTAAACAGCCGAAAAGTCATATTGAATATCGCTGTTCACCTGTGCATTTACGGTTATTGAAGAAGAGTAGAAAAGAGCGATGATTAAGAAAAATATCACAATTCGTTTTATCATACAAACGTCCTCACCTTTTTAAAAGTGACAGCACCACATTGAGTATGTCCGCGTAAAGCGGGAGCGAGGTGACAGTTACCAAAATTTTGCCTGCAAGTGAAACATTTGAAGCAAGGGCTTTGCTCCCCGCATCATTGCAAGTATTTACAGCAAACTCCGTAACGAGGCAAATACCGATTACCTTCAGTAAAATAACAACATAGCTTGTACTTATGTCCGACACAGCAATTATGTTGGATATAGTAGAAAAAATTGCAGATGCCTGCGACAACACGGATAATAACATCATTACCGAACAGGCGATGCCGAGCATCAATGCAAATTCTCCGTTTTTGGGTCTTAGTGTAACGATAAAAATAACCGTTGTAACCGCCAATACGCAAATTGTAATAACATTCATTTTAAAAACCGAACAATTGCTTTATTGTAGTAAACAAATTACTGATTTGAGTAATTATTAATGTAAGCACTACAATAAGCCCCGCAAGCGTTGTAAGCATCGCCTGTTCCTCACGCCCGCTTCTTATTAAAAGCTGAGATAAAACAGCTACAATTATACCTATTGCCGCTATCTTGAAAATAAGTTCAACATCCATCTTTACCTCTAAATCATAATCAGGGCGGCTGAAACACCGACAAAAAGGCCCATTGTTTTATATAACTTTGATTTTTTCGTAATCTCATCCCGAGCAGATAAAAGCTGTCGCCGAAACATTGATTGATAAAGCCGTAAATGTTTTATTTGCCCTTCCAAGTCAGATTTTCCGAGTTCTGTGCCAAAGTCTGTTAACAGCTTTTTGTCCTCGTCTTTTAGTGCCAGAGATTTCGGAAGTCCTGAAACATTGGCACTCCACAATTCCGAAAAAGCTTTATCCGTTTGGCTCGAATCAACAATCAGATGTCTCGTATCATCGGAATTTGCCGAAACAGAGATAAGGGTAAAAATATCAGAGCCGCTGAACCTTAGATTCGTTTCAAGCGAAGATATGAATACAAGCAAATTTTCCAAAAATTCACGTCGCTTATATAAAGCCTTTGATTTTACGCATCCTGTCACAAAACAGGCAAAGATTAACAACAGACTTCCTAAAATTTTAAGTATCAAGAAATTCACCGACCTCTGATATTTTGGATACCTGACCGATTTTTGTCCTATCGGAAAGAAAAACAATTTTTGAAAATGCTCCGAATCTTAACAGCGACATTATATTTTCCTTTTGTTTCAGTTCTTCGGCGTTTGAGGTATGGACGGTAGCAATAATCCTAACGCCACTGTTTATAGCATGCTCTATTGCGATTACGTCGTCCGATGAACCGATTTCATCACATACCACAACATCGGGCGACATACTTCGGATTGCCTGAATCATACCGTCACTTTTATAATAGCAGTCATAAACATCGCACATTCCTATGTCATTCTGATAAACTCCAGAACTGGTTCCGGCAAGTTCTCCTCTTTCGTCAATAAGCGAAACATTCTTTTCCGATTCGGCAGACAATATTCTTGCCAAATCCCTTAAAACAGTAGTTTTTCCCGAACAAGGCGCACCGCATATCAAAACTCCTCCGTCATCATTTTGTAATTGCTTATACAGCTTTTGTGCACACCCGAGATGCTGACGTGCGATTCGTATATTTATTGATGAAATATCCCTGACATTCGTAATTTTGCGGTTGCCGATTACGGCAGTTCCGCATATTCCCGCACGATGTCCGCCCTGCATAGTAACAAAACCGTTGACAATTTCGTTTTGTCTGGTATAAACCGAATAATTACAAATGCTTTGAAAGGTTTCTTCAATATCCGACTTTGTGACAGTCAGCATATATTTATCATTAATTGAGCTTGTCAGATTACCGTCGGCGGTTATGTAATACTTGGAATTTACGCATATAATCATTAAAGGTCGGTTAAGCCTTAGCCTGACTTCCGTTGCTACGCCCTCGAGTTGGTTGATAAAAGGCGAAAGTTTCTTTCTTAACGAAGCCGACAAACAGGCAGTTGCTTGCCGAAGTCGTCCGTTGTCGTCAATCTTTGTCATTTCACATTCCTCCAAAAATCATTACACTAATTACTATGTTGACAAGCATAAAAATATGACCGCAATTTTTAACTGCGGTCATAAATGTTTAATATTCAAATCTGTATATTAAGTGAATTTTCACTGTCGGCAAATCGAAAAATGTCTGTTGCTGTTACTCTTCGTTAATCATACTTAAAAATTGCTCTTCTGAAATGACTTCAATTCCGAGTTTCTGAGCCTTGGTCAATTTTGAGCCTGCTTCTTCTCCGGCAAGAACATATGAAGTCTTTTTAGACACCGAAGAACCGGTCTTTCCGCCGTTTCGTTCAATAATTTTGGATGCTTCACTTCTTGTCATCGTAGGCAAAGTTCCCGTCAAAACAAAAGTTTTGCCTTCAAATACTCCTCCGGAAATTTTTTGTTCGGAAGGCTTCATTTTAAGTCCCAAATCTTTAAGCTCGGAAATAAGCTGTTTTGTACTTTCAAGTGAAAAATAATTTTCAAGACTTTGTGCCATAACCGAACCAAAACCGTCAATGCTTTCAAAATCTTCGGCTTTAGCGTTCGTTAAATCGTCTACGGTAAGAAAATGCTCACACAATAATTTTGCCGCTTTCAGCCCTATATTGCGTATACCGAGAGCATACACAAGTCGGTAAAGCTCGTTATCCTTTGACTTCCGAATTGAGTTTATCAGATTATTGGCTGACTTTTCAGCCTTACGCTCAAAGGCAGATATATCTTCAGTCTTTAATCGGTATAAATCAGCGGGAGATTTTACAAGTCCCTCTTTTAAAAGCTGTTCGAGAAATGCGGGACCGAGTCCGTCAATATTCATTGCGTCACGGCTTACAAAATGTATCATATGCCTCATAAGCTGAGCCGGACAATCGGTATTTGTGCAGCGTGTAGCGGCTTCATCATCCTGCACGACAGGGCTTCCGCACGAAGGACATACTGACGGAAATACAAACGGCTTTGCATCCGACGGATGCTCACTGACAGAAAGAACCTCGGGAATAATCTCACCTGCCTTGCGAATTACAACCGTATCTCCGATACAAATCTCCTTTTCTTCAATAAAATCACGATTATGCAGAGTTGCACGGCTGACGGTTGTGCCCGCAAGCAAAACGGGTTCAAAAATTCCGACGGGAGTCAAAACTCCTGTTCTGCCTACATTTATTTCAATGTCAAGCAATTTTGTTGCTTTTTCCTCGGGCGGATACTTATATGCCTCTGCCCACTTGGGATATTTAGCCGTACTTCCCAAAGCACGGCGTGCCTCAAAACTGTCTACTTTAACAACGGCGCCGTCAATTGCGTAGTCAAATTCGCCGCGGCTGTTTCCGATTTGCTCGATTTGCTCAAGAGCCTCGTCAATCGTGTCACACACCTTATAAAAAGATGTCGGAAAGCCAAGCTCGGAAAGATAATCAAGGCTTTGTCTGTGAGATTTAAGTTCTGTTTCTGTAACCTGTTGGACATTAAAAATAAATATATCTAATTTTCTCTGCGCAGTAATTTTTGCATTCTTTTGTCTAAGTGAACCTGCGGCAGCATTTCGGGGATTTTTTGCAGGCTTTTCGTCATTATCTTCCTGTCGCTTAACAAGCTCTTCAAAGCTCTTAAACGACATATAAACTTCTCCTCTGACCTCCAAAAACTCAGGTGCATCGGGAATACGTTTTGGTAAGCTTTTAATCGTCATAAGATTATCGGTCACATCTTCGCCTGTTATTCCGTCGCCTCGTGTCGAGCCTCGCACAAAAACGCCGTTTTGGTACTCACAGGCAACCGACAAGCCGTCAAACTTCGGTTCAACTATATATGTTACGTCTGGTACAACCTCACGCACTCTACGGTCAAAGTCACGCATTTCTGCCTGAGAAAAACTGTCATGCAAGCTCTCAAGCGGAACGGTATGCACAACAGGAGAAAACTTTTCACCTGCCATTCCTCCGACTCTACTTGTCGGCGATAAAGGCGACTTAAATTGAGGATACTGCTTTTCGAGTTCTTCAAGTTCCCTAAGCATTTTATCGTACTCATAATCAGAAATTTCAGGATCGTCTTTATCATAATATAAATTATTATGATATTCGAGCTGTGCGATTAATTCTTTTATGCGGCGTTCAGCCGATATTATATCCATAATATACTCTCCTGTTTTAAACTGATTAAACAAACCGGCTTAATGTTATTATTTATTAACGGCAGATGTTCCCTTTTCACGCAAAAATGTTGATTCAAGATCGGCGAGGTGCAATTTTACGGCAAGCGGATAACGATCGTACGCCTGACTGATAGTATTGCTGTTTTTGTCGCCGAACTCACCCATATGCCAACGAATAGCCATAGCTTCATCAATTTTAAGGTGCATTTTTCGCTCGATAAGAAACACCGATTTCTCTCCGTGTCCGTACGGAAACTGATCGTCAACAGCATAATAGGGAACTTTTTCCCACTGTCCGGTAGTTTCATTTTTTACATTACGTGAAGACACCTTATAAAATTGCGCCTTACATAAATCATGAAGCAAACCGCAAATTGCAAAACTTTCGATATTGTCGGTTTTTTCGTCAAAATGTTTTTCTAACATTGTGTTAAATACACTTACAGAGTGCATCACCAATCCGTTTTCACAGGCACAATGATATCTTGTGCTTGCGGGAGCGGTAAAAAAATCGGTGCGTTTTAGCCATTCAAGCAAATCATCGGCACCCTGGCGTGTGATATGTTCATTATAGATTGCGATAAACTCTTCTTGTGGCGTCATAATGTCCTCCGTAAAAAAATAAAGGGCACTTATAAAGTGCCCCTAATCAATAGAATTATTCAGCGCTTTCTGTCTCTGCCGGAGCTTCTTCGGGAGCGGTTTCCTTTGAAGGAGCCTGCTCGTCTTCAGGAAGAAGAGCACGCATCGAAAGACTTACACGCTTTTTATCAAAATCAATAGCTGTAATTCTTGCTTCAACAGTTTCACCGACTGAAAGAATGTCAGCGGGCTTGTCGATTCTCTGGTTGGCAATCTGAGAAATATGGATGAGACCATCAATACCTGGAATGATATTTGCAAAAGCACCGAATGTTGTGAGACCTACAATCTTAGCCTTTACTACTGTTCCCTCAGGATAATCTCTCTTAAGAATTTCCCATGGATTGTCTTCGGCATTCTTAAAGCCAAGAGAAATTTTCTTTGTTTCCTCGTTAATGTCCTTTATGTAAACGTCAACAGTGTCGCCAACGTTAACAACCTCGCTCGGATGCTTGATGTGAGTCCAAGAAAGCTCTGAGATGTGAATCATTCCGAACACACCGCCGAGATCAACAAATGCACCGTAGCTTGTAAGTGATTTAACAACACCCTTGTAACGCTTGCCGATTTCGCAGTTCTTCCAGAACTCCTCACGCTGAGCGGCTCTCTGCTCTTTAAGTACGCTGCGGATTGAGCCGATAGCTCTTTTCTGTCTGCCGCGCTGTGAAACCTCAATAAGTCTGAAATTCACTTCCTGACCAACAAGATCTTCAAGCTTTTCGTCACGGCTTGAGGTAGCCTGTGAAGCAGGGATGAATACTCTTACATTATTGTAAAGCACAATTACGCCGCCCTTAACGGCTTCTGTAACCTTGCTTGTGAGAATTTCCTGAGATTCAACCTTACCCTGAAGCTCTTCCCAACCCTTCTGAGCGTCAACTCTGCGCTTTGAAAGCATAATTGTACCCTCTTGGTCGTTGGTCTTCATGATAAGAAGCTCGATTTTGTCGCCGATTTTTACAATATCCTCAGGCTTTGCATTCGGATCGTTTGAAAGCTCCGAAACAGGAATAAAGCCTGTCTGCTTTCTGCCGACGTCAACCTGAACTTCGTTAGGTGCAATACTGATTACTGTACCCATTACCCTCTCATTTGTATTTAAGTTTTTGAGGGACTCTTCAAGCAGTTCCTCAAAAGATTCTTCAACATTTGTTTCACCGGATTTAATTTCACTCATTGTATCCAGTACCTCCTTTATTATCCTTGTCGGTGTTGACGCACCGGCAGTCACGCCTATGTCTTTGGCAGCCCGAACCTTTGCCGTGTCAAGTTCCCCGGCGGTTTCAATCAGTACGGTATCAGAACATTGCCTTTTGCAAATTTCAAATAATTTTGCCGTATTTGAACTGTGTCTGTCACCTATAACTATCATAAAGTCCGACTGAGCAGCAATTAAATCAGCTTCACTCTGCCTAACTGACGTAGCATTACATATTGTATCAAATATTTTTACATTTGTACATAGTTTTTTTATCTTTTTTACGGATTTTTCCCATTCTTTTGTATCAAAAGTGGTTTGTGCAACAACCTTTAAGTTTTCATTATTCTTTTTGAGAACAATAGGCAATATTTCTTCGAGCTCGGTCTCATTATTAAAAGTAATGCACTCGGCAAGGCAATTGCCTATTATACCCTGCACTTCGGGATGATTCTTGTTACCCGCTATCAAAACAATATCAGAATCGGGATTTGCCTGAGCAACAATATTATGAATTTTTTTTACAAACGGGCAAGTTGCATCTTTATATTCTACCCCTTTTGCATCAAGCTTATCTATTACCGACTTTGGTACACCGTGCGAACGTATTACAAGCGTTTCACCGTCTTTAAGCTCATCAATATCGTCTATCGGTCGGCAACCCTTTTCTTTTAATTCACGCACAAGCTCCATATTGTGAATAATCGGTCCGAGTGTGCAAACTTTAACATCATTTACAATTAAATCATTCACAATATTAATAGCTCGGTTTACTCCAAAACAAAAACCTGCCGACTCAGCCTTTTTTATACTCACGTAAATCCTGCTCCCTCATCTTTTTTATTTCGTCCATTATCTTATTGGAAGCGTTTCTCAGCTCACGCCTGCCTCCGTCCGGGGTAAGCCCCAATTGTTCGGGGGTAAGCGGTTCACCGAAATGAACAACACATTTTGAAAATCTGTGCTTTGGATTTCCGACAACGGTAATACATGCGGGAATCACGGGTACCTGCATCTGTTGGGCAACAAGCGCACAGCCCGAACGCGGACGCATTAAATCGCCGGTTTTCGTTCTGCCGCCCTCGATAAAAATAGTCATAACTTCGCCGTCTTTTATTAAATCCTCACCTGTTTTGATGGCTTTATTATCCCCTGCGCCTCTTTCCACCGGGAATGCACCGAGAGCACGAATCACCGAAGCAAAAAATTTATTTTTAAAAAGTTCGGATTTAGCCATAAAAAACAATCTGCGCTTTTGACAAAGACCCAAAAGAACAGGATCCGCAAAAGAAATGTGGTTGCACGCAAGAATACAGCCTCCGCTCTCGGGAATTGTATGATTGTTAACAGCCTTGTATCTGTAACAAAGTTTATATATCGGTGTGCAAACAACCCGTCCGACTGAATAAAGAACCTTTGACTGTCCCATTAAATATTCTCCTTAATTACCGAAATTATTTTGCCTACAGACTGTTCAAAATCAAGCTCCGTCGTATCGACAATTACACATCCCTCGGCAGGTTTAAGCGGCGCAACATCTCGGTGAGTATCATTATAATCACGCTGTATTACATCGTTAAGCACATCTTCATACTTAACGTTCATTCCCTTTTCGCAAAGCTCTTTATATCTTCTCTGAGCTCTTGCCTCGGGTGAGGCGGTTAAAAATATTTTTACTTTCGCATTCGGAAGAACCACCGTACCTATGTCACGTCCGTCCATAATTACGTTATGGGTTTTTGCCATATTGCGTTGTAAGTCAAGAAGATATGCTCTTACCTCAGGAACAGCCGATATTTTTGATGCTGTCATTGAAGCTTCGGGAGTACGAATTTCACCCGACACATCTTCGCCGTCAAGCAAAACCACCTGTTCGCCGAGGCTGTTAAACGTTAAATCAACGTTAATTTCGGCTAACAGTTTATCAACTTCTTTCGACGGCTTTGGCTCAACATTTTTACGGCTTGCGGCAAGACCGATTGTGCGGTAAAGCGCACCTGTGTCTACATATATAAAATCAAGAGCTTTTGCAGCTTTTTTTGCGATTGAAGATTTTCCTGCGCCTGCAGGCCCGTCAAGTGCTATTGCAACAGACATATATATTCTCCTTATGTTTTATTTTAATAAAATAATTCTAAATCAAAATTATATAGTTTATAAACTTATTGGATTGATGCAAAATTACCGGCAACTCTGCCCGTACTCCAAGCTATCTGCAAATTAAATCCGCCTGTGTATGCGTCACAATCAATAATCTCACCTGCAAAATACAGATTGTTTAAAAGCTTGCTTTCCATAGTTTTGGGATTGATTTCTGCGGTTTTTACGCCGCCCGAGGTAATAATTGCTTCCTCAATCGGTCTGAAACCGCTTATATCAACCGTAAAAGCTTTAAGAATTTCGCAAAGTCTTCGGCGTTCTTCCTTTGTTATTACATTGCATTTTTTATCAAACGGAACTCCCCAACGTTTTAGCACGGGAATAATTATTTTTCTCGGCAAAAGTTTTGAAAAAGAATTTGAAACATCTTTATTTGAATTTTCAGTAAAATCATGTCTGATTCTTTTGTCAAGATGTTCAAAATCGAGCGCAGGTTTCAAGTCGATTTCCGCATAGTATTTTCCCGCCGTTATATCACGCAGATGTGAACTTGCGGAAAGAATCATCGGTCCGCTCATTCCAAAATGGGTAAAAAGCATCTCGCCAAAATCACTGTATGCTGTTTTGCCGTTTGAACGGTTAATTATTTTAAGAGAAACATTTTTCAGCGATAACCCCTGCATGGATTTACATTCGGAATCATTGCTCTCAAGAGGCACAAGCGACGGTTTTGGCGTAATTATCGTATGTCCTGCCTGCTTTGCAAGAATATATCCGTCACCGGTTGAGCCTGTCAAAGGATAACTCTTACCGCCGCAGCAAAGTATCACACTGTCGGCTTCATAAGTTTTTCCTTTGCACTTAACGGCACATAATTTTCGGTTATTGATTACAAGCGCTGTTGCGGTGTCGTTGATGAGTTTTGCACCGTTTTGTTTAATATAACAATAGAGTGAATCGACAACGTCAACCGCTTTGTCGGAAACCGGGAAAACACGGTTTCCTCTCTCTGTTTTCAAACTCAGCCCGAGACCTTCAAAAAAATCCATAGCGTCCCACGGATTAAACGAATTTACGGCAGAATACAAAAATCTTCCGTTTACAGGTACATTGCTTATAAAAGTACGGGCATCGCAATTGTTGGTAATATTACATCTGCCCTTACCCGTAATCATTATTTTTCTGCCGACGCGATTATTTTTTTCAATCAGAGTTACGAAAGCCCCGTTTTCGGCAGCGGTACCCGCGGCAATAAGTCCTGCAGCTCCTCCGCCGATTACAACAACAGATTTATTTTTCATCTTCATCAGCCGCTATCGGATGTTCCTTGTCGTGACTTGTATAAACGCCCTCACGATTCCACACCTGTTCAAGGTTACGGAAGGTTTCGGAAACCTCCTCCTTTTTCTTTAATACGGTTGCAACGATAAGTGCGTTTATAAGACTTAACGGTGCCACCAGCGAATCAACGATTGAAGCCATATCGCTTCGTGCTATAAGGACTGAATCGGCAGACTGAACAAGAGGCGAAGCCATACTGTCGGTCAGCGCTACAGCGTGTGCTCCGCGGGAACGTGCAAAATTCATCGCTTCAATTGCCATATTGCTGTAACGCGGAAATGAAATTCCGATTATAACGTCTTTTTCGGTAATTCTGAAAATATGCTCATAGGTTGACGTTGCACTCGTGGTATTTATAAGACGTACATTGTCAAAAATCAACTCAAAATAGTAAGCAAGAAAACTTGCAATAGCGGCGGTTGAACGAACACCGAATATATATATCCTTTCGGCATTGCAGATTTCCTGAACGGCGCGGTTAAAATCTTCGTGAGAAGTTTCTTCAATGGTTCTGCGAATTTTTTCAATATCCTGGTTAAGAACGCTGTCAAGTACATTCTCGTTTCCGATTCTGCTTGAAGTAACCTCTATTCTCTGAACAGAAGTAAGCTTGTTGCGAATCATCTCCTGCATAGCCTTTTGAAGGCACGGATAGCCGTCATATCCAAGCTCGGTTGCAAATCTGACAACGGTGCTTTCAGACACACCGACCGTTTGTCCGAGCTTTGAAGCCGTCATAAAAGCGGCTTTGTCATAGTGTTCCTCAATATAAAGGGCAATTCTTTTTTGTCCTTTTGAAAATGAATTCATCATTAAATCTATTCTTGTAAGAAGATGCGTTATCATTGTATGATACTCCCTATTTTTAAATACTCTTTCATTTTAACACATCAACTTGCATAATTCAATGATTGATGAATTATTTTTAGTAAAATTTTGACTCGATTTGAGAGGTTATTTTGTTTTTGTTGCAAAAGCACATTCATTATGTTAAAATTAGGTATCGTATTATCGCTTTGGGAGATGAATTTATGATTGCTATTATTGATTACGGAGCAGGAAATATTCAAAGTGTAAACAAGGCTTTGAAATATATAGGCTGTGAAGCGTTTATTACCAGAGATAAAGAACAAATTTTGCAGGCTGACGGTGCGGTTTTGCCGGGGGTAGGCTCATTCGGAGACACGATGGACACGATGAATTCATACGGTATCAAAGATACTGTTATTGACTTTATTAACAGCAAAAAGCCGTTTTTGGGAATTTGCCTCGGACTTCAGCTTTTGTTTCCCAAAAGCGAGGAAAGTCCGGATGCCGAAGGACTTGGAATTTTTGACGGAACGATTTCAAAAATTCCGTCAGGCGACGGCTTGAAAATCCCCCATATCGGTTGGAACAGTCTGGAATTGAAAAAAAATGACGGACTGTTTAAAGGTATTGAAAAAAATCCGTACGTGTATTTCGTTCACTCGTATTTTCTTAATGCAACGGATAAAGGTATTGTATCGGCTCAGACAAAATACGGAGTTACAATTGATGCGGCAATTGAAAAGGATAACGTGTTTGCAACCCAGTTCCATCCGGAAAAAAGCGGAGAAACCGGTCTTAAAATCTTAAAAAACTTTGCCGATATCGTAAAGGGCTAAGGAGGATAAATTATGTATGCAAAAAGAATAATTCCCTGCCTCGACGTAAAAAACGGCAGAGTTGTTAAAGGAATGAGCTTTGTAAATCTTGTTGACGCAGGCGACCCTGTTGAATGTGCAAAGCAGTATGACAAACAAGGCGCAGACGAATTGGTCTTTCTTGACATTACCGCATCAAGTGATTCAAGAAATATCACAATTGATATGGTTGAAAAAGTGGCAAATTCTATCTTTATTCCGTTTACTGTCGGCGGAGGTATCAGAAGTGTTGATGATTTTAACGTTCTTCTGCGTGCCGGGGCAGACAAAGTTTCCGTAAATTCAGCCGCCGTATACAGACCTGAGCTTATCGGCGAAGCAGCATATAAATTCGGCAGTCAGTGTGTTGTTGCGGCAATTGACGCTAAACGCAAAGGTACAAGCTGGGAAGTATATGTAAACGGCGGAAGAAAATCGATGGGCATTGACGCCGTTGAATGGGCAGTAAAATGTGAAGAACTCGGTGCAGGAGAAATACTTCTTACGAGTATGGACGAAGACGGGCAGAAGAACGGTTATGATATTGAACTTACAAAAGCAGTATCGGAAAAAGTTAACATTCCGGTTATTGCAAGCGGAGGTGCCGGAGCGCTTGAACATTTCTATGACGCATTCACCAAAGGCAAAGCCGACGCAGTGCTTGCAGCCTCACTTTTCCATTTTGGAGAAATTCCGATTCCGACGCTTAAAGAATATCTTGACAAAGAAGGAATCCCTGTCAGATTATAATCTACGGTCAAACGCCCGCTATAATGAGGCAGATTTCGCTCATTTTACAGAAAATCTAAGCATACAAATACTGCACCTGTCGTTTTTGGCAGGTGCAGTTTTGCTTGCATATTAATGCATATTAATAAGTTACTAAATTTCTTATCCGATTGTCCAGTTTTGACTATCTGTCTGTAACTTAACCATATGAGAATATATTCCGTTTTTCTTGATTAATTGGTCAGGATTTCCCTGTTCAGCTACAATACCGTCCTTCAGAACAACAATTTTTTCTGCTCCGGATACAGTTCTCATACGGTGAGCAATGATGAGAACCGTTTTGTTCTTGATAAGGCGTGATAATGCGCTCTGAATGGCTGTTTCATTTTCAACATCCAAACTTGCCGTAGCCTCATCAAGCAAAATTATTGGTGAATCTTTCAGGAATGCACGTGCAATCGAGATTCTTTGCCGTTCACCGCCCGAAAGTTCACATCCGTTTTCACCGATATTTGAATCCCATTTGTCCGGCAGTTTTTCTGCAAACTCATCTACGTTTGCCAATTTTGCCGCAGCAATGACTTCTTCGTCTGTTGCGTCCTTTCTGCCGATACGAATATTTTCCATAATCGAATTATCAAATAATGTGACATCCTGAAAAACAATTGAATAAAGAGACATCAATATTTCCGGGTCAACCTTTGATACATCCATTCCGCCAACTGTAATCTTGCCTTTGTTTATATCCCAAAATCTTGCGGCAAGTCTTGAGACAGTGGTTTTTCCACCGCCCGAAGGACCTACCAAGGCTGTTACTTCTCCTTGTTTTGCGGTAAACGAAACATCGTTAAGCACGGTTTCATCATTGTTGTATGCAAATCCGACATGGTCAAATACAATATCGCATCCTTTATTTGAAAGCTTGTCAGAACCTGACTGAACAGGACAATCCAAAATTTCGTTCATTCTCTCAATATTGGAGTTTGTAGCGATAATTGCCGCAAGGTTTTGCAATGTTCCCTCAAGTGGGTCATACAAACGGGAAACAACCAAAAGAAACATAAAAAATGTAAGTATGTCAAGTTTGCCGTTTATAAGCAGATACGAACCGACAAGTGCAGTTGTAGCAATTCCAAGGCGAAGCACCAAACCGGCAGAAACAACAAACACTGCCGTTCCAAGCTCTGAGGCAATCAAACGATTCTCAACCGCCCTGATTTTCTTGGTAAGACCGCTCAGGTATCTTTGTTCTGCATTATTTGCACGCAAATCGCTCATAACTTCCATACATTCCTGTATTCCGTCCTCGCAAGCTATTTTTACACTCATAGATTTTTTAGCAAGATTTTTCTGAACTCTTGAAGCAAGGGCAACAATTGCAAATGCTATCGGCAAAACCCAAATAGCCGCCAAAGCCATCTGCCAATTATAAAACAGTATCGAAACAGCAATAATAACAGTTGAAATTATTGCACCTATTAACGGACTTACAAAATGCGACTGACTTGATTCAAGCACAGCGCAGTCATTCATAATTGAAGATGTTAAGTCAGCCAAAGCCTTTTTTCCGAAGAACGAAAGCGGAATTTTGCGAAGCTTCTCTGCAAGGTTGACACGGCGCACACCGGTTTCAACATATGTTGCAAGGAATGTTCCGTTATATTGAAGCTGAGTACATATATAAATTAATGCGGCACAAACTACACAGCCGATTGCATAGAAAGGGATTCGCTGAACAGTAAGTGTATTGTCCAACAGGTCTTTTACGATAAAATACAACAAACCGACAGGAAACATAAAGGAAATATTTTGAAGGGCACAAAATATACTTCCTTTTATTACGTCAACAGCACCTTTTCTTGAAAGGGCAAAACGTCTTTGAAGCTTTTTTATCATTACTTATACCTCCTTTGCCACTTTCCACTGAACTGATTGCCTATACTCATTCCACATTGAACTGAATAAGCCGCCGGATGAGGATAATTCATCAAATTTACCGCTTTCAGCAAGTTTTCCGTCTTTTAACACAAATATGCGGTCGGCATTTGTGACGGTTGAAAGCCTGTGAGCAATCATTATAACTGTTCTTCCCTTTGCCAGCTTATTAAATGCTGCCTGAACCTTGGCTTCATTGTCGGGGTCGGCAAAAGCGGTGGCTTCGTCAAGAATAATGATAGGTGAATTTTTGAGCATAGCACGCGCAATTGCTATTCTCTGCATCTCACCGCCTGACAAATACACTCCTTTTGCACCTATAACGGTATTGATTCCGTCAGGCAGCTTTTCGATAATATCCATACACTGAGCTTCTTTGAGAGCTGTCATAACTTCTTCTTTGGTTGCATCGGGATTTCCGAGTCTTACATTATCAAGTATTGTTGTTTTGATAAGGTGACTGTTCTGAAAAACAAATGATACGATATTCATTAGTTCTTCTTTGTCAATATCTTTTACATTGACTCCGCCAATCAGTACGCTGCCGCCCTGAGTGTCAAAAAATCTTGCAATAATATTTGCAAGCGTAGACTTTCCTCCGCCCGACGGTCCCACAAAAGCAACCGTCTGACCTGCATTGATTTTTAATGATATATCAGAAAGCGCATTTTTTGTTCCGTCATAACTAAACGTAACATTTTTAAGTTCAACCGAACAATCTTTCGGGTGCTTTGGTGACTGAGATTTGCTCAGGGAAGGTGAATCAAGCACGCTGTCAATTCTGGCAATTGCGTCAGAAACAATTATACCGTTTTCACTCATAAGCATTAACTTGCTAAGTGTTAGGGATATTACAGGGGTGATGATAATATAAAACAATAAGTTTAGTATAAACTCACCTGTTACACCGCCGTTTGTGAACCAAAATGCACCTATTATAAGGAATACAAACACACTATTGATAGCAAGTGTATAAAACGACATTGGTCCTCTTAGTTCTTTTGTATAGGCAATTGTCCATTTTTCATAGTTATCAATAGTCTTTTTAAATTTCTTAAACGAAAAAACTGTTTGACCAAAGGTTTTTACAACAGGGATACCGCGAACATACTCAACCGCTTCATTAGACATATCGGCAAGAGCGTTTTGATATTCCGTCATTTTTTTCTGCATACTTTTACCTGTCATTCTTGACATACAAGCAAATCCCAAAGCAACAGGCAGTAAACTGAGAAGTCCCAAACGCCAATCAAACACAAGAAGGAGTGCCAGCAATCCTATTGTGGTTGCGACAGCACGTGATTTATCGGGAAGTTGGTGTGCAAGGTAAGTTTCAGCCGCACCTGCGGTTTCTGAAATTGTTCTGCGAAGTTTACCGCTGCCAAACTGCTCTATCTTGCCAAGAGGTAAAGTAGCAATATGGTTAGCCATAGTTATTCGCAAATTTGTAGCTATGCGGAATGCCGATAAATGGGAACACATTAATCCGCATATGTAAACAAGTACAGAAATAATTGCGAACAATACAGCCATCCAGCCGTAATGCGTTATATGAGTAGCATTTTCATAATTTGGAGATACCTCAATTACTTCTTTAAGGATTCTCCAAATATACCAAAACGGAAGAAGTGCTATAATTGCACTTGCCGCCGATAAAACCCATGACAAATATGTCAGGATTTTATATTTTCCGGAATAGGTAAGAAGTCTATTCAGATTTGATTGCTTTTTCAAAGAGCAAACCTCCTTAAATTGTTTTATGATACAGAAGACGCTGCAGCCGTCCTCGGATATCCATAATCAGGTTAGCAAAAGCTAACCGCTTATCAAAAATTAAAGAGCATTACTGCCCCATAATTTTTATCCATCCTGCTGTGTAAAAATCATTTAACTCCTGAAGATATACCTTTGCAGAATCAAGAGGCATATCGTGAATAATCATTTCAAAAAATGCATTCATCATACCGGTAACAAGAATGTGCTCAAGTCGCCTGTCGATATTAGGAACAGGGCTGCCGAGTTTGTTAAGCACATCGTAATATTTGTGAGTAGCGTCTACTTCAAGTTCAACCAGCTCATCAATCATAAATGCATAACGTGTGCCTTTGGAGCATTGCAGAATCAAGTGAAGTTCATCAAGATGTTCGTAACAATACATAAGCTGCTGTTCCATAGACTTGCGAGAAATTTTACCCATTTGTTCAGGCTGTGACTCAATCGGAAGATTTGCAAATTTATCAAGAGATTCTTTATATCTTGACATTATATGCTCATAAACATCTTGTACAAGGGCTTTAAACAATTCT
Source organism: Acutalibacteraceae bacterium (assembly GCA_963599905.1). Classification (GTDB taxonomy): domain Bacteria; phylum Bacillota; class Clostridia; order Oscillospirales; family Acutalibacteraceae; genus Ruminococcoides. Next base: position 58,149 of record CAVBYX010000017.1, read on the forward strand.
TCCTTGCTGCCGTAATATCCATAGAAAGCTCCTGTTGTAACGCCTGCGTTCTTAACAATATTTCTGAGCGAAGCAGACTGAAATCCCTTTTCCAAAAATTCTGCTTTTGCAGCTATATGAATTAAATTAAGAGTAGATTTTTCGTCTTCGCCCATAGTGCAGCTCCTTATAACAGCGTTATATAACACTGTTATATTATAGCAGATTAATCATATTTGTCAAGTATTTATAAAAAATATCCTTGCATAATTTAACTACAAGATTTTTGTTTATGCATATAATTAAAGGAGCACCTTTCGGTACTCCTTTATGCTAAAACAGTTTTATTTTAAATAATCGCATAGCGTTTTTGTACATAACATTGTCATAATCATCTTTTGAAACCATAGACTTAAATTCATTAAAATATTGTTGATACAATGACCTTTCGCCTGTTTTATTGTGAAGGTATGTGTCTCTACCGTCAATCGGATTATCGGAGCCAAAAAGCATCTTTTCGCTTCCGTATCTCTTTATAGCTTCAAGCGTTGTAGAAATCGGAACCCACGTTGTATCGCCATATAGATTCGGAAGCTTGCCGAGAAGCTCAAGCGCTGTACGGTTATCCGTTCCCAAATCCATATGAACCATAACAAAGTTAATTTCAGGATGCTTTTTTGCAGCGTTATAGAGATAAATCGACTCAGCCTCCGTGCAACCGCCTGTATGCGAAACAACAGGCAGGTTAAATTCACGGGCAAGTTTGTATATACTTTCCATTCTTTCGTCATCGGGAAATGTTCGGGAATGAAAAGGATGAAGCTTAATTGCATAAACATAGTCAATGTTGTTTTTAAGCAACTGCACAAACTCCCTGTCGGGCTGTTCCGTGCGAATTTTCATCCACGGCACAGCGCCGATTTTAGAAGGATACTTTTTGGCAAAATCAAGAGTTTCTCTGAACACGGTATTCTGCGATTTTTGCTGATTTTGTAAAATCGGTTTTCCCGAATGGTCATTCTCGGCTCCGTTAATGTTTGACACAAAAGAAAAATCTATACCGTATTTTTTCATTGAATACAATACTTCTTCCTCTTTCATGTTAAAATTCATAATCTTGCCGATATGAACGTGTGTATCAATAATCATAATTTATATTATTTCCTAAAATAGGTTTTAATGACATTTAAATCAAATAACGCAAAATTATTCAGACTTTTTCTTATAAAAAGGCTCTATTCCCTTTACGGCGGTTCTGCCAAATTCCATTGAGAACGGCATCATAGAGAGTTGCGACTCATCATCAAGGAACGGCTCTGCAACATCTGAAACAGCGCCGAAAGTCTGCTCCATATTGCCGATAAAATCAACAACTATGAGATAACTTTTGAGTCCGTTCTGCTCAATCATTCTGAGATAAGCGGCATTAACCAAAGGTTCTGTACTGAAGTGATTTATCAACGCCGCCATAAGGTCTATCGGATACTCATCGGGATCTCCAAGCTGAACAGGTGCATCTGGTTTGATTGTGTTTTTCTTCATTCTCATATAATCACGCTGCTGTTTGATTGAATGAACCATCGGCTTAGGGAAAGTTACACTCTTGCCAAACGGATTTATTACAAAACCGCAAATATTGGCATTAGGATCGGTTACCATCTGTGCAAGGCTGTCAAAATCCGTAACGACTTTATTTGCCTGTTCGTTACCCTTCCATTTGTTCAATTCGTCAATATCGGTAAACGCTCCGAAATATTTTTCTTTGTTTGCATTTTCAAGCAAGCGGAACTGAACCTGTGTTGAGTTGCCCATAATTGTCTGTCCGTTTTTTGTCTCAGCCTTTGGAACAGTCTGAACCTTTGCAGGCAAAATAAACTTGGCATTTACCACCTCGTCTATCATTGCGTCAATGTTTTCTTTGCTTCCCTCTGCCTGCATTTTTTCAATAGCAGCGCAAAGCTTTGGATTTGTTATTTTCTCGGCAGGAATTTTGCTGCCTTCCATTTTTACATTTTTTAATTCACTCATATTAAAGCCTCCATAAATTATTCTTCAACTGTATAAGTCTTATCAGGCTCAACGCTCAATCCCTCTCCCTCGGGATATTGAACACTGTCTGTTGCGTTGCCGTCATCAAAGATTATATGAGGTGATTCCCAATCTTTTGTAAATGTATAGCTGTATTTGCCATCGGATTCCTTAGCCATTTCTACGCCCGGCCATGAATCATTTTCATTTAATGAGTCGTCATAAACATAGGCGTATATTTCATTGCCCCAATCATCTGAATCAGGCTTTTGAAAATATACCTTTGTGTCCTTTGATACCTTATACGATGTTTTCCGGGTAAACACAAATTTTTCGTATGTGCCCAATCCCTGCTTATTCTTTGCGGTAAGAACAAGCGTTGCTGTTCCGTCGTTATCCGGCGTCAGAGTTACGGTGTCACCGTCCTCGAAGTTTTTTTCATCTCCGCCGTTTACAGTATAATTTCCTTTTTCAGAATTGGCAAGTGTAAGCTCAACATTAACAGTATCGCCCTCAAACGTAAACTTTGTATCATCTGACACGCCGACTTCTGCCTGAGAAGCATATTTTGTATAGCCTTCGTTATAAAGAACGACAATAGAGTTTGACGAAATTTCAGAATCACAGGTTAATTTTCCGTTCTTGACCGTATACTCGGTTTTGTTATCAACACGGTCAATGTATTTTCCGTCGGCAAGGTTGGTATCAAAATTAACCTCTTTGTCGCCGAGAGTATTGACAATAACAACACCCTTTTTACCTCTTTCAATCATAAGCAATGACGAATCATTATTGGGATTAACAAGGTTTTCGTCTTCACCGATCATTGCGGTTCTAAAGAAGTTTACAGCAGAAACTCTGCTGTCTTTGTACATATCATCACCCTGAACACCGATTCTGTTCATTCCCCACTCGTCTTCAACAGAGCTGTTATAAGGACGCGAGAAAAACAACGGTGTACCGTCCTTGCGTGCAGTGATAATTGACCAGCCGAGAATAACCTGGTCTTTGTTGAGCTGTGCCCAAGTACCGTCGTTAATATAATTATCGTGAGATTCCACCCAAGTAACCATATTAAGCGGAGCATTTCCAAGCCAGTATTCCTTTACGGCACCGGTATCAATCATATTATTTTCTACCGCAGAACGTATTTTGCTGCCGTATGTGCTTGATGTAGTATGACCGATAGCCTCAATATAATCGGCAATTCTGTCGTTATTGCCCTGCAATACCTCACCGTAAATAAACATATCGTCGGCTTTATCTATCTCAGTCGTCACACGTTCCCAGAAATTATTTTCAAAACCGTCGTCCTCTTTGGGATCATCGGGAAGTCCGATATGCTTTGCGGTATCGTAACGGAATCCGTCAGCGCCGCAGGCAATACAATCATTTATAAAATCAATAAAATAATCCTGAAACGACGTACGCTCAGTGTTAATGTCAGGTAATCCGCCCATTTTGTATGTAGTGCATTTCAGACGATCGCTGTAATCCTTTAAATCATATGCATTTCCCTTATGGTAAAGGGTTTCAAGGCTTCCGCCTCCGGCATTGATTAAATCTTGGCTCACTTTATCGGTTTTTGGAGTGGTATGATTGGCAATTACATCAACTATAACCTTAACTCCGTATTTTTCGGCTTCATCGCACATTTCTTTAAATTCATCACGTGTACCAAGCTGATAATTACCGATTTTAAAATCAGTCGGTTGGTAATGATAATACCACTTGCCGTTACCGTACAGTTGCATTCCGCCGTTTTCGCCCTCAAGACATTCATTAACCGGCGAAGTCTGTATGGCAGAAAATCCTGCCGCCGCAATGTCAGCCATTGAATTTTTTATTGTATTAAAGTCCCAACAAAAAGCTTGCAGTATTGCACCGTTTTCGACCTTTTCGGAGGTTTTGAATTCTGTTGATTCGGAAGCGCCCGTGTTACAGCCGGAAAAGAAAGTTGCGGCTGATGACAACATCAAAAGTGATAAAGCACCCGCTATAATTCTTTTATGCAAAATAAAGCACCCTCTTTCAATATATTACGTAAATTAAATACAATATCGACTATTATTATAACATTTATTTTTGATAGTTTAAATAGTTATTTGCAAATTATATATATTTTTTTAATCGGAACAGCGTTTTGCTCTTTTTGCATGAAACAGAGTCTGTGACAGATTGCAAAGGGACATACAATCTCTGCTTCCGTAACTTCAATGGAGTCAAACCCGTCAGCTTCCCAAAAAAATTCATAATCAGTGTTGACATTATGACATACATATACTATACTGTTGACAGAAAACCAATGTGAATTTTTCTGAATTTTCAAATTATAAATTTTATTTTCGTCACATTCATTTATTTAAATGGATGTGGCGATTTATTTTTTATAAGGAGTGTTTGTATGTCAACGGAAAATAATCGGAGCAATATTTGCCTACGGTTTGCCGTCCTTTATCATGAATGCTTTGGGTGCTTTTATGGTAACATTCGTAAATATATTTCTTGTAACGGATTCTGATGTGGCAGTTGCTTTTTTCGGTGCATATTTTAAAGTTCAGCAACTTATAGTTATGACTGTAAACGGACTTATACAAGGTTGTTTGCCGATTATGAGGTTTAACTATGCAGCCAAAAATCAGGAACGGTTAAAACAGACGTTTCACACAGGAACAATTATAACCGCAATTATGATGATTTTAGGTATGATAATCATATTTATATTTTCAAAAGAAATCCTCAATCTTTTTTCCGCTTCCGATGAAATGCTTTCCTTTGGCATTCCCGCCGTCAGAATAATGTCACTCGGTTTTATATTCAGCGGACTTTCCACAATGATTGCGACATATGCACAGGCAACCGAAAAAGTTTTTCAAAGCATTGTAATACAAATACTTCGTCAAGGGCTGCTGTTGTTTTTTAATATGTGGTTGCTCAATAATATATTTGGTATGACGGGTATTTGGCTGTCTTTTCCGATTACCGAGTCTTTAGTATTTTTTATATCATTATTCATTATTAAGCGTAAAAAAAGTTAAATCTTAATAAAACGACGGCATAGTTTTAGTACTATGCCGTCAAAATAAATTATAAAGTGCAAGATATACCCAAATTTTCAGCGATAAATTTAATTACTGCCGAATATCTGAAGTTCTGCACCCCTACGCACTGCTTCTTGCAAACAATGCATAGGGGTGTCCGATTTAAACGTACGATAATATAACTATACCGTGTCTTTTGCAAATCCCGAGCCTTGGATTGCTCCCGCAGTAGTTACAATAATAAATGCATTTTTATCGACCTTTTTTATACCGTTTGTAATTTTAAAAACCTGCTGGGGACGAACGGCACACATAATAACACGCTTTTTCTCACCGCTGTAAGCTCCTTCGCCGTCAAGCAAAGTAACACCTCTTTTGAGATTGTTCAAAATAGCCGTGCTTATCTCATCATATTTATCGGTAATTATGAACATCAGCTTTCCGTTTCCGCGTGACGTACCGTATGAGATTGCATCTATCACACGAATACTGACAAAAATTGTAATTCCCGCATAAAGCGCACTTTCAATACTGTTATATACAAAATATGCCGCCGCAAGAACAACAACGTCAGAAAGCAAAATTATTTTTCCGGTTGATATAAACGGAAAATATTTGTGTAAAATCAAAGCAATTATGTCTGTTCCGCCCGTAGAACCGCCGCGGTAAAATATTAATCCAAGTCCCGCTCCGTTCAGAACTCCGCCGAATATTGATGCAAGTATTGTATCTCCCTTATAAACAGGCAATAGGGGCGTGAGCACATCAATTGCAACAGACACAAAAAGCGTTCCGGCAACGGTTTTAATCAAAAAAGAAATTCCGCTTTCTTTTGCTCCCCAGAAAAACAGAGGAATATTCATTATGAAAATGAACAAACCTATCGGCAATGAAAACATATAGTTAAGCATGGTTGCAATACCCGTTAAGCCGCCCGGTGCTATATTATTCGCCGAGGTGAACACAACTACCGATATTGCATATATTACAGAACCCACCGCAATTATCAGATAATCCAAAACAGCTGTTTTTGCCGTTTCAAACTTCAAACTCATTTTAAACAGTCCTTTCAATTAACTATTTACATCGAGCTATGTACAATTAAATCAAAAAGCTCCTGTATTCTCGCTTTTTCTCCGCCGAGATGTAAATATCCGAACAGACTTTCAAGCCCTGTTGCGATGTGATAGTCGGCAACCGAACCGTTTTTTGCCGTGGTTTTCGGTGCGGCGTTTCTTCCGCGCTTATAGACTGCGGTTTCTTTTTCGGTTAAATAAGGCAATAAAAATTTTGCAAACCTCGCCTGGCTTGTACAATTTACAAAGCTCACCTTTATTTTGTTAAGTTCTCCGACCGGGCGATTTGCCAAATTCACAAGATAATCTCTCACAAGCAAATCATATACACCGTCACCCACAAACGCAAGAGTCAAGGGAGAAATTTCGTCAACTTTTTTATGAGATTTAGCAATATTTTCCATGATATCTCCGCTTATTCCATAAAGTCAAATTCTATATCGTATATTGAAACGGTATCGCCGTCATTACATCCTTTTTTACGTAATGCTTCAATGACGCCGCCGTTGACAAGAACCTTTTGAAAATAATTCAAGCTTTCATAATCGTCAAAGTTGATGCCCTTCATAACCTGCAAAAGCCAATCAGCCTCTACCGTATAAATTCCGTTAACATTTTTGATTGTAACAGAATGGTCGTCAAAATCTTCAACCTTGACTATCGGTGCAGGCTCGGCTTTATACTTTGAAATCGGCGGTAATTTTGAAAGCATTTCCTGTATTTTCTTCAACATTGGGTCAACGTCATAACGAATTGCAGCCATTATAGGAAAAAAGTCGTACCCTTTGTTTTCGACATATTCTTTAAATTTCGCAATTTGCTCATCGGTCGCCATATCGCATTTGTTTCCGGCAACAATCATCGGACGCTCGGCAAGCTCCGGATTAAACTTTTCAAGCTCGGTATTTATAGTCTCAAAGTCTTCAATCGGGTTTCTTCCCTCGCTGCCCGAGACATCGACAATATGAACAAGCATTCGGCAACGCTCAACGTGTCTCAAAAATTGATGACCGAGTCCCGTCCCCTGCCATGCGCCCTCAATGAGCCCGGGGATATCAGCCATTACAAACGAAGATCCCTCGCCCATTGACACAACACCAAGAACAGGCGTAATTGTTGTAAAATGGTAGTTGGCAATTTCGGGTTTTGCCTGTGATACAACAGAAACAAGCGTGCTCTTACCGACATTTGGAAATCCGACAAGTCCTACGTCGGCAAGCAGTTTAAGCTCAAGGACAACGTCAAGTTCTTCACCCGGAAGTCCGGGCTTTGCAAATCTCGGCACCTGGCGCACAGGTGTTGCAAAGTGGGGGTTTCCCCAACCGCCCTTGCCGCCCTTTGCAACAACACTAGGTTTATCATCAGAAACATCAGCAAGGATTCTGCCCGACTGTTCTTCCTTTACCACGGTGCCGACAGGCACACGAATAATTAAGTCTTCTGCATTTCTTCCTTTGCAACGACCTCCTCTGCCGTTTTCACCTTTTGGCGCAGAATATTTGCGCTTATAGCGAAAATCCGCAAGAGTTGAAAGATTTGAATCTGCAACAAATACAATGTTGCCTCCTCTGCCGCCGTCACCTCCGTCTGGACCGCCTGCGGCAACATATTTCTCACGGTGAAACGAAACGGCACCGTCGCCGCCGTCACCCGCTTTAATTTTAATTTTTGCCTTATCTACAAACATAGTTATCTCCAAAACAATTATTAAATACCGGTGCGGTACGGATGTCACCCACATCTCAGCATTGGGGACAATCCGAAATTAAACAGCATTCATTCTTGTTTATATTTAACAGACTTTATTATCAACACAACAATAGTATTGCAATAATTTATGATATTAAACAAAAAGGGTGGATTATTAAATCCACCCTTAAATGCAATGTAATTACTGCTCAACAGGATAAACGCTTGCGCGCTTTCTGTCTTTGCCCACACGCTCAAATCTGAGAACGCCGTCAATCTTTGCAAACAATGTATCATCAGAACCGATGCCTACATTTTCACCAGGGTGAATATGTGTGCCTCTCTGCTTAACAAGTATGTTGCCGGCAAGAACCTTCTGACCGTCAGCACGCTTAACGCCAAGACGTTTTGATTCACTGTCACGACCGTTCTTTGTAGAACCCATACCTTTTTTATGAGCGAATAACTGAATGTTTATTTTAAGCATTACCTTACACCTCCGTAATTTTAACTTTTATATCTTTGGAATATTGCTCTGACATCGCAGTCAGGTGAAGTCTGAGTCCGTCAAGAATATCTCTCGATATTTCGGCATCAGACTTTGACAGATCCAGATTAACAAATCCGTCCGATTCGGTAACATCAGCATTAATATGCTGAACTTCGGTAATTGTGTTTGCCGACATAATAACAGCGGAACTTACCGCCGCACAAACTATGTCGCTACCCTCCTGTGCATAATCCGAATGACCGCTTACAGTAAAGCCGCAAATCACATTGCCTTGCGTTTTAAAAGTTACCGTAATCATAATCAGGCTTCGATTGAAGTAATCTTAACCTGAGTGTAAGGCTGTCTGTGACCCTTTGCCTTTTTTTCGCCTTTCTTAGGCTTGTAAGTAGCAACTCTGATTTTCTTGCCCTTACCGTTCTTAATTACCTCAGCAGTAACCTTTGCACCCTCAACAAACGGAGTACCAACCTTGATTGAATCGTCTGTGCCGACTGCAACAACGTCAAATGTTACTGTATCCTGAGCTTCGGCATCAAGCTTTTCGATAAAGATAACTTCGTCGTTTGTTACCTTATACTGCTTACCGCCTGTCTGAATAACTGCGTACATTTCATTCATCCTTTACATTGGGCTCGCTACTAATGGGTGGATAAATTCACTTATAACCCACAATATGCGGCTTATATAATATAACACAAAGAGATTTTATTGTCAACCGATTTTTGAAATATTCGGATAAATACCTACAAATAACCTTATTTTAAAAGTTCAAAGCTTTGATTAAGATAAACCCATTAATTATATATTGTTTTGTATTTTGGCAGCCTTTAATGTATTTTTCATAAGGGTTGCAATAGTCATAGGTCCGACTCCGCCGGGAACAGGGGTTATGTAAGAGCACTTATTCTTAACGTTTTCAAAATCCACGTCTCCGCAAAGTTTGCCGTTTTCATCTCTGTCCATTCCGACGTCAATTACAACCGCTCCGTCCTTAACCATATCGGCAGTCACAAACTTGGGTCTGCCTACCGCAGCAACAAGAATATCAGCCTGTTTGGTCATTTCGGCAAGATTTTTTGTGCGGCTGTGGCAAACGATTACAGTTCCGTTTTCGTGGAGCAACAACATTGCCATAGGTTTTCCGACTATATTGCTTCTTCCGATTACGACGCAATTTTTGCCGCTGACTTCAATATTATAGGAATGAAGCATTTCCATTACACCTGCGGGTGTGCACGGCAAAAAATCATATTCACCCAACATAATTTTACCTACGTTTACCGCGTGAAATGCGTCAACATCCTTCTTTGGATTTATCGCCGCAATCACCGCCTTGTCGTCAAGGTGCTTCGGCAAAGGAAGCTGAACAAGAATACCGTTTATATCATCTTTATTGTTAAGTGTCTCGACAAGGTTCAAAAGTTCCTGCTGAGTTGTTTCGGAAGGAAGTGCATACTCTTCCGATTTGAATCCGACAAACTCGCACGCTTTTTTCTTGTTGTTCACATAAACTCTTGAAGCCGGATCGTCTCCGACGATAACTACCGCAAGTCCCGGAATAACTCCGTGAGTTTCTTTAAGTTTTAGCGTCTGCCTTTTTACTTCTTCCTTTACTTCTGCCGATACCTTTTTTCCGTCTATAATCCGCATAAAACGTATCCTCCTTTTTTATATTGATAATAAGAAATACTATACCTGCAACGCACAACAATGCCGACAACAGTTGAGACACTCTGATATCCGTTCCGAAAATTTGAAACGGAAGATAAAGGCTGTCGGTGCGAAGTCCCTCAACTATTGATCTTTCAAATCCGTACCACACAAGATATGAGAAAAATATTTGTCCCGAATATCTCTGTCTGTATTTGCCGTAAAAATGCAACAAAACAAATCCCAAAAGACACCATACCGATTCATAAAGGAAGCAGGGATGAACGGGAATATCGGATGTATTTTCGCTCATCATAGCCCAAGGCAAGTTTGTCGGTGAGCCGAATGCTTCCTGATTCATAAAATTGCCCCATCTGCCTATTCCCTGTCCGAGCAAAAAGCCCATCATAGAAATATCAAGAACAGGCATAATGTTCATTTTTTGAATCTTTGCAACGGCAAGACCGCCTACAAGCGCACCGATTATACCTCCGTAAATCGCAAGTCCGCCGTTGTGAATATAAAAAATTTCAATCGGATGCTGACCGTAATAATCCCATTTGAAAAAGCAAAAATATAATCTTGCACCGACTATCCCGGTAACAATTCCGACAAAAATGCAATTGAGAAGCTTGCTGAAATCAGTCTTGTAGCGCGGTGAGGCTTTGAAGGCGTAAAGCACGGCAAGCATCATACCTGTTGCGATGATTATGCCGTACCAATAAACTTTCATATTTCCGAAAGAAAAAGCGACGGGATCAATATTGAATTCCCAACCGATATAAGGGAAACTGACTTTCATATATTACACCTCACCGTCAGGAGATTTTACAACCGATAAAGTACAATTATTAACGTCAAGCATTTTTTGAAATTTGGCGTTTACATCTTCAAGGCTTGTGTTTTCAACAGCCTCAATATACTTGAACATTTCGTTATCGTTAAAATGATAGTCAAGAATCGCATTGGCAATTGAACTTACGGAATTAAGAGAAGAAATTACATCGCCGTATATCGACTTGCGTGCAATATCAAAATCTTCTTTGTTGAGTCCCTCAGCCTTATATTTTGAAATAAACCGTTTAATCATTTCGGCAGCCTGCTTCGGAGCTCTTGATTCTCCGCCGAAAATTACCGAGCAATAACCCGGACCGTCAAAGAGTTCATATGAAAAAGAGCTGTTAATCAGGTTTGCGTCCATAAGATTGCGATAAAGCGAACTTGCGGGAGAAGCAAGCATTGAAAGCAGGATGTTGGTTTCCGCAAGCTGCTTCTCGGTTAATACGCTGTCAGGGGTTTCCTTAAAACCCAGATTAAACATAGGCACGGAAACCGGAAAATTTTGTTCAACATAGGGCTCTGTAATTTCGTACGGCTCGTCCTCAAAGTAATTCTTAATCTCGTGTTTTTCATTGCTTTTCAGCATCTTGTCACAGGTTTTTAACACCTGTTCGGGAGTTACGTTGCCCGCAACACAAAGAGCCATATTTCCGAGATTATAAAATACATTATATACACCGTACAGTTTTTCAGCCGTTATTTGAGCAATGGTTTCTACCGTGCCGGCAATGTCAATTTTTACGGGATGATTTTGATACATTCCGCCCAACATATTAAACATAACACGCCAATCCGGAGAATCATCGTACATTTTGATTTCCTGACCGATTATCCCCTGTTCCTTGGCAACTGTTTGAGCGGTAAAATACGGATCCTGTACAAAATCAAGAAGCATTTCAAAGCTTTCGTCAAACTTGCTTGTACAAGAGAAAAGATAACAAGTCTTTTCAAAACCCGTATAGGCGTTTGCGTTTGCTCCCGTTTGAGCAAACTTTGCAAAGACGTCTCCCTCTTCGCTTTCAAAAAGCTTGTGTTCAAGATAATGGGCTATACCGTCCGGAACAGTAATTTTTTCGCCTCCGTCACAAGAAAAACAGGTATTTATACTGCCGTACTTTGTGCCGATTATTGCATATGCAGACTTATAACCCTCTTTCGGATAAACATATACGGTCAATCCTGTGGGATGATTGATTTTGTAGTAGCTGTCGCCTGCTCTGTCTGATTTTATTTCCTGTATCTTCATCTTTTACCTCTTACTTACTCTTTAATGTATAAACGGTATCAAGCGTTAATTTATTTGCGCAATCAACTACCTGTTCTTTTGTAACGGCGTTAATCTCGTTTGAAAGCTCCTCAATTGTTTTAAAGCTGCCGTCAAAAAGCTGTCCCGTATACCAAGCTTCAATTCCGCTTACCGTGTCGTTTGCGGAATAAAACATATTTATCATAGCTTTTTTTGCCGCATCAATTTCAAAATCTGTAATCAAGCCATTTTTCATATCATCAATTTCTTTTAATATTCCCTGCTCGGCTTTTTCGATATTTTCGCCCTCTACGCCGCTGTCAACAGTCATTATTCCTTTGTTTCTGTCAAAGCGCGATGAGCAATAATAGCAAAGGCTCTGCTTTTCGCGAACATTGCAAAACAATTTTGAGCTTGCCGTACCGCCTAAAATCGCACACATAAGGCGTGTGGCAATAACATTCTTGTCGGGAACGGCACAATCCGTACGAAAACCCATAACCAATTTAGACTGCGAAAGCTCCATTTCTTCGGTTACATGCTTAGGTTCCGAAGCGGAACGAACAATTTGAGTTGTAATATTCGCAGGCTGTCTGTCATATTTTGAAAAAGCGTTTTTAAACACTTCTTTTGCATTATCGGACGGACTGTCACCGATATACATAATTTCAACAACGGCGGTATTTAACGAATTTTTCCAGGCATTGTAAAGAGACGTCGGAGTTGCCGCCTTGATTTTCTCGACTGTGCCGTAACGCTTCAAACCGAAAACTTCGTTATTACACATATTTTTGATAAGCTGACCGTTGGCATAAATACGCTTATCGTTAAATTCGGAATCTATAACGTCCAAAAGTTGTCTGCGTTCCTGTTCAACCTCTGATACAACAAATTGACCGTTATTAACGTTAGGTTCAAAAATAACGTTGCACAATAAAAGTGAAAGCTCTCTTGCAACACTTTCGGAATCAAACGCATATCTGTCGTCAATTCCGTTTGCGCTCAGTGAAAGCACCTGTCGGTCGCCTACTTTATTCACTGAAACGTTCAAATCCGCACCGTAAAGTGAAGCAAGCTTTTTGCTCAGTGCGGTAAAATCGGGATAAGCTTTGCAGGAACGTGAAAGCACCCCGAAAAGCAAAGCATTTTCCGAAGCTGTTTCTTCGGAAAGAGGAAGTATAATATTTGCAGTAATTTTCATCGTCTTAAAACGGCTGTCTTTCACACTGCTGAAGAACACTCCGTCGGCAATTTCAACTCTGTTGATTGAATTCATTTTATCAACTCCAATATATAATCATTATACAGTATAACACAAGTATACAAATTATAAAAGTATTTTAACGCAAATAAAACAAGCACTTATTTAAATTGAAATTTATAACTTTAGACATTAAGCAATTCGGATTCATATGTGTAAAAGAGTATGTACAATAATGTAAAGTTGCCTAAAAACATTTTACATAAAGGATTGCAAGCGTTCGGAATATAGATTTCATCGCATAATTCGTAAGTTTTGTAAATTTTAATAACAGATTGGATATTTTACAAACATTTTACAAAACGTTTGTTTTTGATTTTACACCGTAAATGTATGATAAAGATGCAGTCAGAAAAATCTGACAAGAATATATCGCTTTAATTAGGAAAGGAAATCAAAATGAAAAAATTAATTTGTATCGCACTTGCAGCTCTTATGACAGTTACAGTTGCAATATTCGCAGGCTGCGGAGAAAAGAATAACAGCAGCTCCTCAAGCTCTTCGAGCTCATCATCAGACGCAAAGTCAAAAAGCGAAGGCACCGTATCAACAGACGGTTCAACTTCAATGGAAAAAGTAATCGGCGCACTCGGCGAAGCATTTGAAGAATCAAACAAGGGTATATCATTCACCTACAATCCGACAGGTTCGGGTTCGGGTATCGAAGCCGTAACAGCAGGCAGATGCGACATCGGTCTTTCAAGCCGTGCACTTAAGGACGAAGAGAAGTCAAAGGGGCTTAAAGAAACGACTCTTGCTCTTGACGGTATTGCAATTATCGTAAATCCGCAGAATTCGGTTTCAAATCTCAGCCTTGACGATATTACAAAAATCTATACAGGCGAGGTTACAAACTGGAAAGACGTCGGCGGCAGCGACGGAGAAATTGTACTTATCGGTCGTGAAGCAAGCAGCGGCACAAGAGACGGTTTTGAAAGCATTACAAAAACGGAAGACAAGTGTCAGTATCGCCAGGAGCTTACTTCAACGGGTGACGTAATCACAGCGGTAACTCAGAATCCCAACGCAATCGGATATGCTTCCCTTGCTTCGGTAAAAGAAAGCGTAAAAGCAGTATCGGTTGATAATGTCGCTCCAAGTGAAGAAACCGTCAAAGACGGCAGCTACGTTGTTCAGCGTCCGTTCGTACTTGTAACAAAGGAAAACGAAAGCCTCTCTGACTCAGCTCAGAAATTCTTTGACTATATTACTTCAAGCGACGCCGCAAGCATAATCTCAGAAGCAGGTGCAGTCCCTGCAAACTAAAATTCAGCAGGTAACGGGGCAGCTTCTTCAGCTGCCCTTATTGTTCATAATCGAATCAGAAGGAAATGAATATGAAAAAAAATATGAAGAATAAGAAACAGTTATTTGAAAACATCGTTCATGGCATATTTTTAATATTAGGATTAATCACAGTCGGTTTTGTTCTGCTTATTACGGTATATCTTGTGGTTTCGGGTATACCGGCAATTCAAAAAATCGGATTATTTGACTTTTTGTTCGGACAAGAATGGGCTTCTACCGCAGAAAATCCGAAATACGGTATTCTGCCGTTTATCTTAACAAGTATTTACGGTACGGCAGGCGCCATTATCCTCGGTGTACCGATAGGATTTTTGTCGGCGGTTTACCTTGCGAAACTTGCGCCCAAAAAATTAAAAGCGGTTATTGAATCCGCAATCAGCCTGCTTGCGGGTATTCCCTCCGTTGTTTACGGTCTTGTTGGAATGATGATTCTTGTGCCGGGAATAAGGCAGGTATTCAACGTAAAAGACGGCGCAAGTTTGCTTGCGGCAATTATCGTACTCGCAATAATGATTTTACCGTCGGTAATAAAAGTTTCCATTACGGCTCTTGAAGCTGTTCCTAAGGAGTATGAGGATGCGTCTCTCGCTCTCGGCGCCACACCGACAGAAACATATTTTAAAGTTTCTGTTAAGGCTGCAAAAAGCGGTATTGCAGCTGCGGTTGTTCTCGGTGTAGGCAGAGCAATCGGAGAAGCAATGGCGGTTATGATGGTATCGGGCAACGTTCCGAATATGCCCGAACTGTTTCAAAGTGTACGTTTCCTCACAACAGCGGTTGCAAGTGAAATGTCTTATTCATCGGGTTTGCAAAAAGAAGCATTATTCTCAATAGCACTTGTTCTGTTCCTGTTTATTATGCTCATAAACGCAACTCTTAACTTCTTTTTGAAACGTGATAAGGAGAAATAATTATGCTTAACAATAAAATGTCAAAGAGCCGCAAAGCATACATAATAACAATGAAAATTCTTATGGCAATCGCCACGGTGTTTACCTGTGCAATTGTAATTTTTCTGATTGTGTATGTTATGGTTAAAGGTATTCCGAATATTTCGTGGGAAATGCTGTCCACCAAGCCAAGTTATCTTTCTAACAGAATCGGTATTTTACCGGATATTTTGAACACATTGTATATAGTTATTGCAACCTTGGCAATTGTGCTTCCGCTTGGTATCGGTGCCGCAATATACTTAACCGAATATGCTTCAAACAAAAAGATAGTTGGAATTATAGAATATGCGGCAGAAACCTTGTCTGCTATCCCCTCAATCATTTACGGCCTTGTCGGAATGTTGTTCTTTTGCCAATTTATGAATTTGCAAACTTCGATTTTGGCGGGCGCACTTACACTTGTAATTATGAATCTGCCTACGATTATGCGTACAACACAGGAAAGTCTTAAAACGGTTCCTCAAAGTTATCGTGAGGGTGCTTTCGGACTCGGAGCCGGAAAATGGAGAGTTATCAGAACAGTGGTTCTTCCCGGATGTATTGACGGCGTAATTACAGGATGTATTTTGTCGGTCGGCAGAATTCTCGGTGAATCCGCAGCACTTTTGTTTACGGCAGGTTTCGCTCACGCACTGAACGGATTTTTTGACGGACTCGGAAGTGCCGGAGCAACGCTTACCGTGGCATTGTATGTATATGCAAAAGAGCAAGGTGAGTTCGGCGTTGCGTTTGCAATTGCGGCAATACTTATGATTATGTCGATTATTATAAACCTTTCCGCTACACTTGTAGAGAAGTATTTTAACAGGAGAAATAAAATATGAGTAACATAGTAACTGTCAAAAATATGTGCCTTTGGTACGGAGCGCATCAGGCACTCAAGGATATTAACGTCAATATTCCCGAAAAAAGCATCACTGCTCTGATTGGGCCGTCCGGATGCGGAAAATCAACCTTTCTTAAAACTCTAAACAGAATGAACGACCTTATTCCGGGTGTTAAAATCACGGGTGACATACGATACAAAGATACCGATATATTCGATTCGTCGGTAAACGTAAACGAACTCAGACGTGAGGTGGGCATGGTGTTCCAAAAACCTAACCCTTTCCCTATGAGCATATATGATAATATTGCCTACGGGCCTCGCACACACGGAATAAAAAACAAAGCAAAGCTTGACGACATAGTTGAACGTTCACTGAAAGACGCAGCAATCTGGGACGAAGTAAAAGACAGACTCAAAAAGAATGCACTCGGTCTTTCGGGCGGACAACAGCAAAGATTGTGCATTGCAAGAGCTATTGCGGTTGAACCCGAGGTTTTGCTAATGGACGAACCGACATCTGCGCTTGATCCGATTTCAACTTCAAAAATCGAAGAGCTTGCATTGGAACTGAAAAAGAAATATACTATAATTATTGTAACGCATAATATGCAACAAGCTGTGCGAATCTCCGACAAAACCGCATTTTTCCTGCTTGGAGAGCTTGTTGAATACGATGATACGGAAAAACTGTTTTCCGAGCCCAAAGACAAACGCACAGAAGATTACATTACAGGAAGGTTTGGTTAACTATGAGAAGTCACTTTGACGAACAGCTTGCACAGCTCAACAAAGAACTTATTGAAATGGGTGCATTATGCGAAGAGATAATCGCACTCGCTTCAAAAGCATTAAGCGGCGCTAACGGACAGATGGCAAAAAAAGTCGCAGCTCTTGACAACGAGATTGACGAAAAAGAAAGAGACATCGAATCACTCTGCCTCAGACTGCTTTTACAGCAACAGCCCGTTGCCGGAGACTTAAAACAGATTTCTGCGACGTTAAAAATGATTACCGATATGGAGCGCATCGGCGACCAGGCAGAAGATATTGCCGAAATAATCAACTTTCTTGACGGAAGAACATTTGAAAACGATGAGCTTTTGCGCGAGATGGCAAGAGCAACAATTAATATGGTTACAAATAGCGTTGACGCCTATGTCAAGCATGATATAATGTTAGCAAAAGAAGTTGTTAAATCCGATGACACGGTTGATAAATACTTTGACGAAATAAAACACGAGTTAATAGATAAAATTTCGAAAAATCCCGATGACGGAGAATATGCAATCGATCTTATAATGATTGCGAAATATTTTGAACGTATCGGTGACCATGCAGTTAATATTGCCGGATGGGTTATATTCTCTGTAAATGATACTCACACGGGGGAATAAAAATGATTTGGTGTGTTGAAGACGATGCAAGCATCAGGGATATTGAAGTTTATGCACTTAAATCAACAGGGTATGAAGCCAAGGGATTTGAAGACGGCAAAAGCTTTTGGGAAGCACTGAAAATCATAAAACCTCAACTTGTTGTTCTTGACGTTATGCTCCCCGAGATTGACGGAATTGAGCTTTTGAAAATGATGAAAGCATCTCCCGAGCTTTGCGATATTCCCGTTGTTATGGCTACCGCAAAAGGTGCGGAATATGACAAAATTCAAGGTCTCGATTTGGGTGCGGATTATTATCTTGCAAAGCCGTTTGGGGTAATGGAGCTTGTATCATGTGTAAAAGCCGTACTGCGACGTTGCTCTCCAAAAAAGGAAAAGATGCAATATAAACGCGACGGTATTGAGCTTAATCTTGAGGAACACACCGTTACCGCGGACGGAAACAGAATCGTTCTGACGTATAAAGAATTTGAGCTTTTGCATCTGTTTATGCTTCACCCCGGCACGGCATTTACACGCAGCAGACTGTTTAATGAAATTTGGGGTATGGACTACTGCGGAGAAACCCGAACGGTAGATATGCATATCCGTACTCTAAGACAAAAGCTCGGAAAATACGGCAGCCTTATTGAAACCGTAAGAAATGTAGGTTACAAAATGGAGGCAGAGAAATGACCAAGAAAATTTTTAAGTCTATTATTCTTGTCGCCGGAATAGTTTTGGTGGCAAGTATTGTAATTATAATGGGAGTACTTTACCAGTATTTCGGTGAAGTGCAGGAAAATCAGATGAAAGATGAATTGAGCATTTCATCCGTTGCCGTCGAAGAAGACGGCATTACATACCTAAGCAAGCTTGAATCGAACAGTTTCAGAATAACCTGGATAAAAGCAGACGGCACGGTTATTTACGATACAAAAAACGGTGCCGAAACCATGGAGAACCATGCTGATCGCGATGAGTTCAGGCAGGCATTGAGCAGCGGCGAAGGCGAAGGCACACGCTACTCCTCTACTCTGCTTGAAAACACTATGTATTGCGCAAAGCGACTTAACGACGGTACGGTTCTGAGAATATCGATGAGCAGGGCTTCGGCAGGTGCTCTTGCATTCGGCATGATACAACCGATATTAATCGTGTTGATAGTAGCATTCGCTCTTTCGGGAATACTCGCAAGCAGAATTTCAAAAAGAATCGCAAAACCGCTTAACGACCTTGATTTGAAACATCCGCTCGAAAATAACACTTATGATGAAATATCTCCGCTTCTCAACAGAATTAATTTCCAACATAAGGAGATTAAAGCACAATTAAAAGAGTTGCAACAAAAAAAAGATGAATTTAATCAAATTACAAGCAGTATGAATGAGGGTCTTGTGCTTCTGGATAACAACGGTACAATTCTCAGCATTAACCCTGCTGCACAAAATATTCTTGAAACGGACGAATACTGTGTCGGAAAAGATTTTCTCACAATTGACCGCAGACATGATATGAGCATTGCAATACAAAACGCACTAAACAGCGGCAAAAGCGAAATTCGCAGTGAGATAAACGGACGTGAATACCAATTTGATATCAGCAGGATACAATCCGCAAACAAAACAATAGGCGCCGTTCTTCTTATCTTTGACATTACAGAACGTGAACTTGCCGAAAAAACACGCCGTGAGTTTACAGCAAATGTTTCTCATGAACTGAAAACACCGCTTCAGGGAATTATCGGCAGTGCGGAATTGATTGAGGGCGGAATGGTAAAATCCGAAGATATGCCGAGATTTGTTGGTCATATTAAAGAGGAAGCCAAACGTTTGGTGGTGTTAATTGAAGATATTATCAGGCTTTCGGAGCTTGACGAGGGCAGTTCAATGCCGCAAACCGAGATTGATTTGCTTGATATAGCCAACGAAGTAAAAGACAATCTCAGCAAAACCGCAAGCGCAAAAAATATCAGTATACGGGTTAGCGGTAAAAATGTGGTTATCGAGGGTGTAAAACGTCTTATTTATGAAATTATATTTAATCTTTGCGACAATGCCATTAAATATAATAAGGACGGCGGAAAAGTTGATATTTCCGTTTCAGAAACCGAAAGCAACTCCATTGTCAAGGTAAAAGACAACGGAATCGGTATTGCTCCCGAAGAACAAAATCATATTTTTGAGCGTTTTTACAGAGTCGATAAAAGCCATTCAAAAGCCTCAGGCGGCACAGGGCTCGGGCTTTCGATTGTAAAGCATGCCGTTCAATATCACAACGGAACAGTAACAATTGACAGCCAAATCGGAAAAGGTACCGAAATCACAATTGCTATTCCCAAAAACAAATAATTTTTTAATGCCGTTTCACAAAAAAGCCGATGAGTTGTGAGTTATCTCACAAGTTCATCGGCTTTGCTTACTTACTGAAGATACTGTTTGATCACAATTGCAATCCAGAAATAAATAAAATTCTGTGATTTTTCAAAAAATCTATTGACAATACATACCGTCTGTGATATAATAACAAACGTTGAGTTGAGAAACGACAAAACAATTTAATATTTGCGAGTGTGCTGGAATAGGCAGACAGGCACGTTTGAGGGGCGTGTGTTTTACGACGTACGGGTTCAAGTCCCGTCACTCGCACCATATCGAGTATTCATAAGGGATTTGGCTTTGTGAATACTCGATTTTCTTTCATCTTATTTTAGCGGCTCAATGTCAACAGTTGGGGTAAACCGAAAAATGAAAATATCACCGAATCATATTCCGGTGGTTTTACAGTGAATTGTAAAGATAATACTTTCATTGCAATTGCGTTGTTAAAAATATGATTATCACAAAGAAGCGTTAGCTCTTCTGCCCACGTTAAATCGGGAGTAATTTTGTTATGATAAAAATAATGTTCGTGTGCCACGGGAATATTTGTCGATCGCCTATGGCAGAATTTATATTCAAAGATATGGTCAAAAAAGCCGACATTTCGGATAAATTTGTAATTGAATCTTCCGCAACAAGCACAGAGGAAATACGGAACGGAATTGGTAATCCGATTTATCCGCCCGCTAAGCATGAACTTTCAAAACACAGAATCGGCTGTGACGGCAAAAGAGCTGTTCAGCTCAATAAAGCCGACTACGATAAGTACGATTACTTCATCTGTATGGACTCAAACAATATAAGAAACGCCCTGCGTATTTTCGGTAATGACAAAGACGGCAAGGTGCACAAGATGATGAGCTTTGCGGGAATTAACCGTGATGTTTCGGATCCATGGTACAGCGGTAATTTTGAGCAGGCCTATTCGGATATATACAGCGGTTGTAAAGGACTTTTAAATAATTTTTAAAAAAAATCTGATATTGTTTAGACGGTTAATATTAAAATTAAGTTAATTATGTCAAAACAAGCCTTAAAGATAACTCTGTGGTCATCTTTAAGGCTTGTTTGTTATATATAATCAAATGCAAAAACCACCTATTCCCTAATTTCAACCGATTATTTAGAATTGCTTGAAAACAACTATGTCATTTACTATACTGATAACAAAGGAGGAAACCAAAATGCAAGTAGAAATCAAGATTGATAAGGACTGCTCCGAACTTAAGGTGATTATTATTACCGATGAAATGACGGACGAAATAAACACTCTTATCAAAAACGTCTCGCAAACGACACCAAGCAGGCTGGTCGGGTACAAAAACAATACCGCAACTATTATTGATATTTCAGACATATTCAAAATCTATTCCGCCTCGGGAAAGGTTTTTGCGGTGACTGAAAACAGCGAATACACACTTAAATTACGTCTGTACGAAATTGAGGAACGACTAAGCAATGCACAGTTTGTAAGAATTTCAAATTCTGAGATAATAAATTTCAAAAAAGTAAAACATTTTGATATGGGTCTTACGGGCACAATTTGCGTTACATTCTCAAACGGAAGTACTACATACGCTTCAAGACGGTATGTAAATAAAATAAAAAAACTACTTGAATTATGAGGTGTTTTAAATGAAGAAAAACTCAACCGCAAAAAAAATAATACTACGCTCATTAAGCGGCGCGCCAATAGGCCTTGCAATAAGCACAATAATTACAATTATTATATCGGTAATAATTAATGACGGAAACTTTTATCCTGTTGTTCCCTCTCTTGCTGATGATTTTGGCAGCCAGCTAAATGCAGTTCTTGTTCAGTCGCTATGTTCCCTGCTATACGGTGCTGCATGGGGCGGAGCATCGGTTATTTGGGAGCTTGACAGCTGGAGCCTGCTCAAACAAACTGCAATCCACCTTATTATTTGCTCATCCGCAACATTTCCCATTGCATACTTTATGCATTGGATGCCTAAAAATTTGATTGGAATTTTTATATATTTCGGTATCTTTCTTGCAATATACTTTGGAATTTGGTTATCGCAGTATTTTTCTATTAAAGCTCGATTAAAAGAGCTAAATGACAGCATAAGTTTTAACGAGTAAATATTCTTGTTAAATATATTTTCAGTGTCTGATTTCTTGCAAAATCCGCCTGAATATGATAATATTTTTTCATTAATATAATTGGAAGATTTTAAAAATGAAAAAAGTTGTTTCAATACTGAGTGTATTATTAATTATTATGGTATCTTATCAAAGCGTGTTTGCCGCTGAAAACATATCATTCGAGCTTACAAACTGTGAGGCATCACAAAACAAGTCGTTTTCGGTTGATTTGATTGCAAAAAGCAGTATCGAACTGAGTGCCGCTACATTTGAATTTAAGTATGATAAAAATATGATTGAGTTTAAGAACATAAAAGCCGACAACTCAAAGGTTAAATACAATGAGCTTGACGGCAACGTAAAGGTAAGTTATCTATGTGCTGACGGCAAAAATATTAATAACGGTAATGCTATTCTCACCATAACTTTTAAAGCAATGAACTCAGGCAACTGCTTCGTTGATTTTTCCGCAAGTGATTGTGTTGACAGCAATGCAAACTTTATTGATGTGGGCAGCTGTTTATCTGCAAATATACAAGTCGGAAACAGTAAAGAAGAAAATAATAATTCTTCAAAAAGCAGTTCTGAGTCCGACAAAAACACAAAAAATTCAAAAAGCAAAAACAGCTCCCACACAGGAAGTGCAGATGATGAGACATCGGATTCTGCATTCAATGATTTCGGATTACTCAACAACATTGATGACAAAAGCACAAGATTTCTGATTATCGGAATTGCCGTAGGTTCATCAATCATAGCAATATCACTGATTGTATATTTAATCATAAAAAAACACCTGACCAAAAAGGAAAAAGACAAAGATACAGCAACAGACAGTAATGATAAAAGCTCCGAATAATCGGAGCTTTTACTTATAGAGTCTTCCCTGTGTCACATCACGTTCACGAAATGTCTTGTTGATTGTATTAAGAACACGCTTTTTGTCCGCACTCCACATTGGAGATACAAGTAATTTTTTATCTCCATCTCCTGTTAATCTGTGAATAACCACATCAGGCGGCAGTATTTCTACGCAAGCACAAAGTACATCAACATATTCTTCCAAAGTCAGCGTTTTAAACGCACCGTTTTTATAATCCGTAAGCAAATCGGTATCTTTAAGGACGTGCAAAAGTTGGAGCTTTATTCCGTTGCTGCGCTCTCCCGCATATTTTACGCTTTGAAGTATATCCTGCTTTGTTTCATACGGCAAACCTATAATTATATGGGTAATTATATTCACACCGATTGATTTGAGCTTTAATACGGCTTCATCATATACCCCAAGCTCATAGCCTCGTCTTATATATTCGGCGGTACGCTTATGAACAGTTTGCAATCCAAGTTCTATCCAGACAGGCTTAAATTTGTTGATTTCGTTAAGGAGTGAAATAACCTCATCGCCAAGGCAGTCAGGACGTGTTGCAATTGACAGTGCTACAATTTCATCAGGCATCGCCGCTTCGTAATATAACTTTCTTAAGTAATCAACATCAGCGTAAGTATTTGTAAAGGGCTGAAAGTAAGCTATAAATTTTTTACAATCGGATTTTGCCCTTATTCTTTGTTTTGCCTGCTCAATCTGTTGTGATACGGACAAACACGAATCTGCCGAAAATTCACCTGAACCTCCCCTGCTGCAAAAAATACAACCTCTTGTGCCAATTTTTCCGTCACGGTTCGGACAGGTCGTTGAGCCGTTCAGCGATATTTTATAAACCTTTTCTCCAAAGGCAGATTTTAAATATTCGTTTAGAGAATAATAATACATTTTTTCACCAAAAAATAAGTAAGACCGATATGCACAATCGGTCTTTACTTATTTTAAAAAGGAATATCTATGAAAAAAACTTGTTAGTATCTCGAACAGCTTTTATTTTTGCTGTGATTATATAGTAAAGGTTGATTGTGACAATTATTTGAAAACTAAGATAAACATATGTGAAAAATATAAGATTTTTTTGAAAAATTTAAGTTTAAATCAATGCATAAAATAAATTGCGATTTATCTAAATACTTCCATATCGGAATTATATAAATCATTTCGTGTTATATCGACATCATATTCAAATCCCGTTTTGTTCTGCAATGCCGAAATTAAAAGATTGGGATTGACATTATCACTGCTTCCGGCAGAGAGGACTATTTCAAGAACGGCAAAATCGAATTTTTCGATAATTTCATATTTTTTTATTCCCTGCTTTATATCTACCGTTCTGATTCCTTTTTTTGATTTCTTTTCAATTTCAATCGTGTCTTGGTTTAATAATTCCGAAATGTCATGGGTAATCCTTGCAGAACATATTTTATCGCAGCTTAAATTTACAGTAAATGACGCATATGCGATTTTGCCTGCTTTCATAATCGGCTCGGTAACGTCAAAAACACGAAGTCCTCGCGGCAAGCAATCGTTTAATCTGATAATTATTTCTTTAAAAGAATAATCATCATCTTCAAGTTTTACATCCATACATTCGTTTATACCTCTGAATCCAAGAGAAAGGGGCAACGGAAACGTTGCAAACGGATGTGGATTAAAACCCTCGGTATGCCAAATCGGAATTTTACTTTTATGTAAAGCACGAAGCATACAACGATTCAGATCGAGGTGCGAAATATACCTGCACTCAAAGTCTTTTTTAAACCAAATTCTTACGTTTTTCAAAGCAAACTCCCTCCCCGTATTTTGCAGCTCCGCAATTATTGCATTTTAGCCTGCAATGCGGAGTGGTTGTGCTTTCATAAGCTTTCTTACATTCTTTTATATAAAAGTCTTTGGTGACACCGTAGTCGATATGATCCCACGGAAGAATTTCATCAAAAGAACGACGGCGGTTTGCATAAAATGCAGGGTCAATATTACATTCTTCAAAGATACCAAGCCATTTTTCAAGGCTGAAGCAATCATTCCAACCGTCAAAATGAAAGCCTCGTTCGCAGGCAAGCTCCATCGCCTTGCAAAGCTTTCTGTCTCCCCTTGCAAAAACAGCTTCAAGAAAACTTGTGTCGGCATCGTGATAATTAAACTGAATTTTCTTTGAAGTTATACTTTCTTTGATATGCTGTTGTTTTTGATGAAGAATGGGAATAGTATCCTGAGGTTCCCACTGAAAAGGAGTAAAAGGTTTTGGAACAAACGAAGAAGCCGAAACGGTTACACGCACAGCTTTTCCTTTCGGACGGTTTTCGCAGTTGTAATAGGCGTCAACAACCGATTGTCCCAAACCTGCAATCGCTGCTACATCGTCAAGAGTTTCTGTCGGCAAACCTATCATAAAGTAAAGCTTTACTGTTGTCCAACCGCCCTCAAACGCAGTCGTGCAAGTTTTAAGAAGCTCGTCCTCACGAACGTTTTTATTAATAACGTCACGCATACGTTGACTTCCTGCCTCGGGGGCAAATGTTAATCCGCTCTTGCGGACGGTTTTAATCTTGTTCATAATTTCATCGGTAAAACCGTCAACTCGCAACGACGGAAGCGAAATACTTACCTTTTCGTCTTTGCTCCACGAAGTCAGCTTTTCGAGCAAGGGGACAATTTGGCTGTAATCACTTGAGCTCAGCGAAGAAAGCGAAACTTCGTCATAACCTGTATTTTCGCACAGTGCCCTGCATTGCTTATTGATTGTATCGGGAGATTTTTCACGAACAGGGCGATAAATAAAACCCGCTTGGCAAAAACGACAACCGCGAATACAACCCCTGAAAATCTCCTGAACCGCTCTGTCGTGTACAATTTCAACGAGCGGAACAACAAAATTATCGGGATAATAAGAATTATTCATATCTTTCATAATTCTCTTGTGTATGATCTTTGGAGCGTCACCCTTTGGCAAAAAACTCTTAACGGTACCGTCATCATTATATGATACCTCATACAGTGACGGAACATAAACCCCCTCAATATGTGAGCAAAGCTCCAAAAATTCGGCTTTTGACTTATTTTCATCTCTGCATCTGCGATAAAGGTCAATTACTTCAAGGTCAATCTCTTCGCCCTCTCCGACAAAGAACATATCAACAAAATCGGCAATAGGTTCGGGGTTACATACACACGGTCCGCCCGCAACGACTATATTTTTAAGCTCTGTTCTGTCACAGGTTTTTATCGGAATGTCAGACAGCTTGAGCATATTAAGCATATTTGTAAAGCTAAGCTCATATTGCAAAGTGAAGCCGACAAAATCAAAGTCAGAAACAGGATCACCGCTTTCAAGAGCATAAAGAGGAATATTGTTGTTAATCATTTCCTGCTCCATGTCAATCCACGGAGCAAAAACACGTTCGCACCAAATATAGTCCTTGGAATTAAAAAGGCTGTACAAAATTTTCATTCCGAGATGCGACATTCCCACCTCGTAGGTATCGGGAAAACAAAAAGCAAATCGAACGTCGACCTTATTTTTGTCTTTTATAACTTCATTAAGCTCACCCCCGACATACCGTCCGGGCTTTTGAACCTTTAGCAACAGTTTTTTAACCTCTTTACTAACCATAACGTCCTCCAAATTGAGCATTGCTCAAATCTATTAAAACCGCAGATGCAAGCAGATGTAACAAAATCAAAAGCATCTGTTTTGCTTAAAAACAAGCGAAAATATAAGATAAACACACACAAACAAAAGCGAAAAATTGTACCTTGACTTAAAAAGTAACAAAAATCCAAGAGCGGCAAGCGGGAAAATAAAAACGAACGTTATTATATTAACCACTTTTTCTGCCGACTCTTCGCTTAAACGTCTGCTTAGGATCAAATACAAAAGCTGTCCCCCGTCAAGCGACATAACAGGCAAAATATTAAACAATCCGACAGACAGATTAACAGCCGCAAACGGAAACAAAGCATCATAACACAATAAGTATAACAGATAAAGCAAAGTAAAACAAATAAAATTAAATAACGGACCGCAGAGTATTATCAAAAAATTATCAAAAAAACGTCTGCAATATCTGCTGTTATCGCTGATTGATATTTCAAAAGGCGAAAGTTTTATTCTTTTCGGCGAAAAACCGAGAATGCTCATTGCCGTCAAGTGTCCTGCCTCATGTATAATAAGCGACAAAAAGCAAAACAAGAAACCTTTAAAAGAAGTAACAATTATTCCGATTGCGGCAAAACATATCAGAGTATATGACAGCTCTATCTGTGTTGAGCAAATCTTAAATCTCATCAGCAGTAGCCTTGTTGAAAAGAGAATTTAAGTCAAAATCAGAACCACCGTCAAAAATTGCGGAGCTGTTTAAATTTGAATAATACCAGTCACGTGCCGTGCCGTAAAACGTTCCGCCCATATTCTTTAGTATAAACGCCGCAAGTGCAATAATTATGCAAAGAATCAGTTGAACTGTTACAAGAAGTTGACTTGGCGGATTTCGCTTTGTTTTTTTCTCTTTCGGAATATCACTATCCGATATTTCGTCTTCGAAATCAGAAGATGCTATGACAGGATATTCGGCTTCGGAAACAGACTGCCAATTCTCATCATATGTAATGTTGTTATTTTCATTCAAAATTATCACCTCAATGCAATATATGCATTGAGGCGGACAAATTTAACCGAGTTTTTTAAAATCGGTTTTTACAAGATTTATAAAGAAACATATTGCAAGGATCAGCGACCCGATTTCCGCAATCGGAAAAGCATACCAAGAAGACTGAATCCCGAATATATTCGAGAGTGCATATGCAATCGGCAAAATAAGCAAAAGCTGGCGGCATATCGACATAGTCAAGCTGCGTATTCCCTTTCCGACAGCCTGAAACAAAGTTGTAAAAAGTATGCCTACGGCAGCAGGTATAAAGCAAAGACTTATTATTCTGAATGCGGAAGCGCCGATCTGCATAAGGCTTTCGTCTCCGCCGAACAGAGAAATCAAAGTGTCGGGAATTGTCCACATAAGAATAACACCTATTGCCATAATAATTATCGCAATAATAATTCCCTTTTTAAGTGCGGAATACATACGCTTGCGGTTTCGGGCGCCGTAATTGTAGCCTATTATCGGCATTATTCCCTGATTAAGACCAAAGCAAGGCATAAATACAAAGCTTTGAAGTTTAAAGTACACGCCCAAAACAGTTATGCACGCCTCGGAATAAATTGAATTTGCAAGTGTAAAAATTGTATTCATTCCGATTATCATAATTGAACTTATTGACTGCATAATAATTGACGGGAAGCCAACCGCATATATATTTTTTACAGTAGTTAAATTAAATTTAAAGTTTTTAAATGAAATTTTTACCTCGTGCTTTTTGCAAAACAATACTATAACCGAAAATACCATTCCGCAGAACTGACCGAATACCGTTGCAACTGCCGCTCCGGTTACGCCCATTTCAGGGAAAATCCCGACCCCGAATATTAACAGCGGGTCAAAAATTATATTCACTACCGCTCCCATAAGCTGAAAAAGCATCGGGAATATCATATTTCCGGTAGCCTGCAAGGTTTTTTCAATCATAATTTCTATTATCGAAAACACCGAAAGGCAAAGCACAACAGTCAGATATTCGATGCCGTATGTATAAATTGCCGAATCTTGAGTATACGCTCCCATAAACGGTTTTACGGCAAATAATCCGAGCAACAAAAATACAGCATAACTTAAAACACATAACAGCAATCCGTGAGTCGCCGCATCATCCGCCATTTTAAAATTCTTTTCGCCGAGTTTTCTCGACACAAGCGAATTCACACCGACTGCCGTACCGACAGAAACAGATATGAGCAACATTTGAAGCGGATACGCAAGCGAAAGTGCGGTAAGTCCCTTTTGGTCATAATTTCCGATGAATATACTGTCCACAACATTATACAGAGCCTGAATTGTCATTGAAAATATCGCGGGCAGAGACATTGTGAGAATCAATTTAGTCATCGGCATAGTACCCATTTTATTTTCCTTAAAAGGTTTTTGAGTTTCAACTTCATTCATATTTAGTGTTTCTTCCATTTCAATCCCCCATCTTTAATTATTCGTTTCATTTAAAATCAATATATCTTGGCTGCAATCAAACCTTTCAAATAATATAACCGCAGTGCAAATGTCATCCTCAAAAAGACGAAGAACATCCGCACTATGTTATGTTTTTTATTTTACGATAAAGAGCATATATTAAAAACATAATAACGGCTCCCGTAAGCACACCGGAAAAATCAAGCAACACATCAGATATCTGACCCGAGCGCCCTTCAACATTTAGCTGGATTGTCTCATCGCATAAAGGAATCGCAAGTCCCGCCGACAAAACCTGAGAATAATATTTCTGCGGTTTTATTCTGTCAAAAGAGTATGCGCAACTCAAAAGCAAAGCCCCTATCGCTGTATACTCGGTAAAATGTGCCGCCTTACGGACTATATGGTCGGTAAGAATTATTCCGAATTTTGCAACAAATTCATACAAAAAATCAAGCACCGATTTGCTTTCTTCGCCCGACACGGACGCAGGCATTGATGAATGTATGAATGCGAAAGCCGTCATACATATTGTGAGAACAAAAATAATAATTCTGAAACGCACAGAAGCTCTGTTTTGATTCATATATAAATCACTCCTTTGTATATTTTACAGGAAAATATAATAATGTCAACGCAAAAAAAAGACATTTTGTCAAAACTTCAAATATTACCGAATATTTGAATGAAAATATATTGAAATAACAATATATTTCTGATATACTATACTGGATTTGTTATAGTTAAAAGCAAGAATAAATTTATTTTTTAAGGAGTAGTCAGTTTGTTAAATTATCTTATTATTTTTCTGATTTCGATGGTTCCGATAGTTGAGCTCAGAGGTGCAATTCCGGTTGCGGTAGGTATGGGAATGCACGGAGCTGAACTTTTTTGGGCTTATGTTACCTGTGTTTTGGGCAATATGATTCCTGTACCGTTTATTTTCCTTTTTGCAAGAAAAATTCTGATTTGGGGCAAAGATAAAAAATACATCGGAAAATTTTTCACTTTCTGCTATAACAAAGGAGAAAAGGGCGGAAAAAAATTGCAGGAAAAGACAGGTAAAGGATTATTCATTGCACTTATGTTATTTGTCGGAATTCCTCTTCCCGGTACCGGAGCATGGACCGGAACACTTGTGGCAAGTTTTCTCGATATGGATTTTAAGAAGAGTATAATCGCTGTAATGTGCGGCGTATTGATTGCAGGATTAATTATGGGTGCTGCAAGCCTGGCTGTAAGCATGGGCGCAGGCGGAATTTTCTCTTTCTTGGCAAACAGCTAAAATAAGTTTTTGTTAGGGTTGCGTTTAAAACGTCAACCCTATTTTTCAGGAGTTTTTTATGAAAAAGTTCGATGTGATAATAATCGGCGGCGGTGCTTCGGGACTGATGTGCGCTATAAGCGCAAAAAACAATCATCCGAATATTTCGGTGGCTGTATTAGAAAAAAATCCCAGAGTCGGCAAAAAATTGCTTGCAACAGGTAACGGCAGATGTAACCTGACAAATCAAAATATTTCTCCGCAAAAATACTGCGGCTCTTTTAAAAATCAAAGTAAGTTTATTCTTTCAAAATATAACACCGATAAAATTATCTCGGTTTTCAAAAAACTCGGGCTTATGACTTATTGCGACAACGACGGAAGATATTATCCGATTTGCAGACAGGCAAGCGCAGTGCTTGATGTTTTGCGGTTTGCCTGTGACAGATTAAACATAAATGTGTTTTGCGAAGAAAATATTAAAAGTGTAAAAAAGATTGGCAAGAGTTTTGACGTCAAAACCGATAAAGATATTTTTACAGCAAAAAAACTTGTTATTGCCTGCGGTTCAAAGGCTGCTCCGAAGCTGGGCGGCAACTCAAGCTGTGCGGATTATTTGAAAAATTTCGGTCACACTTTTGTGCCGTTCTCACCCGCATTGTGCCCGATTAAGGTTAAATCGGACATTGTGAAATCATTAAAAGGTATCCGAGCGACCGGAAAAGCAACGCTTGTTGACGGTCATAATAATTCTTTGAAAGAAGAATTTGGTGAAATTCAATTCAATGACAGTGCGCTTTCTGGAATATGCATTTTTAATCTTTCACTCTACTCAAAAAAGAATTGCATTATAAAACTTGATTTAATGCCTAATATTTCCGAAAAAGAATTAATTAAAATTCTTTTTCGGAACAAGATTCTGTTTGGCAACATTGAAACAGACAACCTTATGACCGGCATTTTACAAAAAAGGCTTTCACAGGCTATTTTAAAACAAAGCAACATCAAAGATTTTTCAAGGGTTTGCAATACCCTTTCAGAGCAAGAGATTGCACATGCGGCTCATACCGTCAAAAATTTGGATTTTGTAATTATAGAAAATGCCGGGTTCGAGCAGGCACAAGCCGCACGGGGCGGTGTTGCGGGTAACGAAATAGACGAAAAAACCATGGAAAGCAAAATTGTAAAAAATTTATACGTTTGCGGCGAAGCTGTTGACATCTGCGGAGACTGCGGAGGGTTTAATCTTCACTTTGCCTTTGCAAGCGGAATGACAGCAGGAGAAAATCTATGATTAGAATTAACAACGTGCATTTGCCGCTCGACTATAATAACGAAACAATTAAAAACAAAATAGCAAAAGAACTGAGAACAGAAAAAAATTCAATTAAAAGCATCTCCGTTTTCAGGCGTTCAATTGACGCAAGAAAGAAAGACAATATATATTTTCTTTGCACGATTGATGTGAATTTGTCCTGTAATGAGGATACCGTAATCAAAAAAACAAAAAATGCGGTAAAAGCAAAGCCGTATGAATATAACGTGCCAAAATGGCGCGGCGGTGTCTCTCCCATTATCGTCGGTATGGGGCCTGCCGGGCTGTTTGCGTCATTAATACTCGCTCAAAGCGGTGCAAAACCTATTGTGATTGAGCGAGGCAAGGATGTTGACGGCAGAACGCAGGACGTGGATATGTTTTGGAAATGCGGAAAACTCAACACAAATTCAAATGTTCAGTTCGGAGAGGGCGGCGCAGGAACATTTTCGGACGGCAAGCTTAACACAGGAACCAAGGACAACCGCCAACGCAAGGTTCTTGAAGAATTTGTAAAGCACGGAGCTCCGCAAGAAATTCTGTATAATGCAAAGCCCCATATAGGCACAGACAGGCTGAAGAACACGATAAAAAACATCAGAGAAGAAATAATCTCTTTGGGCGGAACCGTATTTTTTGAAACTAAGCTTATCGGATTTAATGAGGAAAACGGGAAAATAAAAAATGCCGTCGTTGAAAAGAACGGCAAAATCGATATTATTGAAACCGACAATATCATCCTTGCAATCGGTCACAGTGCGAGAGATACGTTTGAAATGCTGCAAAATAAAAATCTTCCGATTGAAGCCAAGGCGTTTTCGGTCGGGACAAGAATAGAGCATCGCCGAGAAAATATTGACAAGGCACAATACGGAAAATTTGCGGGAAACAAGCGTTTGGGTGCCGCAGCATACAAGATGAATGTGCATACAGCAAACGGCAGAGGAGCATATACATTTTGTATGTGCCCCGGAGGCAAGGTTGTAAACGCCTCAAGTGAGGAAAATATGCTTGCAGTCAACGGTATGAGTGAGTTTGCAAGAGATGCGGAAAACTCAAACTCCGCACTGCTTGTCGGGGTTAATCCAAGTGATTTCGGCTCAGAAAATCCGCTTGCGGGAATGTATTTTCAAAGGGAGATTGAAAAAAGGGCATTTCGTCTTGGCGGCGAAGACTACTCGGCACCTGTTCAGAGAGTTGACGACTTTTTACACAATCGAAAGAGCAGTTGCCTTGGCAGCGTAAATCCGAGCATATCGCCAAATTTTGTGCTAAGCGACCTAAATTTAATTTTGCCCGAATATGTAAGCACAGCTATGAAACTGTCTATTACAGAAATGGGGCGCAAATTAAAAGGATTTGATGACGGCGACGCTGTATTAACCGGAATTGAAACCCGAAGTTCTTCACCGATTAGAATATTAAGAAACAGCGATACTCTGCAAAGCGTCAGTATTGACGGACTGTATCCCTGCGGTGAGGGTGCAGGATATGCCGGAGGAATTGTTTCTGCCGCCGTTGACGGAATTAAATGCGCCGAAAAAATTATTGAAAACTAATAAGATATATAAAAAGTGCCACCTCATAATCGAGACGGCACTTTTATGACTGTGTCTGTAAGCCGGGTTCTGTCGTGAACAGCCATCTATCTTGGCAGTCCGTTGCCGAAACTGCTCGATGCCACCTCCACGGGACGCGCCGAGCAAGCGCACAATGTCCCACCGCGGTGTTGCTTCAAATAGGGTTTACACGGCAGACAGGTCTCCCTGCCTCCGGTGAGCTCTTACCTCACCTTTCCATCCTTACCGAAAATCGGCGGTTTTTTTCTGTTGCACTATCCCTGGAGTCGCCTCCGGCGGCCGTTAGCCGTTATTTTTGCTCTGTGAAGCCCGGACTTTCCTCGCACAAATCCTTTCGGATTTTGCACGCAGCTGTTCAACACACTCATAAAGTATATAATAAAACAAATATGTATGATTGTCAAATAATTATCTTGATATATGTAATTATTTAGTTTATAATCATATTGCATATGTCCACCTGCCCTGAGACGGCAGGCGTCACATCAAAACTTTTGCGGAGTAATCATCCCGCCGAATACCCGAGGAGCCGATGCTCCTTTATACTGCTTACAACCGACCGCAGAATTTACTTCTTGCAAGCAAAATTCTGCTCAGATTTAAATTAATTTGGAATTTTAACAAAGGAGTATGATTTATGGACATCAGACAGGAATCATTAAAAAAGCATTATGATTGGAACGGAAAAATTGAGGTTATCTCAAGAGTGCCGATTTCTTCTTCAGAAGATTTATCACTCGCCTATACACCGGGCGTTGCGGAGCCTTGCCTTGAAATTCAGAAAGATATTAACAAGTCATATGAATTAACCAGAAGAAACAACCTTGTTGCAGTGGTAACGGACGGAACCGCCGTTCTGGGTCTCGGAGACATCGGGCCGGAAGCCGGTATGCCTGTTATGGAGGGTAAATGCGCATTATTTAAAGAATTCGGAGATGTTGACGCATTCCCGATTTGTATTAAAAGCAAAGATGTTGATGAAATCGTAAATGCGGTATATCTGATAAGCGGTTCTTTCGGCGGAATTAATCTTGAAGACATTGCTGCACCGAGATGCTTTGAAATTGAAAGAAAGTTAAAAGAAAAATGTGATATTCCGATTTTCCATGATGACCAGCACGGAACGGCAGTTATTGTTGCGGCAGGTCTTATAAACTCTCTTAAAATTGTAAACAAAAAAATTGATGAAATAAAGGTTGTAATGAACGGAGCGGGTGCAGCAGGAATTGCAATTGCAAAACATCTTTTGAACATGGGTGTTAAAAACATTGTCCTTTGCGACAGCAAGGGCATTATCTGCAAAGGTGACGACAGACTTAATCCTGTTAAGCAGGAAATGGCTGAGATAACAAATCTTGAACACAAGCAAGGCAGTCTTGCCGACGCTATGGTTGGTGCGGATGTATTTCTCGGTATTTCTGCGGCAGGATGTGTAAGCGAAGAAATGGTTAAATCTATGAACGTTAATCCGATTATTTTTGCAATGGCTAACCCCACTCCGGAAATTATGCCTGACCTTGCAAAAAAAGCAGGCGCAGCTGTTGTCGGAACAGGCAGAAGCGATTTTCCGAACCAAATCAACAATGTTCTTGCTTTTCCGGGAATTTTCAGGGGTGCTCTTGATTGCAGAGCAAGCGACATAAACGAAGAAATGAAAATCGCAGCTTCTTATGCACTTGCTTCTCTTGTTGACGACGACAAGTTGAATGCCGATTATATTCTCCCCGAAGCATTTGACAGCAGAGTCGGAAAAACAGTTGCCAAGGCTGTTAAGGAAGCGGCAATCAAATCAGGCGTAGCAAGAATCTGAATGAGTTGTAAATCCATAAAGCAACCATAATCTTTTATTAGTACGATAATCATACAGGCAGAGTATTTTAAATACTCTGCCTTAGTTTTTATCACATAAAAAATCACCAACACAAATGTGTTGGTGATTGGCGCGCCGGAAGGGACTCGAACCCCCGACCTTCTGATTCGTAGTCAGACACTCTATCCAGCTGAGCTACCGGCGCATATGCGGTTTTTCAACCGCAAGTAATATATTACCATAGTTTTATTAAAAATGCAAGAGTTTTTTTTATTTTGTTTTCAAATATGTTGCACCATCTTGCAGGGGTGAAAATAAAATCATCTCATCAGGGTTTTATCGGAAGATTACAACTCTCACTGAAAAGTCGGAAATAACCTATTGCTTAACAGCCGGGAACCTTTCACCCACGCTGAAAACACCGTATTTAAGCAAGAATTTCATCTGCAAGTTTTTCAAGTTGGGCAATATTTTCCTCTTTCATTGAAGATTTTATTGTTACAACGTCCGGAATCAAGGTTATATTCTTCATTTTTTCAAAATATGACCTCATTACCTTACCTGCCATAGGAGCCCACGAACCATTTTCTATCAAGCCGACCTTTCTGTTTTTATATCCTTTGATTTCAAGATGATATAAAAAGTCATTGGCAATCGGGAAAATTCCGCCATCGTAAGTCGGAGCGGCAACAATAAGTTTACTGTAACGAAAAGCGTCTTCGATATTTTCAGCCAAATCACTTCTTGACAAGTCTTCAATCGAAACAGGCAAATCGGTCTTTGATTTTAGAATTTCATACAATTTTTCCGCAACAGCCTTAGTATTACCGTGTATTGAAGCATACGCAATAAATACGCCGTCGGTTTCAACCTCGTATTTGCTCCAAATATCATAAAGATTAATATAATATGACAGATTTTCCTTTAAAATCGGTCCGTGCAACGGGCAAACAGTTTTAATATCAAGTGTAGCAGCCTTTTTGAGTAAGTTTTGAACCTGCACTCCGTATTTTCCGCAAATATTAAAGTAATACCTTCTTGCTTCACAAGCCCAATCTTCATCAGTATCAAGCGCACCGAATTTTCCGAATCCGTCAGCAGAAAACAAAACTTTTTCTTTGCTTTCATAGCTTACCATTACTTCGGGCCAATGAACCATGGGAGCCATATAGAAAGTAAGACTGTGTTCTCCCAAATCAAGAGTATCGCCCTCTTTAACAACAACTTTTCTGTCGGTAAGATCAATATCAAAAAATTGCGGAATCATATTGAACGTTTTTACATTACCGACCAGCTTCATCTTTGGGTACTTATCGGCAAGCAGTTTAATGTTAGAAGCGTGGTCAGGCTCAAGATGACTGATTACCAAAAAATCCGGTTTTTTATCTCCGAGAGTTTTCTCGAGATTAATAAGCCACTCGTTGGTTTTTCTTTTGTCAACTGTGTCCATTACCGTAATTTTTTCATCAAAAATTATATACGAATTATATGCAATACCGTTCGGTACTGTATACTGACTTTCAAACAGGTCGATGTCTTTATCATCAACTCCGATATATTTTATACTGTCAGAAATTTTAACATCCATTGTAATTTCTCCTTTGCTTTTTATTATATTATACAATACAGAGTTAAATAATTCAACCTGATTTATTAATAATATGGAATTTAAAACGGGGATTCCGTACAAGAATCCCCAAGTGAAAAATTTGTTTTACATATTTACTTACTGTCTTCCCATAGGACCGCCGTTATCAGGAGCTTGCTCCGGTTTTCCGTTGCCGGGATCACCCGCCTGTCCGCCGGGACCTCCTCCCATTTGACCGCCTGTCTGTCCGCCGCCTGAGCTGTAATTATCGCTGTCCATAGTTATACTTGTAACTTCGGTTCCGCCGCTTACGGTACCGTTATTTGCATATCCGTTGTTGTCAGCCACCGAAATTGTGCCGCCGGAAACTATTGTATAGGTTTCACCCGACTTTATCGACGGAGAAGAAATAACTGCATTGTTGTATTCTTTTGACGGTTTAAACGATACAATTACGTTGCCGTCGCTGTCGGTTAATGCAAACTGAGTATCGTTGCTTTGGGAATTAATGTCAGTCATTATTGTGCACTGACCGTCTCCGGTTACGGACTGAGCCATTCCTTTGCTGCCGAGAGCCACAAGCACGCCGCCTGTAATTTTGGCGCTTCCGTCATAATCTATTGCACCGTTGTTGTCATCGGTCGGCCCGCTTACAAGGGTAACTCCGCCTGTTATGATAAGACTGCCGTTTGAATCAAGCCCGTCACCGGAAGAGTCAACTGTAATATAACCACCGTTAATTGTCAACGATTTATTGCTGTTCTCGTTAAATGCGCCTTGTTCAATATTGCCGTCGCTTCCTCCTGCCGCATTTAATCCGTCGTCGCTTGAAACTATTGAAATTGTTCCGTCATTTATCACAATGTCACCCGCTTCAAGACCTTCGTAGCATTCGGCGATATTTATTGTACCGCCGTCAACATTCAGCGTACTGTCGGCATGAACGCCGTCGTCACCCGTTCGGATATTTAATGTTCCGTCCGAGATAATGACTTCATTATTTGAATGAAAAGCATCGTCACTCGAATTAATTGTAAATGTACCGCCGTTTATTTTAATCACATCGGCAGATTTTATTGCCTTTGCACTATCAGTATCCTCTGAATCGGATGATGAAGAAAACATTTCCATTCCCCTGCCCGTTGAATCCGAATGTGTTTTTCCGTTTGAGCTTCCGCCGCCGGCAGTTACCGAAAAATCACCTCCGTCAATTCTGAGCAATGAAGCCGCCTGTATTCCGTCATTGGTGGTTTCAAGACTGAATTTTCCGCCTGAAATATAAACAAATCCCTTTGTGTCGGTCTTTTCGGTATTGCTTGAACGAATTGCATCTGTTCCTGCATTTACTGTTATAGTACCGTCTTTGATTTTCACACAATCTTTACCTTCAATGCCGCAACTTTTTGAAGTGACATTTAACGCTCCGCCTGTAATAACCAAATCGTCTTTTGAAACAATTCCGTGCTTGTAATTTCCGTTGACATTAAGTGTTCCGTTCCCGTTGAATGTTATATCACACTTACTGAAAATTGCGGAATCGACATTTGTATCATCAATTGTTTCGGTATAAGACGAGCCGTCCGAAATTGTATTTTCACTTCCGTCCGCAAGAGTTATAAAAACTTTATCGGCATTTTTTACAACAACGGCTGACTGAGTGCTTGTTAAATTCAAACCGTTAAATACAAGCTGTATCTTATCATTATCGCCTGCGTCAATTACGATTGAGCCGTCATTACAATTTCCCGAAACAATATATGTTCCCTCAGACTTGATTGTAACCTCTCCCCCGTTTACAGAAACGGAGTCTGACGACGCAGTTGCGGAATTTTCGGAAAATGAAACTTTAACCGCCGAGCTTTCATCGTATGACGGGTCACAATCACGTTTGGAAAACGATAAATCATAATTTCCGTCTGTCATTTCAGTTGTGTCTGCGCCGGTATTTGAGGCTGTTACCGCAGTATTATCAGCGGTTGCGGAGCTTTCTCCACTCATTGAACAGGCACTGAACGATATTATCAAAGCCGCACTTATAAGTGTAAGCAATACTTTTTTCATATAGTGTACCTCCCTTAAGCAGTAAATAAACAATCATATTTACAACGTGTTTTCAACACTTGACGGAATTGAAACCGAAATTTCAAGGTTTCCGTTTCTGCAACGAAGTTCATCAATAAACCTTTGAACATCATCCTCATTATTTAACTCAAGTTTATAAAAGAGCTTATAAAGGCTGCCCATATTGGTGGTTTTGACATTGAGCAGTTTGGTGTTGCTTGTATACTTTTCAAACAAATCATCAAATGCATGAGCATAGTTGAGATCTTCCGGAACAGTTATTCTTAGTTCTCGAATCAAATCGTCTTTATCCTTAATCTTTACAAATCCCGCACAAATCATTGCAATGCAAATTATAATCACAAACAATACCGCAAGTGTTACATATCCCATACCGGTAGCAAGACCAGTTGCCATTGCAAGGAAAATGCTGACAATCTCTTTTGCGGAACCGGGAATGCTTCTGAAACGAACAAGCGAGAAAGCTCCCATAACGGCAACAGCGGTTCCGACGCTTCCGTTAACAAGCATTATCACAACCTGAACAACAGCAGGAATAAGTATTATTGAAAGTAAAAAGCTTTTGCTGAGTCTGCTTTTAAAATTTGCCGCAAGCGCCACAATTATACCGAGTGCAAGAGATACCAATGTACATATTAAAAATGAAGCCACGGTAAAAGTTCCCGAGTAAATAGGTTCAAATATATTATTAAGCACAGTTCATTCCTCCGTTTTTTGTTATAATTTTATCTTTTGTAATCGCATATGCCGTTCCGTACTTTGAAAACGATGACGGATATATTTTTAATTGCGTGAGTGCATTGCTGAGCCAAAGAGGCATTGAATTAAGGATTTTTATTTCCATAACGCATAATTCGCTGTCCAAAATCAGGTCACCGTAACTTCCTTTTCCAAGCTCGAGGTCATAGTTGCGAAACCGAATATTCTTATCGAATGTAATTCTTAGGTTACTGTCCTCTTTGCTGTAAAAAGCCGTTCTGTCATAAGCAATAAACATCTTTGGTTCTAAACCGTTATAATAGTTCATCGTCCAATCGATTTCTTTCATTATCTGTGTGTCAACCGGTTTTGAACGGGTGTTGAAGTAATTCATTGCATCGGAATATTTTAAGGTTTCACGTCTTTTGTAAACCACACCTTTATATTTCTTTTTCAGCTCCAAAAAAACATTACTGTCTGCCTTTGGCGTTGAATAACTGCGAAGTCTCAGCTTTTCTTTGTATACAGGCTTATCAATCGAATTTCTGATCAGTCTGAAATCATCGGTGTCAAAATAAAGGCTGCACACTGTACTCTCGCCGAATTTATCCGAACAAATTTGTGAGCTTATCAATTCGAGAAGCTGTTTTCTCCGGTTTAGAGTTATAATATACTTCTTTTCGGTACGTTTAAAAACAGTTTGAATCGTCATATTTAAAGCCCCTTTCGTTTTGATTTGTCTGTATTATAAACGCTTAACCTTAAAAAAAGCCTAAAAAATAAAATTAATGTAAAAAATTTGTAAAGCCTGATTTTATCAACATATTTTAGGATTTTTTAAGGGTTGCCGACTAAGATAATAGTTGATATAATTACAGTAAAGTAAAATCATATGATGATGCCGAAAGAAGGATACTTATGCAAATTTTGATTGTTGAAGACGAAAAAAGGCTTGCCGACGCACTTTATCAAATTTTGCTCGAACAAAAATATATGGCTGATGTCGTATATAACGGTATTGATGCTCTTGAATACGGACAGAGCGGAATTTATGACTTGATTATTCTTGATATAATGATTCCGTACAAAGACGGTTTTGAAGTAGCATACGAACTGCGAAAAAACAAAATAGATACTCCGATACTTATGCTTACGGCAAAGGATACGGTTCCCGACAAGGTAACAGGACTTGATAAGGGTGCGGACGATTATATGACAAAGCCGTTTGCCCCGGAAGAGCTTGTTGCAAGAATCAAAGCACTTACACGCAGAAAGGGCGAAGTGGTTTTGGATGAGACAAGCTTTGATGATTTTAATTTTAATGCAAGCTCAAACACATTGTCAAAAGGAGCAAAATCCGTTCATCTTAATTATAAAGAAGCGGAAATCCTTAAACTGCTGCTGTCA
This sequence comes from Acutalibacteraceae bacterium, assembly GCA_963599905.1. GTDB lineage: Bacteria > Bacillota > Clostridia > Oscillospirales > Acutalibacteraceae > Ruminococcoides. Next base: position 99,130 of record CAVBYX010000017.1, read on the forward strand.
AAACCCGATATAATCATATCTAAGGACGAAATCATCACAAAGGTTTGGGGATATGATTCCGACGCGGGATCAAATAACGTTGAAGCATACATATCATTTTTGAGAAAGAAGCTCAACTTTATTAATTCCGATACAGAAATAAAATCAATTAAGAAAATGGGTTACAGATTGGAGAAATCAATGTGATAAAACGACTGAGAAGAAATATTATATTTGTTAATATGCTTTTAGTCGGCACGGTAATTGTAATGATATTTACCGCCGTATGCATAAATAATTATTCATCGGGGATTAACAACCTTGAACACGGGCTTAATCAGGTGCTTGACAAAAGGATTGACGATAACAACGATTTTCCGTCTCCAAACGAGCTCGGAAATAAAGGAAAAAAAGAACAGCCGTTACAGCCGAATTACTACGTTATAGTTGAATTAAATTCCGACGGTGAAATAAAGAACACAATCAACCATAATGCCACAATCGACAGCGACACACTTGATTCGTGCATAAAAATCGTAACCGACTCCGATAATAAAAGCCAAAGCGGTCAAATCAGCGAATACAATCTTATGTATTCACAAAAGGATGATTTTCAATCCAAGAAAATTGCCTTTGCCGATACAAACTCGGTGTATTCGTCACTCATGCAAACCGTAATTGTGTGTCTGGGATTATTTGCGGCTAGTCTTGTAATCATATTTTTAATCAGCCTTGCAATGTCGGGACTTGCAATAAAACCTGTAAAAGAGGCATGGGAAAAACAAAAGCAATTTGTTGCCGACGCATCACATGAACTGAAAACTCCGCTAACGGTAATTCTTGCAAATAATAACATTATGATGACACATAAAAATGCTTTGGTTTCAGACGAAAGCAAATGGCTTGAAAGCACCGAGGAAGAAGCAAATCATATGAAAAGTCTTATTGACCAAATGTTGTTTCTCGCAAAGTCAGATACCGGCAACAACAACGTTGAACTCGGTAATATATGTATCAGTGACATCGTTGAGGGAGCTTCGCTAAACTTTGAACCGATTGCCTTTGATAGAGGTATTGAGATTATTTCTGATATAGAACCCGATATAGCGGTAAAAGGAAATGAAACTCAACTTAATCAGCTTGCGCACATTTTGATTGACAACGCCGTAAAATATGCGGAAGAAAACAGCGCGATTAATATTAAACTGTTAAAATGCGGAGAGAGCGTTAAGTTCTCGGTTAACAACAAAGGCAACATAATTGACCCCAACGATTTAAAACACATTTTTGACAGGTTTTATCGGGCGGAAAAATCGAGGACAACAAAAGGTTACGGACTCGGACTTGCCATTGCAAAAAGCATAGTGGAATCATCTAACGGAAAGCTCTGTGTTGAAAGTAATGCGGAAAGCGGAACAACATTCACCGCTGTTTTCAAAACAAGTTAAAGTCAACGGCTTTTCACTCCGATTTAAATCTTAATATAAAGCAAAAATGCACTCGTTTTCTAATTTTGACGAGTGCATTTTCTATGGAGAATATTATGAAAACGGTTCATTCCGTAATTGTTTTTACAACGAAAATGAAATAAACAAGATGGAACACCCAGACAACGGCAAGTATTATGCAAGGAATTACAATACCCTTGAGCATCATCAGTACAAATCCGAGCATCATAATTACCGTTACCGACGTAAGTACGGTTACTTTTGTTTTTACAGTCATACCTTTTTTCTTTACAAAAGAATCAAGATGTTTTTTATACATTTTTGTGTTTACAAACCAATTATGCAATTTTTCGGAAGAATTTGCAAAACAGAATACCGTCAGCAAAAAAAACGGTACAGTCGGAATAATCGGAAGAGCCATTCCGACGCAACCGATTCCGAGCGATAAACAACCGATTATTATAAAAATTATTTTTTTGATTCTCAAATTCGCTCTCCTTTTGTTGTTTTTATTATCCGCACTGCGTTATACCGGAATAACAAACGGCTTACCGTCTATCTCGCCTGTTTCAAGCGTTACTCCGTAAACATCTTCAATAAGCTCAGGAGTTATAATCTCGTTCGGAACACCCTGAGAAAGTATTTTTCCGCTCTGCATTGCAACAATTTCGTCGCTGTAATAAAGCGATTGATTAATATCGTGCAGAACCATAATCACAGTTATGTTAAATTCGCTGTTCAGCTGTTTTACAAGGCGAAGAATTTGCAATTGATAGCGTATGTCAAGATATGTTGTGGGTTCGTCCAGAAAGAGAACTTTTGTATCCTGAGCAAGTGCCATTGCAATCCACACACGCTGTTTTTGACCGCCCGAAAGCTGTGAAACAAGGCTATCCTTAATCCTTTCCGTATTGGTTATTTTAAGGGCAAATTCAACCTTTTCTCTGTCTTCCTCGGGACTTTGCGACAAACCCATTGTATGATACGGAGTTCTGCCGAATTCTACAAGCTTTTCTACCGTAATATCCGACGGGGCTGTGTTATACTGATGAACAATTGCAGATTTTCGGGCATAATCCTTCAGCTTCATTTGTCCGATATTTTTACCCGCAAGAAAGATTTTCCCGTTATCCGGTTTGAGATTCTTCGTCATAAGGTTAAAAAGCGTACTTTTGCCGCAACCGTTTGCGCCAATGAGGGTAGTAATTTTTCCCTCACTGATTTTGAGGTTCAAGCAATCAATAACCTTGTTCTTGCCGTATGAAAACGAGAGGTCATTGATTTCAAAAATATTATTTTCAGGCATAATTTTGTTTTGACCTCCTTAACAGGAAAATAAAGAACGGGCCGCCGATTACGGACATCACAACCGCTGCGCTGATTTCGTAGGGAAAGGCAACCGTTCTGCCGATTGTGTCGGCAAGTAAAAGGGTAAACGCTCCGAGTAAAACCGAGTAAGGTACAAGAACCTTGTGGTTGCTGCCAACAAGCAATCTTGCAATATGCGGAACGATAAGTCCGAGAAAGCTGATTGCACCGACTACCGCTGTACTGATTGACGCGAGAAGTACGGCAATAACGGAAATAACGATTCTGCTTCTTGTGACATTCACACCCAAGTTGCGTGCTGTTTTGTCCTCAAACGAAAGCAAGTTGCATTGATTTGCAACAAAGAATGAAGCGATAAGTCCGACCACCGCATAAACGGCAAGCGTTTGAAAATCGTCCCATGTTTTTTGAGTGATATTCGCATTTACAATACTTGCAACACCTGTGTATGAACTGCCGGTTGCCGAGTTAAACGCATTCATAAGTCCTGTGCAAAGAGCATTTACCGCAACACCGACAAGAATAATTCTGAGCGGTGAAAGTCCGCCTTTATACGACAGACCGTAAACAAGCATAAATGCAACCAGCCCGCCTATGAACGCAAGCATCGGAGTGAGAAAAAACACACTCGGAAAAAACGCCGTCACGATTACGGCAACAAGGCTTGCGCCCGAGCTTACGCCGATAATTCCGGGGTCGGCAAGCGGATTTTTCATTATTGCCTGCATGAGAACACCCGAAACGGCGGTTGCGGCACCGCCGAACATTGCAATGAAAATTCTCGGAAACCTCAAGTCGTAAATTGTTGCTACATCTTGATTGAATTCGATAAAAAGTCCGCTGAACAGCTCCGACGGAGTAACCTTCAAACTGCCTGTATTTACAGCAAAAACAAACAGAACGAACAAGCCGACAGCCGTCAGAACAAAGGACAGAATTTTTTTACGTGTGCTGATCAATGGTAAAACCGCCTTTCCCATATAAGCTTACTCATCACCGTAAAGCAACGGTTGAAGTGCCTCCAGAGCATCACTGTAACTGAAATTCGCACTCATATTGAACAGCGATGAGTCAAGGTCATAAACCTTTCCGTCCCGAACCGCACGGAAATGCTTCCAAACGTCGTTGGTTTCAAATTCTTCCGCAAACATCTCTTTAACTTGTTCGGGAAGCGCATGTGCGGTTCTGAGTATAATATCCGGGTCTTTTGTCTGCATATCCTCCGTATTGGCAGTCAAAAACTCCTCGCCGTCACCGTCACCGTAAACATTTGTACCGCCTGCAAGCTTTACAAGGCTTCCGACATAGCTGTTATCGGTTGCAACGATATATGATCCGGGCAAACCCATAAGTACGAGAACTTTCGGACTTTCCTTGTCCTTGTTTTTATCCTTGTACTTATCCATAAAGGTTTTGAACTCATTAAGCATTTCTTCAGCCTCATCCTTACGGTCAAACCTTTCGCCGAGCCCCTCAATCGAAGCATACATTCCGTCAACGCTTTTGAGGTTTAAAAACAGTGATTTAACTCCGATTGAAGCATATTTCGGCTGCAAATCAGACTCAAGAGACGACGGAGAAAGTATATAATCGGGATTGAGCGATTTTATGGTTTCAAGGTCGGGGCTCATAGCCATGCCGACTTTTGTTACATCGTTGTATTTTTCGGGAAGAGTACCCGAAGTATTGCACACACCGACAAGGTCAAGATTCAGTCTGCTGCAAATTTGTGCAACAGCAGGAGAAGTTGCCACAAGTCGGGCTTCTGCGCTTGCCTCTGTTTTTGCGTCGGAGCTTTCGGGATGTTGATTTACACAACCCACAAGCGAAAAAAACGCAACAACAGAAAGAAGAAGAGCAATAATATGTTTTGCTTTCATTCGTAAAACTCCTTAGTTTTTCTTTTTCCTGAAGAAGCCGAAGTACCATACACAAAAGCCTGCAATCAATACAACGGCAATACCGCCGAGCACATACCAAACAACATAAAAATTGCCGTCTGCTTCGTCGGCGGTTGCGGAATCGGTTACCTCTCCACCCTGTTCATCAAATTCACGCAAACCGTTTACTTCCTTTGCGGAGTCTGTTACAGACTCAGTTGCGGCAGTTGTGGGAACGGCTGTACTAGGTTTTACGGTTGTCGGAGCAACGGTTTCGCTTGAGTCTTTATTGTCGGAGTCATTTGAAGAAGAGCTGTTATCAGAAGCTTCGGCAGGCTTATCTGACGAATTATTGTTGCTGCCGGAATTATTGTTACTGCGACTGTTATCAGAGGAATTTGCGTTGTTTGAATTATTGTTTGATTTGTTATTGTTTTGATTGCTGTTCAAAGTAATGCTTGTAACAAAATCACCGGAGCCTGAATTGAGGTTGGAAACCGTGATAAAAAAGATAACGTCTCTGCCCATGGGAACAACGTACATACTGCAACGGATAACGGAATTTTCACTTGCAACCTTCATTCTGTAATCGGCAGTATTTGCAGAGTAGTCCTCCTGCATAAGAGATGCCGAAACGGAGCTTCCGTCAACCTTGAATGTCGGGTTCTGAATGTTATCCATAAGCTTAAGTCTTACGGTAACGTATGTATTGCCGTTTGAATCTACCTCAACAAGCGCCCTTGTGTCGGTTGCGGATTCGGTCATTGACTGACCGAGAATTTCAGAAGCTTCACCGCCTGAGTCCTCGATTTTGCCTGTGAGGGGATTTCTGTAATGCGGAGTGGCTGTTGCCGTATAAATTCCGTTGGATGCGGCATGAGCAGGTATAGCAGTAATGCCCGCCACAAGAGCGAGCATTACAACCATACTGCACAATATTTTTAAAAAATTTGCACAATATAATTTTTTCATTGTGTTATTCTCCCTGAGATTTACGCTTTTTGTTGTAGTCAATCACTGCAAGAACCGCACAAGCGGCAAGCATTGCAACAAGACAAATTGTGAGTGGGCTGTTGTCACCTGTTTTAACGGCATTGTCAGCGGCAGAAGCAGTACCCTTGTTTGCGTTGTCGACAGAAGAACCTGCGCCGTTATCCGAATTTTGCTTATCAGTGATTGTGCTTCCCGATTCGGCAAGGGCATAGTTACCGCCTGTTTTTGTAACAACCGTGTACATTCCGTCGGCAAATGTACCCTTTACAACAGTCTTAGAAGAACCGTCATTGATTCTGAATACAGAAAGTTTTGATGCGTCATAGCCTGCAGGAGTCGGGATACCGATTGAAACAGTGCCGTTGGGGGTAACCTCGTTGCCGTCTTTGTCAAGGAACTTAACATTATAAAGTTTGAACTTTTTGCCGGTGTCTTCAAGGGCATTGGCGGCATTTGTGTAGTCTGTACCGTCGGTAATCTCGGTAACAACAACCTGAACGCCCTCGTCAAACACACCCTTGTCGGCGCTGACCTTAACGCCTGTCTTAGAGTCGGTGTAATCTAATGCAGATGACTGCTCATCAGGCTTGTCGGGAACAATATCAGGATCTTCATCTGTTGTCTCGGTAACCGAATCCCATTCGAGCTTCATCAGCACATTATGTTCGCCGTTGCCCTTTGCGATAGCTTCCATAATAGGAACCATTACTCTGAGCGGAACATAGCCGTCTTCATCATTAAGAGCAGTGTCTGTTAATTTGATTTTTATTAGGTCCGGATAAAGATTGTTTTCATCATTGTACATATCAATAACATCTGTACCGTCTGCGTTTTTCTGTGTTGTAAGAGTTTCAGCCTCTGTAAGTTTACCCTGCGGTTCACCGTTCTTATCATAGGTATAACCGTCATCGTAATACCAAAGCTTAGAAAGATATCCGTACTTGTTTGTAATCGTCATACCCTTAAAATCGAGAGTAAGATAATATTCGCCGTTTACAACTTCGAGTTTAGCAATTGAATTAACAGCACCGCCTGCCATTGACGGGTCTTTACGGTTTATCTTTAACATTGAAAGGTTAATTTTATAAATACCGTCTTTTAGTTTACCGTCATTTGCATCTTCTGTTGAAAGAGCATTTTTGGCATTATAGAGAGCCTTGATTTCCTGCTCGATTTCAGCTTCCGAAATATCTTTAGATTCAAGCATTGACTGTGCCTTTGCGAGTTCATTCTTAAATGCTTTGATTGTCTTATCTGTGTAACCGTCAAGTGATGTATCTTTAACATCATTGATCGCATTTTCAAGTGCCGTAAAATCCGTAGCCTTTAACGCAAGTGCATTATAAGCGTCTTCAAGTTCATAGTAAACAGCAGAAAGGTCTTTTGCGTAAACTTCATTACCCTTATCAAGAAGCTCCTGTGCCTTAGAAACAATTGACGTCATATTTTCATATGATGAAGTTGTGTAAAGAGTTTTATCGACTGCTTTTGCCTTTTTGAGCATAAAATTTACATTCCAAGTTAGATTTACACCGTCACCCTCTTTAAGAGCAACAAGATTCGATAAAGCTTCTTTACCAACCTTTACAGCATTGTTAATCTGCGTCTGAGTTGCACCTACATATGTATATGCCTGATATACCTGTTGCCAAGCCGGAACAAAGTATTTGTTGTAGCTTTCATCCGTATAAACTTTTCTGAGCACGGTGGCGGGGTCACAAGCATTTATGTAATCCTTGAATACATTTTCAAGCTCCGACTTATCTGCTGTTGACTTTACAACATAATTATCTGCCGTCTCATCTGTCTTTATAGGATTACCGACTAGGAAATTTGTTGTGTTGTAACCTGCGTCCGAACCGTAATCACCGTCATAGAGTGAATCCATAATATCACTGCAGAAACCGATAAGGAATGTACCGTTACTCTGAATACTGTCAGTAACATCAAGCGTTACATTGTGAATAGGCTTGATACCGTTCTGTAATACCGTTGTATCAACCTCTTCCTGTATTTCAGCATCCGTACTGCCGTTAGAACCCAAAGTACCGTTCTTTAATAAATCAAAAGCAAATCTGAGAGCTTCGTCACTATCGTAGTATGAATTAACCGTACCGGGGATATTTTTGCCGTATCTCGGTGTGCCTGTATCACCGCCGTTTGTGATATTAACTGAATAAACCTTGTTTGCAAATGCAGGCATAAACATTACAGAACCCATATTGAAGTTAATATTAAGATACGTCTTACCGTCATTTACAATGAGTTTGGCGTTACGGTCAACCGTATTTGAAGCCATCGACAGCGATTCATTCTGAACGTCACTGAGCATTGCAAGATTAACATCGTACACACCGTCTGAAAGCGATGTTACATCTGTCTTGGCAAGTTTCTGAACAATAAGAACCCTGTTACCGTTCATCGGATAATCGCTGTCACTGTTATCATCAGTGTTATTGTAGTTTACGGTGAAGCTAAGCGTTCTTCCCGAAACATAAGAAGTGGCAATCTGACCTGATGAGAAAAGAAGATTTCCCCAAGTACCCGTGCCAACCCAAGCAACCTTGACACCGTAGTTGATATCCCAATCATCGGGAAGCGTGTACTTAACGGTCATTTCGCCTTTATAATCAACTTTGTTACCGTCTTTGTCTGTCAAGTTAATAACAGCCGACAAGCCGTGATTGCCGTGCATAAGTGCTGTATAATTATGCACATAGGGTTCACTTACAAAATCGTGAAAGCCTTCATCGGCTGTTTTGAAATCGACCGAAACTTTCTTAGCTGTGCTGTCTTTGTCGATTGTTACGGTAAAATCACCGTCTTTTAAGTTTTTGGTTGTATTAGCCGCAAAAGCTGTAATGCCGAATGAACTTATACACATAAGTACAGAAAGCACCAAAGCAATGCTTCTCCCAAACAATTTAGAACGGGTTTTCTTCATTTTTATAAATTCCTCCTTAAATATATCCCCAAAATATCGGGCTTGATTTATAGTTAGCTGTTGCTAACCTCGCTTTAAAAAACAACGGTATATTCGCATTTACGTTACATATATTATCGCAATGGTTAGTCAATGCTAACCCATAATCCTTAAAAACAACAGCCGCAGAGCTGTTGAAAATTCAGAAATTTTGCTGATTAAGTATTGTACCGTTAATGCGGTGATATTCAGTCATTTTCTTTTGCGATTTAGAGTATATCATTTTATGTTTTTGTGTGCAAGCACCGTTTTGTAACGCATGTGCGACAAATTTGGTTATTTGTTTGACATTTATCGGTATTTATAGTCGATATTTTGCTTTTTTATGTCTCGCCGCCGTTACAATTTTGTATCGCCGGTGTGACAAGTTTTGAAATTAATACAATTCTCATATCATTATCGTAAAAATTGCCGTTGACTCGGGCATATGGTTTGTGCCGACAGAGCATTGCATTTTAAGACAAATGCTTCCGTGCAGTATTTGTCCCATTCCCGAACCGATATTCAGAAATAAAAGACTGTCTGCCGGAAAGGTTACCAAGCCGTTATCGTCAGGTGCTTGGATAAAATCAAAGCCGTCAAAATACATAAGTTTGCGTACTCTGCCGTACATATCCTTACCGTTCACCTGGGATTTGGCGGTTATGTCGAGAGGTTTCAGCGAAATTACGCCTTTTCCGTCTGAAACTGCAAGCCTGCACGGATGTTCAAATCCGGAATTTGCCATTGACAGGTTTGTGCCGTTGGAAAGATTTTCTTTGTATATTAAAAACGGGAACAGGTACTCGCCGTCGCTGAGATGCTTACAAAGTTCATCTCCAAAAAATTGACTTTGTCGGCGTAATTCGTATTTGGCACGGTAGCGTTGTTCGGAGCTGCGGATTATTTCCATTACATTTTCGGAGCTGTACAACGCCCATGCATATGAATCGTGTTCCGCACTTTCGATGTCAAGTCCTTCGTAGAGCAAATGATTGAGTATTACGCTTGTGCGATCCTCGTAATATTCTGCCGTCTTCACGCCCTCGTCTGTCAGCTTTGGATGTCTTTGATCGGTTCGGTCAAGTAATCCGTCCTTTTCGAGTGACATCAGCAATCTGCTGATTTTTTGCTTGCTCTCGCCCAGCACGAATGACAATCCCGTGACCGTGCAAAATCGACTGTCCTCATTCAAAAAGCTCAGCAACACTCGCAATTTTAATATTTCAAGCGATTCGGTCATTCCCACTCCCCCTCGGATAATTTGGTTAGCCGACACTAACCATTCTGTATGTTACCACATTTTTAATTATTTTGTCAAGCCGTTCAAAAATTCGGCAGAGCACCAAACCGTCAAAAGCCGTTGCTCTGCCGCAATTTATAATTTACTTGTTCGGGTTTAGACTTTTTTCTCTTTGCAACTCTCTATAATGTGTTTAGTTGCCATAATCGGATGATAAAAAATCATTCTCGGCCCCGAAAAGCGCATAACCTCACGTATTTTTTCACGCATCTGCGGTTTGTAGCAATGAACTCTGCAATTTGAGCAAAAGGTTTTTGTTTCCATAAACGGACACTTGCCGATTCTAAGCTCGGCGTAATCCTTTAAGGCTTTGCAATCGGGACACATCTTCCCCTTTGTTTTGTGCTTTTTTCGGCAATAGAGTTCAATCATTTTTGAAACAACCTGCCGTTCTTTTTCCCTCTTTTCGTCAGCACTGAGCTTTTTGTTCATCAACTTGTCCTCCCGTTTTCAACACAATAAATAACGTCGGCAATTTTCATTGTTGATTCTCTGTGAGAAACAATCACAACAGTTTTGTTTTCCCTTTCTTCGTTGAGAGACTTGAGAATAACCGCCTCGTTAAGACTGTCGAGATTGCTTGTCGGTTCGTCAAGAAGCATAAGCGGTGCGTTATGCAGAAAGGCTCTTGCAAGTCCGAGCCGTTGCTTTTCACCGCCCGAAAGAGTGTCGCCGAGCTCTCCGACCATGGTATTGTAGCCGTTTGGTAAGCTCATAATAAAATCATGAACGGATGCTTTTTTGCAGGCGGAAATTATCTCATCATCACTTGCGTCAAGCTTAGCGATTTTTAAATTGTTTTTTATACTGTCATGAAAAAGATGTGTATCCTGAGTAACATAACTTTCAATATCACGCAGATTAGAGGTGTTGATATTCTCAATGCTTGTACCTGAAATTTTAATATCACCTTTCCGAACCTTCCAAAAACGCATTAAAAGCTTCAGCAAGGTTGATTTTCCGCTTCCGCTCTTTCCGATTATTCCGACCACCGTGTTTTCTTTTATATCAACCGAAACATTGTCAAGTATAATTTCATCACCGTATGCGAACGTGACATTTTCAGCTCTTGCACCGTTGAAAGCAACATCTTTTTTATCTGTGATTTCTTCAACGGCAGGACTTTCGTCAAGAATATTCAGCACTCGGTTGCCTGCGGCAAATGTATTTTGTAACGTGCTGCCGAGGTTTGCAAGAGCTACAACAGGGCCGAATGAACTCATAAGCGCAAGTACCGGAATAATTACGCCGTCGAAGCCTATCAAGCCTGACCGATACAGAAATGAAGCTGTAATCAAAAGAATAACATCAAACGCAAAAATCACCGTGTTTGTAACAGCCGCATTTTTGCCCGTTTTCCGTTTCATAATCTTTTCTGTCTTGAGCAAGTCGTCGGTTTTTTGGGACATTTCATCACAACGCTTTTTACCGTTACCAAATTGGATAAGCTCTGATATGCCGTGCAGACTGTCAAGAACAAATGCACTTAGCTCGCCTGATTTTTTACGAAACTCCTCACCGTTGTTTCCGCTTATTTTAGAAACCGCAATCGGGATAATTACGCCTACCGTAACATATGCCGCAAATGCAATTATTCCGAGAATCATGCTGTACATACTTATGAACACAACCATAACAATGCAAAAAACAACAGCAATTGCAACAGGGGAAATTGTATGTGCATAGAACACCTCAAGCAATTCAATATCTGACGTGATAATTGAAATAAGATTACCTTTGTCCTTGCCCTCAAGCTTTGCAGGACAAAGTCTGCGCAAAGCAATAAACACTCTGTCACGGATAAGCGCAAGCAACTTGAACGCTATATAATGGTTATTCGACTGCTCTGCATATCTTAAAAATCCTCGCAAAAGCGCAAATACTCCTGCAAGTACAAAGGACGTGAGCATGGAAATTCCCGTTGAAATATTCAGAGCATCAAGAATTGCATAACCGCCGAGAACGGTTATGAATGCTGCACATAAATTTCCGATAACGCCCATAATTATCGCAAGCGTCATAAAACCCGCAAGCGGTTTTACAAGTGCCGAAAGTCTGAACATAACATTCAGATTGCTTCTTTTTTTCATTGCTTACACCCCTTAGTATAGTTTTCAAGCTGAATCTGCGAATTATAAAGCTTGGCATAAACACCGTTGTTTTTTAAAAGTTCGGTATGAATTCCGCTTTCGACCGTAATGCCGTCCCGCATTACATAAATGTTGTCCGCATCAACAACATTTGCAAGTCTGTGAGAAATAAGAATGACTGTTTTGCTTTTGGCAAGTTTGGCAATCTGTGTCATAATATCGTTCTCGCTTTCGACATCGATATTTGAGGTCGCTTCGTCAAAAATATATATGTTGCCGTTATGTAACAACGCTCTTGCAAGTGCTAGTCGCTGTCGCTGACCGCCGGAAATATTGCTTGCCTTTTCATCAATAACGGTATCAAGACCGTTTTCGCTCTTTAAAAAATCGGCAAGATTAACCTTTTTAAGTACCAGCCACAATACACTGTCATCAAAATTGCCTGCCATGAGAAGATTTTCTCTTACAGTGCCTTTAAAAATATAACTGTTATGACCGATGTAAGTTATTGACTTCATAAGGCTTGATTCGTCTATTTCGTTTATGGGTATGTTTCCGATTGTCACACTGCCTTTAAACCCTTTGTTTTTGCCTGTCAAAATTGATGCAATTGTTGATTTTCCGCAGCCGCTCTTGCCTACAATCGCCGTAAAACTGCCCTGTTTAAAATTCATATTGACATTGTGCAAAATCTCTCTGCTTTCGTCATACGAAAAGCAGAGATTATCACACTCTATATCCGTGTTATCGGTAATTTCCTTTGTTGCGGGACTGCTTTCATCAATATCCAGCAGATTAAAAATCTTATCGCTTGCCGCCATTCCGTTCATAGCAATGTGAAAAAAGCTGCCAAGCTGACGCATCGGAATAAAGAAGTCTGCCGAGAGAAGTATTATAAAAAGGCACCCCGACACATCAATATTGCCGCAAGCAAGCTGAGTAACGGCAAGAATCATTCCTGCCGCCGCTCCGCCGTATGCAATCAAGTCCATAATCGTAATTGAATTTAACTGCATTGTAAGTACTTTCATCGTTATTTTTCTGAATTTTTCCGCCTCATCATTCATTTCTTCGTTTTTGAACTTATCTGATTTATAAATTTTAAGAGTGGTAAGTCCCTGCAAATTTTCGAGAAATGTATCGCCGAGTGCGGTATACTGTCCCCAGTATTTTGAAAGAAGTTTTTTCGCCCATGTCTGCACAAGTGCGATTGCAATCGGAATAAGCGGCACACATATCAGAAGTATTACCGCTGACAAAGTATTGATAAAACAAGTCACCGCAAACAACGTCAGAGGTGCAATCATAGCATAGAAAAATTGCGGAAGATATGCGCCGAAATAGGTTTCAAGCTGTTCTACGCCTTCAACCGAAACCTGCACCGTTTCGGAGGTTGTAATCTTTTCATTGTAGGATGCGCCGAGTCGAAGAACCTTTTCAAAAATCATTTTTCTTAGCTTTTGTTTGACAGATTTTGAGGACATAAAACTCATTTTTGAAGAGATTTCAGTGCAGACAAATCTGATTGCCGTACACACGGCAACAGTAAGCACAAGAAAAATCATATCACCTGTCTGTGGCTTTTCATAAGCAATCCTGCCGATAAAACCCGCAATGCTGCCCATAATAACAATATTTGAGCAAAGTGATACCCATTGACTTGCCACATTGCCGGCTATGTATTTTTTGCTTTCTGCGACTGTTCCGATCAGCCGTTTGTTTATCATCATATACTAACCACCTTTACATCTGAATCGGTAAACGCTGTTTTAAATTAGCTTGTGCTAACCTATTAAAACATAAATTTGCATTTTTTTCAAGTAATCTTGACAAAAGTCTGTATTTCGACTTAAAAGCGATCTCTCTCCAAAAAAATTCAACCGACAGATTTTCGGCATACTCGGCACAGCGGCTTATTCTCGGCTGTCAATAAAATTAAAGGTAATTCAAATTAGCTACGGTTTTGATTCGATTTTCAGCTACTTTAAACTTAAACACAAAAAAGGCAGAAAAGACGTTGAAAAATTCAGGCTGTCCTTTCTGCCGTTTTATTTTTATATGCATCTAAGTCGTTCTGTCAGAAACACAAAAATTTATTGTATGTTTTGAATTGCGATTTTTCTGTATGTATCAAACTTAACCCACTTTGCAAAAAAATCCGAATCGTTGATATTTTCGAGATTTGAATACTCAGAAAGAAACCGCTGTATTTTTTCGTCGCTGTCGGCAAGGACTTCAAATCCTCTGCCGTTCACAACAGGAACATCTCCGTAACCGTACTCGGATATAGGAATTATTTCGGTAATACTGCGATTACGAACTTTTACGGCAATGCCGTCACGAAGTACGATAATATCAAAGTTGTCAGGATACTTGTAGCTTTCTCCCTCAACAGGAATTGTGTCTCCCTTTGTGTAGGTTTCCTTAACGGGTTGGTACTTGAGAACATTTAAACTTGAAGTATCATAGCAGAACTCTTCAAAAATGTCGCCCCTCGCATTAAGTGAGCCTAAAACAAACGACGCTTTGCTGCCGTCATTCGCCTTATGGTCAACCGATTCAACAACACCGCAGGCTGAGGTCATATTTGACACACGGTCAATCAAAATAAGCTCGCCGAGTGTTTTGTGGTTTGAGAAAAGGTCTGCTGCGATCGGCTCGGCAAGCAGAATTTTGCAAACTGCAATTCCGTTTTTTGCAAGTGAATCGGCAGGAATATGCGCACCCGTATTAACGTCAACGGCATATTCAATCTCGGAAACGATACCGGAAATAGTCTTTGTGCCAAGCTTTACAAGGTAGTCCTTGCCTGCTGCAAGCTGTTCGTCGTCCATCCAAAGAATTGACGAAGTAAGCTCCTGATAAGAAGCAAGCTTTGTATCCTTTGTTATTACGCAACCGCGGGATACATCTACCTCCTTATCAAGCGTGATTGTAACAGGCTGTCCTTTAAAAGCGGTTATGACCTCTTTGTCGGTCATAAGAATCTGCTTTACACAAGCCTTTTCGTTACTCGGAAGTGTTACGATTTCATCGCCGGCACTTATACTGCCCGACTCAATCTGCCCCTGAAATCCCCTGAATGTATGGTCGGGACGGCAAACTCTCTGAACGGGTAAATAAAAGCCGTCTTCTTCCTCCGAAGAATCGACATCGACGGTTTCAAGATACCTAAGAAGAGGAACACCGTCATACCACGGAATATTGTCTGACTTTACAGTAACATTGTCGCCCTCTGTTGCCGAAAGCGGTATAACGTAAATATCATCAAGCAAAAGTTCGCTTTTAAGCTCTTCAATCTGCTTTACGATTTCATCAAAGCATGATTGACTGTACTTTACCAAGTCCATTTTATTAACGGCAAAAACAAAGTGTCTTATACCCATAAGCTTACAAATTCTTGCATGTCTTCTTGTCTGAACAAGAACGCCCTGCGATGCGTCGATGAGGATAACCGCAAGATCCGCAAAGGATGCTCCTACCGCCATATTTCTCGTATATTCCTCGTGACCCGGTGTGTCGGCAACAATGAAGCTGCGGTTGTCGGTCGTAAAGTAACGATATGCAACGTCAATGGTGATACCCTGCTCTCGTTCTGCCATAAGACCGTCAAGCAAAAGCGAATAATCTATGTCACCGTTGCGGCTACCGACCTTGCTGTCAAGCTCAAGAGCTTTTTTCTGATCGGCATAAATAAGCTTTGCATCATAAAGAATATGTCCGATAAGTGTTGATTTACCGTCATCGACGCTGCCGCAGGTGATAAATTTAAGTAAACCTTTCATTTAGAAGTAACCCTCCCTTTTTCTGCGTTCCATACTTCCCTGCGCCTCATTGTCGATTACTCTGGAGGTACGCTCCGATGAAACGGAGCTGAGAGTTTCGTCAATAATTTCGTCGAGAGATGTTGCGGTTGACTCTATGCCGCCTGTAAGAGGATAACAGCCGAGAGTTCTGAAACGAACAGATTTTATTTCGGGCACTTCGCCCTCTTTGAGCGGAAAACGCTCGTCATCAACCATTATGATGTTACCGTCACGGTAAACGACAGGTCTTTTTGCCGCAAAATAAAGCGGAACAATATCTATTTTTTCCCTACGAATATACTGCCAGATATCTTTTTCCGTCCAATTTGAAATTGGGAATACACGTATACTTTCGCCCTTATTGATTTTTGTGTTGTAAAGTTTCCACATTTCGGGACGTTGATTTTTAGGATCCCAAGCCTGTGCTTTATTTCTGAAAGAAAAAATTCTTTCCTTTGCTCTCGACTTCTCCTCATCTCGCCTGCCGCCGCCGAATGCCGCAGTAAAACCATACTTGTTGAGAGCCTGTTTAAGAGCCTGCGTTTTCATAATATCTGTATAAGCCGCACCGTGTTCAAACGGGTTAATGCCTTTCTTTACACCCTCTTCATTGGTGTAAACAAGCATTTCGATTCCGAGCTTCTTTGCCGTATCATCACGAAACTTTATCATATCTTTAAACTTCCATGTTGTATCAATATGCAGGAACGGGAACGGCGGTTTTTCGGGATAAAACGCCTTCATTGCCAGGTGAAGCATAACCGAACTGTCCTTGCCTATCGAGTAGAGCATAACCGGCTTTTCGCACTCAGCCGCAACTTCTCTGATTATGTATATAGCTTCCGCTTCAAGCTCATCTAAATGTGAAAGCTGACTCATACCTTATCTCCTTTTTTTCAAAAATACTATAAAGTATTTTCTTAGTATTTGTTTGATTCTTTTTGATTTATGTCAATCTTTATAACCTCGCCCTGTGGTTTTTCGATTAACCACGAGAGAATATCTCCGTTCTTTTCGGTGTGAACTTTGCTGCCCATACCGCCGATATCCGAACCAAGGAAAAAGCTGATTGCATACGCGGGACATTCTTTAATGCAAGAGGTACACCCCCAACAGTCTTTTGGATATTTAATGTACGCTTTGCCGTTTACGTCGGTCTTGATAAGACTTCCGGGGCAAACATTACGACACTTTTTGCAGCCAATGCACTTAGACTTGTCAATTACTATGCTCATACTTTTTGCCTCCCGTCACAAGATCTCGAATAATAATTTTAATCTCACCGTCTACAAGACGGGAATTGACATATTTGTTAAAGTTTTTGTCATCCTTCTCGGGATAGTCAAGATTTTCGGCAAAACTGTGCCAGCGTGTTTCCTTTCTCGCTCTGAGATGAGCGATTACGCTTTTACATACCGTAAGTCTTTCTTTAAGTTCACAAATATACATAAGCTCCTGAAAATCTTCAGCAAAGAGGTCATTTGCAAGCGACTCAAGCTGTCTGATTTTATAATCGGCAATATCAAGTTGTTTTTCGTTAAAGCGGTAATTTGTCTTGATACCGCCTGCATAGCTGTCCATAACCGTCTGCATTGCCTCTTCAAGCTGTTCCGTGGTGTAGAGAGAATGTCGGTCGGTGAGATATTTCTCGGCTTCTCTGAGACGAAATTTTATTTCTTCATCGCCGATTCTCTCAAAATTATCTTTGCCGTCAATATACTTAATTGACGAAAGGGCTGCGATTTCACCCTCCGCAAGAGCACCCGTAACATATTTTTGCGGACAACCTCCCGCGACGTCGCCGCCGGCAAAAAGTCCGTCAATTGTGGTTGCGCGATTCGTGTCAACCCAATAGCCGCTTGCCGTGTGACCGCCTACAATATACGGTTCTGTTCCCTCAATTTCTACATTCAATTGTGAGGGATTTCTGCCGCTTTCAATCCATTTGATTGTCTGCGAAGGTGCCATGTTAAGGTATGCTTTCAAAAGCGATTCATTCTGCTCGGCAGTAATGCCCTCGGTTTTGAGATAACAGGGTCCTCTGCCCTCCTGATTTTCGTTTACTGTACCGTAAACCCTTTCGGAGGTTGTAAGTCCGTATTTTGTTTCATACACCTCACCGAGTGAATTTATCTGCTTTGCGCCGACTCCCTGTGCAAGTGTTCCTGTGGGGGCGATTGTGTCCTTGCATCTGAGTGCGATAAAACGCATTTCAAAGGTTGTCATCTCTGCTCCCGCTCTGATTCCCATTGCATAACCTGCGCCTGTATTGAATGGCGGATACCACATCTTATGGCGGGAAAACCCGGGGTTGTTTGGCTTGTAAAGCCCTGCCGCACCGCCTGTGGCAATTATGACAGCCTTGGCTTCGATTGTATAAAAGATTCCGTTTTCAATACCGAATCCGAATGCACCGTTGATTTTATTATCCTTGACCGAGTAATCAAAAATATTAATGCGGTTGATAACCGTTACATTCCTTGCTTTTTCGACTGCGTCTGCAAGGATCGGCTTTATATTCTCACCGTTAATCTTAAGGTTTCGATTACCCCGTGTAACATACTTTCCGTTTTCGTCCTTTAAAATTACAAGTCCGAGTTTTTCAAGCCTGTCGGTAACTTCATTGAGCTTTTCGGACATGGTAAGGAGTAAATCCTCTCTGACTATACCGCAAGCATCCTTTTTTGCGTAATCAACATAATCCTGAGGCTTTCTTCCGTCAACAATATATGCGTTAAGGGCATTTACACCCGCCGCAAGACAGCCGCTTCTCTTGATATGTGCTTTTTCGCAGATAAGAACCTTTTTATCCGAGGTTTCGGAAACGGTAAGAGCCGCATAACAACCCGCCGTTCCTCCTCCTATAATGAGGATGTCGGTACTTATTTTTTCTGTTTCCATAGGATTTCACTCCTCTGCCTTTATTGTTTTTCTTCAAGATATTTTTCTGCCGAAATTACGCAGTTTGCACCGTCCGACACGGCTGTTACAACCTGACGAAGTACCTTTGTTCTGATGTCACCGCACGCAAAAATCCCGTCCTCGGTGGTCTTTCCGTTTTCATCGGCAACAATGTAGCCGTTATCGTCGGTTTCGACAAGATTTCCGAGAGGTCTTGTATCGGGAACGCTTCCTACCGCAACAAAAATCCCGTCGCATTTAATATATTTTTCTTTTCCGTTTTGCTGTACAGTGACAGAAGTTACTGTACAGTCTCCGTTAATTGCAGATACCTTTGCATTTGTAAGAATTTCAATATTTTCCGCTGAAAAAACTCTGTTCCGCAAGGCTCTGCCCGCTCTGAAGGAATCTCTTCTGTGAATAAGATAAACCTTTTTGCAAAACCTCGAAAGCAAAAGTGCGTCACCGAATGCGGTATCTCCGCCACCTGTCACTACGGTAATTTTATCTTTACAGAAAGCCGCATCGCAAACCGCACAATATGAAACACCCTTGCCAGAAAATTCTTTTTCGCCTTTTACATCAAGCTTTCTGCGCTGTGTTCCTGCCGCATATATTACGGCTTTTGTTTCAAGTTTCTTAATGCCGCCGATGTATACGGTAAAATTGCCGTTTACTCTGTCAACCTTTGTAACTTCTCCGTCAACAAATTCAGCGCCGAGCTTTTCGGCGTGAATTCTGAATTTTTCGCCGAGGTCAAAACCTGTTTCGCCGTAAAATCCGGGGTAATTATCTACTCTTTCGCTTTCTGCAATCTGTCCCGTACCCATAAATTCTTTTTCAACCACAACTGCTTTTAGATTTTCCCGCCGAGCATAAATTGCGGCTGAAAGTCCTGCGGGACCGCTGCCGATAATCACGATGTCGTACATAATCTTTCCCCTTTTTAATCTATAACAAGCTCTTCCTTTTCCGCTGTATCTCCCGTAATTTTAAATGAATTAAGAACGGGTTTTTCTCTGTCCGCAAGTGAAAGAATCATATAACTCGCTTTGCTGTCATAGGCAAGTCTTTTGTCCTCGTCAGACGGTCTTGAAGGTGATTCGGGATGTGAATGCCAGTTGCCGAGAGGAGCAAATCCGTTTTTTCGCATATCCTTGATTGCTTCAAGCTGTTCCTTTGGGTCGAGCGAAAAATGCTCTTTCGAGTGGTCGATATTCGTAAGAAGATAAACCTTTTTAATCTCCTTGTTACTGCCGTCGATTGTTCCCGCAATAAGGCCGCAAGCTTCATTGGGCAGTTCCTTTTCGGCGTGCATGAGAATTTTTTCAAAATCATTTTTTGAGAGTTTTATCATAAATGAACACCGTCACATTCTGCTTGTTCGTAGTCGATAAGTTCTTTTATTGTCGGGTGGTCGCCGCAGACTGCACAATTGTGCGTGTCACCGGGAAGCTTTACCTTGCGAAACTCCATTTTGAGTGCATCGTACGTAAGCAAACTGCCGGTGAGCAACTCGCCCTGACCGATGATATATTTGATTGCTTCCATAGCCTGCAAACTTCCGATTACGCCGCCCATTGCACCTATAACACCTGCCTGCTTACAGGTAGGAACAGCATCCTTTGGCGGCGGATTTTTGAACACGCAACGATAACAGGGACCCTCACCGGGCACATAGGTCATAAGCTGACCTTTAAACCTGATAATTCCTGCGTGTGAAAAGGGTTTTTCAGCCATTACACAGGCATCATTGATAAGAAACTTAGCGGGAAAGTTATCTGTACCGTCAATGATAAAATCATATTCCTTTATAAGGTTAAGAATATTCTCACTTGTAACAAATGTGTGATATGTCTTTACGGTAACATCGGGGTTAACCGCCTCCATTGTTTCTTTTGCGGATTCAACCTTTGGCTTACCGATATCCTGTGTTGAATGGATAATCTGTCTTTGAAGATTCGACAGGTCAACCTCGTCTGCATCTGCGATGCCGATTGTGCCTACACCTGCGGCGGCAAGATACATTGCGGCAGGTGCTCCGAGTCCGCCTGCACCTATAATGAGAACCTTAGCGTTAAGGAGCTTTTTCTGTCCTTTTGCACCAACCTCTTTAAGAATAATGTGTCGTGAATACCTTTCAAGCTGTTCATTAGAAAAAGCCATTACTGACCGCCTCCCATAAAATAAAGGAATTCTACAACATCGCCGTCTTTTAAGACTGTTTCTTCAAATGTACCGCTCTTTAAAAATTCGTCATTGATTGTAACGGTCACATACTCGGGTGTTTCGACATTTTCGTCAACTATTAGCTGTGCCACTGTAAGATTTTCCGCAACTTTCTTTTTGTTTCCTGCAACTGTGATAGTCATAACTGTTACTCCTTAATCAGTTTTTCTGTTACTTCAATAATTTCCGATTTTCTGACCGCACCTCTTAATCTTTCTTTTTCTTCTCCGTTTTTGAAAAAAACAAGCGTCGGTGCTGTCCGAACCTCATATTCCGATGCAAGCTCGGAATCAAAATTAACATTAATTTTTGCGATTTTAAGCTTACCATCATACTCCTTTTCAATCTCAAAAAGTACCGGTGAAAGCCGCTTGCACGGGATACAGCTGTCGGAATAAAAATCCGCAAGCACAAGTGTATCCGTTGCAAGAACTTCGCTCTGAAAATTATCTTTGCTTACTCTCTGCGGCATCTAATCACCTACCTTTTCAACAATCAGGTCATATGTTCCGTCCCCGTTGTCAACGAGCTTGAGAATTTTGTGCCCCTCTTCCTTTACGCTTCTCGGAACATTCTGAACAGGTTCGCCGTCATTCATCCTGATTGAAAGTACCTGACCTTCATCAAGCTCTTCAAGTGCAACCTTTGCCTTTACAAAGGTTGTCGGACATACCACATCGGTGATATCCACTGTATCGTCAATTACAAAATCAGCCATTGTAAACCTCCAAAATTCTCTGTTTAAATTTCTCTTTGCCGACTCTGTCTATCGTGAACTTAAAACGTTCGCTCGGTTCTGCGTTTTCAGCAAAAAAGTTAAGAGCGGCATCGCATATTTGCATAAGTTTTTCTTTATTCACTATAAACGGAATAATTGCTTCGCCTTTGTTGATTGAATTACCGAAAAGTCCGCCAAACGAAACAATGTAGCCGTGAACAGTATCCCATGCTTCTGTCGGACAAGCCTTAAAACATCTGCCGCAGTAATTACATTTTGAATTGTCAACGGAAATTCTTCCGTCCTCAAGAGCGATTGCACCCTGACGGCAAGCCTTTACGCAAACCCCGCATCCGATACAAGCGTCTTCTCTCCACGAAACCTTGATTCCGCCTTTGATGCCGACATCGTTTTCCTCGGCTTTAAGGCAATTGTTCTGACAGCCGGTTATACCGAACTTGAATTTATGCGGAAGCTCCTTTGCAAAATATCTGTCGTCAAGCTCCTTGGCAAGAGCATATGTATCAATACAACCGCTAGGACAAATTGCCGAACCCTGACAGGCTGTGATTGTTCTTACTCTCGGACCGCAAACACCCGGCTCAACATTCCCCTCGGCAAGTGCGTCCTTAACAGCCTCAACATCATCAAGCTTTATAAAAGGTATTTCAACACTCTGTCTGGATGTAAGATGAACATAACCGTCACCGTAGTTTTCAGAAACCTCGGCGATTTTCATAAGTTGTTTAGCTGTAAGACTGCCGCCTACAACCCTAAGCCTGAGTGAAAAGTTATTTTTCTGTTTCTGGCGCATAAAGCCGCCTTTTTTTAAAGTAGCATAATCAACTGCCATTTTTCTCACTCCTCCGATTTATTCATATTATTTTGTTGATTGCCTGCTTGAAATCAGTCTTTAAATCTTCAATATCTTCAATGCCTACGCTGATTCTTATTGTGTCCTCAAAAACGCCTGCATTTTTCTTTTGTTCTTCGGTTCCGTGAGCATAAATCGTGCTTGACGGATGAATTACAAGAGTTCGTGTGTCACCTATATTTGTCGCATTTGTTGCAAACTTTAAGTTGTTGATAAGCGCAAACGCTCTCTCTTTGCTTCCTACCCTGATTGTGAGGATTGCTCCGCCCTTTCCTTTCAGCAGTTTTTGACAAAGCCCGTAATAAGGAGAAGCCTTCAATGCCGGATAGTTGACTTTAATATCGTCCAATGCTTCAAAAAATTTTGCAAGTTCCAGAGCATTGTAACAAAGTCGTTCCATCCTAAGTCCGAGTGTTTCAAGTCCGACAGTATTCATAAAAGCATTGAACGGTGCAAGACAACAACCCATATTTCGCCAGATACCGTTCCTCAGTTTTGCTACATATGCAAACTTACCGAATTTTTTATACTCTGCAAGTCCTTTGTATCTTTCGGTGTCCCATTTAAAACCTCCACTGTCAACAATTATTCCGCTGATTGAATTTCCGCCGCCGTTAATATACTTTGACGATGAATGGACTACAATATCCGCACCGTGTTCAAACGGTCGGATAATATACGGAGTTGCCGTTGTGCTGTCTATAATAAGCGGAATACCGTGTGAATGAACAAGCATTGACACTGCATCAAGGTCGGCAATTTCAAGCCCCGGATTTCCGATAAGCTCGGCAAAAACCGCTTTTGTTTTTTTGTTAATGAGAGGTTCAATCTCATCAACCGTTACCTTGTTGACATATCGTGTAACTATTCCGAAAGGTTCAAGATCTCCGAACAAGTCAATTGTTCCGCCAAAAAGACCTGCGCTTGCGATTACTTCGTCACCCGATTCAAGAATGTTCAGGAGCGACATCGTAACAGCAGCCATACCCGACGAACACGCAACCGCACCGATACCGTTTTCAAGAGAAGAAATTCTGTTCTCAAAAGCCGTTACCGTAGGATTGCCTATTCGAGAATAGGCATATCCGGGAGCCTTGTTGTTGAAAACCTTTTCAAGCTGCTCGGCAGAGCTGTGTGAAAATGCACTGACCTGATAAATGGGAGTTAAAGTTGAACCAAAGGCTTTTTCATCGTTAAAACCCTTGTGAAGTAATGCGGTGTTAAACTCCATAATATCACCAACCCCTTATTTTTATACAACAAACCTAATACATCAGACCGTTTGTGTAAGATTTTGTCTGACATTCTCAATTAATACAGATAGATTATACTCCCTTAATCATAGTATTTCAATAGGTTTTATAAGATTTTACCTCTTGCACAATTTTTTTCTTTAATTTTCCGCATTTCCATTATTTCCTACAATACTTATTTCTTTAGTGGGTATTGATTTTTAAATTCAAAACTGTTACCATTAATATATACTCTTTTAAAAAACAAAAACTTGCGAAAAGGAGACAATAAAATTGAAAATTTCAACAAGGGTGGAATTCGGAATCATCGCTATTATCGACATTGCGTCACACTCACTTAACGGCAATGCGGTAACTACTCCCGAAATTGCAAAACGGCAAAATATTTCCAAAAAGTATCTTGAACAAATTCTGTCCTCGCTCAGCTCGGCAGGACTTGTACGGGGTCAGAAAGGTTCAAACGGCGGTTATGTTATTGCAAAAGACGTTAAAGAAATTACATTTAAAGATATTATAAACGCACTTGACGCAAACGTGCTTAGCAATGCTTATTTTAATACTCAAAGCGAAGATGAAGTTATGATTAAACTGATTGATAACATTCTGTGGTCTGAAATGTCATCATATCTTCAGGATTACGCCGAAAGTATTACACTTGCACGGTTTTGCGACGAATACATCAAAAACAGTGAAATCGAACACAATATTCCAATGTACTATATCTGATATATAAAACAAAGTCACCGAGATAAAAATCGGTGACTTTGTCCTTTTTGTGAGATTATTTTAAATTTTCGATAACCCGACAGGTCTTTTCAATGTCATCGTCCGTGTGCGCAAAAGAAATAAACATTGCCTCAAACTGTGACGGTGCGACATAAATTCCGTTGTCAAGCAGGTGGTTGTAATATTCCGCATACAGTTTTGCATCGGCAGTGGTTGCCGTGTCATAGTCAACAACCGTTTTGTCGGTAAAAAATGCCGTCATAATCGAGCCGACACGGTTCACATTCAGTCCTGCGTTTTTCATTGCGTTTTCAATCATTGCAGACTTACGTTCAAGTTCAGGGTAAATTGTATTTTTATTCTCTTCGAGAATTTTAAGCGTAGCAATGCCCGCACTGACAGCAACTGGATTTCCGGAAAGTGTGCCTGCCTGATAAACGGAACCGAGAGGTGCGACACACTCCATAATCTCTTTACGTCCGCCGTAAACCGCAAGCGGCATTCCGCCGCCGACGATTTTTCCGAGGGTTGTAAGGTCTGGCTTTATTCCGTAAAGCTCCTGTGCACCGCCGAGGGAAAGTCTGAAGCCCGTGATTACCTCATCAAAGATAAGAAGTGAGCCGTACCTTTCCGTTATTTTACGCAAAAATTTTAAAAATCCCTCTTTTGGCGGAACCACACCCATATTTGCGGCACACGGCTCAACAATTACGCAAGCAATTTCATCACCACAGTTATCGAAAAGCTGTTGAACGGATTTTTCATCATTATATTTTGCAAGCAAAGTTGTTTCGGTGTATCCCTTTGGCACACCTGCACTGTTTGGAATTGAATTTGTCAAAAGACCCGAGCCGCCCTTTACAAGCAAGCCGTCGGAATGACCGTGATAACACCCCTCAAATTTTACAATCTTATCCCTTGCGGTAAACCCCCTTGCGGCACGAATCGCACTCATAACCGCCTCTGTGCCGGAATTAACAAGTCTGAGCATTTCAATTGACGGAATATTCCTGCGGATAAGCTCGGCAATCTCAATTTCACCTTCGTGGCACGCACCGAAAGTAAGTCCGTTCCGACAGGCAGAGATCACGGCTTTGATAATCTCCGGATGTTTGTGACCGAGAATGTTCGGTCCCCAAGAACATATATAATCAATAAACTCGTTTCCGTCCGCATCATAAATTTTGGAACCCTCCGCACGGTCGATAAAAAGCGGAGTCATTCCGACGCAACGACACGCACGGACAGGGCTGTTAACACCGCCGGGCATAAAATCAAGAGCACGAGTATACAACTTTTCACTTTGAGTTATATTCATAAAAACACACTCCTATTGTAAAATTCATCAATCCATTTTGCAACATCAAGTGCATGATATGTTATGATGATATCGGCACCCGCCCTTTTAATCGCAATCATATTTTCACACACAATTTTCTTTTCGTCAATCCAGCCCTTTTCAGCCGCAGCCTTAACCATTGCATACTCACCGCTCACATTGTAGGCAACAAGCGGGAGGTCAAAGCTTTCGCTTGCCGCCTTTACAATATCAAGATACGCAAGTGCGGGCTTGACCATAACCATATCCGCACCCTCGTCAATATCGTCCGCAATTTCACGCAGTGCCTCTGTGCCGTTTGCATAATCCATTTGATAGCTTTTTCTGTCACCAAATTCAGGAGCGGAATCTGCCGCATCACGAAACGGCGAATAATAACCCGAGGCAAATTTTGCGCTGTATGACATAATCGGTGTGTTGATAAATCCGCCTTTGTCAAGGGCACTTCTGATTGCAGATACTCTGCCGTCCATCATATCAGACGGAGCGATAATATCAGCACCGGCTTTTGCAAGGCTGACAGACATTCTTGAGAGAAGCGGAAGTGTTTCATCATTGAGAATTTCGTGACCGCACACAACACCGCAATGACCGTGACTTGTGTACTCACAAAGGCAAACATCGGCAACAATAATAAGTGACGGATAATTTTTCTTTATATATCTTATTGCGTTCTGAGTTACGCCGTTATCATCATATGCAGAGGACGCAAGCTCGTCTTTATGCTTTGGAATCCCGAAAACAAGAAGTCCCGAAATACCGCTTTCTTGAATCTCTTTAAGAATTTCATCTGCTCTGTCAAGCGAATATTGATAAACATTCGGCATTGAATCAACAGGGATTTTGATGTTTTCCCCCTCAGCAATAAAAATCGGATAAATCAAATCACTCTTGTCAATTTTTGTTTCACGTACAAGACTGCGAATCCGCCCGTCTGCTCTTAATCTTCTGAATCTTCTCATATATTTAATCCCTCTTTCAAAGCCGCTTCTTTAATAATAATTTGCAAAATTCCGTCTGTATCTTTAGTTCTTGCTATCTTAAACGAATTCACACCGTGATTTATAAGTGCTTCGGCGGTAATTTCACCTATACAGACAACGGAAGTTTTTTCGGAAACAGTCGCTCCGCCGTCAAAAAACTTATTTACTCCCGATGCACTCGCAAACGTGATAAAGTCAGTATTCACAACTGAATTGTCCTGCTTTTTCTCAAGCTGAATATCATATGTTTTAACATCATCGAAATTTATATTATTCTCCGCCAAAATCCGAGTAAGCTCGGGTGAACCGTTTTCTGCACGGAGAATCAATACCTTTTCACCCTTTTTAACCGTTTTTGAGAGTAAATATCCAAGTTCGCAGGTTGTGTAAACATTCGGTACGCAGTCGGCAAATATTCCGTATTTTTCAAGTACAGCTGCCGTTCCCGAACCGATTACCGCAAACCTGACATTTGCAAAGCTGCGAATATCTTTTTTCAGCCTGCGCAATCGTCTCATAAAAATTTCGGCTCCGTTCATACTCGTAAGAACAACATAATCATAACTGTCAATACCGTTTATAGCATTGTCAAAAGCATCGTTGTCACGGTATTCAATCACTTTTAAAAGGTCGTGTCTTTTAACCTTTGCACCCGAAAGCGTGAGCATTTTGCCAAGCTTGTCGGAAAGTCTTCTCGTGCCTGTTACGGTAACGGAAATATTTTTTAAAGGTCTTTTAATTGTAGGCGCAAAATCAAATTTTGTTATTTCGCCGACCACAATAACGACAGGCGGAACAACCTCTTCGGATTTGACATTTTCGCAAATCGTTGAAAGAGTACCCCTTACAGTTTGATTTTCGGCACAGGCACCGTTAGAAACAACGGCAACGGGAGTGTCTTTGGACTTTCCGCATTGAATAAGATTTTTCGCAATATCAGGCAGCTTTTTGAGGCCCATAAGAAACACAAGCGTTCCGTCGGCTTCGGCGCACTTCTTTATATTTTCAGGCAACGTATCCTGCGCCGTATGACCCGTAATTATATGTACGCTTCTGCTAAGGTTTCTGTGTGTAACGGGGATACCCGCAAGTTCGGGTACGGCAATTGATGAGGAAATTCCCGGTACAATATCATAGGGAACATCAGCATTTTTAAGGCTTTCAATCTCTTCGCCGCCTCTGCCGAACACAAACGGATCGCCGCCTTTAAGACGGACAACCGTTTTGCCCTCTTTTGCCTTTTCAACAAGGATTTCATTTATATTTTCCTGCTTTGCACTAAGCCTGCCCGAACGCTTGCCAACGCAGATTTTTTCTGCCGATTCGGGTGCAAAACCGAGCAACGACACATCAATAAGGCTGTCGTAAACAAGAACATCACAATGTTTGATATACTCCGCACCTCGCAAGGTTATCAGGTCAAAATCACCGCATCCCGCACCGACTATATACACTCTTCCCTTACTCAATTTTGTTCACCAACCTTTTTGCAAGTTCGATTCTGTTTGAAATTTTATCTGATCCGCTGACAATTTTTTTACAGTCGGCAGACAAAGAAAGTGTTATTCTGCCGGTTTCAACTGTTGAAATTGCACCGATCGGAGCAGAACAATCGGCATTAAGGCTGTACAAAACCTGTCTTTCGGTTTCAAACGAAAGCATTGTATTTATGTCGCCGATTTCTGCAAGCATATCAGAAATTTCACTGTTTTTTTTGCTCTCGAGCGCAACAATTCCCTGACACGGTGCAGGCAGAAAATTTGCGGTATCAAACGGAGTAACCGTGTATCCGTCACCGCTGTATAAACCAAGTCGCTCAAGCCCTGCCCTTGCAAGCACAAGTGCGTCGTATTCACCGTTTAAAAGCTTTTTAAGTCTGGTGTCGACATTGCCTCTTATGTCTGTGAATTTTGCAAAAGGATATATTTTCTCCGCAAAAAATTTTCGCCTC
This sequence comes from Acutalibacteraceae bacterium, assembly GCA_963599905.1. Lineage (GTDB taxonomy): Bacteria > Bacillota > Clostridia > Oscillospirales > Acutalibacteraceae > Ruminococcoides. Next base: position 127,894 of record CAVBYX010000017.1, read on the forward strand.
AAGCTTCCCGTTCCGATTACAAAACCATCCTTGATTTCAAAATCATTGCGTGTGACCAAAACATCTCCGAAGCTGCCCCTTGGCAATACCGCAGAGATTTCAAGTCCCTTTGCAACATCGGCGGGCAAGTCTTTTGCGCTGTGAACGGCAATATCCGTTTCTCCGTTTAACAGCGACATTTCAAGCTCCTTGATAAACGCACCTTTTCCGCCGAGATTGGCAAGCGGTTTACCAAGGATTTTATCACCCGTTGTTGATATGTGAACCGTTTCAACCTTAACATCCGGGAAGCGTTTTTTGAGTGCTTTTACTAACATTTCGGTTTGCGCAAGGGCAAGTCTGCTTTTTCTCGTGCCGATTTTTATCGTCATTTTTCGTATTCCTCTATCAAATCTTCAACGGTTTTTTCATCGGGATCAATGCCCGAAAGACAAAGTGAAAGAAGCTGTTCAAAAATCTTCTTTCTGTTCTCCTCCGTTTCAACTTTTTCTTTTATCTTCGGGCGATACCTCCACAAAATCTCTGTTGTGTTTTCGTTCATACTTTCAAGGATTCCCGAAAAAAGTTCTTTGAGATACTTTGCATAAATCGGACTTTTTCCCGATGATGTGATTCCGGCGGTTATGCCGCCTTTGCTTACAATCGCAGGAAAAATAAATCCGCATTTTTCCTTGTCGTCAACAGTATTGACAAGGATATTTTTCTCATTGCAGAGCTGAAAAATTTTTCCGTTGAGCATTTCGTCATCGGTTGCGCCGATAACACAAAACGCACCGTCAAGGTCGCCGGCACAAAAGTTGCGATCAACTGTCTTTACATTCAACGCTTTGATTTCTTTGCAGATTTTCGGAGCAACAACGGTTATTTTCGGGGAAAACGGTATCAGCTTTTCGATTTTTCGCAGTGCAACAGTTCCGCCGCCGACTACAAGTATTTTTCGGTTTTCAATATCGATATAAAACGGGAAATATGCCATCAGTTATTCTCTCCGCACTTTCTGTATATTTCAAGTATTTTTTCAAATTCATCTGCCGAAACGTCGGATTTCAGTTTATAAATAAATTTTTCCGAAAAGTCGGACGGCATTGCGTTTTTTACCGACTGCATACACGGCAAAAATTCGTGGAAAGCAAGGTCTTTTTTCAAGGTTTCGATTTCGTCGGAAATTATTTCTTTTGCACTTTCTATGCTGTCAAGTTTGCGAGCATTGTTTTCTCTTGCAAGCTGTTTAATGCAGTCGATGTCGATAAGCTTTGCGCCGTTTATTTTTTCTACGTTTTCATCTATATCGGGCGGTACGGCAAGATCAACAAACAGCCTTGGTTTTTGGGATTTTATGTTACTTTTCAAATCGTAATATGTTATCGTGTAATGCGGCCCGCTTGTGGCACTGATTACACAGTCCGCCGTATCTAAGGCTTCGTATCTTTCGTTATAGTCGATTACATTTACGTCTGTATTTTCAAAAACGGCTTCGCTGTTGTGTTTTCGTGAGGTTACTGTAACGTTGACACCTTTGTGCGACAAGAGGTTCTTAACAACTGTCGAACCGACCTTGCCCGTTGCGCCGATTACAATGGCATTCATCTCACCGTTCCTAAATTTTGAAGCCTCGTTTGCCGCAAGAGTCGCAACGGATACAGATGTTTTTGAAAGAGCCGTTTCGGTCTTTATCTTTTTTGCGCAGGCAACGGCAGCCTGTATACACATATTCAGCTCATAGGAAACCGTACCGTTGTCCTTTGCAAAGGCATAAGCTCGTTTTAGCTGACCGAGAATTTCGTCCTCTCCGATAACCATAGATTCAATTCCGCCTGCCACTCTGAAAAGATGGAACAACGCCTTGTCACCGTAGAAAAGACATATGTACTTTTTAAACTCGTCAAAGTCTATCTGTGAAAAATCCGAAAGAGCGGTTTCAACTGATTTTACGGATGTTTCGTCACCGCAGAAATAAACCTCGGTTCTGTTGCAGGTACAAAGGATAAGACACTCACTGATGTTTTCCGAATAAAAGAGCCCGTCAAGAAAAGACTTTTTTTGCTCGTCGGAAAAAACAAGCTTTTTCCTTACGAAAACATTTGATGTTTTGTGACTTATGCTTATGCAATACATAAACGCTTCGCTCCGATACAAATTAAATTCGATAATAAATACACTTGTAAAATTATTTTATTACTGCCGACAGTTGTTGTCAATAAATTTCGACTTTGTTTGGCAAAAACGGTGATTGCAATAGAAATTATGCAGAGATATTTCCCGACTCAAACAGCGGTAATTTTATTTCTGTTTGTATTCTTACCGTAATAATACTACCGTTAACATAAGTCAAGCACCGACGGTAAACGCTCTCGGTGCTTGGCTTGTTTTATATAGGATCTTTTTACAGTTAACATCAGGTTAAATAACATAAACATCGGCAATGTACTGCTCAAATCGTAAGAAGGAATACTTGCGACAGATTTTAAGGGTGCAAAACAGCACCGGTTTCTAAGGAGATTGATAACAAGTTGCCGCTCACATCTAAATACCGAAAAATCCGCGCCTGAAAAGCAGATAACTTTTCACCCGCATCAAATAACAACTGACTCTTCCTGAAGAGATTTGTTTTGCAATACCTTAACCTCATCACCCTTGGTAACAAAAAGTCGGTACAGAAAAACATTAACCTTTTCGCCGATAAAAATCGGAGTTTCGTCAAGCCCTCTGGAAGCGTAAACCGTTCCGCCGTCACATTTTACCGTGATTTCAATATTGTCGCCTCTGAACGAAGTCTTTATAACTTCACCGACAGATACAGACGCTTTTTGTGCGGTTGTTTCGCTGATTTTTGTTACCTTCACAAATTCAGAACGAATAACCGCACGGTCAACATTTTCAACAATGTCAAAGGTTTTGAACTTCGTATAATCGTCAAGCGTGGTCGTATGTCCGAAAAACATTGCGGAAAAGGCGGTTTCGGGATGCTGATAAATATCAATCGGCGACCCTATCTGCTCAATTCTGCCTTTGTTTGTAATTATTATTTCATCGGCAACCTCTATCGCCTCGCTTTGATCATGGGTAACAAATATACTTGTAACACCGAGCCTCTCAATCATATCTTTGAGCCACGAACGAAGCTCCTGACGAACCTTTGCGTCAATTGCGGCAAAGGGCTCATCAAGCAAAAGAAGATTGGGATTTGGCGCAAGAGCTCTTGCAAAGGCAACACGTTGTTTTTGACCGCCCGAAAGTTGGCTCGGATATCGCTTTTCAAGTCCCTCAAGACCAATTAGCTTTACAAGCTCGTTTACCCTTTCTTTAATAAACTTTTTGCTTTTATTCTGAATTTTAAGTCCGAAAGCAATGTTATCAAAAACAGTCATATATCTGAAAAGAGCGTAGTTTTGGAACACAAATCCTATGCCCCTTTTACTTGCGGGGATGTCGTTTACAACCTTGCCTCCGATTACAATTTCGCCGCTGTCGGGACTTTCAAGTCCCGCAATCATACGGAGAATTGTAGTTTTGCCGCTGCCGGACGGGCCGAGAAGACCGATAAGCTTCCCCTTTTCGATACCGAAATTCACATTGTCGGACGCCTTATAGTCACCGAAGGTTTTATTTATGTTTTTTAGTTCAACATACATTATGCATTCTTCTTTCCCTTGTATTCGACCACACTTCGAATAATCAAAATAGCAATTGCCATAAGCACAAGTATTGACGAAACCGCAAATGCCGGAACATACTTGAACTCGTTGAACAATATCTCAACGTGGAGCGGAAGTGTGTTTGTTTTTCCTCTCAAATGTCCCGAAATTACCGAAACAGCACCGAATTCACCCATTGCTCTTGCGGCACAGAGTACAACTCCGTAGAGTAATGCCCATTTTATGTGTGGAAATGTTATTTTTCTGAAAACAGTCGTAGCTTTTGCACCCATAAGTGCCGCCGCTTCTTCTTCATCAGTGCCCTCGGATTCAAGCACGGGAATAATTTCTCTCGAAATGAAAGGAAATGTTACAAACACGGTTGCAAGAATGATTCCGGGAACCGCAAAGATGACTTTGATTCCAAGCTCACTTAAAAGCGGATATATCGGACTTTGTCTGCCGAATGTAAGGACAAAGATAAGACCCGCAATTACGGGAGAAACCGTTACGGGAAGGTCTATTAATGTTGTTAGAAGTTTTTTACCCTTAAATCTGAACTTCGTAATCGACCATGCGGCAAAAATTCCGAATGCCGTGTTGAACAATACAGCAAACACGGTTGCCTCAACGGTAAGCACAATTGCTTTTATTGTATAATCATCGCTGACAGCCTGCCAAAACACATCAATACCGCTTTTTAAAGCCTCGTAAATTACTGTTACAAGAGGAAGAACAAGCATAACGAAAACAAACAAAAATGCAATGCCGATAAGTATATATTTTAAAACTTTTGAACGTTTTGTTTCTTCGTACATTTCATCTTCCTCCTTTCAGAATTTTTGTGTTTCTGTGCTGAACCATATTTATAAGGAACAAAATCAAAAATGATACGAGAAGCATTACCAGTGCGATTGCCGTTGCGCTTTTATAGTCGTATTCCTGAAGTTCCGACATAATAATCAGCGGAGTGATTTCTGTTTCAAACGGTTTGTTGCCTGCTATAAACACAACCGAGCCGTACTCCCCGAGACATCTTCCGAATGCAAGACCAAAACCTGTGAGTACCGACGGAAGAATTTCGGGAAGAATGATTTTTCTGAAAATTCTGAATCTGCTTGCTCCCATTACTCCTGCCGCCTCTTCATAGACGGGATCTATTTTTTCGAGAACAGGCTGAACCGCTCTTGTAACAAACGGTATTCCCACAAACACAAGCGCAACGGTAATACCGACTCTTGTATATGCAATGCTTATGCCGAACCTTGCAAAAAATCCGCCGATAAGCCCTGTATCGGCAGTCAGCGAGGTAAGCGCAATGCCTGCAACCGCTGTCGGAAGTGCAAACGGAAGTTCAATCATACCGTCAAGAATTCTTTTGCCGGGAAATTTATAACGAACAATCACCCATGCAATGATAACGCCCATAACGGCATTGATGAGAGATGCGATAAAAGCGGTTATGAAGCTGACCCTGTAGCTTGCAAGCACCCTTTCTCGGGTTATTGCCTCCCAAAATTCAGAAGGGCTCATTTGAGCCGTATATATAACAAGAGCAACAAACGGAATCAGTACAATAAGACTTAATAATGTAATTGTCACACCCAAAGAAAGACCGAATCCCGGAATAACTCTTTTTGCTTTTTTGGATTTTTTTGCCTGAACCATCATCACACCTGTTTCCATGTAAAATATTGTCTGACATCAGACAGAACCGCCGGTAAACTGTCTGATGCCATTCATTGATAAGCTTTAGTTTTTCTCGTAAATCTTGTCAAAAATACCGCCGTCCGCAAAGTGCTTTTTCTGAGCCTCGTCCCAACCGCCGAAATCATTTATTGTAACAAGATTAATATCGAGGTTAAACACATCGGAGTATTCTTTTAATATTTCCTTATTATAAGGACGGTAGTAGTTGTCGCCTGCAATACGTTGAGCCTCATCACTGTAAAGATAGCTTAAGTATTCTGTTGCAACCTTGCGGGTACCTCTTTGGTCAACGACTTCATCAACAACGGCAACTGACGGCTGTGCAAGAATACTTACACTCGGAGTTACAATTTCGTACTCATCGGGATTATCCTTTATTGAGAGATAAGCCTCATTCTCCCAAGCAAGAAGGACATCGCCCTGTCCGTTTTCCACAAAAGAAGTGGTTGCGCCTCTTGCGCCTGAGTCAAGTACAAGAACATTTCGATAAAGCGTTTTAACGAAATCTTCGATTTTTGTTTCGTCACCGTTATACTTTTTGTCGGCATAAGCCCAAGCCGCAAGATAATTCCACCTTGCACCGCCGGAAGTTTTGGGATTCGGAGTGATGACGCCGACGCCGTCTTTTACGATGTCATCCCAATCCTTAATATTTTTAGGATTGCCTTTACGAACAAGGAATACAATTGTTGAAGTATACGGAGAAGAATCGTTATCAAACTTATTCACCCAACCGTCTTCAATGAGACCTGCGTCACGGACAGCATTCACATCATATTCAAGAGCAAGAGTTACAACATCAGCCTCCAGACCGTTTGCAACCTCAAGAGCTTGTTTACCGGAACCGCCGTGTGACTGAGTAATTTCAACATCCTGGCCTGTTTCCTCATTCCAATGCTGCGCAAAAATTTTATTATATGCTTCGTAAAGCTCTCTTGTAGGGTCATACGAAACATTTGTTATCTTAACTTTAGAATCGCTTGAAGTATCATTTTTTCCGCACCCCGTAAAAGCTGTCGACGACGCACCCAATACAGAAACTGCCAAAATTGCCGACAATATTTTTATTCTTAAATTTTTCATTATAATTACCTCACTTTAATTGATTTTAGATTCCGAAAATCAATCATATACTACAGTGCGGTTCGCCTCCAAAAGAGGTACACATTAGAATTTTCTTTAAATTGCCGAGCTTTTTCATATGCGTCACCTTTTAAATAAATGGGTTGTTTTGTTTTGCCTATTATTCCTATCAATTTACTATGTGTTTCTTTGACAACTATTTTATACTTTACGGAATGAAAAGTCAAGGTATATTTTTTACATATTCAACACTTTAGCAAATTACAACAATTATAAAATAATATCATTTTGCAAATATAGTAATAAAATCGAAAGATTACGAATAAAAAAGACAGGTATAAAATACCTATCCTAAAAATTATTATTTCGGTTTATAAATATAAAATAATCTCAATACGAAAAAAGGCTCTGACCGTTTGCAGTCAAAGCCTCAATTATTCTTTAAAATATTTTATAAAGATAATTTTCCGAATTTTAATTACCGCTATTTATGCATCCGTTTTCGGATTCCCGTAATTACGCAAAGTTACAAATATTTCTCGATTTTTTTCAAATCGGTATGATACTCGCTGACTTGCCTTGCTGTTCCGCTTTCAAGAAGATCGACATTATATTTGTAATAAGCCTCATAATATTCGGCTGCGGTATCCCAACGCTCTTTTTGGGTCTCATCCAAATCGCTTTCGTCTTTAAGATATCTGTCCTTAAGAATCTGTCCCAAATACTCCGTAAAGTGTCTTTGGCCATAAGCATTCAGATGTTCGGCATTATAAAAATCCTTGGAAATATCAATTCCCGTATCTTCAAAATCTTTTTCGCAGTTGATATAATCATACCCGTATTCGGCTATTATATTTCCTATTTCATTGCTTCTGTGAAATCTGTCATAAGTTTCCTTGGTAACAACATGAGGAAATCTCACAAAAACAACGTTATCAAGATTTTCAGACTTGCAAAATTCAAGAAATTCACGGAAATATTCTTCCGAGGTTGGATTCAACTTTTTGGTTTTATTGTCGTTTTTAAGAGTACTGTTATAATTTTTTACAGAAGATGTATCGTAAATATCAGATTTACTTTTTGCGCCTTTAAGGTATGTGTAACCTCTAAGCTTTTCCTGCAAGTAAGTCTTTGTCCATCCGAGTCCCGTCGGCAAATCCTTCCAGACAGAATGATATTTAGATATTGTCATATAATACTCAAGTTGGTCAGAAGTTATATTGTCGGATATTAACTCAATCTTATTTGAATTAAGCGGAATGTTATCCGAATAATTTCTGAAGTTTACTTCACTCTCTATATTTTCATTACTGCCGTAAAGTGCTCCGTTAACCTCAACTACAATCAATTTTGGATTCTGAGTACGCATAGCTTCTTTAACCTGAGTTTTATAATTCTGTATAATATTACTTTGTGTAGCAATCGGATAACTTGTGTACCCATACTTTTCATATGCGTAACCGGCAGCATAGTCAGCATAGACTTCACTTGCCCCGATTAAAACAACATCAAGAGAGTTTTTGGGTTCAAGGTAAAACCCAAAAATGCGTTCACGATTATGATCGGAGTGACACAACACATACTGCTGCAAAAATCCGATACACAAAACAAGCGCAAGCAACAGCGAAAGAATTTTAACTGTTCGCAAAATATATTTTTTGAATTTCATATCGGAACTCCTTAAAATTGCATATAAACAAAATCTGCGGCATCAAAGCCAGAGCCGTAAACACCCAAAGACACCACGAGCATTATACCCACAAACATTGCGACCCATCTGAAAATAAACGGTTTTTTATCAAGCATTTCTCTAATTGTGGTTTTGTCGTTACGCTCCTGAATAACACTGATTATAAATATAAACAATGCTCCGAATATGAGCAACAAATATTGGTTGCGCACAATACCGAGCGTGCCGATTTCCGCCCAACCTTTGCTTATACTTTGGTCTGTAAAGAATAATTTAAATGTTCTCATAGCCTGCATAAATGACGGAGCTACGTCAAATACGTAACCGACAAGAATTACAACAAAAGTTCTTAAAATCTGAAATACCGTATACGGCGCAGACTTGGGATTGATGTGAAGCTTTTTATGACACCATTCAAACACAGGCTTCATAAGAACTGAAATCATAATAATTCCGCCGTTCCAAACACCAAAACCGACATACTTCCAGCTTGCTCCGTGCCATACGCCGACAATAAAGAATACCACGAAAGAAGCTATACTTGTAGGCAAAACCTTAGCGATATGCGCTCCGGCTGCGGTTGAACCGAATTTTGTAGACTTGATTTTTTTGCTTGTGTTAATAAACAGCGATGACATAGCCAAGGGATAGAACAAGTAGTTTTTGAACCAGTTACCGAGAGAAATATGCCATCTTCTCCAATATTCGTTAATATCCTTTGAAAAATACGGACGTTTAAAGTTTTCCATCATATCAATTCCGAAAATCTGAGCAACGCCGCGTGATATATCGATACCGCCGGAAAAATCGGCATACAATTGGAATGCATACAAAACGATGATAAAGGTAAGAGATGTTCCGCCGTAGCTGTTATAATCCGAAGTAGCATTGTTAATGGCAATTACAGCTGTATCGGCAAATACCATCTTTTTAACGAGTCCCCATAAAATAAGCTCAAGCGCATGTTTAAAACGCGTAAAATCAAAATCGTGAGGTTCAAAAAGCTGATGTGCAAGGTTATCGTAGATACCGATAGGTCCTTGAATAATCTGAGGAAAAAACGACACAAACAAAGCAAACTTAAACGGGTTATGCTGTGCAGGCGTTTTTTCTCTGTAAACATCCACTATATAGCCCATTGACTGGAATGTATAGAAAGAAATTCCCAACGGTAAAAAGAGTTTAAGAGTAGGAGCAGAAAACTCCATTCCCCAGCTTCCGAAAACATCGTTAAGGCTTCCGGCAAAGAAATTATAATACTTTAAAAAAGCAAGTATTCCAAAGTTAAGTACAAGAGCAAGTGCGAGAATCAGACGCTTTTGCTTCTTGATTTTTTCCTTATACTTTTTCTTATCTTCACGGCTCCACTCTGCCTTATGAAGTTTTATGTTACTCTTTGATTTTGCCGTCACCTTTTCAAGCCACAGTCCTATTAAAAAAGTGCTTAAAGTGGTAAAAATTATAAATGCCGCATATTTATATCCGGCAAAAAGATAAAATACATAACTTGCCGCAAGCAACACAGTCCATTTCTGCTTTTTTAGCGGAAACAAAAAATATGCAAGAACCGTGATTGACACAAACAGCAAAAAATTAAGCGAAGTATAACTCAATCAATCTCCCCCTGAAATTTTATTGTTTATATTAAAATGCTTGTCCGCAAAATAAGATAACAAGTATCAAATACTTGTTATCTTATTTCCGGTAATTACTTAATTTAAAATCAAGGGGTGTTAAAAATATCGGTATTGAGCAAGTTGCGCACGATTCTTAACCCACCGCTTTCGGAATAAAGCGAAACAGTCGGAAGTTCTCGGCTAAGGAACACAGCCATTCCTTCCATTGCGGAATATGCCCCCGTTCTGCAAAAAACAAGAACATCACCGATTTCAAGACCTGTAAATTCAGCGTCTCTTGCCAAAATATCCGCAGTTGTGCACAAACTGCCGCACAATGTCCATTTCTCTTTTTTGGATTCAGAAGTTTTATTGTTTTTTAAGTGAATGATTTTCGGAATCTGCATACCCTGAATCTGACCGTCATACTTTAACTGATTTAAGCCGCCGTCAAGTATTGCGTAGTTAATATCGCAGTTGGTCTTTACATCCATTACCTTTGTAAGGTAATATCCGCACGGAGCCGCAAAAAATCTGCCCATCTCAATTGTGAGCTCAAAATTTTCCGCAACCTCTCTTATTTTTGCAGAAACCGCTTCAAGACGCTCGGTTTCAAGCTCATCGGCACTTTCGTTAAAATAATCAACGGCAAGACCTGTACCGTATTCAAGACGGTGCACAATGAATCCTGTTTCATCCTTCAGTCTGTCTGCAAAGCCTGTAATATAGTCAAGTTCCTTTTCTATTTTTGCGGGCTTGCGTTTTTGGGTACCGGTAAAGTAATGCAATCCGACAAATTCAATTCCTTTGTACTCATCTCTGCGATTGAAAAGGTCGATAACATCCTTTTCGTCCATACCGAACTGGCTACCGCCGGTTACACGGACAAGCACGGGAACACTTATATTGCGTTTTACGGCAGCATTGTTGATTAAATCAACATGTAAATAACTCTCCGCCGTAAAAGTTCCGACGCCGTCATCCATCGCACGCTCAACATCCGCTTCTGTTTTATTTACGCCCGAAAAAATGATTTTCGAAACGTCCGCACCTGTCTTTTCGCAAATGGTAAGTTCACCCGGACTGCAAACCTCGATTTTGTCAAAAACCTTTGGAAGGTCGGACAACAAAAACGGATTGGCTTTAATTGAAAAACATATGTTGGTTTTTTCGCCGAAATGTTTTTTTACAAGTTCGGAGCGTTTTTCAAATTCGTCTGCGTCAAAAATGTATGACGGAGTTTTTACGTCATTAAGAAGTTTTTTAAGTAAAGTTTCGTTCATAATTATTCATCCTGAAGCTTTTCAATAAGAGCCATCATAGCCTTTGCCGAATTGAAGTTATCCGGAACAAGGTTGTTTGGCTTTATCTCGATATCAAAAGCGTCGTTTAATTCACCGACAAGCGCTACAATGTCAAATGAATCAAGAACACCGTCAGTTATAAGGGCTGTTTCGTTTTCAAAATCCACATCAGGTCTGAGTTCGTTAAGAATTTCCATTAATTCATCCATTTTAATTCCTCTTTCTTACATAATTATTTAATATATATTCTTACTGTTCTTATTTAAAATATGACTTTAAAGTTTGCATATCAATTTTGCCGTTTGGCAATGTCGGAATAGAATCAAGCTGAACCAACTTTCTCGGAACCATAAATCCGGGAAGCACACTTCTGAAATAAACGGTGATTTCCTTTGAATCGGCTGTTCCCGTATAAAACAGGTAAAGGTGTTCCTTTGCTTTATTGTAGAGAGAACAACAATCCGTAACACCGTTAATCTGTTTGGCTGTTGACTCAATTTCGCCAAGCTCAATGCGGTGACCCATATGCTTTATCTGACGGTCTTTACGTCCGTGAAACTCAAGCAATCCGTCAGCGTTGAAGCTTCCCAGGTCACCTGTCTTATAGATAAGCTCTCTGTAATTTTTGTTTAACGGATTTTGCACAAAAGACTCTTCGGTCTTTTCGGAATTTCCGTAATATCCGAGTGCAAGAATAGGTCCGCTGACACATATCTCACCTGTTTTGCCGTACTCGGTAGATGTGTTGTCTTCGTTAAGCAACATAACGGTATAATTATCATAAGGAACACCTATCGGCAATACGGTATCGTCTTCAACCTTTTCATTAACCACATAATAGGTACATGAGGCTGTTGCTTCGGTGGGCCCGTACTGATTAACGTACAAAACGTCGGGCAGGTGCTGTTGCCAAATCTTAAGGTATTTGCAAGGCATTACAGAGCCCGAGAAACACAGCTTTTTAAGATATTCCGGCTTTAACTCGTCAAATGCACCGAGCTTTGCGGGAAGTTCGACTCCCGCAACACTCCAGCAGAGAGTTGTAACCTTATACTTATTAAGTGTGTCAAAAAGTCGGGTCGGCATTGCAAACTCATTCTTTGGAATAATGACCGTTGAAGCACCTGTTTTGATTGGCAAATAAATGTCGCGAATCGCAGCAATATAATCAAGCGGAGACTGATTTCCGAAGACATCCGAGCTGTCGATTTTCAAAACTCTTCCGACTGCCTCGATGTAACACATCAAAGAATGATGGGATGTGATTACACCCTTCGGAACACCCGTTGAACCCGATGTAAAGATTACATAAAGCGGAGAAAGCTCGTTAAGTCCCGATACTGCGGCATTAAGAAGTTTTTCGTCAATCGGCGTATCCGCAATATCTTCAAAAACAATTATTTTGCCGTCAAAATCAAGTCCTTCGGCAATTTCAAGGTGCTCTTTGTCAACAATCATATAATCAGCTTTAATAACACCGATTATCTGATTAAGCCGTGCCTTAGGCATTGTTGCATCCATTGGCGCATAAAAACATCCTGCCCTGACTATTCCCAGAAAGTATGCGGGAGTCATAATATGTCGTCCCGACATTACGATAACGGGACTGTTGGGAGAAACAAGGGATGCAAGATAGGTTCCGACAGATTTGGTAACTCTGTTAAATTCAGCAAAACCGATACTTCCGTTGCAATCATTGAAAACTGTTTTTTCAGAATATTGTTCAGCCGTCCTGTCCAGCCAGTTTAACACAGATGTATCCATCAATGCAACCTCCAAAAATTTGTTTATTATCGCTCCGTTACAGGAGATTTTGTCATATAATAATACTTTATCAATATACTTAGAATAGTATAGCTTTTTTTCACAATGTAGTCAAGCGGTTTTGTGTAAATTTTTTGATGAATGTGTCTAAAAGCCATAAGAAGTTTTTGGATAAAATTTAAGAAGACCTGTACGCGGTAAACGCACAGGTCAACCGACTTTAGTTTTTAATCGTCAACCGACGCAAGCTCCGATTCTTCAACTTTTTTAAGTTCCTTTTTGTTAAAGGCATCATAAATCAAAGGAACAATGTACAACGTCATAAATGTTGCGTAAAGCAATCCGCCGATGCAGACAATTGCAACAGGCTGCATCATTTCGGCTCCCGTGCCGATTCCCAACGCCATAACGGAAAGTCCCAAAACAGTTGTAAGAGCCGTTATCAAAATCGGGCGCATACGGGTTTTGCCTGCCTCTACAATAGCCTCTGTCTTATCCCTGCCGTCAAGCCTCAGCTGATTTATATAATCAACAAGCACAATACCGTTGTTAACGATTATTCCGCACAACATAACAAATCCGACCAGCGCAACCACGCTTATGTCAAATCCTGTAACAAGTAATGCAATAAAGCCACCGGTAAATGCAAGCGGAATTGTAAACATTATGATAAACGGTGATTTCAGGCTCTGGAACTGAATTACCATAATCAGATAAATCAAAACAATTGCGAGAATCATCATCAACATAAGCTGACCCACGGCGTCCATAGTTGCCTTATCAGAACCTGAAAACTCAACCGTACAACCGTTTGGCAGGTCATAATCCGCTATCATTGACTTTGCACTGTTTGTGACTTCGGTTAGATTGTACCCGTCTTTTACGGTGCCGCTGATTGTAAGGTATCTCTTTTGGTCCTGACGGTTGATTGTATTCATCGTTTCTGAGTCGGAAATATCAGCTACATCAGAAAGCGCAACGCTGTTTTCACTACCCTCTTTATCGGTATAAGTGAGTGAAATACCGCCTATTGACTGTTTGGTAACTTTTTGTTCGTCACCCTTTACAACAACAACGTCTATATCGGTACCGTCGCTATTGGTAAGAGTTGTAGAAGTTTTTTCGCCGGATACAGCTGCGGCAACCTGCTGATAAACCTGTGCGACAGTAAGATTGTTTTGAGCTGCTTTTTTCTTGTCAACCGTAACTTTAATTTCAGGTGAAGTTGCCCCTATACCGCTGTCGGTTTCATCCACACCTTCGATTGAACCCAGTTTTTCCGCAAGGTCACTTGCCGTATTTTTGAGTGTATTCAAATCATCGCCGAAAAGCTCGATTTCAACATCGCCGCTTCCGAGCAAAGCAGTCATTGAACTTGTTGAACCGTAACTTACAGTAACCTTTCCGTCTATTCCCTCAAGGTCTTTGGAAAGTCTGTCGGAAATCGTACCGCTCTGTTTGGCGTAATCATCCTTTAAAACGCCGTATGCCACAACCGTACCGGCATCATCAGAAGCCGCTCCCGACGATGACATCACCGTCATACCCGAAGTATTTCCCGTCATTACTCCGGCTGTTTCAAACTCATCATAATTATTTATAATATCGCTTACATCTTCGGCAACGGAAATTGTATCGGCAAGAGTTGCGTTATCATCAAGAGTTATTTCCGCCTGAATCTCAGTACTGCTCATATCCGGCATAAAGCTGAAACCTCTTGCAAGGGCACCAAACATACTTGCAAACAATATTGCGGCTACAACAATTATTGAAGCAACTTTGTGTCTTAAAACAAAGCGGAGCGAACGCTCATACGTTTTCATAATTTTGCTGTTTTGAATATCCTTCTGAGGTTTTAACCTGCGCAACATTCTTTGGCTCATAGCCGGAACAAGGGTAAGAGCAACTATCAAACTCGCTATAAGAGAATATGCAATTGTCAACGCCATATCCACAAAAAGTTGACGTGTTATGCCCTCAACAAAGACAATCGGCAAAAATACGCATATTGTTGTCAAAGTTGAAGCGGCAATAGCTCCCGCAACTTGTCTTGCTCCGTTAACGGCTGCCTGAACCGCCGAATATCCCAATCCTCTGAGTCTGTAAATATTTTCAATTACAACTACGGAGTTATCAACAAGCATGCCTACGCCTATTGCCAGTCCCGAAAGTGAAATCATATTAAGCGTTACGCCGCTGAAATACATAAGTACAATTGCAAACACAAGGCTCACAGGGATCGAACAAGCTACTATAACGGTAGGCTTGATATCACGCAAAAACAAAAACAATATTATAATCGCAAGAACTGCACCCATGAGCAGATTTTGAATAACATTGTCAACAACAAGGTTAATATAATCGCCTTGGTTATACAAGTTTGTAAAATGAAGTCCTTCATTTTGCTCTGAAAGCGTATTTAATGCATCATTAATATTTGAGCATACCGTTGCGGTAGCAATATTACTCTGCTTTGAAAGACTGAGAACAACACCGTCTGTCCCGTTGATTTTTACATAGACGTCGTCGGAGTTGTCGGCAATAAATACATCCGCAACATCACTGAGCTTTACAACGCCAAGCCCGTCAATACCCGTATCAAAAAGCGAAAGATTTTCGAGCTGTTCCTCGTTGGGAACCTTATCACCCACACGCACCATGTATTTTTGATTATCATCATCGGTAACATACCCGGCGGGCATTGAAAAATTTTGTGCGGTAAGGATTTTTGATATGTTGTCAATTGTGACGGTATTATTCATATCCGCCTTGCTTTTTGCCTCATCTTTCTTTTGAGACAAATCGTCAATCGAACTTTGAACCTCGGATTTTGCCGTTTCAAGCTGAGAAGCCGCACTGCTGAGCTCACTCTGTTTTGAGTTAAGTGTTGAAAGAGCCGACGAAAGTTTATAATTTGCATTTGACTGCTGCTTTGAAAGCTCCGCAAGAGCTTGGTCAACGCTTATGCTCTTATTTTCAAGTCCGTTGATTGTGTCATCGACTTTGGTTATTCCGGAATTAATCTCGGCTATTTGCGCAGAAATTTTCTTTAAATTGTCGTCTGAATTTTCACTGCTTGTTCCTAAGCCGGCAAGTTTGGTGTCCAATGATTCAAGCGAAGAATCAATCTTTTTAATTGCTTCATTTATCGAAGCAACGGCATCGGATAAACCTTCCTTTGTTATGTTGTAATCCTTGAGAGTTTCATCGATTTTCTGAAGTTGCTTTTCAAGCTCTTTATATTCGTCACTGTCGGGGTCAAGCGTCTTTTGTTTATCAAGGATTGCATTATACTGTTCGCTAACAGCCGTCAAAGATTTTAACTTATCGTTTAAAGCCTGTCTTTGTGACTGCATATCGCTGTATGTGGTTTTGATTGTAAGCAAAGACCGATAGTTAGTCTCAAGGGTTTGCTTTGTTTGTGTTAACGTAGCTTTTTGGTCAAGAAGCTTCATTTTTGCGGACAAAATCTGCGTTTTTCCGCTTTCGGACTGAGCCTGTGCTTGCGAAAACTGTTCAGCCGCTTCCTGTTGCTGAGCATTAATATCGTCAACAGAATCCGATATTGTCTGCGCACCGCTTTCAGCATCGCTTATATTTTCGTCAATTTCTTTCTTTGCATCATTAAGTTGATCTTCCGCATCGGAAAATTGTTCATCAAGAGCATTAGATATTTTTTGATTTAATCCGTCGATTTTCTTTTGGGATATAACTATATTTTCTTTCTCTGTAACAACACCCTTGTCGGAAACCGACGCCACACCGTCAATACCCTCGATTTTGTTCATCAACTCATTGCTGACATAATCTGAAATTTCGTTTCTGTTTTTTCCGTCATAATCAACGGCAATCATTGCAACAGGAAGAATACTTGGGTTGGCTTTGATTAAATACGGGGTTCCGACTCCGTCAGGCCAACTGTCTGAAATCGTATCAAGACTCGAACGCATATCAACAGTTGCGGTATCCATATTGGTTCCGTCATTAAACTCTATGATAAGCATTGAATAATTATCGGTGGAGTTTGATGTAATCTGCTTTACGCCGTCAACGGTTGAAAGTGATTGTTCAAGCGGCTTTGTTACCGTGTTTTCAACGGTTTCCGGCGTTTGACCGGCGTAGGTTGTCATTATCATCGCATACGGAAAATCCATATTCGGGAGCAAACTCGGCGTCATTTTTGTAAATGACACAATACCCAAAACAATTACAAGCACTACGCATACAAAAACCGTCATTGGTTTTTTTACACTGAATTTTGATAGCATATGATTCTCCTAACTTTTCACCTGCGTTAAAATTTTGCCAATGCACCCGATTTTACTATTTGCAACTTTCGCAAAAAAGCTTTCTTGACTGTTTGATAATCAACATCCGTTACAAAATAATTGAAAATCGCATTCTTCAGCAACTGAGTCAAAATCTGAGAAAGATACTCTACATCCTCGGAAGACTTGAATTTAAGATTATCGGTATTATATTGCTTTGCTATTTTGTTGAGCTCTTCAAATCCGTTAAATCTGTTAAGCAAATATTCAGAAATCAAATCATCGTTGGCTCTGAGACTTCGCAACAGATTTTTTAAAATAACTTTTTGAGTTTTATCCTGAGCAAAGTCGGCTATTATTTCAAACAGCTTTTCGTACGTATAAAAGATATCGCCGTTTGAATACTCCAAGGCTTTGTTCGCACCCTCAATCGACAAATCCACAAACGACTTGGTTAAAACCTCAACCAAATCAACCTTATCGTCAAAATACTGGTAAAAGCTCCCTCTTGAAATGTTCGCAGCCTTAACAATCCGGTTAATACTGACCTTTTCGGTGGAAGAACTCGAAAATTCCTTTACGATAGCGTTAATTATTCTCTGACGTTTTTGCTCCGGCAAATTATAAAACGTTCTCTTAATCATAAAAACACACCCTTTTATCACGCAATGTATGACACGCTGTCATAATTTTAGCATTTTACAAAAGGTGTGTCAATGTATACATTTACAATTTTTTGTAACTCAAAAGCGTTTTCTTGTATAAATTGTTTTGCATCAATTAATAATAACATAATCATAATATATATTTATAAAAATAACATATATACTGAATTATAACTTAAACTGAATTTTTAACAAAGACTGCCTTAATGTTCTTTGATAATATCCGCACACTGTCCGTCGGTAAGCTTCATAAGGTCTTGAGGTGCAAGCTCAATTTGATAACCTATCTTTCCGGCGCTTACAATAATCTTCGGAATTTCCGGGGCGGTAATATGGTATGTTGTTTTGTACTTTTTCTTCATACCGACAGGAGAGCATCCGCCTCTGATATATCCTGTGATTTTGTTAATGTCCTTTACGTGTATCATTTCAACCGATTTTTCTTTTACGCTTTTTGCGCATTTTTTGAGATCAAGCTCCTGTGCAACCGGTATGACAAACACATAGCAGTTGCCGCTCGCACCCTTTGTGACAAGTGTTTTGAAGACGTAATCGGGGTTTTGACCAAGCAATTCGGCAACACTGACACCGTCTACCGCATCCTTGCCGTGAGGATATTCGTGAGAAACGTAATTTATTTTTTCTTTATCAAGTATTCTCATTACATTTGTTTTAAATTCAGACATAATATCACCAAAAATAATTTTATAACCGATTAAATATTATGTCAATGAAAAATGAAAACATCAAAATACACAAAACGATTGATTTGTTTTTATGCATTACTTCAAAACTGTGTGATTTATAGGCATTTTAAATTATTTGTCTAAAGTATCAGGCTAAATTTTATTGACTTTTTACAGGAATTTGTGTTATATTACAGTCATGCAGAAATAAAATATAGCTTAATTTTCACATTAATTCACCATAAAATTTATATTAAAAGGTTAAAAGGAGAAAATAATGGCTAAAGATATGTTAGATGCTGTTTTTTCAGCCGAAGAAGAATGCAAAACCCGTGAAAGCGATGCAAAAACTAAGGCTTCAAATCAAAAAGAGCAAGCTAAAACAGATGCCGAAAGAATAATAACCGAAGCCGAACAAAAAGCCCGTGCAAAAGCAGAGGCGGATTTTGAGCAAGCAAAACTTGAAGGTAAAGATATGCTTTGCAAAGCCAAACGGCAGGCTGAAATGCAATGTGCGGTTATTGCGGATACAGCGGACAGAAATCGAACAAAGGTCATAGACAACGTTATTAAAATGATTTTAAACTGACAAACAAAAGTATTAAAAGTGTGGTGATACTAATTGTCAAAACTGAAAATGAAAACCGTGCGAATCATCGCCCTTAGAGAAGACAGAAAACGTTTGTTGGAACATTTACAGGATAACGCTCTTGTTCAGATTAAAAAGGTTGAAAAATCAGCAAAAGGTTTTTCTCGAACAGATATGACTTCTCAAATGCAAATTTTTGAAAAGAATGTAAACCTAAGTCAACAGGCGTTGCAGATTCTTGACGATTACGTTCCGGAAAAGAAAGGACTTCTTGCCTCTTTTTCCGGCAGACGAGAAATCGACCCTGATGAAATCGGCGTAATAGCTTCAAAATCACACGAAGTTATGACGATATGCTCACGTATTACGGACCTGCAAAAGCAAATTGTTGACAATGCGGCTGAACAGGTAAGAATTAAAACATCTCTCACCCAGCTTGAACCGTGGCAAAAGCTTGATATTCCGCTGAATACGGGCGACACCAAAACCACCGCAGTATTTATCGGTACACTTCCGCAATCTTACACGGATATTGAGCTGGCGGAAACAATTGCTAAAGCAAATTCAAAACTTGAATTTGAATTTGAAATTGAACACACGGAAAATTCGATGACTTGCATTGTTATGTTTGTACCTATCAGTCAAAAACAAACGGCGGACTCGATTTTGCGTAATCTTGGATTTGCAAGACCTATGAGCCCCACAAGTCACACACCGAAAGAAAAAACTCGCAGGCTAAAAGAAAAAAGCAAAATGCTTGCAGAAGATTCCGCAAAAATAAAAGAAGAGATAATTTCTTACGCTGACAAGCGGGACGACATCAAGGTTACCCAGGATTATTTTAAAATTCGCACTGACAAATACAGCGTTATCAATTCACTTGATCAATCAAAACACGTGTTTGTACTTACGGGATATATTCCTGAAGAAGACTGCGTTAAGCTTGAAGAACTGTGTCACAGAGTTGCGACCTGTTATGTGGAATTTTATGACGCCGATGAGGACGCACCCGTAAAATTAAAAAACAATGCATTTGCACGGCCGGCGCAGAATATTCTCACAATGTATGCTTCACCGTCGCACGATGACATTGACCCAACACCGATATTGGCATTTTTCTTTTATTTCTTTTTTGGAATGATGTTTTCAGACGCCGGATACGGATTGTTAATGGCAATTGCAATCGGAATTATTATAAAGAAATTCAAGCCTGATGAAAAAATGAAAGAAAATCTCAAGCTGTTTCAGTACTGCGGAATTTCAACATTTTTATGGGGACTTGTGTTCGGAAGCTTTTTCGGTGACGCACCGGCAACACTGTATAATTATTTCAGCGGCGCATCAATCACAATGGCAGACATAATCCCGTGGCCTACGCTTGACCCTCAAAAAGACGCACTTACGGTTATGGCAATATCAATAGGCTTTGGTCTTATTCATATACTTGTCGGTATGGGCTGCAAATTCTACGTTTGTCTAAAGAAAAAGGACTACGGCGGTGCATTTTTTGATACGGGACTTTGGATGATGCTGTTAGTCGGCATTGCTGTTTTGGCAATCGGCGCATTCTCATCTCAAATTGTTCTTTACGTCGGAGCCGGAATTGCAATAGCCTGTGCGGTAGGGCTTGTGCTTACGCAAGGAAGAAATAAAAAAGGTTTTTTCGGCAAAGCAATAGGCGGACTTGCTTCGCTGTATGATATTACCGGATATATAAGTGATTTGCTCAGTTATTCAAGACTGCTTGCACTGGGACTTACAACAGGCGTAATGGCTCAGGTATTTAACATGCTGTCGTCAATGTTCGGTAAAAGTGTATTCGGATGTATATGTATGATTGTTATTATGGTTGCGGGGCACGCAATTAATATCGGTCTTAATGCACTCGGTTCTTATGTTCATACCATGAGACTTCAGTACGTTGAAATGTTCGGCAAATTTTATGAAGGCGGCGGCAAGGAATTTGAGCCGTTTTCGCTGAACAGTAAATATATCAAAATTCAGGAGGACAAATAATTATGGAATACGGAATGATATTTGCTATTTTGGGAGCCGCATTGGCTACAATTCTTTCGGGCATAGGTTCAGCCAAAGGTGTAGGAAGCGCAGCACAGGCAGCTATGGGCGTTCTTGCCGAAGACTCGTCAAAATTCGGTAAAATGCTGGTGCTGACTCTTCTTCCGGGCACACAGGGATTATACGGATTCATAGTAGGCTTTCTTATTCTTGTAAACTGCGGCGTTTTGGGAGGAGCTGTTCCGACACTCGGACAAGGACTTGCATACTTCGCAGCTTCTTTTGCAATCGGATTTGGCGGTATGTTCTCGGCGTTTTCTCAGGGTAAAGCTGCCGTTTCGGGTATTGCAATCAGTGCAAAGGGCGACAAAAATTTCTCTAAAGCAATGGTATCCATAACTCTTGTTGAAATCTATGCTTTGCTTTCGTTTATAGTATCGCTTCTTGTAGTTATTTCCGTGTCTTCACTTAATATTTAATGCAACCGCACCCAAGAAATTTGAAAATCAAAGAAAGGTGGGGTTTGTATGAATAACGGCAATACAATTCTTAATAGGATAAAATCAGACTGTGATGAAAACATAAGAAAAATCGAAACGGAAGCACAGAAATCGTGTGAAAAAATCCTTAACGAAGCAAAAATTCAAGCAGATAAAATTTCTGCTGAAATTCAGGAAAACGCTAAGGATAAAATCGCTCGGATTCACGCTTCGTCAAAAAGCAGAGCAAAACTTGAAATAAGAAATCTTTTGCTTCAAAAACGCAGAAGTGAAATCGACAAGACGGTTGACAAAGTTTTGGATTGCCTTATTAATCTTGACGACAAAAAGTACTTCGATGTGATATATGCACTCGCTTCAAAACTCAAAGGAAAACAAGGTGAGATTCTGCTTAACGACAAAGATATTAAAAGACTGCCCGATGATTTTGAACAACAATTAAAAAATGCAGGCGTAAATGCAACAGTGAGTAAAACTCCTGCGAATATTTGTGGAGGATTTATACTCAGATGCGGTGATATAGAAGAAAATATGGATTTTACCGCAATAATTGCCGCAAACCGTGACAGAACAGACGATTTGATAAACCGCGAACTGTTTGCAGAGTAAGGAGGATATATGGGATTGTCATATGAATTTTCCATCGGCTCTGTAAGCGCAAAGGAAAAATATCTCTTTTCTTATTCGGATATTGAACAGATGCTTTCCTGTAAAAAAATTGACGAACTTTGCATGTTGCTTTGTGATAAAGGATACGGAGACGGCGATACCGTCGAAGAGGTCATTGAAAATCACACAAAGGAGCTTTGGAGCTATCTTAAAAGCGTTACACCCGACTTTGAAATTTTTTCACCTTTTGTCATTCAAAACGACATTCACAATCTCAAAGTTGTATTAAAAGGGACAATGTCTGACAGAGATTACAAAAACTTGCTTGTAACTCCCAACACCATTGATTTTAACGTCATTGAAGAAGCAGTTAAAAACAGAAAATTTTCATTGTTTCCCGAATGGCTCGCAAAATCCGCAGATGAGGCTTATGAGATACTTGCACATAAATCCGACGCAAGAGCGTGCGATGCTGTAATTGATGCGGCGGCAATGAAAGAAATGCTTGTGATGTCGGAAAAATACTCAAATTTTTTAAATGAATATTTTAAAACACTGATTTTTTACAATAACATTAAAATATCTATCCGCTGTGCAAGGACAGGTACAACGAAAGATTTTCTTAAAAGAGCTCTTGTTGACGTTGACGGATTCAGGAAAGAAGAAGTCATTACTGCCGCATTAAAAGGTGTTACAACCCTTGAGGATGAACTTTCAAAAAGGAGTGAATACGATTGCAATATTGCAATTGAAAAATACAAAAGTTCGCCCTCGGATTTTGAAAAATTTGTTGACAACAAACTGATAAAAATGGCTAAAGAACGATGTAAATTCACAAGAGAGGGTGCCGAACCGCTAATCGGATTTTACCTTGGCAATATTGCAGAAAAAACTGTAATTCACATTATAGCAAGCGGCATCAGAACAAAATCGGATGAAAGCACCATAAGAGAAAGGTTGCGTGAAATATATGGCTGATAATGTGGCTGTTATAGGCGACTCCGAGAGCATAAAGGGATTCGGAGCAATCGGTCTTGATATTTTCCCCTGCGATAACACAGAAGAGGTTGCACATCTTTTCAGAAGAATTGCAGACAGCGACAATTACGCTGTTATATATCTTACCGAAGAAGTTTTTAACTTGGTTGAAAAAGAGCGCAGCCGTTACGAAAGCAGACTTACCCCCGCAGTTATACCCATTCCGGGGGTAAAAGGAAACACAAATATCGGCATATCCCGACTTTCGTCATTTGTGGAAAAAGCCGTCGGCTCAGACATAATCTTCAACGATTGAGGTGTATAATTTGAAATCAGGTATCATAACAAAAGTTGCAGGCCCTCTTGTTATTGCAGACGGTATGAGGGACGCTAATATGTTTGACGTTGTGCGCGTCAGCAATCAACGCCTAATCGGCGAGATAATAGAAATGCACGGAGAAAAGGCTTCAATCCAGGTTTACGAAGAAACCTCGGGACTGGGGCCGGGAGAAGTTGTTGAATCAACGGGTGCTCCGCTTTCCGTTGAACTTGGGCCCGGATTGATAGGCTCAATATATGACGGTATACAAAGACCGCTTAATGAAATTATGAAAATAGCCGGCACAAACCTTAAAAGAGGCATTGACGTACCGTCACTGAATCACGAAAAAAAGTGGCACTTTACACCGACTGTTAAGCAGGGCGACAAGGTTGTCTCGGGTGATGTTATCGGAACAGTGCAGGAAACCCATGCTGTTATTCATAAAATAATGGTGCCGAATAAAGTAAACGGAATTATAAAAAATGTAAAGCAGGGCGATTTTACCATTGACGAAATCGTGGCAGTAGTTGACACCGAAAAAGGCGAACAACAAATCAAAATGATGACAACTTGGCCTGTTCGCGTCGGAAGACCATATAAAAAGAAACTTTCGCCTGATATTCTGCTAACAACAGGTCAGAGACCGATTGACACGCTGTTTCCGCTTGCAAAAGGCGGAGTTGCCGCTGTTCCCGGTCCGTTCGGCTCAGGCAAAACAGTTGTACAACATCAGCTTGCAAAATGGGCGGCAGCTGACATTATTGTATATATCGGCTGCGGCGAACGTGGCAACGAAATGACCGACGTACTCAATGAATTTCCGGAACTTAAAGACCCACGTACGGGCAATTCGCTGATGGAAAGAACGGTTCTTATTGCAAACACATCTGATATGCCTGTTGCGGCAAGAGAAGCGTCTATTTATACAGGCATTACGATTGCGGAATATTTCCGTGATATGGGATATACGGTTGCGCTTATGGCGGATTCTACGTCTCGCTGGGCTGAGGCTTTGCGTGAAATGTCAGGCAGACTTGAAGAAATGCCCGGTGAAGAGGGCTATCCTGCCTATCTTGGCAGCCGACTTGCACAGTTTTATGAAAGAGCAGGACGGGTTATAGTAAACGGAAGCAAGGACACCGAAGCCGCTCTTTCTGTTATCGGCGCAGTATCGCCTCCCGGCGGCGACATCTCAGAACCTGTTTCTCAGGCAACGCTGAGAATAGTCAAAGTATTCTGGGGGCTTGATGCAAATCTTGCATACAAGCGACACTTCCCTGCCATTAACTGGCTTACAAGTTATTCTCTGTATACAGACCAATTAAAAGACTGGTTTGCAAAAAATGCAGCCCCTGACTTTATGGAACTCAGAGGCAGAATGATGTCACTTTTACAAGATGAAAGCGAACTTCAGGAAATTGTTAACCTTGTCGGTATGGACGCATTGTCCGCTCCGGACAGACTAAAACTTGAATCCTCACGCTCAATACGTGAAGACTACCTGCACCAAAATGCCTTTGACCCGACAGACACCTATACATCTCTGAAAAAGCAGGTTCTTATGATGAGGGCAATATTAAGTTATTATGACAAGTCGCTTGAGGCACTAAAAAGAGGCGCAAATATTGAAATGCTTGTAAATATTCCTGTCAGAGAAAGAATCGGCAGATTCAAGTATGAACCTGAAGAAAATATTGAAAATGAATTTAGCTCAATAGAGGCTCAGCTTGACAGTGAAATTAAAGATGTTTTGGAAAGGAGCGACGACTGATGCCAAAGGAATACCGCACCATAAGAGAAGTTGCAGGACCGCTTATGATGGTAAGCGATGTTGAAAACGTGAAGTATGACGAGCTTGGTGAAATTGAACTTCCCGACGGCGAAACACGCCGCTGCAAAGTCCTTGAAATTGACGGAAAAAATGCTTTGGTACAGTTGTTTGACTCTGCGGCAGGAATTAATCTTGCCGACTCAAAGATACGCTTTCTCGGTAGGTCTATGCAGCTTCCCGTATCACCCGATATGCTTTCAAGAGTATTTGACGGTTTGGGAAATCCGATTGACGACGGCCCGGCTCTTATTCCCGAAAAACGCCTTGACATTAACGGCACCCCTATGAACCCTGCGGCAAGAAACTATCCCCAGGAATTTATTCAGACAGGAATATCGGCAATTGACGGACTTAATACTCTTGTCAGAGGTCAAAAGTTGCCTATTTTTTCCGCTTCGGGTCTTCCACACGCTCAGCTTGCGGCGCAAATTGCACGTCAGTCAACCGTCAGAGGTAAAAACGAGCAGTTTGCGGTTGTATTCGCCGCAATGGGAATTACTTTTGAAGAATCTAACTATTTTATTAATTCTTTTAAAGAAACAGGTGCCATTGACAGAACCGTTATGTTTGTAAACCTTGCAAACGACCCTGCAATTGAACGTATTGCAACACCGAGAATGGCGCTTACCGCAGCGGAATATCTTGCATTTGACCTTGGAATGCATGTTCTTGTCATTATGACGGATATCACAAACTATGCAGACGCCTTGCGTGAAGTTTCCGCAGCACGAAAAGAAGTTCCGGGCAGACGAGGTTATCCCGGATATATGTATACCGACCTTGCAACACTTTACGAGCGTGCGGGTAGGCTTAGAGGCAAGGACGGCTCTATAACGCTCATTCCGATTCTTACAATGCCCGAAGATGACAAAACTCACCCCATTCCCGACCTTACGGGATATATTACCGAGGGACAAATCATACTTTCGCGTGAACTTTACAGAAAAGGCGTTACACCACCTGTTGACGTTTTGCCGTCACTTTCACGTCTTAAGGACAAAGGAATCGGAGAAGGACGAACCAGAAAAGACCACTCGGCAACAATGAACCAGCTTTTTGCCGCCTATGCTCGAGGCAAAGACGCAAGAGAGCTTATGGTTATTCTCGGAGAAGCCGCTTTGACTGATATGGACAAAAAATACGCTGAATTTGCCGAAGCATTTGAAAAGGAATATGTGTCACAGGGGTACGACGCCAACCGCTCTATCGAAGAAACACTTGATATTGGCTGGAGACTTCTCCATATTCTTCCGAGAAGCGAACTGAAACGTATCAAAGATGAAATGCTCGACGAGTATTATGACAAGCAGTAACTGCATTGAAGGTGCAATTATATGGCAATTATGAACGTAAATCCCACGAGAATGCAGCTTAATAAGCTAAAAAAACAGCTTGTTACAGCCGTTCGTGGTCATAAAATGTTAAAAGACAAACGTGATGAGCTTATGCGACAGTTTCTTGACCTTATAAAAGAAACACGTAAACTCAGAGATAAGGTTGAACAAGAATTAAACGAGTGTAACGCGCACTTTGTGAATGCAAGCGCCGTAATGTCAAAACAGGCTCTCGACGCCTCTCTTATGTCACCAAAGCAACAAATAAATATAGAAGTAAGCACAAAAAACATTATGAGCGTTGAAATTCCGCAATTCCTTACAAGCAACAGAACAAATGACGAAGGAGATATTTTTCCGTACGGCTTTGCTTTCACTTCATTTGAGCTTGATGATGCGGTAATGTCACTTAATGATGTGCTTCCGGATATGATAAAACTTGCTCAATATGAAAAAAGCTGTGAACTTATGTCGGCTGAAATCGAAAAAACACGCCGCAGGGTTAATTCGCTTGAACACGTAATGATTCCCCGATACCGGGAAACAATTAAATACATCTCTATGAAATTGGAAGAAAATGACAGAAGCAGCCGAACAAGACTTATGAAAGTTAAGGATATGTTGCTTGACAAGGCCCATCATTATTCTTCTAAGGAATATTAACAAAACTGAGACATTTGTATAAATTATGTTTAAGTTTGTTTTTAACTGATTATACAAACACGGTTTGCGGTAAAATCAAGATACCGCAAACCGTGTTTTATCTGTTACAATGTACTTATTGCATTTGCCAAATATTTTTGAATTTTTGTCGAATCCGTTACATCAACTTTTCCGTCACAATTAACATCAGCAAGTTTTAATTGGGTTTCATCCAAACTTAAAATTTCGGAAGAGTATTTTTGAATAAGAGTCGAATCAATGACATCAATTTTTCCGTCAAGATTTACATCACCGGTTTGATATTGAGGGGCGAAATCATTGAAAACTCTAAGAGAATTAAGCGGATTTCCGTTTTTGTCAAAAAGAGCCTGATTATCCCACGACGAACCGCCGTGATATTGTGCATTGTCATCACAATATTCCGCAGCATATGACGACTCCCATCCGCAACCGAATTGTTCCCACTTCTCCAGATTATCCTGATAGGAATTTGTACCGACCGTTATCCATGACGGCTCCCAATAAAACACGCCGAGACCCTTTTCTCCGACATTTGCAATTGCCTTCATAACATCGCCGACGGCATTTTTCTGTCCGTCAACACTGACGGGATATTTAAGATAGGTTTCATTACCGCTTATATTATTTGCAAAAAAATCACTGTCTTGATTTGTAAACGGATAAGATGTTTCTGCGCACAAAACATATTTGTTGTACTTATCAGCAATGTTCTTAAGCTGATAAGTCAGGTTTTCTGTTGTGCCGTGCCAATATGAATAATACGAGCTTGCAAAAACATCGTAATCGACTCCGTATTTGTTCAAATTTTCGGCAAAGTATTCATAGCCGTTCTTTTCAGGATTTGTATAATGAACAACCTTTAAGATATTACTGTCTGCATCTTTAACGGCAGTAAAACCGCTTTTGAGAAGAGAAGCGACATTTTTTACTGAGGTTTCACCACAAATACCGCTGTTAATTTCGTTACCAATCTGAACCATACCGACATCCGCACCGTTTGATTTTAATGTTTCGATACTTGAGAAAACATAATCATATACGGCTTGTTGTTTTTGGCTGAGGTTAAAACCCGACCAATCCTTGGGCACACGTTGCTGTGACGGATCAGTCCAGAAATCGGAAAGATGAAAATCCGCAAATACTTTCATGGAGTTTTCTGAAGCAAGCTTTCCGATGGTTACGGCATTTTGCAAGTCACAATTCCCTCCGCCGTATCCGTTTCCGTTTTCGTCATACGGATTATTCCATATTCTGATTCTGACATAGTTAATTCCGCAACTCTTCAAAAAAGCAAAATATTGATTGTCAGCTAATTTGTTTCCGTCAAAGTCATAAAAGTCAACTCCGCTGTTTTTAAGGGATAAATACGACGATACGTCTACTCCCCTTACTTCAAGAAAGTTACTGTATTCTTCAGCCGCACTGACAGAAACAATTGAACAAATTACAACACATAATGAAAGTAATAAAGAAAAAATTTTATTTTTAAGCATATTTTCACTTCCGTAAAATTAAAATCACACCAATACTTCGGTTTGTTTGCAAGAAACAGAGTTCGCAACAGATTGCAAGGATGCAAAAAAACTGCCTTAGAGAAAAAACATCTGTACTGTCTTATATTTAGATTATAACAACTATACACAGAAAAGTAAATATGTTACATTAATTTTTATGTAAAAAAGCAAAGTCCATAGCGATAAACCATAGACTTTGCTTTGATTAATTTTATTAAAGACTTAACAGTTTAAAATCTTTTTAGCATTTTCAACTTCAGCTTTTGTCGGAGTGGGCACACCCTCAAGAGGATAGGGAATACCTAACTTTTCATATTTTGGAACACCTAAGGTATGATATGGCAACACCTCAACACGTTTGACCGTCTTTAGTGTACCGATGAAATCCGCCAAACTCTTTAAATCGTCATCATTTTCGGTAATTGTCGGAACAAGCACGTGGCGAATCCACATATCAATACCGTTATCCGACAACCAACGTGCCAAATCAAGAATATTCTTATTTGAGTGACCGGTAAGCTTGCGGTGCTTTCCATCATCAATTTCTTTAATATCAAGAATTACGAGATCCGTATATTTCATAAGTTCCTGAAATTTTGAAAAGAACGGCTCATTATGTGTAAAAGGAGAACCGGAGGTATCAAGAGCCGTTGAAACGCCGTGCTCCTTGGCAAGTCTGAACAGTTCTGTAACAAATTCAAGCTGAAGCATCGCCTCTCCGCCGCTGACGGTAATTCCGCCGCCGCCTTTCCAATAATTCTTATATTTGTAAGCCAGGTCAAAAGCCTCTTGAGCTGTCATTCCATTGCCGCCTTTAATTGCCCATGTTTCAGGATTATGGCAATATTTACAGCGCATAGGACAACCCTGAAGGAAGAAAATGAAACGCACTCCGGGACCGTCAACCGAACCAAAACTCTCTGTGGAATTGATATGACCGATAATCTTTTCTGCGCTCATTTTTTCCTCCGTTAAACTAAAAGTTGAATTTATTACATTTTGTCGTGGAATGTACGGCTGATAACATCAAGCTGCTGTTCACGAGTAAGGTCGATAAACTTAACAGCGTAACCCGATACACGAATTGTGAAGTTAGCATACTCGGGTTTTTCGGGATGAGCCATTGCATCCTCAAGTTTTTCACGTCCGAATACGTTTACGTTAAGGTGGTGTGCACCCTGATCAAAGTAACCGTCAAGAACATGAACAAGGTTGTCGGCACGCTCGTTATCATCGTGACCGAGAGCATCAGGATTCATAGACTGTGTATTTGAAATACCGTCCAAAGCCCATGTGTACGGAAGCTTGGTGAGTGAGTTAAGAGAAGCAAGAAGACCGTTTTTCTCTGCACCGTAACTTGGGTTAGCACCAGGAGCAAGCGGTGTTCCGTCACGTCTGCCATCAGGAAGGTTGCCTGTATATTTACCGTAAACAACGTTTGAAGTAATTGTAAGGATAGAGGTTGTAGGCTCCGAATTACGGTATGTGTGACGCATCTTAATCTTTGAAAGAAATCTGCCGAGTACGGCAACTGCGATGTCATCGGCACGATCGTCATCGTTACCGTAACGCGGGAAGTCAGACTCATTAATGAAGTCTACTGCATAACCTTCTTCGTCACGAACAACACGAACCTTGCCGTACTTAAGAGCACTAAGGCTGTCTACAACATGTGAGAAGCCTGCAATACCCGTTGCGAATGTACGGCGTACATTTGTATCAATCAACGCCATCTGAGCTGCTTCATAGTAATACTTATCATGCATAAAGTGGATAAGGTTAAGTGTATTTACATAGAGGTCGGCAAGCCAATCCATTGTAGCGTCAAACTTGCGGAGCACCTGTGAATAATCAAGGTAGTCGCCCTCAAGTCTCTGATAGCAAGGAGATACCTGCTGCTTTAACTTTGTATCATAACCGCCGTTGATTGCATAAAGCAAGCACTTTGCAAGGTTTGCACGAGCTCCGAAGAACTGCATTTCCTTACCTGTCTGTGTTGCGGATACGCAGCAGCAGATTGAGTAATCATCGCCCCATACAGGCTTCATTACGTCATCGTTCTCATACTGAATCGAGCTTGTCTTTACAGAGATCACAGACGCATACTTCTTGAAGTTTTCAGGAAGCTTTGAAGAATAAAGAACTGTGAGATTCGGCTCCGGTGAAGGACCCATATTTTCGAGTGTGTGCAAGAAACGGAAATCGTTCTTTGTAACCATTGATCTGCCGTCGATAGTTGTACCGCCGACTTCAAGAGTAGCCCAAACCGGGTCGCCCGAGAACAATTCGTTATAAGAAGGGATTCTTGCAAATTTAACCATACGGCACTTAAGTACAAAGTGGTCGATAAGCTCCTGAGCCTGCTGCTCTGTTAATGTTCCCTCTTCGAGGTCTCTTGTAATATAAATATCGAGGAATGTTGAAACACGACCGACTGACATTGCGGCACCGTTCTGAGTTTTGATTGCGGCAAGATAGCCGAAGTAAAGCCACTGAACAGCCTCTTTTGCATTTGTTGCAGGCTTGGAAATATCAAAACCGTATATTTTAGCCATCTCTTTCATACCCTTGAGGGCATTAATCTGGTCTGAAACTTCTTCTCTGAGTCTTACAATATCGCCTGTCATACGGTTTGCACCGAGATAAATCTTATCGTCTTCTTTCTGTTCGATAAGGTAATCGATACCATAAAGAGCAACACGGCGGTAGTCGCCTACGATTCTGCCTCTGCCGTATGTGTCAGGCAAGCCTGTGATGATGTGGCTCTTACGTGCAAGACGCATCTCGGGAGTATATGCGTCAAATACACCCTGGTTATGAGTCTTGTGGTACTTTGTAAAGATTTCGTGAAGCTTAGGACTTGGTGTGTAACCGTAATTCTCACAAGCCTGTTCTGCCATTCTGATACCGCCGTAAGGCATAAATGCGCGCTTTAACGGCTTATCTGTCTGAAGACCCACAACCTGCTCCAAATCTTTCATTGATTCGTCAATATATGCGGGACCGTATGCCGTCAAACCCGAAACAACTTCTGTTTCGCAGTCAAGTACGCCGCCCTTTGCACGCTCTTCCTTTTGAAGCTCCTGCAATTTACCCCAAAGCTTATCTGTTGCTTCTGTCGGGCCTTCCAAAAAGCTTTCATCACCCTTATATTCGGTGAAATTGCGATTGATAAAGTCGCGTACGTCAATTTCTCTTTTCCAATCTCTGCCTTGGAATCCTCTCCAAGCTGATGTTTCTGTCATAAAGATCCTCCTTTAATTTTTCGTTTGCACGTGTATATTAACATTTATAGCCGAAGTTTACCTTGATTTAAATCAAGAAAAGCGATTTTTATTGATTGACAAAGCATTTAATACCGCTTATAATTACAATAAAGAATTTAAATCGGAGCAAAGGTCTTATTTGCCTGCAAAAACCAATTTCGTAACACTTTGCAAGGGCTCTTGGCAAGAGCTCAAAGGAACATAAATTCTTCAAGTTTCAGCGGGAGATTTTTCCGACAACGTCAGTAGTAAATATTCGGAGGTGTACCGGGGGATTGTTATACAAAAGCCCTGAATTCTATGCATAATGAAAGTGACAAGCGATCCTGTGAACCACGCGACGATTTTTGCGCTTGCAGTATTCCGTTTCTTGATAATATGCCTGACGAACAGAGACATATCATCCAGGAAAAAACAATTAAAAAATTGCTTAAGAAAAAGAGTACGCTTTTTCAGGAGGGGGATCCGGTTGACGGAATATATATTATAAAACACGGCAGAGTAAAGCTGACCCGTTTTGACCTCGACGGAAACGAACAGATTGTCGGAATATTTTCCGATAACGAAACAATTTGGGAAGACTTGCTTATTGACGGCAGCGTGTTTCCCTACTCAGCCGAGTGTCTTACACAAACCTCCGTTTGCATTATCAGCCGTAAGGAAGTGCTGAAAGTATTGCGTGACCCGACAATATCCATTGAAATGCTTGCTATGCTCTCACAAAAGCTTCATGATGCAAATGAGCGTAATCTGATTCTTTCAACAAAAGACCCAAAGAACCGTCTGGCGTATTTTCTGCTTTACCGTGAAAAGAGAGACCATGAGGAAAGCATGCAGCTTAAACTCGATGATATTGCCGCAAGTCTCAGCATGCGCCCCGAAACCGCAAGCCGAAAGCTTAACGAACTGATAAAAGACGGGCTGATTGAACGGGTCGGAAAGAGCTGCATTAAAATAATTAACTACGAAGGTCTTGCGGCACTTATTCCGTAGATTCACAGAACCGATAACGAGAATTTTACTTCTGTGATTATTTCCGTAATTATATTATAAACAATCCATAAACAAATATTCGAGCTTAGGTTTGATTAATCAAGTCCGAAATCGCACATACTGATTTTGCATTAAAACAATCAGGTATTTATTAATTGTTGCTGTTTGCAACAAAAACGTTACAAAAATTGCATTTTTTATCCGTTTACCAACCGAAAAGTCGTGTTTGTAACCTAATTTACGGACAGGTTTTTGAATTTATGAAATGCTGTAACCAAAAAATTGCATTTTGCTTGACAATCAAAGGTAAAATAAAGTATAATAGATATGCTTTTGAAAATGCGTTTTCCTAAAGATTGCAATCAACTTTTCTTTGCGGAAAACAGTATTAATTTTAATCAAAGAAAGAGGTTTAATCAGAAGATGGCAAAAATTGATTTAAGCAAATACGGTATTACCGGGGCTGAAAATATTGTTTACAATCCTTCATATGAAACACTTTTTGAAGAAGAAACAAAATCAGACCTTGAAGGTTATGAAAAAGGACAGGAAAGCGAACTTGGTGCCGTAAATGTTATGACAGGTATTTACACAGGTCGTTCGCCTAAAGACAAGTTCATTGTAGTTGACGAAAACTCAAAGGACACTGTTTGGTGGACTTCTGACGAATATAAAAACGACAACCACCCTGCTTCGGAAGAAACGTGGAAGGCTGTTAAGGATATAGCTATTAAAGAGCTTTCAAACAAGAAGCTTTATGTTGTTGACGCTTTCTGCGGTGCTAACAAAGACACAAGAATGGCTGTTCGTTTTATCGTTGAGGTTGCTTGGCAGGCTCACTTTGTAACAAATATGTTTATTAAACCCACAGCAGAAGAACTTGAAAACTTTGAACCTGACTTTGTTGTTTACAATGCTTCAAAGGCAAAGGTTGAAAACTACAAGGAACTCGGTCTTAACTCAGAAACAGCAGTTGTTTTCAACATCACAAGCCGTGAACAGGTAATCATCAATACATGGTACGGCGGTGAAATGAAGAAGGGTATGTTCTCAATGATGAACTACTATCTGCCTCTTAAGGGTATTGCTTCAATGCACTGCTCCGCAAACACAGATATGAACAAAGAGAACACAGCAATCTTCTTCGGTCTTTCGGGTACAGGTAAAACAACATTGTCAACAGATCCTAAGCGTCTGCTTATCGGTGACGACGAACACGGTTGGGACGACAACGGCGTGTTTAACTTTGAGGGCGGTTGCTATGCTAAGGTTATTGACCTTGATAAGGATTCCGAGCCTGATATCTACAACGCAATCAAGCGTGATGCCCTCCTTGAGAACGTTACACTTGACAAAGACGGCAAGATTGATTTTGCTGACAGAAGCGTAACCGAAAATACACGTGTTTCATACCCAATCAATCACATTAACAACATTGTTAAGCCGGTTTCTTCGGCACCGGCTGCAAAGAACGTTATCTTCCTTTCTGCTGACGCTTTCGGAGTACTTCCTCCTGTATCAATTCTTACACCCGAGCAGACAAAATATTACTTCCTCTCAGGCTTTACAGCAAAGCTTGCGGGTACGGAGCGCGGAATCACTGAACCTACTCCGACATTCTCAGCTTGCTTCGGACAGGCTTTCCTTGAACTCCACCCAACAAAGTATGCCGAAGAGCTTGTAAAGAAGATGGAAAAGAGCGGCGCAAAGGCTTATCTTGTAAACACAGGTTGGAACGGTACAGGCAAACGTATCTCTATTAAGGACACTCGCGGAATTATCGATGCTATTCTTAACGGTGATGTAAATAAGGTTCCTACAAAGACAATTCCTTACTTCAACTTTGAAGTACCGACAGAGCTTCCGGGTGTTGACACAGGTATTCTTGATCCTCGTGACACATACGCCGATGCAGCCGAATGGGATAAGAAAGCAAAGGATCTTGCAGAAAGATTCATTAAGAACTTTGCAAAATATGAGGGCAACGATGCCGGTAAGGCTCTTGTTTCTGCCGGTCCTCAGCTTTAATTAGATTAATTATATTATCTGATATAATTTAAATTACTCAGCTCCGTACAATTTTAGTACGGGGCTGTTTTTGTTGTTACAATAAAAAGTAACCGCAGTAATTATGACTACCGCGGTTACTGAAAGTTATTATTTTAATTTAATATTATACAATATCTTCTTTTAAAGTTTCAACAATGGTATTTTTGCTTGCTTTTCTGACCGAATAAATCATTGTCATAAAAATTATTGCAAATACAAACCCAATCACCATCAAATATAATTGCCAATTGATTATGAACGGTAATGTTCTTGAGCTTATTGATTGATTCATCAAAAAACTAATTAAAATACTTATCGGAACGGCAAATATTAATGCCCGTATTCCGTAAAGAGCACTCTCAAGCATTATCATTTTATTGAATCCTTTCGGTGTTACACCGACTGATTTCAGCATTGCAAATTCTTTTCTTCTTGAGATTATACCGGTTGAAATTGTATTGACTATAT
The DNA here is from genome assembly GCA_963599905.1 of Acutalibacteraceae bacterium. Taxonomy (GTDB): domain Bacteria; phylum Bacillota; class Clostridia; order Oscillospirales; family Acutalibacteraceae; genus Ruminococcoides. The sequence continues at coordinate 163,468 of CAVBYX010000017.1, forward strand.
TTGCTATTGTTATCAGTGTAATGAGCCCGACAAAACCATATACCAATACCTCCATAATATATACAACCGCATTCATAGTTTGCATCTGCTCAGCCACATCAATAACAACCGCATTTCCGTAATCACCTTTTTCAAGGTTATTTCTAATGCTCTCTGCAACATTACTGTGCGACTTGGTTTCAATTCCGACTGTATATATCATATTTTCCTTATCATAGCTGTCATTTAAATTACAGTAAGCAGAATACGGAACATAAAATGATATTGTGCTTTGTGGATTCAGTTTGCAGGCAAAAAACGAATCATCATATTTGATTTGTGCAGATACGGTAAAGCTGCCTATATAACCCAAATTTATTGTTTCTCCGATTATACTGTCTTCAAAAACTTTATTGCTGTCGGATTTATGGCTGATATTGTTCATCAGAATTGCTTTTAGGTTTTTTCCGTAATAATCGGTATAATCAATGTTATTTTTCTTACAAAGCTCATTAAATTTGTCGTCGTCAAGCATATTGAGATAAACATCACAATTTCCCTTAAACAAATTCTTATATGATGCTGTAAGAAAATTATCATTGGTCAAATTTGAAACATAATCGGTACTGCCTTCTCTTACTTCAGTTGATGAAGAATTTATTCCATAGTAATCATCCACACCTTTTGTTGTTTCAAGCATTTTAATCATTTTGTCCTTGTTTTTTCCCTCAACGCCGACCTGAACCTGATAAGGAACGTCACTTCCTATATTGGAAGCAGACAAAAGCATTTGACAAAAATAATTGCAAGATAAAAACAGAACAACAGACAAAGCAATTGAAACCGTTATAACCCTTGATTTTCTTCCGTTTCGCTTTAAATTCTTGTGTGCAAGCTCTCCCTCATATCCGAATATTTTCCGTACGATTTTCGGCGTTCTGAGTCTGCGCGCATTAGCCTTGATTTCCTGTCGTTGCCTTATTGCATCTATCGGAGTAATTTTTGAAGCTTTAAAAGCAGGGATTACAGAGGAAATTAAAATTGTAATTACACTGCAAACTATAATAGCCGCAATCGCCCAAATCGGAACAACTGTTTTCATTTCCAATGCGTCATCGTGTAGTCCTCTTATCATTCCGCCGATTATCATCTGATTTCCTATATATTTAAGCGTTATTGAAATCCCGGCAATTCCCGCACATATTCCCAACGGTATTCCCACAAGACCGAATATGATTCCTTCAAAATATATAGAAGTTCTTTTTTGACGTTTGGTTGCACCGACAGAAGCAAGCATACCGAGATAACGTACTCTTTCCGAGAGTGACATAGCAAAAGCATTATATATTAATGCAACCGAAGCTACAATAATTGTCACTAAAATTATCGCTATCATAGGAAGAGCGGATGCAAATGTACCGCCTTCATTATAAGCAAAATGACAATCGAGAATTTCATGATTAATACTGCAATCGTCCTGTGAAACTCCGACTTCATTAACTATGTCATGTATAACATTCAGTGAGTTGCTGTTCAGTTCTTTCAGTTTTATTCTTGCATCAGACATAGAAAACTGCTCACTGCCGCTGTCAAAGCCGCATATTATGTTACAGTATTGATAGGTAGCATAATTGTCGTGCATTATTGCCGTAATTTTAAATGTCCTGTTTGAAGTGACTTCAAAAGTCTCACCGTTAATATATTCTCCCGAATGAATTTCATCGGTTGAATTAGGCACCAGTCTCTTGCCGACAGGTATCGTAACCGTATCTCCAAGCTTCCAATCAAGCTCGTTTTTATCAATAAAGCTCTGTTCAACGGCTATTTCTTTAGAATTTTTCGGTATTTCACCGTCGTACTTGCCTGTAAATATAAGTTTGCTGTTATCGTTATCCGAGACAAGCATTGAACCTGTTCCGAGTCTGTCACTTTTTCTGTTTTCAAGCCTGTAATTTATATTTTCCATATTTGACAATCCGACTGTTTGTATTCTGTCATCGGATTTCAAGATTGCAACCTGTTTTTTATCAATGTTATTGATTTGCAAAACGCTGTCGCCCTCGGTCAAAACAGAAATATTTGCAAATAAATTAAGGAATGAGGCAATAGCGACAAACACCGCCGTTATCATTGCAACAGAAATTATAACACCGAGAACGGTAATTGCTGTTCTGCCTTTGTTTTCCTTGAGGTGTCTCAGAGTCAGTTTGCTTACAATATTCACCCTAAATTCACCTCATCTCCGATAATCTTACCGTCCTGAACTGAAATTACTCTGTCGGCTGAAAGCGCTATTTTTTCATCGTGAGTAATTATTATAACTGTTTGATTATTTTCTCTGTTTAATTTTCTTAACAAAGAAATAATCTCTTTGCTGTTTTCACTGTCCAAATTTCCGGTAGGTTCATCGGCAAGCATAAGTGCGGGATTATTTACAAGCGCTCTTCCGATTGAAACTCTCTGTTGTTGTCCTCCCGATAATTGATTTGGGAGGTGCGACAGCCTTTTACTTAGTCCGAGCCGGTTGACAAGATTTTCTATTAATCTTTTGTCGGGTTTTCTTCCGTCAAGCAAAAGAGGAAGGGTTATGTTTTCTTCAACCGTTAATATTGGTATAAGATTATAAAACTGATATATAAGTCCTATTTGTCTGCGTCTGAAAATTGCAAGTGCGGTTTCATTCAAAGTTGAAATATCCGTGTTATTGATTATCACGCTTCCGCTTGTAGGAGTATCAACACCACCCAAAATATGAAGCAGAGTTGACTTTCCCGAACCGGAGGGTCCGATAATAGCAACGAATTCACCCTGTTCAACGGAAAACGAAACATTATCAAGTGCTCTGACCATAGTTTCGCCTTTTCCGTAAACTTTTGATAGATTTTTAACCTCAAGTATTTTCATAATTCTCTATCCCCTTTCGTTGTCTGTATATTATCAAACCAATATTACTTTAATATGACTGTTAAATTACAATTCAGTCACATTAGATTATAGCTTTATAAAATCTTATTTCAAACGTTGTTCCCTTTTCGGGTATGCTTTCCGCCTTTATGTGTGCATGTTCTTTTTCAAATATTGTCTTTGCAAGTGCAAGACCTATTCCGATACCGTTTTTTTCATTATTTTTGCCGTAATAAAATCTCTCAAAAATGTGAGGTAAATCTTCCGCAGAAATCCCGCATCCGTTGTCTTTTATAAAAATACAGTCATAGATATTTGTTGTTTTGCTTGAAATACTGATTTTTCCGCCGCACTCCGTGTGCTCAAGACAGTTTTTTATTATATTTTTAAAGGCTTCGACAGTCCAATTTTTATCACCTTTAAATGAAAAATCATTAACATTATTAATCAGTTTTACATTTTTTAACTCTAAGGAAATCAAAAACGGTGTAAGGCTTTCGTCTATCACTTGGCAGATCGACTGATTTTCGCTTTTAAATTCTATTGTACCCGCATCGAGTTTTGAGAGCTTCAGCAGAGTAATTATAAGCCATTTCATTTTATCAAGCTGATTTTCTATTATCGACAAAAACTCGGCTCTTTTTTCTTCATCCTTTTCATCTTTTAATAAGTCTGTAAGAACCATTATTGAAGTCAACGGAGTTTTAATCTGGTGTGAAATATCCGCAAGAGAATCCGCAAGACTTGTTTTATCCTTTGCAAGCTTATCTTTTTGTGTTTGCAATATTGTAATTACCTTATACAAATTGTTTTGCAGAATCGACAGTTCTCCCTCGGTATTGTCGTTTATATTTAAATTGTAATTGCCCGAACAAACCAGTGAAAGATAATCGTTTAGTTCTCTCAATTTTTTGTATCGTTTATTTGTGTAAAATAAAAGAACTGCCGTAACTGCACAACCAAGGAGCAAGCACATAATTCCGCAAATTGTATTAAATATGAAGCACGTCGCGGAAAAAACAATTGTAAGGATTCCCAAGGGTATTAAAATCATCTTTATTTCTCTGTTAATCATTTTCAATCACATAACCGATACCTCGAATTGTTTTTATAAACTCGGGATTGTTCGGCTCCTCCTCAATTTTATCTCTAAGTCTTTTTATATATACAGTGAGCGTATTTTCCTCAACGTAGTCTCCGGTAACATCCCATATGTTTTCAAGCAGCTTAGTGCGAGACATAACCACTCCCCTGTTGTTTAACAAAATTAACAGCAATCTGTATTCTAATGCAGTCAATATTATTTCTTCGCCGTTTTTACAGACTTTGGCTTCGTTTGTATTGACCTCAAGACTTTTAATTTTAATAATACCTCCGTGAAAGTCCTTGTTATATCGCCTCAAAACACTTTTAATTCTCAGCATAAGTTCTTTTACTCTGAACGGTTTTGAAATATAATCATCGGCACCGAGTTCAAATCCCATTACAACATTAACCTCATCATCGCATGCTGTAAGAAAAATAACAGGCAAATCTCCGAGTGACTTTATTTTCTTACATACATCATAACCGTTACCGTCAGGTAACGTCAGGTCAAGTATATATAATGAGAATTTTGAATTTTCTATAATATCCAACGCCTCGGCAACCGATTTGGCGTGTGTTACATTATAACCCTCGTTTTTCAGTGAATAACTCAAGCCCAAACCTACCGCTTCATCATCTTCAAGAAGAAATATATCCATAAAAATCCTCCTTTTCTTTTTATGTTTAATATTTTAACACAGTTGAGTTTACACTGACATTACAAAATTGTAATATATCAAATCAGCCATAAAATAAAACGACAGCACAAAACAATGCTGTCGTTTTATGGCATATGTATCAAAATAACGATTAATCGGTAAACATAGCGGTTGAAAGGTAACGTTCACCCGTATCCGGAAGAAGAGCAACGATAACCTTGCCCTTATTCTCGGGGCGTTTTGCAAGAACTGTTGCGGCATAAACTGCGGCACCCGAAGAGATACCTACAAGAAGTCCTTCTTTTCTTGCAAGAGTTCTGCCTGTTTCAAAAGCATCCTCATTTTCAACTGCTATAACTTCATCATAAACATCTGTGTTAAGTGTTTCGGGAACAAAGCCCGCGCCGATACCCTGAATTTTGTGCGGTCCCGGAGTACCCTTTGTAAGTACAGGAGAACCTGCAGGTTCAACGGCAACAACCTTTACATTCGGGTTTTTGCTCTTAAGGTACTTACCGACACCCGAAACTGTGCCGCCTGTACCGACGCCTGCAACAAAAATATCTACTTTGCCGTCTGTATCTTCCCAAATTTCAGGACCGGTTGTATTAAAATGAGCCTTAGGATTGGCTGAATTTGTAAACTGACTCGGTATAAAGCTGTTAGGAGTTGACTCGGAAAGTTCCTGAGCTTTCTCGATTGCACCCTTCATACCCTTTGAACCGTCTGTCAAAACAAGCTCCGCACCGTATGCTTTAAGAAGGTTGCGGCGTTCAATGCTCATTGTTTCAGGCATTGTAAGGATAATTTTATAACCTCTTGAAGCGGCAACAGCGGCAAGACCAATACCTGTGTTACCGCTTGTAGGCTCAATGATAACCGAACCCGGCTGTAAAACTCCGTTTGCTTCAGCCTCATCAATCATTGCCTTTGCAATTCTGTCTTTTACGCTTCCCGCAGGATTAAAATACTCAAGTTTACCAACAATATCCGCCTCAAGATTATTGTCGGAAATATAATTATTAAGTTTTAACAAAGGTGTCTTACCAATTAAGTCTGTGATTTTGTCGGATATTTTCATAAAATTCTCTCCTTATGAATTATTTAGGTTTAAAAACTAATACGTATAAAACCTAGATGTTTTATGGGTTTATTATAGCACCGTCTTATTTATATGTCAAGAATAAATTTTAAAATTTTTTAAATCGGAGCAATGACACAACCGATGTAAACGCTCGTTTACGGCTCGGGGCTTTAATTCACCGAAATACTGAATTAAATTCGCCGCTAACAGAAAAATTATAAAATATAAAAAACGGACAAAATTGTCCGCTTTAAATTTACAATAATATTTCGTTTTTGATTAATTTAAGGGTTTCGGCTGCTTTTTCATTTGCAATCTTTCCAAAGGCGGAATTATTGTCAAATGATTTTTCTTTCACCTTTAAGAGTATTTTCTTTACTCTTTCAGCATCATCAACCTTATGCTTAACTATGTTTTCGGTGCAACTGCAAGCTATGGAAAACTTTGCGATTACATTTGAACTTAACGCACTAAAATAAATCTCCTTTATATTGTTCCATTTATCAAGATAATCGCAAGTAAGTAAATTTGAAATGATTCTCAACAAGCTCCAAAAAATCGGATTATCTTCTCTGTCAACTATATCACAAAGAATGTCAAAATACGGGTAAACAAGTTCCGGATTCATACTGCTGATTTTTTCAAGAATATTCTCAGCATGAACTTTATCAAATTTAATACAATTATCAGATATAATATCAATTAATACCGGCACAACCATAACTTCGGATTCGGCAAGCTTTACATAATAATCGGCGTCGTAATGTTTTGACAATTCATAATATATATTTTTTAAACTCATCTAAATCATTCCAATCCATATAAAATATTATACATTGCAAATAAACCAAATTCAAGTAAAAGGGTATATTTTGCAAGTTTTAAATCGGAACAACGCTCTTAATTGATTGCAAAAAACAAAGTCTGTGTCAGGTTATCGGGATGCAAAGAAACATTTGTTCTTCAAAGCTTCCGAGAGATACTTTCGCATCTGTTTAATAACAAAAACAAGCGGTGACTTATCACCGCTTGTCCGATTCACTTATTTACTTTAAACCGATTTTATCAATCGTCGTTTGCAATATTATTGAGAATCTTATTATCTTCTGCCGCCACGATTAAAATTACCTCTTGGTCTGCGCGGACGAGTAGGTTTTGAATCTTCAGGTTCATTTTCGGGAGTAAGACCGTCAACATCAATAAGAACCTGACGGCGAGAAAGGTTAAGTCTGCCCTTATCGTCAATTTCCATAACCTTAACACGAATTATGTCACCGACATTGACAACATCGGTTACATTCTCGGTACGCTTTACATCAAGCTGAGAAATGTGAACAAGACCTTCTTTGCCCGGAGCAATTTCAACGAATGCGCCAAAGTCCATAATTCTTGTAACCTTACCGAGGTACATTGAACCCGGCTCGGGATCAACGGCAATTGTATTGATTATTTCGACAGCACGCTTGCACTTATCTGTATCAATACCGGATACAAATACCTGTCCGACTTCGCCGTCTTCCTCAATGTCAACCTTAACATCGCACTCAGCCTGAATCTCCTTGATGACCTTACCGCTTTTACCGATAACTTCACTGATTTTGTCGGCAGGAATTGTTGTGGTAAACATCTTTGGAGCGTAAGGAGAAAGTTCAGCCCTTGGCTCGGCAATAGCCTTGAGCATTACTTCATCAAGGATATAATTACGAGCCTTGTGAGTCTTTTCCAATGCTTCCTTAACCATTTCGGGTGTAAGACCGCTGATTTTCAAATCCATCTGAATTGCTGTGATTCCGGTATGAGTACCGGCAACCTTAAAGTCCATATCGCCAAAGAAATCCTCGAGACCCTGAATGTCAACCATTGTCATCCAACGCTCGCCTTCGGTAATAAGTCCGCAAGAAATACCTGCAACCGGTTCTTTAATCGGAACACCGGCATCCATAAGAGCAAGTGTCGAACCGCAAATTGAGCCCTGAGATGTCGAACCGTTTGAAGAAAGAACTTCCGATACAAGTCGAAGAGCATACGGAAACTCTTCAACCGGCGGAATAACAGGAACAAGAGCACGCTCCGCAAGTGCACCGTGACCGATTTCACGTCTGCCGGGACCACGGCTCGGCTTTGTTTCGCCAACCGAATAGCTCGGGAAATTGTAGTGATGGATATATCTCTTTTCTGTTTCACCGTCAATACCGTCAAGAAGCTGTTTGTCGGAAACAGGACCGAGTGTAGCAATTGTAAGAACCTGAGTCTGCCCTCTTGTGAACAAACCCGAGCCGTGAACTCTCGGAATTACACCGACTTCGGAAGCAAGCGGACGAATATCATCCATACCTCTGCCGTCAACACGTTTCTGTTCATCAAGAAGCCAACGACGAACAATAAACTTCTGAGTTTTATAAAGACATTCATCAATGAGAGCTTCGTTTTCAGGATAAATCTCATCAAATTTTTCGTGTACAGCCTCATAAATCGGCTTTAAACGCTCGTCACGAACCGTCTTGTCATCTGTATCAAGAGCAGCCTTAACGTCTTCTTCGGCAAATTCTTTTATAGCCTCAAACATATCATGGTCAGGTTCAAGGCTTGCAAACTCAAACTTAGGCTTGCCAATCTCTGACTTAATTTCTTCGATAAACTTGATTATCTTCTGGTTAGCCTCGTGACCTGCCATAATTGCATTGTACATTTCATCATCGGAAACACAGTTTGCACCGGCTTCAATCATAGCAATTCTTGAGCTTGTGGAGGCAACAGTTGTAGCCATTCTCGAAATTTTTCTTTGCTCTTCATTGGGATTGATGATATATTCGCTGTCAATCATACCGACCGAGCAACCCGAAATAGGCCCGTTCCACGGAACATCGGAAATTGAAATAGCAATCGAAGCACCAATCATTGCAACAATTTCAGGCTGACAATCCGGGTCAACGCTCATAACCGTACAAACAATAGAAACATCGTTGCGCATACTTTTATCAAAAAGAGGACGAATCGGACGGTCAATTACACGGCTTGTTAAAATAGCCTTTTCCGAAGGTCTGCCCTCTCTCTTGAGATATGAACCCGGAATCTTGCCGACTGCATACATCTTCTCTTCATAGTCAACCGAAAGCGGGAAAAAGTCAACGCCCTCTCTTGGCTTTGGCGAAGCGGTAACTGCAACATGTACGGTGGTATCACCGTAATGCACAAGGCACGCACCGTTTGCGAGCTGAGTAGTTTTACCTGTTTCAACCTTCAGAGTTCTGCCTGCAAATTCAGTTTCAAAAACTCTGTACTTGTCAAATGTCATCATTCTGTTCATTGTAAAATCCTTTCTGAAAGTTATTATTTCACATCAATATTTCACGGGATTCTACGCCGATTTAGCAATAAAACCATTAAACAAAATTTATTTAATCGTTTTACCGCTAAAAAGCAGCAAATAAAATCCCGAAAAAATCGAATTTAGGGCAAGCTTACGCTTGCCCTGATTTTTAAATTACTTACGGATACCGAGTCTTGCAATAATTGCACGATATCTTTCAATGTCAACCTTTTTGAGGTAACCGAGAAGACTTCTTCTCTGACCAACCATCATAAGAAGACCGCGTCTGCTGTGATGATCCTTTTTGTGAATCTTGAGATGCTCGGTAAGGTCATTGATTCTCTTTGTGAGAAGAGCAATCTGAACCTCAGGAGAACCTGTGTCTCCTTCATGAGTAGCATATTCGGCAATAACTGCCTGCTTTTCTTCTTTTAACATTTTTATTCCACCTTTTTACAAATTTAGCTTATATCTCAGGGTAGGGCTGTGAAATTCCGCATGACGGCTTAACCCCTACTCCGAGGTGTAAGTCAACTGTTATATTTTAACATAACATACTTGAAATGTAAAGTAAATTTAATAATTAAATTTAAGAAAATCACTTAAACGGATCATTAACATCGTTTTTTATCTTTACAAGTAACTCCTTTACCCTCTGCTTTTCTTCAGACGACAACAATCTGTAAACACCTACCAAATCCTGTTCATCCTTTGTCAGACTGTATATCGGCATTTCAAAATCAGCAAGAGCCTTTTCAAACGGTTCAATTCCCAGCAAAGCATTAACATCCACTCCGAAAATACTTGCTATTTTTTTCATTATTTCAATGCTCGGCTCAGAAACACCGGTTTCATATTTTGTGTAGGTAGTTCGATTAAGATTAAGCATATCTGCAATCTGCTGTTGGGTAAATCCGCACATTTTACGATAGGCGGCTATATTTGATCCAAAACTGACATCGACATTACTGCATTTTCTTTTTGGCATAACCCCACACCCAATTCCTTTGATTATTATACATAATTATTATATTACTTTTTTCGTATTAATTCCATAGATGTGCTAACAATTCACAATCTATTTTATTTATTTTGATAAAAATAATATATGTAAATACTGTAAAATAATTCAATTATCGAAACAGAATCACGTTTAAATCAAGATATTAAAATTGTAACAACGCTTTGCTTTGTTTTCAAGAAATAAAGTGTGCTGCAAGGTTACAAGGATGCAAAGAAGCTCACCGTCTGAGAGTCGGGAACATTCTCATTGCGTAATATCAAGCTTTTGCACAAAAACGAGGTATCCCAAGTCGGGATACCTCGCAGTGGAATTCACAATTTATTTCTTTTTGGCATTTTCGGAGAACATAGCTACGAGCGTTTCGTTATCGGCATCTCCTGTTTCATTTAAACCGCTGTTTTTCTGAAAATCGGAGACTGCGCTTTTAGAAACCTCGCCGTAATAACCCGTTACGTTTTCCTCATCGTCAATGTAGCCCAAATCAAAAAGTCTTTGCTGCATTGCTTTTACGTTATCATTCTCATCTTCAAGCGTAAGAGAAAGATCATCCAGCTTGATTTTATAATCGTCGGCAACCGACTTCACCGAGGCTTCCGTTGCGGACACATCCGAACTGTCATTATCGGAACTGTTAACGGCAAGTTCAGGATGTATAAAGCCAACCATTTTATTAAGTGTATTAACGGCAGTCAATCCCTGACGGTTCATTTCATCGGAGGAAATCATCAAAGTTTTTCCGTCCTTTATAGCGCTAAGTCCCGATAAAACGCTGTCATCCTTGATTGCCTGAAGAGTCTGCTCATCCGAATAGAACAAATAATTAGGATTTGCTACCTTAAGAGTGTTTACTTCAACCTTGTTTTCATCAATATTAACCGCAACATTAACGCAACCCGTATAGCCCAGCAACATATCGCCGTATGTTCCGCTTGTTGTCAGTCTCAGCTTTCCGTTAACACTGTACATATAACAAACCGTATTCAATGCGGCATTATTATCGACAGCCGTAACCTTCTTTTTTACGTCTTCCATCTGAGAAATCAACTTGGAGTAAGCCTCTTTGCCTTTTGCAGCACCGACGGTATTGCCGCCGAGTATTCTGCCGACGGTAGTGTATGTGGTTTCAAGTTGCTTTTGAGAAGAAGCTACCGCAATATTTACAACGCTGATTTTATTTTCATCAAGTTTTGCTTTGCTTTCCTCGCTGAGGGAATCATTAACAAAAACGAGATCGGCTCCCGTGTCGATTATCTTATTAATGTCGGGGGATTGTGCCGAACCGACGCTCGGAGCAGCGGACAGGCTTTTTTGATTAACCTCATCACTTCTGCCAACCATTTTAACTTCATAACCTATGCATTCAATAACATCGGCAGTTGATGCATCGAGAACAACGATACTTTTGGGTTCGCTGTCAATTTTAATATTGGCAACCTCAACCGGATATTCACCGTCACCACAGCCTGAAAACACAAAAGCCGATGAAAGTGCAAGTAACAAAACAAGCGCCAATGAAACAATTTTATTTTTCATAATCTCCTCCATAAATCAACAAAACAAGGATTCAATATATTGCTTTGCACAGCGGGGTGAACGTCCTCCCCTTGCAAGTGCAAACCGCTCGGCACCGGCGGCAAGCTCCTCATCTGTTTTATATATTCCTCTTTCTTTTGCCATAGCGCACACAATTTCGATAAATTGTTTCTTGCTTGGTATTGAATAACAAACAGCAAGACCGAAACGATCCGAAAGCGAAAGGCTTTCCTGCATATTATCACGTGTATTAATATCATCAACGGCAAACGAACGATCGGACAAATGTTCCTTTACCAAATGACGTCTGTTTGATGTAGCATAAATAAGTGCATTATCGGGACGTGCGGAAACACCGCCCTCCAACACCGCTTTGAGAGTTGTATAACTTTGATCCTGATGCTGAAAAGAAAGGTCATCAATGAATATGATAAACTTCATCGGTAAAGTTGCTATTTTGTCAACAAGAATCGGAAAATCCACAAGACGTTCCTTTGGTATTTCAACTATTCTCAAACCGTCCTTGCGAAATTGATTTGCAACCGCTTTAACCGTCGAACTTTTACCGGTTCCCATATCGCCGTACAAAAGGCAATTGTTACATGTTTTTCCTTCAAGGAATGCCTTAGTATTATCAACAATCTTTTGACGCTGAATTTCATATCCGGTAAATTCATCCATATCGATGGTATCATAGTGAAGCACAGGCTGAATATCACCGTCACGCCATACAAATGCTTTATAACGCGCAAACATTCCGCAACCGTTCTCCTTATAATACCGAGCAACGTTTTCGAGAGAACCGTCAAACATTTTAAAGCTTTCGGCACATTCGCCCGAAAGCCAAACAGGCAAGGTTTCGGCTACTTCCTTTATATCTTCATAATACTCATAGCTTTTTAAAACTTCTTCCGACGTTAATGACGAAGCTATAAGAATTGCTTCACAATCACGCTTTACGGCTTTAAGCACCTCAGTCGGCAAATCATTGTATTTGCCTGCGGCAGCCGCACGCGTAAAACAATTTTCATCAAACAATGCAGCCTCGGTAAAAGAGTATGCAAGTCTGTCACTACAGTTTCTTTCGCTTATAAGCGAATAAAATCTGCCGTACGTTTCAAGAAATTTTTCAGGTTTTTCTTCAAGAGAATTTAAAAGCTCCAAAAAAGCTTTAGGTACGCTTCTGTTAAGTATGCCCCTAAATACAGATAACGATGACAGAAGCAATCTTGTTTTAATAACTCTGTTCATATATATCATTCCAATCGTACTAATTGTACCCTTTTTTTGCAATTAAGTCAACATTTAGACTGCATAATATTTAAATCGGACGAAACCCGCCGCCTTAGAAACGGATAACATCCGCACTGTGTTATATATTTCAGCAAAAACTCGGCAGCACATAAAATGTGCTGCCGAGCATATATTATCAGAAATTACGGTAATGTTTTACATTTCTGCGCTTCTTTCTGCGATTTGAACTAATCTTGGCATAAATAAAGTAAATTATCAAAATAACAATTATTAATCCGATTAAAACCAAAAACCAATAGGACTGAAGAATCGTGCCGATGACATCAAGAACTAAGAGTATTCCGCTTTGCTCAACATTTTCTTCAGGCACAAGATTAACCTTTGCCACTTCCTGCTTATTACCGTCGGAATCAGTATAATATACGGTTGCCGTACCAATTGACTTATCGGTTGACAAAGGTGCTTCGGCAACCTCGGGCAAATCAGGCTCTATAGTAATATTTTCGTCTTTTACATCAGAAGGAACAAGCACGGTGATATCTTTCTCAGGAACAAGATTTACAGAACTTTTGCCCCATGCAAGCTTTACTTTTTGCTCGCAAATAGGAGTTTTGGATGTCTTGACCGTCTTCAGGCTAAGACTTGTAAGCGCCCATCTGAATAAATCTGCCGCATCGGTGAATGTATAGTACTCTTCCTGCTCACCCTCCTTGTACGGAGCATGGAGCAAAATTGCAATATAGGAATAACCGTCGGCAGAAGCAGTTGTAACAAGACATCTTCCGGCTTGGTCGGTAGTACCTGTTTTAATTCCTTTTGCATACATATAATAATACTCTCCGCCGCGATTGGCGTCAATCAGATAATTTGTGGTAACAAGCGGCTGCTCATCACCCTCGCAGGTGTATTCACAAGTATTTGAAATCTCGGAAAAGCGAGGAAGAGTCAATGCGTAAGTAGAAATTTTGTAAAGGTCACGTGCTGTTGTGTAGTGGTCGTCATCATGCAAACCGTCGGGATTGGCAAAGTGAGTATTTTCACACCCAAGGTCTTTTGCCTTATCATTCATCATCTGCACAAATTTTGACATATCCCCGCCGCCAACATAGTCGGCAAGCACCATAGCCGCATCGTTACCGGACGGAACCATCATACTGTAGAGCAAATCTATGACGCTCATAGTTTCGCCAACGTGATCCTCAACGTTTGCAAGTGAACTTCCGGTATTTTTCAGCTGATCTATGATTGATTGTTTAATACTTACTCTTGTGTTATCAAGGTCGTCAATGTTTTCTACAACAACAATATATGTCATAATTTTTGTAGTCGAAGCCGGATATCGTTTTGAATCCGCATCCTTTTCATAAACGGGTTCACCCGTATCCATATTAACTAACAAAATAGAATCCGTCATCGTATCCACATCGTTAGAATACGACATTGCCGATGAACCTATAACAGATGACGAAACAATCACGCAAAGTGTTAATAGTACAGACAAAAATTTTACTGCTTTTTTCATTATCCGAATAACTCCCTTAATTTAGTGTATTATGACCGCCTTGTTCAAACAGCTTATCAATTTCGGCTTTAAGCGGTCGAAGCTCATCGCTTCTTATATCTTTGTATGTGAACATTATATAGTCCGCAATTTTTTGTGAAAGCTCAAGACTCTTGGTATCTGCAAAATCCGCAATGGACAGTTGCGGAAGCCCGTGCTGACGTTCTCCGAAAAAGTCACCGGGACCGCGCATTTTCAAATCCTCGTCCGCAATTTTAAAGCCGTCATTCGTCAGGCACATAACCTCAAGTCTTTGTCGTGTGATTGCCGAGGAATTGTCACTCACAAGAATACAATAGGATTGAAATTTACCTCTGCCTACTCTGCCTCTTAGCTGGTGAAGCTGAGATAATCCGAATCGTTCTGCATTTTCAATTACAATAACCGACGCATTCGGAACATCCACTCCAACCTCTATAACGGTTGTTGCAACAAGCAGTGAGTACTCATTTGCCACAAATTTTGACATTACCGCTTCTTTTTCATTTGCTTTCATATGTCCGTGAATAATTCCGACCGGAATATCGGAAAATTGCTTTAGCATTAATTCTGCGGCATATTCTTCGGCTGCCGCAACGTTATCAAGCTCTCCCTCTTCAACAAGCGGACATACAATATAAGCCTGACGTCCTGCCGAGATTTCGCTGCGTATAAAATTATATATTCTTGTACGCTGCGATGTATTCATCAAAACCGTCTTTATTGATTTTCTTGACGGCGGAAGTTCATCAATTACAGAAATATCAAGGTCGCCAAATACAATCAATCCAAGAGTGCGCGGAATCGGCGTGGCACTCATTACAAGAAGATGAGGATTTTGACCTTTACCGAGAAGCTTGGCACGCTGAGCCACGCCGAACCTATGCTGTTCGTCGGTCACGGCTATTCCGAGGTTAAAAAATTCGGTATTATCGGTAATCAATGCGTGTGTTCCGATTACAAGATCGGTTTCACCGTCAGCCAAACTTTTGCGGATTTTCTTTTTTTCCGATTCCTTCAGAGAACCTGTTAAAAGAGCTGTTTTTATATCGGAATTTTCAAAAAGCTTTGAAAAAGTACCGAAATGCTGTCTTGCAAGGATTTCGGTAGGTGCCATAAATGCAGCCTGATAACCGTTTTTAATAACCGAATAACACACCGAAGCAGCAACGGCGGTTTTGCCGGATCCGACATCGCCCTGAATAAGTCTGTTCATCGGAGAAGTCTTTGTAACCATATCTTTGCAACAATCAAACACTGCTCTTTTTTGAGCACCGGTCAGGGTAAACGGAAGCAATGATTCAAATTCTTTTGAATAATCCTGCATTATTTTTATTCCGCAAACTCCACCCGTGTGTTCGCGCAAGCTCCTCATTCCGAGATTTAAAACAACCAACTCCTCTGAAACAAGTCGTTTTCTTGCAGTTTCAAGCATTTCAATATTTTCCGGGAAATGAATATTGATTAAAGCACAGCGCAAATCACATAAATCAAAAGATTTTCTCACCTGTTCAGGGAAAGTATCGTTAATAATTTTTGGAAGAAGTCTTAGGGCTTGCTTCACACAATTGGCAATAGTTTTGCTTACAAGTCCTGATGTTTGCTTGTAAACGGGGGTGATTCTCAATCCTGCGTTTGCAGGAGAAAATGTCGGCGCAATCATTTGCGCACCGTAATCACCGATAGTTATTCTTCCGTAAAAGAAATATTCAGTTCCGCAGGAAAGCATTGAACTTATGTATCTGTTGTTAAAAAAAATTATTTGCAAAAAACCCGTTTCATCATAAACAGTGGTTTTTGACAGAAGCTTTCCGCCCTTTATCCTTGAATCTACAATCGGCTTGGCAATGATACCTTTTATGCAATAAATTCCGCCGTACTGCAAATTTTCAATTTTTTCAACCGAACTCCAATCCTCATATGTACGAGGATAAAAGCATATCAAGTCGCCCACGCTTTTTACGCCGAGCTTTGCAAAAAGCTCGGCACGTTTTGAGCCTATTCCGCTCAGGCTTGTAATTGGCATATTAAATAGTGAAGCCATAATAAAACCTTTAATAATTCAAAGGGACGACACCCAAGGCGCCCCTGAAAATTCAAATTCATCAGGGTCGTCAAGGATGCCGACCCCCACGACATTTAAATATTTAATTCTTGTAAAGAATCATTCTACACTTAATATATAGTAATAAACAGGCTGATCACCCTTTATGAGAGATATATCGGTATGAGAACCAAATTTTTCACGAAGTTCTTCATATGCCTTTTCAGCTTCTTCATCGGTAACGTCCGCACCGTAAATCAGCGTTATGAATGACGAATTTCTGTTTACCATACTCTTGGCAAGCTTTATTAACGCCTTAAATGTATTTTTCTCTGAGATAGTGAGTTTTCCGTTTTCAAGAGCAATTATATCGCCCTCTTTAATCTTCATTCCGCCAAACTCGCTTTTTCTTGCGGCAAATGTAACAAGACCTGTTCCCACATTGTGTGCAGCCTCCATCATAAGTTGAGCATTGCTTTCTGCGGAAATCTCAGGGTCAAAATTTATCATTGCGGTCATTCCCTGAGGAATCGTGCGGGTGGGAACAATAATAACCTTTCTGTCAGTAACCATAGGAATTGTCTGCTCGGCTGCAAGAATAATATTCTTGTTATTTGGCAAAACAAAAACATATTCGGCGGGTGTGGCAAGAATTGCCTCATAGATATTGTCCGTGCTCGGATTCATACTCTGACCGCCGGAAACAACATTATTACAACCCAAATCCTTGAAAAGATTTTTCATACCTTCTCCGGCGGCAACCGCAACAAACCCGAATTTTTCGGTAGGCTCTGCCGGAACAAAGGTTTCTTTTTCGACCTTCTTAGCGTCATTTGAAGCCTTGGCATTCTTGTGCTGTTCTTTCATATTTTCGACTTTAACCGTAAGAAGCTGACCGTACTCAAGTCCCTTTGTAAGAACACAGCCCGGGTTCTCGGTATGCACGTGAACTTTGATTATCTCATCGTCATTTACAACAACAACACAATCACCGATTGTTTGGAGATACTCCTTTAGTTCTTCCGGATCGGCTGTAATTTCAGGGTCTCTGCCAACAATAAACTCAGTACAATATGTAAAGCGGATATCGTCGTCAAACTCGGCTGCGGCACTCTCATAACTTTCGATTGAGGAAGTTTCCTGAGTTCCGCTGTATTCTATTACAACTCTGTTCTTAATTACGGAAAGCATACCCTCAAAAATCGCACACAAACCTTTTCCGCCTGCGTCAACCACACCTGCCTTTTTGAGTACAGGAAGCAACTCGGGAGTAATTGCAAGGGCATCGTTTGCTTTATCGCAAATTGCCTGCCATACAAATTCTGCCTCAGGGTTTTCCTTTGCCGCATCTACGCCTGCTTCATATGCCATTCTTGCTACCGTAAGAATTGTACCCTCAGCAGGTTTCATAACCGCTTTATAAGCACCGTCAACACCTATACCGAGAGCTGCGGCAAGATTTTTACCGTTCACTTCTTCCATATCTTTCAGTCCCCGGGCAAATCCCCTGAACAAAATCGATGTGATTACGCCGGAGTTACCTCTTGCGCCTCTCAGCATTGCGGAAGCCGCAATCTCGGCAACCTCACCGGCATTTTCACCGTTGTATGCTTCAAGTGCTGCCGCCGCAGCCGAAATTGTCATTGACATATTTGTTCCTGTATCACCGTCGGGAACAGGAAAAATATTTAAATCGTTTATTTTCTCTTTTTGGGAATTTATGTTATTTGCACCGGAAATAATTGCCTGCTTTAATACTTCGCCGTTTATCATAAACGCACATCCTTTTTTAAAGATATAATTTCAGACATAATTTATTATACAATCTTTGCCTCTATTTTGCAATAGTTTAATAAAATTATTCAATCCTTAAGCTTTCCGTTGAAATGCATTTGCCCGTTTTGTCGTCAATATCAAACACAACGCACTCCATCTTGCAGTCTCCGCTTGCCAAATCAAATCTTGCGGGAAGTCGGGTTTTGAATTTGTTGATAATTATATCGGTTTTAACGCCTAAAACAGAATGAATCGTTCCCGTCATTCCGACATCGGTAATGTATCCGCTGCCATTCGGCAAAACTTGGGCGTCTGATGTCTGAACGTGTGTATGAGTTCCGAACATTGCTGAAATTTTTCCGTCAAGATAATAACCCATGGCGCGTTTTTCACTTGTTGTTTCGGCATGAAAATCAACAATAATGATTTTGCTTTCTGCCCTTGAAAGCATTTTATCAATACTGTCAAAAGCTCCGTCAAGATTGTTGTCCATACACATATTTCCCATAACATTTATTACGCTGATTATTCTGCGCCCTGTGTCAATGTTGCGAATACCCACTCCGGGAGCAAGATTTTCGGGAAAATTTGACGGTCGAACCACAAAAGGATTTTCATCAATAAAGTCGTAGGCTTCTTTTCTGCGATAGGTGTGATTTCCAAGAGTGATAACGTCAACTCCGCTGTCAAACAAAAATTTTGCGGACGACGGTGTTATTCCGTTGCCGTCTGAAGAATTTTCTCCGTTACAGATTACAAAATCTATACCTTTTATTTGTTTCAGGGCAGGAAGTTTAGAGCGTAAAAAATCACATCCGATACTTCCGACAACATCACCTATACACAATATTCTCAAACAAAACACCTGCTTTTTACATTCTTAGTTATTATTTTAACACAAAGATATTATTCTGTCACGCTGAAATCAACGGTTTCGGCAATATTTTCATTGAACACATAATTACAGATACAATAATAATTTTCGTTATCAGCCGTGATTTTTATGTTTCTGTCCACAACGTTGCTTTCGGCTTTTTCAAACACTTCATAAAGCAAAAGACGGTTTACAAACGCCTTTTCGGCTGTTTCGTCATTCGGAACAAATTCGGTTTGTAAAGTTTCCGAGTCTGTTTCTGTTTTAATTCCAAGGGGCAAAACAACGTTATTTACACAAAGATTTTCAGAATCGTGAGTATATGCGCTGTTTTTATGTGAATTAAACGAAACGGAAAAAGGGAAATCCCACCACAAAAATTGCAGTCTTCTTCTGTCGGTTTTATTTTCCGTCAAAGAAAGATAATTATATTGTTTCGGAACAGATAATTCCTTTACAGAATTTACATCGGCGAAGACCTCCGCTTTTGCGTGTATATATCGGGTAGTCTCAAGCTTGGTTTGTATCGCTCCGCTTATTAGCAAATCTCCCTTTGTAACCCCGCTTCCTATTTTTACAACTGTTTCTCCGTTTTTGGCATTGATTTTTGTAATTACACCGTCGCTCTTTGCTTTAATATTGCACGGATTCAAAATCTCATCAATTTGAGGCTTTTGCACCTTTTCCTTTACTTCGACAGACACAAGACTGCCTGTAATATTTATGCTCATCCACCCAACCTCGTCAACTTTGAGTAAGACGTTCCGCTCAATTTTTTGCACATCAAGCTTATCCCTGTAGGCACCTGTTTTCACTCCGTTCTCCGCAAGAATTTCAAGCAGTTTTGTATCGCTTATATTTTCAGTTCCCCGAATACCTATTGACCAAACAAAATTTGACAGGATAAGTAAAAGTATCAATCCCGCAGCCGCTCCGATTGGAATACCTATTCTCGGCTTGTATTTTTCCGCAAAAAAAGGCAGCCCGTGTTTTTTTGTAATTCTTGTTTTTACTTTTGCTTTTCGTGCAATCGGTCTGATTTTTCGATAATCGTTAATTGACATCGAAGCATTCAGTCCGCCGTTACACGGTTGTGCGTCCCATAAATTAATACCGTACCGAGATGTAATATTCAGCATCCGCTCCGGAAATTTACCCGTGGCTTTAAATTCAACCCAGCCTTTTGCATATCTTAAAATATTCACTAGCATTCTATCACCCTGTTATGTCAAAAATTCTATTTTTATGACAAAGCCCTCTATTTCCACACAGGAGCTTGAAATACAACGGACACACAAACCTCTTCCCAAAAACGAAACGACCATTTTATTGGTATTGATTTTTATGTTGTCGCTTTCATACAGCAAAATACCTGTTGAACCCTCAAGAGTAATTCTTCTGTTGCCGAGCATTTCAATAAGCGGAACAAAACCCATATCCAATCCGACAGACCGCCGAGGTGAGAATTTGCCTTTGTCTTTGTTTTTATTTTTTTGCAAAAAATCGCCCCCGAATTTAAATTCACATTTATTTTTATGCAAAATCAATCATATATATTATCGGTGATTGATATGTATGTTAATGCGGCTCTGCATAAATTTGAAGTTGTGATAAAAACGATTGCGGTTATAATACTGTGTTCGCTGCTGTTGCTGTTCTCTGAAAGCTGCTCAAAAGGAGCGCAAAACGGCATTGGATTTTGCCTTAATGTGCTTATCCCATCGCTTTTTCCCTTTATGGCAATCTCAAGTTTTTTGATAAAAAGCGGATTATCCGAACAAATCGGCAAGCCGTTTGCCAAAATCACAAAGGCTGTTTTCGGGCTTAACGGTAGTTTTGCTCCGATTATTATCCTAAGTATGATTGGAGGATACCCGGTCGGCGCAAAAGGGATTTACGCACTAAAAAAATACGGAGCGGCAAATGAAAGTGAAACAAAAAAAGCCGCAATGTTTGCTGTTTGCGCGGGTCCGGGATTCCTTGTGAATTTTATAGGCGTTTCATTATATCACAATGAAACCATAGGCGTGATAATTCTGATTTCACAAATCATATCGGTAATAATACTCGGAATACCGATAAATCTGTTTTCCGAAAAGGACAGCAATAATAATTATTTTATAGCAAAAAAGAATACACTTCCTTTTTCAACGGCACTTGTTGAAGCCGCCGCCGACAGCTCCAAAGGCATGCTCGGGATATGCTCATTTGTGATATTATTTTCGACATATGCGGCAATTTTCGGCGAGATTATTAATGATGACTTAACAAAAAAACTGATATTTTGTCTGCTTGAGGTTTGTTCGGCGGTAAATAATATTTCTCAAAACAGTTCCGTTGAACTTGTGGCATTTGCAATCGGATTTGGCGGATTGTGCGTACATTTTCAGATTTTCTCCGCACTCGGAGACGTTAAAATAAACAAAATGATTTTTTTCGTTATAAGAATTATACAAGGAGCAATTACAGCATTGCTCACACATATAGGATTAATGCTGTTTGTCGGCGAAACTACGGTATTTTCAACCTCTTACGTTGAAAACGTCGATGTGTTCAACGGAAGCATCATTTCGGGTGCCGTGCTTGTCTGCGTAGCAATATGCTTTTTGTTTACACTCAAATCATATAGAACAAACTGATTTTATGGAGGTATTTTATGTGTGGTATAGCAGGATGGATTGAAAAAGGCAGTAATATGGCTGACAGATTGAAAGCGATTAATCAAATGTCGCAAACACTTGACAGAAGGGGCCCCGATGAAAACGGAATTTATATTAATAAAGATACTGCATTAATACACAGAAGACTTGTAGTTATCGACAGAGAGAACGGAAAACAGCCTATGGTCGTTTCACACGGCGGCACAACTTATGTAATTGTATATAACGGAGAGTTATACAACACCGAAGACCTGCGTGAAGAGCTTAAAGCCGACGGCTTCAGATTCAGAGGACACAGCGACACAGAGGTTGTTTTAAAAACTTATATAAAATACGGTGAAAAATGTCCTGAAAAGCTTAACGGAATCTTTGCATTTGCCATATTTAACTCAGAAGACAAGTCAATCTTTTTATGCAGAGACAAAATCGGAGTAAAGCCTTTGTTCTACCATGAATACAACGGCGGACTTATATTCGCATCGGAAATCAAGGCATTACTCGCAAGCGGAGCAATAAAACCGCAAATCGACGAACAGGGACTGTACGAAATCTTCTTCTTGGGACCTGCAAGAACACCCTCATGCGGCATTTTTAAAGGCATAAAAGAGCTAAAACCCGGAGAATATGCAAAGTATATCGACGGTAAAATGCGTATCGGCAAATACTTTTCAATTCAAGCCGTTGAACACTCGGACAATGAAAAACAAACGATTGAAAAAACACGTTTTCTTCTGACGGACGCAATTGAACGTCAGCTTATAAGCGACGTTCCTATGTGCTTCTTCCTTTCAGGAGGACTTGACAGCAGTATTATTGTAAAAACAGCGTCAAATTATCATAAAGAACACAAACTCGGGAAGATTTCCACCTACTCGGTTGAATACCGTGACAACCAAAAATATTTTAAGAAAAGTTTATTTCAGCCTACGCCCGATTATGAATTTATATCATTAATGTCCCAAAACGCCGACACAAAACACAGAGAAATAATTTTGGAAAACACATTGGTAGCGGCGGCGCTGTACGACAGTGTTGAGGCAAGAGATTTGCCCGGGTATGTTGACGTTGACTCTTCCCTGCTGTTGTTTTGCAAAGAAATCAAAAAGGACTTTACAGTTGCACTTTCGGGAGAATGTGCCGATGAACTTTTCGGAGGTTATCCTTGGTATCATAACCACGATATACTGTTTGAAGACTGCTTTCCGTGGTCGCGCAGTCAGGACGTCAGAAACTATATTCTCAAAGACGGTGTGCTTAAAGACGGCGCAGACTATGTAAGACAAAAATACCTTGATACAATCAGACTTGCACCGAAACTAAAATCAGACAGCAAAGTTGACAAACGTATGCGCGAAATGTTCTTTCTGAACTTTTATTGGTTTATGCAATGCCTGCTTGAACGCAAAGACAGGTGTTCAATGTATAACGGACTTGAAGTCAGAGTTCCGTTTTGTGATTACAGGCTGGTTGAATATGCATACAATATGCCATGGAACATAAAAGCCTACGGCGGCAGAGAAAAGGGCATTGTACGCAAAGCGTTTGAGGATATTTTGCCTGATGAAATATGTTGGCGAAAAAAAAGTCCTTACCCAAAAACGCATAATCCGATATACTTTGACGAATGTGCAAAAAAGGTAAGGAAAATTCTTGAAAAGAAAAATGCACTAACTGAGATGCTAAACCAAAAGGCAGTAGAAAGCATAATCGAACATCCCGAAAAAATCACAACTCCGTGGTACGGACAGCTGATGCAGGCTCCTCAGATTTTGGCATATATTATTGAGATAGATTACTGGTTTGAAAAATACAATATTGAAATAATATAGATGTTGTGCTAATATTTGAATATAACATAATTGCAGATCTTCTCAGCCTCTGAAGGTCAAGAGACATTCAAAATTTCAATTTGAATTATATAACATTCCATCGGAACTCTAAATAGGTAACGCATCTTTTCAATGCTTGCAATCCATATCCCGTATCTTTTTACGCAAGTAAAGCCGAACGTTGCTTTAATTTTAAAAATCAGGAGGTGTAAAAAATCAATCGTGAACAGTATATTAAAATGACTGACTATTTTAAAAGCAATAAAACAGCCGACAGATGCCTGAAAATAATATATACTGTATTGCCTCTGTATGTGTTTGCAAGTTATCCGCTCCTGCTTTTTTACACTTTTTTTTGGAGAAAAAATGCATTTTTGGAAACGCTCGTGGTTCCTGCGGCAGTTTTTGCGCTGATAACGGTTTTGAGGAAAATTATCAAACGACAACGGCCCTATGATCGCTTTAACGTTGCACCTGTGATTTCAAAAAAATCAAAACCCGACAGTATGCCGAGCCGACACACCGCAAGCGCATTCATTATTGCAATGACAGTCCTTTCGATAAACACATACGCAGGAATTTTTTATATTATAATTGCCTTGCTGATATCGTTATCAAGAATTTTTGCAGGCGTGCATTATATCAGCGATGTAATTGTCGGAGCTGTAATATCAATTTTGTGCGGCGTTGTATTTTTGTTTTTGATATTTTGATACAAAGACGTTTTAGATTCTCCTCTGCAAACTAACAGAAATTATATGCAAAAAGCCACAGCGGATTTTTACTTTCTGCCGTGGCTTTTTATTAAGAAAAATATTTATAAAAAATTATACGGGCATTTCAGCAACCGTTTTCTGAATGTAAGTAGCATCTTGCACATCAATTATGCCGTCACCGTTGCAATCCGCAAGCAGTTTTTGATCATCGTTCAACGAGCAGATATTTGCAACATATTTTTGTAATAATGTTGCGTCTGCTATGTTCACAGAATTGTCAAGATCGATATCAGCAGTTTTTAGATTTTTTAAATAGATCTCAGTATTCTTAATTGGAATTATGCTAAAAATTTGGGCATTAGAGTTATTTTCAGAATGTAATTGAATATTTGCCCCATCTTCATTTTTGTTATATGCTAAATCCAATGCACTATATGGTGAATTTTTTGAAATAAGTGTATACCCATCTCGGTTTTTTGTTATATACCATTTTTGAGCATCTGTGCCGTTACTGTCATATGACCAAATATTTGTACCGTTTTCAGTACCTGCTTGGTAAACATCTATTACTTTGTTGTTTTCTAAAGATATAATAGTGTAGGTACCATCTATATTCCTTGTAAATCTCCAGAGTTGAGATTTAATGTGTTTCTCTTCCCCCACAACAATATTATTTTTTCTATTCTCCAATGCAAGACCATTATATGTGTTAGTTACTAATGCAACAAATTCATCATCTAAATCAATTGGAACTACATTGACTTGATAATATTGCGAGGACGATTCACCAAATTGGTTTTTCGCATAAAGGAAAAAGCCATACACCCCCGCTTTTTCAGCCTTCATTGTAAATTGTGATTTTCCTGTTATATCAAAGAAATCCTGTCTTTTACCGTTATAATCCATGGGAAGATACAATTCATTAGCATATGTCGCTGAAAAGTCAAATACTACTGTTTCACCTACATTATATTCTAACTTGTTTGTTTTTATTAATAAATCTTTCGGCTTAAATTCTTCAACTTTAATTTCATAATATTCTGAAGAAGATTCTCCAAATTGGTTTTTCGCATAAAGGAAAAAGCCATACACACCTGCTTTTTCAGCCTTCATTGTAAATTGTGATTTTCCTGTTATATCAAAGAAATCCT